>JBOFPV010000078.1:0-32685 GCA_051660585.1 Tannerellaceae bacterium
ATCCCCAACCTCCATTTATTTTAGCCAACTCATCAAGTTCATCTTGTGCCCAGTTGGTATTCGGGTCTGGATTCATTCTATTATATAGTTCGTAGGTTTGAACACCATCGGTGAGATCCATGTTTTTGGTACGCTTGTCGATCGTATATGAGTAAGAGTAATTGATCGTAGGTTTGCTAATACTACCTTTTTTAGTAGTAACAACGATAACACCACCTGCCGATCTTGAACCATAGACTGCAGCCGCAGCTGCATCTTTAAGAACGGTGACGTCCTCTATTTCATTCGGACTTAAATTATTGAAATCTCCACTACCGCGAACAACTCCATCGATAACGTACATCACGGGTTGTGAGTTGCTTCTCCAAGAAGAGCCGGTGCGAATTGAAATGCTAGGGTTTGATCCGGGTTTACTGTCTACAGCTCCTACATTAACGCCTGCAAGTTTTCCGGTTAATAATTCCCCGACAGATGTTGATGGAATAGTTCTGAGTTTGTCATCCATCTTTACTGTTTCTACAGAGCCCGTCAATAACCCCTTTTTTTGTGTTGCATATCCAACAATGACAACTTCTTCCAATGCTTTTGTATCTTCAGTTAATTTAATCTTAAATGAAGATTGATTTTTTATTGGAAATGTTTGTGTTAGGTAGCCTACATATGAGACTTCAATTTTACTGTTTTCAGGGACATTTAAAGAGAATCGACCATCTATATCTGTCGATGTTCCGATGTTTTTTTCATCTTTTACAGTGATATTAGCCCCGATAATTGGTTCCCCAGCCTGATCCGTAACAATCCCGGTTATTGTTCTTGTTTTGGTTTGTGCAACTGACGGTAAGGTACTGCCAGTTTTGGATTTGTAAATTGTGATACGGTTGTTTTCGACAGTATAGCGTATTCCTTTTTTGTCGAACAGTTGACCTAAGATTTCTTCGAGGTTTTTGTTAGTTGCACTGATTGTAATCTTTTCATTGATATTGACATCGTTATTTCTAACTAGAAAAGAATAACCGGTGTTCGCTTCAATGTCATTCAAAACTACACTGATTGGCACATTTTTGTGGTTGATACTTAAAATTTGCTCAGATAGTTCTGCTGCCATTAATGACGGCGTAAGCATTGCTTGTACTAATAATAGGGCTGCAACTTTCCTACTATGCTTAATGCTTTGTCGGAATAGACCATTTGTCTTGGTCCGTGGAACATTGTGTTTTTTCATGGATAAATAAATTATATTTTAATAACTAGTAATTTATTTTGATTTATCTTTCTTTTAAAATTAAGGTGTCTTTTAGTCGGCTTATAGTGTACTTATTATCTACATCTAGGTAGTTTATCACATCTATAATAGATTGATTCAAGTTTATAGAACCTGTGAATATTTCGTTCTTGGCTTTATTAGACTCTAACTTTATTGTTGTATCATATGCCCTTTCAAGTTTCTTTAAAATAGAAGGCAGAGGTTCATTTGTAAAAACCAGCTGATTATTTTTCCAAGCACCAATACGTGATGCATCAATATTTGATATTAGAGTAGTGTTGCTTGAGCTGTCATAATTTAGTTCTTGATCCGGAACAAGTGTGATTTGTTGTTTGTCAGTTTCTACCTTTACTTCTCCTTCAACTAATACCACACTCGTGTTTACGTCGTCATCATAAGCAGAAATATTAAAGGTAGTTCCCGTTACAAGTACATCTAATGTATTTGTTGTTACGATGAATGGAAGCTGTTTGTTTTTTTGTACTTCAAAATAACCTTCCCCCTTGAGTGTAACTTCTCGATTGGTTTTCCCAAAATTACTGTTGTACGTAAATATGGAACCTCCATTGAGCCAAACTTCTGTGCCATCTTCTAGCGTCAGTTTGCTTTTCGATCCATTGGGGACAGTTGTTGTTATATAGGAGTCGTTGTTTACAAGGTGGTTGTCTTTATTTTGAAGAAGATAATAGGTAGAGGATGCTCCGGCTATAAATAAAAATATAGCAGCTACAATGCCCAATAGTTGTTGATATAAGGTATATCGTTTTGGAGCTTGCTCATTTTTATTATTTATGAGCTTTTGTAATTCAATATAATTTGAGGTCTTTCCCTTTTCAACCTCAGGTACTTGAAGAAAGGCATACCCCAAAGAAAGCTGATCGAAGCGTTCTTGATTGTTAGGATCAGTTTGTAAAAGTTGATACAGCTTTTTCTTGCCTGCTTCGCCCAGTGAGTTGTTCATGTATTGAATTGCAAGCTCATCAAAGTCTGTTTGTTCTATATTATGATTCATAACTTATGTTTGCTTTTGTAAATAATACACATCCTATTCTCCTTGTATTTACAAGAAAAATAGGATGTGTTTGTTTGTAGTCGTTTAATTGTGAATATATCGGGATTTATGTTACATTTCAAAGTGTAGATTTCCACCATTTGATACTTCCTCGAAAGTAATATAGGTACGATCTAGCTTGATGTTGTTGAGATAAATGTTTTTTACAAGGTATTGATCTGCCGCAGCTTTGTTAGAAGTGATCGTGAATTGTTTACTGTTTGGTAAATGAATTATAGCTTTTTCAAAAGAGGGGGTACCTAGCTCATATTGTCCCGAAACAGGATCCATCGGATAAAGGCCCAATGAACTATATACATACCAAGCGCTCATTTGTCCGGTATCTTCGTTGCCGCATATACCTTCGGGTGTATTATCATAAAGCGTGTTTAATACCTGATGTATATACTTCTGAGTTTTTGCGGGAGCCCCCAATTTATTATACATGTAAATTGTATGATGTCCGGGTTCGTTCCCGTGTGCATATTGGCCAATGAGTCCGGAGATATCGCCTGAAACATTTTCACCATGTATAGAAGATGTCATTGTAAATAGTGTGTCCATTTTATTTTCTAATGCTTTGCTTCCGCCCATAACATTAGCAAGTCCCATAACATCATGTGGTACGAAAAATGTCCACTGCCAAGCATTTCCTTCACAGTAATCATCGCGTCGATGTTCTGATTGTAAAGGATTGAAAGGTGTATTCCAGCTTCCGTCGCTTTTACGGCCACGTGCAAGCATTGTTGTAGGATCAATTATGTTACGGTAGTTTTGTGCACGACTGTCAAAGTGCCTGGCTGTTTCTTTCTTACCAAGCTTTTCTGCGTATCGAGCAATAGCATGATCGTCATAAGCATATTCAAGGGTACGAGCTGTTGCTTCCATCTCAAGATCGCACGGAACATATCCGTATTTCTTGTAGTTTTGTAAACCCACAAAATATCCCATAGAATAACCACAAGTATCTTTCATGGCAGAGTTTACCATTGCTTCAAGTGCATACTCTTGATCAAAAGAGGTAATTCCATTTAAATAACTGTTTGTAATCATTGGCATAGCATGTATACCAATCATCTGATAAGTTTCCATTCCCGCAAGTGTCCAGATGGGAAGTTGGCCTGCATACTTATAATGATCAAGTGCCGTATTTACATAATCGCTCATGATATCAGGAAATAGCATGGCAGTGAGTGGACATGCAGCACGAAAGGTGTCCCAAAGTCCAACAACCGCACCATAATAATCGTATCCGCTTGTTTTGTGTATTTCTGCATCTGGTCCGCGAAAACGATAATCTACATCTGAAAACAGCATCGGATAATGCATCACATTGTGCAAAGACGTGTAGAACAGTTCTCTTTTTTTAGGATCAATAGTCTCTATTTCGATCCTTGATAATATGTTGTTCCATTCATTTTTTGCTTCGGTTCGGACTTCATTGAAGCCTTTATTGAGTACTTCGATATTCAAATTCTTTTCGGCTCCCTTCATATCAACTGCCGAAATTCCTGTTTTCACAACTACTTCTTTGGCACTGTTATCAATGGATAATAAAAGTTTGACATTCTCACTCTTGGCAGATTTTGCATGTTCAAGTTGCCTATTGTCTGAGAATAGCTTGTATTCTTTGATTGGAGCTGATAGTTTTGTGTAGAAATAAATTTGTTGATTGGGGGCCCAACCGTTTGAGATACGATATCCTTGTATTGTATACGGATCTACTATTTCTAGGTATGATGCAAAAACAGTGTCAACGTCATGTTGAGGCTGGATAGTACAAGCAGATTGTGATCCGTATTCGAGATCGATAAGTACAGGTATCGTTTCTTTGTTTTTATATGTATAATTCTGGATACCGCATCTGCGTGATGCAGTAAGTTCCACTCTGAGCGAATCGTTGTATAAGTTGACAGAATAATATCCCGGACTTGCAACCTCATCGGCATGGTTATATCTAGCCTGATATTCTTTAGAGTTGATGTTCTCAATTTGCTGAATTGAAGTAGAGGGATGCAGAGGTAGGAATAATATATCTAGAAAATCGGCACAACCACCTCCACTTTTATGGAGATGGCTGAATCCGAGTATTGTTGAGTCTTCGTAGTGGTAGCCCGATCCGAAAGAACGAGTGTCCGGCGCAATTTGCATCATGCCGAAAGGGACAGATGCAACCGGTGATATTCGTCCTTCGAGTCCGGTTCCTATAAATTTATTAGTAAAAGCTGTATAATCTTCAAATGTTTGTGGCGATTTATTGCAAGATATCGCTGCAAGGCTAAAAGCTAGGGTTATTATATATGACGACTTCTTCATTATGATGTCCATACTTATTATTTGATTTTTACTGTCGTTGTTTTTCCAGCTTTTACATTTGCTTTTTGTTTCCAATTAAGGAATGCATTTTCTCCAAGCGGAGCTTTTGCATCAGTACCATTTTCTGCAAAAATTGTAACGTTAGCATCAAATTGCGTCGGGTTAAAAAGAGTAAGAATTGTATTGTTTCCCGATTTCTTTATTTCTTTTACTTCGACATGGTCAAATACGTAAGCAGACCCTAGGTCGGTGCGTACATAAATCCCCGGAATCTCTAATGCCATCAAAGCTCCGTTGGTTTCATTCCATCCGGTTTTGCCTCCATCTCCCCTAGATCCGCGACTATCTGCATCGCAATAGGTGAGTCGTTCAGTGATTTTGCCATTCGGCTGTACCCCTTCAGCATGTGCATGGATTACATCTCGGATGAAATCAGCATACAATGTATTGCCTGTTGCGCGATATATTTTGAATAATGCATCTCCTGATTGTGTGCAAAAACCTGGCGCACCGTGTTTGTTTTGTGTGCTCGCCCATACTGCTCCCCTAAGATTTGCACCTAACTTTGCAAGAGGTGTATTTGCAGGTAATTGATAAGGGAAAGATACCGTCCATGTTGCACATAGATTTGCTAAGTCCATCGATTGAAGTAAAAAGGAGTCTTCTTTAGTTACTTCGTACATTGTCATTAAAGAAGTCATTAGTGCTGCAGCTGTTTCCGAGTCTGCGTTCTGTAAAATGTCACCACATCCGCCAGAAGTAAAGCCAACCAATGCAAAATTGTCGTAATAGTTTTTTGCAGCTTCGCGGGCGATGATCAAATATTCCGGATTGTTGAAATACTCCGATGCAAGCGCCAATCCTCCTACAGCCATTGCTCCTCCGGTTGTGTTGTAGACTGAGATCTTTCCACATTCAATGTCTAAGTAGTTACCCCAAGTACCTTCTTCTTTCCATGTTTTTACAAATGCATTGGCTAGATTCTGTACTTGTTTTTCCCATTCCGGTGCAATCGTATTTGCTTTTCCTTGCTCCTTTAGAAGCATAAACTGCTTAATCATCCAGTACAAAATATCTGCATTCTTTCGTGTAAGTCCGATGCCTGGATTTAACTTTGCACCATCGCGATACAGAACTTTTCCGTCTGCACCTAGTACATCATAATAGTATCCACTTTGACCAAAGCCATTCATCAGACCAAAGTCAAAGGTATTCTTTACACGCTGCAAATGTTCTGTATCGCCCAATGCTAGCATAGGATAAGTATTCATTAGACCTCCGATCCAACCATACGATATCCAGTCGGCATTTTCGGGACAATAATACTCAGCAATATCACTCTTGTGGTATCGTTCGTCAATGTTACGTACCATACGATTGAAAACTTCACTCATTGGCATTAGATTGCGAGGAGTTTCTTGCGCTGTATACTTTGTTCTTTCCGACATGAAATGTGATAGGAATGAGGGAACATTATTGATAGGGAAGTCTTTTTTTGCGACACGAATAATAACCTTATCTCCTGTTTCTACGGAAATGCCTCGGTCTGGACTTGGACTAAATCCTATAAACTCTGGCTTAAGTTCTCTTACCCCAGGTGCACTAATAATAAACGAAGCAATACTTCTATCTGGAGATTCCTCGACAATCAAAGCATGGTCTTTGATGTCGCCTTTCCAATCAATACCTTGATCCGTAAAAAGAAATGTTCCTCGTTGTTGGTTTCGATCGAAATATGTGATAACGGGTGTTGAAGTGTTACTGATGTTTACTTCTAATCGTGATTTTGCTCCGAACTCAGGTGATAGTTGAGGAATTGGGTTTGATGTTAAAGCGAGGTCTTTTCGGTAAAAATCAGACTTGTCTAATCCCGTTGCATACTCGCGGTTTACAATCCGCTGACGGTTGCCATTATAGACTACAGCCGGAATCATAACGTAATTATCGCTACTCCAGTTGTATTCATCGAAGGCAACAGCAACTCCTACATCTTGCATGGGGCGTTTAGCTTCAAAGATGTATTGTTCGCCTCCAAGTTTTGTATCGGGCATAACTTGTAATGTCCAATCTTTAGATTCAGGAGTAATGGTAGTGCATTCTTTTAATTGTGCACCATCATACTTACATCCCAAGACTCTGATTTTAGTTTGCGGATTCGGTTGTTGTGGTAACCAGTTTTGCGCTTGGGCAACAAGGGAAAGCAGACTTAGAAAGCCTGTCACAAGAATTCTTTTATTCATGGTATTCTTTTGTTTGTTAGAAGTTCGAAAGGAACGATTCATACTTATTATACACGCCTATTATTGTATGTATTTACATCGTGTCCTAATAATAGTGCATATTACAGAAATAATATTATTAAAAATATAAGGTGAGAGATCGCTTCTTTTAATTTATCAAGGGCTCGTTTTATTTGTACTCGTACAGTATTTACGCTTATTTGAAGTGTTTCTGATATCTCGATAGGAGACAGTTGATCGAAGAAGTAGAAGTTAAATACTTCTCTGCATCTTTCGGGTAGTGTAGATATAAATTCTTTGATATATTTAAGAATGTCTGATAGTTCAAGATCTTTAAGAGGATTTGAACCTAGGTGAATGCAGCTTTCTTGATGCTGAAGCATTTTGAAAGAATATTCGTCAATCACTCTTGTATAAGTTTGTTTGTTTCGAATGAAGTTCAAGCAACCGTTTTGGACAGATCTTACCATATAAGAATGAATCGGATATTCTAAATTCTGACGGTTACGCCACAAATTTAGAAAAACATCATTTGTGACCTCATTGGCATCATTTCTGCAGTATAAATAATTTATAGCAATGGTATTAAGATACGTATAATAGGCATCATATAATTGAGCGAAAGCCGTGTCATCTCCAGTGCGTATGCTTTCTATACATTGTTGATTTATACGCTTCATGGTATTTGCTGATTTATAGATTCAAAAGAAAGATGCTGTAAATGTATTAAATAAAATTCACAACCAAAATAATTGTTTAAAGTCTTTCTATAACAGCGAAAGTTTTTACTGTATCTCAACCAATAAGTAAACTGATGAGAAAGTGATTATCGAAGTTTTTAGTTATGCAAATAGTGGCGTATATCTTTCCTTGATTGAAATATCAATGCAAATAAGTTTTAGTATTTTGTGGGTTATACTGAACTCAACTAAAAACGTACATTATAATGGGTCTGAACACGTCTGGAACATCATGGATATATCACGAAGTACGAGGTTTTCGGCGTGCAGACATCAAAAATCTTCTAGGAGTTTTTTTGATCAGTTTTTGATGCATAGTGCTCAAATGACAGATATATAGGTGGTTAGCTGTATGTAAACATGTCTCTTGGTGTGGCTATATGGTTGATTATTAGCTAACTGGTGTTAAATAGTGCCGGGTCGCCTTTTTGTAAGAAATTGAAGAATATTGATATTTTAGTTGGATATGTAATAAGTATAGAACTAACGCAAAAATCTTCACGAAGGATGCTTTTGCGTTAGTTCATATATTTAAAGCTGAGCAATAACAATGTCATCTAGTTGTATAGGTGTTGTGCCGTTGTTTGTCAGAATAATTTTAATGGTTCGTTTGTGATCATAACACTCTGCATTTGTAATAAAGTCAAGAGAATAATCTTTGTACTCAGAACCAATATTGAATTGTTCTTTAGTGATACTTTCAGCTTCGCCTGTAACTGATGTTATATTTTCTATTTTAGCAACAAGTTTTCCACTTATCTGGGCTTTACTATATAACCGCAATTGATATGGTTTTGAATGATTCGTATAGATCATCTGAGAGATGGATGCTCCCGGAGCTAGTTGTAATGCTTGCTTTCCAGTGCGCGTATCATTTTGAGAGACTATACCATTGCCTTCCCAAGGAAATAGAGTATTGTATTCAAAACCTCCATTTGGAAGTTCATTGTTCTTATCAAGGTTCCATGTAAAGAAGCGTATGTAATCAACTTCCATGGAAGTCGCACCGTCTTTGCCATACATACCAAGGTAAAAGTTCATGAAATGGTTTGGCGATTTGATATCATTTGGATCCCACCATTCTCGAACTAATTGGCCATCAATATAGAACCTTAATCCGGCCGGTGTCCAAAGCATGCTGTGAGTTACCCATCTATCATTGAAGTCGCCTTTTACGATGTGGTGCCCAATGTTTCGCTCAAAGTTACCTAAACTATCTACGTTTCCATGTAAAACGATCTCAGTCGTGATATATTCACATAGATCGATTTCAAAAACTTGACCACGAGGACGTATGCCGGTCGTTCCATGTGCTTCGGTTCCTTTTTCTAAATAATGCTTTAGGTCTGGCCCCGGAGAGTCAAGCCAGAAGGCTCCGTTTACCATCTTTGCTTCTTTATCTGCAAAACGCTTCAAACGAGCTTCGACATAACCGCCAACAAAATTTGTAGGGAGATAGCTCGTGTCTGCAAGCCAATCATACGTTTGGATAGAGGATATTTTGCGGCCACTTTTTTTCCAAAATACTTCTTTCGGATTTTCTTTATCTGTATATAAAATAATTGTTGAATCTGTATACTTGATAGCCGGCTGTGGAAGCTTATTTGCTTTAAACTCGTCAAAATTTGTTCGATCCATAAAATCCCAAGTAGAGTAATAGTTGGTGCTCCATTTTGAAGAATCGAGTTCTTTCTCATTAAATTCATCATTCCAGAAAAGAGTCATTATTCCTTTTAGTTCATCTACTTGAGGTTCAATCTGGTTGAGGCTGCTTTGATTTAAGCTGCATGAAGTTATTGTTGAGGTGAAAATAAAACTAGCTGTAACTATTGTCTTCATTTTTCGAGTTGTTATTCTTGTGTTTGTCGGTATTTATAATCTGATACAAATGTAAAAAAAAGCTGTTTAGGTTCTAGTTTTGTGGTTAACTATAAATTAGATTATGAAAAACTTGCAAAGGAAAAATATATATAAAGTAATAATGTTTTATTTTTACGGTTGTGCGCAAATAAGGAGCATATAAATGTCTAAACTATATTAATCAATTGAAAAACTAGAAATGAGAAATGTATTGTATTATGGATTGGCTTTATTTTTTACAGCTTGTAATACACTAGATTATGAGCCTGAAAAAGGAATGCCGGAACCAAATATTCCAGGTAAAGAATATCAAGTAGAGATAAGCTTGGAAGGCGAACTAAAAAAAATAGAAGCATTAAGTGCCGAAGATGATCGTAATAGAGATGTGTTTGGTGTGCAAATTTTTAGAGGTGTTGATACGAGTGATGTTTACGTTGAATATGAACGATATGGTTATGGGTTGTTTGATGATGAAACTAAGGCTACGTTGAAATTGCCGACAGGATATAAATATCGTTTCATTGCATCATTGGTAAAAGAAGCAAAACAGAAAATCTATCATGAAGCATTTCTAGATGGGGAGTTTGGTGATTTGGAGGCTTTTGAGATGCCCTTTGCTTTGAACAACTTCGACTATGGTCTATTAAAAAATCAATTTGAGCTGAAAACAGAAACATGGTTAGATTATCTCGATTTTG
Source organism: Tannerellaceae bacterium (assembly GCA_051660585.1). GTDB lineage: Bacteria > Bacteroidota > Bacteroidia > Bacteroidales > CAMTPD01 > UBA12018. The sequence continues at coordinate 10,170 of JBOFPV010000078.1, forward strand.
GATCTTCTGTAATGAGAGATGAAGAAACCGGAGATTATGCTCAATCATATATGCTTCCGGAGACTGATCGCTATTATGGGGTTACAACCGATTACGTTCCTAGAGAAAATGAACCGGCAGTTATCTTAATGAATCGTGCAGCCTTTAAAACAAAGTTTATAGCAGAAGGTCTTGCAGAGGGTGAATTAATGATTGCGATGCAGTTTGCACCGGTAAAATTCATAAAAGCAATAGATACGGCGCGAGAGATAGAGCAGATAAATACGTTTAGAAGTTTGGAAGGATGCGAGAATGTAGATGAAGAATTTAGTGAATCAACTCAAATAACGTTCACTTGGTTTGTGGAAGGTAAGCCTAGAAGTAAACCTGTTAAAAAGACATTTAACTTTGAGCGTAACAAGATGCATACAATACGTATTGATGTTTCAGAAACAATGTCAGATTCTGATATTGAGCAGATAATAGATTCAACACCATTGTCCCTCTAGAGTTTTGATTATATTGCTCATATTCATAAATGATTAAGTAAATGAAAAGGACATCAAATTCAACGGATGTCCTTTATTAGCATTCATCTATGTCTATTATTGTTTGCATTCTTTTAGCAGACCTTCAATATGTTTGATTTCTTGTGTAAATAAAATGATAGCTTGATCCAATTTGTTTTTATTTAATCGATCAGATGGACCAAAGGTTCCTACAACCGTAAGAACTTTCTTTTTGTGCATAATGGGAAATGCAATACAATTTAAACCTTGTTGATATTGTTCAAGATCAATCGCATAGTGTCTTTGATGAATATCATTAAACTCATCTTTTCTTGTAGAATTGATTACTCCCGGATAATATTTTCGAAGAGATTTACAAAGAGATGGAGAAAATGCCATAAAGATCTTTCCAACAGCAGTCTGAAACATTTGCTCATCTTTTCCGAGGCCAATTGGTAGGCCTCTTTTTGAGTCGGGCAACCATGATTTGTCATAATGAAAATAAGTTCCTGTTTGCATAGCCATGAAAACAGTTTCGTCAAGTTTATGTGCTATATGCTGCATACGTTCATTCAATAGGGCTCTGATTTGAAGAACGGAGCAGTCGGGGCCGGTAAGAAGGCTTGCTTTATTTGTAATTTTATAACGAACAGAGCCTTCTTTTTGCTCAAGATATCCTAGCTTCTTAAGTGTATCGAGTAGGTTATGAACTGTAGTTCGATTTAGATCTAAAGTTTCTGCAATTTCGCTGAGGCGCATCTCTCCTCCATTTTCGGCAATCAACTCAAGGATTGCAAAAGCACGCTCTAGAGATTGTATAATCATAAGTTCAATAATCTGGAATTTTTATAACATTCTATCAATGGCAGAGTTATGTAAGATATAAGTCACATAATTTTGTGCCATAAATAATAAGGCCGTAAAAGTATGAAAAGTTTATTCGAGAAAACAACAATTGGAAGTATGTCATTAAAGAATCGTTTCTTTAGAGGGGCACTCTGGGAAGAGTTAGCAGACGAGAAAGGTCATTTGACTCCAGAATTAATAGATATATACTTAGAGTTGGCAAAAGGAGGTGTAGGTACAATTATAACAGGCTATTCGTTTGTCTGGGAAGATGAGCAACCTAATCCCCGGATGATGGGTATTTATGATGATTCGTTTATTGAGGAGTATAAACGTTTGACAGACCAAGTTCATCAATACGATGCGAACATCATCATGCAGATTGTGTATGGAGGATCTATGACAACTTTTAATGTTGGAGATCGTAAAATATGGGGGCCGTCTTCACATATCAATGACCGAACAGGGACAAAAGCAGAAGAAATAAGTGTAGAAGAAATAAAGCAGTTAGTCGATGCCTATGCAAAAGCGGCTAAGCGGGTAGAAAAAGCTGGATTTGACGGCGTAGAACTTCATGCAGGTCATGGATACCTATTGAGCCAGTTTTTATCTCCATTTCATAACAGACGTACCGATCAATATGGAGGAGCCATTCATAACCGAGCTCGAATTATTTATGAAATAGTAGAGGCGATACGTAAAGAAGTTAGAGCAGACTTCCCTGTCTTAATTAAAATGAATTCGCAAGATTTTAGGACCGAAAATGGTTTTAAAGAAGATGAGGCTATAGAAGTTGCTAAACATCTGCAAGAGATTGGCATCTCGGCAATCGAAGTAACCGGAGGAGATGAGTCAGCGTTGGAAGTCTTTAATGGAAATTTAGGTCCGGCGCGTAAAGGAATAGCAAGATCGATTGATCGGGAATCTTATTTTAGTTCGTTTGCGGCCCGCCTTGCTTCTGAAGTTCAAGTGCCGGTTATATTAATTGGAGGAAATAGACACTTCTCAAAAATGGAAGATATTTTACAAACTACGAATATCAACTATTTCTCATTGTCACGTCCATTGACAGCCGAGCCTGATTTAATAAACCAATGGGGTGTCGATCCTTCGAAAAAGCCGAAATGTATTTCGTGTAATAAATGTTATTTTACAGAAGGTAAGCGATGTATATTAAACCAAAAGAAAATACAGAAATGAAAGCATTTGTATTAAAACAGTACAATACACCCGGTTGGGTTGAGCTACACGAATTGGCGATGCCAGAGTTGGATGCCGGGAAAGTACGAGTTCGGATCAAAGCATTTAGTGTAAACCCTGTAGATTATAAAATAGCTAAAGGTGAATTTACACTTCCTTTGCCAAGAGTTATAGGAATTGACTTTGCAGGTATTGTAGAGCAAACGGGGGGCGACGTATTTGGATTTGTGGAAGGTGAGCACGTATTTGGTCTTGCAAATCTATTTACGCAAGGCACATTTGCCGAATATGTAGATATAGATCAGTTCGCACTTTCTCGTATGCCTGCAGGTTTAAGTTTTGCGGAAGCAGCAGTGATCCCTTGTGCCGGTATTACAGCATGGCAAGCAGTAATGCAAAAAGTAGTAATACCTCAAGGATGTAATGTTTTTATTACTTCGGGTGGAGGTGGTGTAGGAGGGTTTGCAATTCAATTTGCCCATTTATTGGGTGCAAATGTCATTACTACTGCATCAAAAAACTTTCAACGGATTTATGGATTGGGTGCAAGTCATATCATAAACTATAAAACAGAGTCGATCAAAGATCGAATTATGGATCTGACAGCACAAGAAGGTGTTCATACCGTAATTGATATGGTTTCTCCGGAATCTGCCTATGAAAATGCCAAACTATTGAGATACAATGGTGCGATTGTAAGTATTCAAGGGCGTCCGGAGCAATGGCCTTTTGATCCGTTTACCAAAGCAATAACAATGGCTGAAGTAGCTTTGGGGGCAGCTTATGTTTCTGGAGATAAAGAATCGCTGCGTGAAATGGCAAAAGCAGGTGAAGTAATTGCCAAATTGATTGTAGAGAAGAAAGTAGATCCTATGATCAGTCATGAATATCGATTCGATCAACTACAACAAGCTTTATCACTAGTGTCATCGCGCACTACAGAAGGTAAAGTAGTTGTCTTAGTTTAATTAAAGTGATAAAAGCAGACTGTACAAAGGCTATATGGCTAGAGTTTGTACAGTCTGCTTTTGATATTTTCAGATATTCTATTTCTGAGTAAGTTAAAACAAAGAGCCTTGAATTGCTTCCTGCTTGCGATAGTGCGGATAGTGGTGCACCTTTACAATCTCGAATCGCTCTCTTGTAGTTTCTCCGGAGTTGTCTACGATGGTACGCAAGTCTACTTTTAGTTTATCACCCGAGCCAAAAGCAACCGTTTGTGTACCCAACTTCTTGAGAAACTGAGGGTCTTTCATTTTTGCGGTAATGGTTTGTCCATCAAGACGGCCGTCGTAAAAGAAACGCCAGGTAGCCTGCTCGTCTTTTAGTACAGGAGAAACAATTGTAAGGGTAACGGTTTTGATAAATATCTCAGGTTCGTAGGTGTCAATGTCATCTTGTACCAACGGCAAAAGTTTAGCCTTGCTGATTGCAGTTTCAAGTTTACGACCCTTTTCATTCTTGTAATTGAATTGCAAAGCCTTGAGGTTGCTGTCGTTTGTTGCTGTTTTTGCAATATTGCTAACACAACGACGTGTCTTGTTGTTGTTTAGCAGATCTTCCCGGCCTATTATAATGGCTTGATCTTCGATGCAATTGATGGTGAGATCTTTTGCCTTTTCATTCATAGCCATGGCAATAAGTTGAGATAATACCGGGCCAAAAGGAGCAATAGCAGAGGGAGAATACATAATCTTTTTGATCTTGAGCGGAATCTCGAAACTTCCATTCTCCAAAGCCAGCACATCCACTTTAACTTGATCTACACCACATGCAAAATCTTTGTTTAATGTTTGATTGATAGAGCTGACCAAGCTATTGATATTTGATAGATACGAACAAAGATCTGTAACCGAAACTTCCTCTGTGTCTACTTTGAATACGATATACTCATCTTCTGTTCTTCTGGCTTTTTTTCGTCCCATATGATTGTTGTGCTGCTTTTGGATTTGATTACTACAAATGTAGAATGAATTCTGCAAACACGAAAGCTTCCCTTTGTTTAATGTAGTTGTCAAATACATGAGAACTACTATATTTGTGTGTTGCTAATACATGAACTAACAATAAAGACAAAACACACGTTGAACGAAGCTATTAATAAAAATGGTGGTTCGACCTTTAAATCAAATAATCATGAAAAAGATCTTTTTGACTGCGTTACTCATTGCGCAAGTCATGTTTGTTAATGCCGAATCCATACAGATTACTTCACCCGATGGAAATGTAAAGGCTACATTTGAAGTTGTAGACGGAGTAATGCAGTGGAGTGTAGACCATGAAAACGAAACGGTGATATTGCCATCCAAACTTGGGATTATGGGATATAATTCGGGAATGAAGGTCCTAGATGTGAGTTCGGTTGTCGAAAAAGACACTACTTGGCATCCTGTGTACGGAGAGCGAAGCTCGGTGCGTGATCATTACAATACACGTGAAATTATCCTGCAAAAGGGAGATAATCAAGGTCCTTTAAAAATGGCCGTCGAGTTTAGAGCATACAACGAAGGCGTTGCCTTTCGATATAAATTTCTGCAACATCCCAACGGTGGCCCCTATATTCACATTACCAAAGAAGATACGGAGTTTTCTTTGCCGGAGCAATCGAAAGCATGGGTAACCTCGCATGCTCAAGGTTCATATAGTTTGAAAGGATTGGATAACTGGGGCTTTGAGAGTGAGCGACCGCTGACGATCGAATTGCCAAACGGAAAGTTTGCCGCACTTGGTGAAGCTCAAATGGTCAATTTCTCACGTATGAAGTTTGTCTTAAGCAAAGAAAATACCATTGGGTGTTCGCTTTACGGAGAAGTGGATGATATTGCGCCATTTGCCTGTCCGTGGCGTTTTGTTATGGTTGCTGATCAGCTGGGCCAATTGCTTGAGAATAATGACTTGGTTCTAAACTTGAATCCTCCTTGCGAAATAGATCAAACCTGGTGGATCAAGCCAGGGAAAGTAATGCGCGAGACATCATTGAGTATGGAAGGAGCTAAGCAATTGGTCGATTTTGCAGTGAAACGCAACATCCAATACATTCATTTCGATGCAGGATGGTACGGCTATGAAAACGATGCAAATGAGGATGCCACCACAGTTACGGTAGATCCTCGTCGCAATCCCTCGAGCGATCTGGATCTCAAAGCTGCGATCGACTACGCGCATAAGAATGGGGTTGGTGTATTTGTTTATGTGAATCAGCGTGCATTGGACAAGCAACTAGATGAGCTGTTGCCGTTGTACCGCGATTGGGGTGTAGCCGGAATTAAGTTTGGTTTCGTACAAGTGGGATCACACCGATGGACAACTTGGCTGCACGATGCAGTGAAGAAATGTGCAGAATACGGGCTTATGGTGAATATTCACGACGAATACCGACCAACTGGCTTTAGTCGTACTTATCCGAACCTGATGACGCAAGAAGGAGTGCGTGGAAATGAGGAAATGCCCGATGCAACGCTCAACACGATCTTACCCTTTACACGTTATGTTGCAGGAGCAGCTGATTATACCATCTGCTATTATTACCGAAAGGAGATGCTCGAGGCGAAAGGATTTAAGCACAACGGAAGATATGTGCGCAATACTCCGGCACATCAGTTGGCACTTTCGATGATCAACTACAGTCCGTTGCAGTGGATGTATTGGTATGACAAACCGGAAGATTCGCAAGATGAGCCCGAACTTGCGTTTTTCGATGCTCTGCCAACCGTTTGGGACGATTCGAAAGTCTTATCCGGACGTCCGGGTGAGTCTGTCGTGATGGCCCGCAAACAAGGCGATCGCTGGTTTGTAGGAGGAATCACCAATACCGAAGCCCGCAAGCTGGATGTTGACTTCTCGTTTCTAGATCCCGAAAAGCAATACAATGCCACGATTTATACCGATGGAGGAAAAGCCATTAAAACTCGCACGCAGGTGAAAGTCTCTTCACGTAAAAACATGAAGCAAGGTGATCAGCTCGCATTCGATGTATTGCCAAGCGGCGGTTTTACCATGGTTCTTACGCCAATTAATGATTGATCCGGAAAATAATGATATAGTCAAAGAAAAAACCATGCATGGTTCTTCCGGAAAGCATGCATGGTTTTGAGAAAAAGCTTATTAGGTTCTTGGGGAAACCTTATAAGCTTTTTTTTGGGGCTCCATTTGCATGAAAAAAGAACACCCCGATCATCTTTCGATAACCGGGGTGTCTGTGTGTTATGAGGTTTCTAATTACTTAGAAGCTTCTTCGATTGATACAGCAACTGCAACAGTAGCACCTACCATTGGGTTGTTACCCATACCAAGGAATCCCATCATTTCTACGTGAGCAGGAACTGATGAAGAACCAGCGAACTGAGCGTCACCGTGCATACGACCCATAGTATCTGTCATACCATAAGAAGCAGGACCAGCAGCCATGTTATCTGGGTGAAGTGTACGACCTGTACCACCACCTGATGCTACAGAGAAGTATTTGTGACCGTTCTCAATACATTCTTTTTTGTATGTACCAGCAACTGGGTGTTGGAAACGAGTTGGGTTAGTAGAGTTACCTGTGATAGATACGTCTACACCTTCAGAACGCATGATAGCTACACCTTCACGTACATCGTCAGCACCGTAACATTTTACTTTAGCACGAAGACCGTTTGAGTAAGCTTTCTCTTGAACAACTTTAAGGTCGCCAGTATAGTAATCAAACTCAGTTTGAACGTATGTGAAACCGTTGATACGTGAGATGATCATTGCAGCGTCTTTTCCAAGACCGTTCAAGATAACACGTAGAGGCTCTTTACGTACTTTGTTTGCTTTTTCAGCGATTTTGATAGCACCTTCAGCAGCAGCGAAAGATTCGTGACCTGCAAGGAATGCGAAACATTTAGTTTCTTCGCGAAGAAGCATAGCAGCTAGGTTACCGTGACCGATACCTACGTTACGATCTGCAGCAACTGATCCTGGGATACAGAATGCTTGAAGACCGATACCGATAGCTTCAGCAGCATCAGCAGCGTTAGTACATCCTTTTTTGATTGCGATAGCAGCACCAACTACATAAGCCCATGCAGCATTTTCGAAACAGATAGGCTGAGTTTCTTTACACACTGTATAAGGATCGATACCTTTAGCGTCGCAGATAGCTTTTGCCTCTTCAATATTTTTGATATCGTATTGATTCAAAACAGATTCGATCTGAGCAATACGACGATCGTAACTTTCAAATAAAGCCATAATTATTGGTTGTCTTTTGATTGTTTGATAAATTCATGATAATTTCTGATACTACAAAATCACTTCTTATTCTTGAAGTTTTGCGATATCAGGAAAAGGGAAAACAGAATGTTTAAAACAATAACAGCGCCACAGCAAGCAAAGAACGTAGCTTTCCAGAAGGGCAAAAACAGGTAGCAAAGACCCGATGCCGCTACAATTCCTAAGATGATTGCGATGAGAGTACGCTGAATTGTTTTTCTATTCATGACGTGGATCGATGTATTTAGCAGCCTCTGTAAAGCGACCGTAAGTACCTTTAGCTTTTTCTAGAGCTTCGTTAGCGTCGATTCCTTTTTTCACCATGTCCATGAACTTACCAAGGTGAACGAATTCGTAACCGATAGTTTCGCCTTCTTCGTCCAAAGCCATACGAGTACAGTAACCTTCAGCCATTTCAAGGTAACGAGGACCTTTTGCCAAAGTACCGAACATAGTACCTACCTGGCTACGTAGACCTTTACCAAGGTCTTCAAGACCAGCACCGATAGGAAGACCACCTTCAGAGAAAGCTGATTGTGAACGACCGTAAGCGATTTGTAGGAACAATTCACGCATTGCTACGTTGATTGCGTCACAAACCAAGTCAGTGTTAAGAGCTTCAAGGATAGTTTTGCCAGGAAGGATTTCTGAAGCCATAGCTGCAGAGTGAGTCATACCTGAACAACCTACAGTTTCAACCAATGCTTCTTGGATGATACCGTCTTTAATGTTAAGGGTAAGTTTACATGTACCTTGTTGTGGAGCACACCAACCCACACCGTGAGTAAGGCCAGAAATGTCAATTACTTCTTTTGCTTTTACCCATTTACCTTCTTGTGGAATTGGAGCAGGACCATGATTAGGGCCTTTCTTCACAATACACATGTTTTCAACTTCGTGAGAATACATCATAATTGCTAATTTGTTTATTATTAAGAAACTAACACTGTCGGTTCAATTGCTTGTTTTACGTAGAGAAACAAGCTTGCGTTTTAAACGCTGCAAAAGTAAATATTAATATTTTTCTTTGCAAGCGTTGCTATTATTATTAAAAATGAGATGATTTCAGCAGAAATGAATAATGTTGAAACTATCTTATTGTGTGTTAAAGCAGAGCCTTTTTAACTCTGCTTTAACGGAAATGTCTTATTCAAAAGCCAAACGGATGTCTTGTGCTTTGTCTGTTTTTACAGTCATTGTTTTTGACCCTTTGGCTGTAGGGTACTCTAGTGTAAAGGTTTCGTTTTCGGGAAGGCGTACCGTTAGGTAGTCGTTCATATCTGCAGTAGGGCCGGCAGTTGTTCCTTGTGCAACGATTTCACCAACACTGTTTTTAATCACAATATTTTCAGCTAAGCGACCTTCGCTATCTAGTGAGCATTGATCGTTTTTGTACATTCTGATTACAACTGCAACACCATTTTGTTGAGCCGCTTGTTGTTCTGCGTAAATGCGGATATACTCGTCCGTTACATCATAAGCCGGAACTTCTTTGTTGTCCATGTCCCAAACCATTGGGAAGTGAACTCCGGTAGGTTTGTATGACGATGCATAAATCCAGTAGATAGGATCACTTTTGTCTGCTTTGGCAGCACGCTCAAGGAACCAGCTTTTATTCAATGCATCCGGATAATATTCAGTAAAGTACCATTGTCCGTCAAGCCATACTTCACTCCAGTTGTGATTGCCTTCTTTCGAAACCCAAAGAGGAGTGCCTGCAATACGTGAAGGAATACCTACCGCACGGAAAGCATCTGTTAGTAAGATCGATAAACCTGAGCAAGAAGCCATGTTGATGCTCATTGATTCGAATGGTGATTGGTTTGGTTTGTTGCGTTTGGTGTTGTACTCAACCTTTACAAGTTCGCGGAGCGCTTTGTTTACCGTGTCAATGGCTGCATACATATCTTTCGAGTCTTTAACCAATGGATAAAGCATTTCGAAAAACGGTTCACGCCAATTTTCACGAGTTTCGTCAAGTGAAGCGTAAGGCAATACATCATTTAGGAAAATAGAATCGGGAAGAGCCTTTGTCCAAGCAAATGTTTCGCGTGCTTTATAGGCAAGTTCAACTTGCTTTACAAGAAAATCAGCAGATAGTGTATCACGATCGCCTTTTGGCATGTAAGCAATCAAGAAAGCCATACCGTTACGATACTCCGGGTTGATGCTGTCAAGAGCAGTGCGTAGTTGTGCGCCGTTGGTGCCGGCTGCCTCAATCGTTTGTTCTACTAGTGGAACAAGTTGCGTGTCCACTCCTTTGTAAGGAGAAGTTTGGCAAGATATCATTCCTGCCAAAAGAGTTGCAAAAAATAGGTTTCTTATCTTCATTGGTGAATAATTTGTTCAAGATTTAGCTCTATGGATGACAAATATACACATTGTTTTTTATTTGTCGGAAGTATCTTTTGCTTCAGCTTTATTTTTAACAGAACTGATTTCTATTCCGGTGCCGGCTGCTTGTCGCTCTCTATTCCGATAAACCGAAGGCGATTCGCCCATGATCTTTGTAAATACGCGCGTAAAATATGCAGCATCCTCAAATCCAACCTTCGGATAAATCTGATTAATCTTCAGATCGGTAAGCTCCATGTATTGACAGGCCCGTTGTATTTTGAGCTTGATATAATAATCGATCGGAGAATGTCCGGTTTCTTTCTGAAAAAGCATCGAAAAGTGAGAAACAGAATACCCGAAATAGGCCGACATGTCATGAAGCGACAGTTGTTTATCTATGTTTTCTTGCATGTAATGAAATACTCTGCGGATAAAGGTCGTGTTTCTATTTTCGCGGCTGCGGATATTGCGAAAAGCATTGAGCCAAACAAACGAAGCCATAAATTGATATAGACAAGCACATGCGTAGGCATAACTCTCCTTGTTAAAGCACATTTCTAAGTTAGCATAGATCTCTTCAAATAAGTTTAATCTGTCTTGCAAACGTGAGCTTTTCTCTATTTGAATTGTACGTGGTGTAAAGGTTCCCGATGTGAAAGTAGAAGAAATATCTCCTTTAAAATGCAACCAATAGATTGTCCAAGGATTACTCTCATTCGCACCAAAGCTATATGGTATATGAGGCGGTAGAATGATGTACTGATCTTTCTCCAAATTGTATTCTTGTCCGTCGATGGCATACCAACCTTCACCGGCTACGCAATACAATAATATATTATAATCCGTACCCTGAGGCTTGTTGTTATAATGATACTTTACGGCAGGGAAAAACCCAATCTTAATGGGGTATAAGTTGCGAATAAAGGGATCGTGCAGATATCCTCCAATGATCTCTTCTGTAAGCGTAATAATACGCTGCCCTTTGAAGCCTTCTTTAACGTGAAGCATAAATCATAAAATAATGCAATTGATTAGGAACAAAAGTAATTACTTTCGGGGATATATATGCAGACCTTTGACGCAGAATTTTTACGAATACAAAAATAACAATATATATGGCTAAATATTTGTACGATAAAACCCCTTGGGTAGAGGTTGAAGGTATGTGTGTAGAGGGTTGGAATGATGTAGTTGCAACTTTAAATCAAGCAATAGATAAGAAGGGTGATAACCGTAAGATCGTTGTAGTAGAGTGCTATCCGGGTGTGTTGCACGAAGAATTGTCCGGGAATTTACAGCGTGTCAATCATGACTTGTTTATCGATACGCGTACGTTGATGCTTTCTGAAGACGAAATCAGAGATCTTACATGGCCCGATGTTACCGACGACTCCATCTTTGGTTATCTTACACGTTTACGTCTCGAGCAATATTTTTCGGAAGATGCGATTGAGCAAGCGCGTGCAATGATTGAAGCCTGTGAGGGTAATGTAATGATATACGGTACGGGCGCAGCATTGGTTTGCCCGAAACCGGATTGCTTGGTTTATGCCGATATGGCTCGTTGGGAGATTCAAGCCCGTCAGCGCTTAGGCCTTGTAAATGGAGTCGGAGTAAAAGATAACGACGAAGCTCCCGGGATTCAGTACAAAAGAGGATATTTTGTTGATTGGCGCGTTTGCGATCATCAAAAGAAGTCATTATTTGAAAAAGCTGATTTTTGGCTTGATACCAATAAAGCGAATAATCCTAAAATGATTGCGGGTAGCGTACATTTGCAAGCATTGCGCAATGCCGTAAAACAGCCATTTAGGGTAGTTCCGTTTTTTGATCCGGGACCTTGGGGCGGACAATGGATGAAGGAGGTTTGTGACCTTGATCGTTCAAAAAAGAACTTTGCATGGTGTTTTGATTGCGTGCCCGAAGAGAACAGCTTGCTGATACATGTAGACGGGAAGATTGTTGAGATTCCCTCGATCAATCTTGTGTTTTATCAATCGAAAGAGCTATTGGGAGAACCCGTTGAGTCTCGCTTCGGACAAGAGTTTCCGATACGTTTCGACTTCTTGGATACCATGAAGGGCGGCAATTTAAGTTTGCAGGTGCACCCAACTACGCAATACATTCGTGATCAGTTTGGGATGTACTATACACAAGACGAGAGCTATTATATACTCGATGCCGATCGCGATGCAACGGTATATCTGGGAGTAAAGAACGGTACTAATCCGGCAGAGATGATTGCGGCATTGGAAGAGGCACAAAAAGGAGAGGCTCCTTTCGATACGGATCGTTTCATCAATCAGTTTCCTGCAAAGAAACACGACCATTTCTTGATACCTAATGGAACAATTCACTGTTCGGGCGCAAATAGCATGGTGTTGGAAATCAGCGCAACTCCTTATATATTTACATTCAAGTTGTGGGACTGGAATCGTTTAGGTCTTGATGGCAAGCCACGTCCTATCAATATTAAGCATGGCGCAAACGTAATTCAATGGAATCGTGATACGGATTATTGCCAATCTCAATTGGTTAATCAAGTAACGCCGATTGCACAAGGTGAAGGTTGGCGCGAAGAACGTACAGGACTTCATGAAAATGAATTTATCGAAACACGTCGTCATTGGTTTACCGATTCGGTTACTCATCATACCGGAGGTGGAGTTAATGTGTTGAATTTGGTTGAAGGTGATGAGGCGATCGTAGAAAGCCCGACGGGTGCTTTTGATCCGTTTGTAGTTCATTATGCCGAAACCTTTATCATTCCGGCACAATTGGGCGAATACACCATCAAGCCATACGGACACAGTGAAGGTAAAGAGTGCGCAACAATCAAAGCGTATGTTCGCTTTAGAGACTAATAAAAATAGAAACTCGATATAAAAGATATAGGATATGAAATACAGTTATGATAAACGAATTGTATTGACGCTAGATGCGGGAGGTACAAACTTTGTGTTCTCGGCCATTCGTTCCAATGAAGAGATTGTAGAGCCGGTTCGGTTTCCTTCTTCGGCAGACGATTTGGATAAATGCCTGGATACACTTGAAAAAGGTTTCCGTGCAGTGATGAAGCAACTCGAAGAGAAGCCTGTTGCGATTAGTTTTGCATTTCCTGGTCCGGCCGATTATGTAAACGGAATCATTGGAGACTTACCAAACCTTCCTGCCTTTCGAGGCGGAGTGGCTTTGGGTCCATATTTGCACGAAGTATTTGGGCTTCCTGTTTTTATTAATAATGACGGGGATCTTTTTGCGTATGGTGAATCGATGTCGGGCACACTGCCTTGGATCAATGCGATGCTCGAATCGGAAGAGAATCCAAAGCGTTATCATAACTTGATCGGTCTTACCTTCGGAACAGGTTTTGGCTGTGGCGTATGTATCAACGGGTATTTAAATCGTGGAGATAATGGTAGCGGTGGCGATATCTGGGTATTTCGCAACCATAAGCTGCCTGAATATATCGTAGAGGAAAGTGTCAGTATTCGTGCAGTAAAGCGTGTATATGCCGAGCGTAGTGGAATTCTGAATCCAGAGCTTACACCAAAAGATATTTTTGAAATTGCTCAAGGAACGCAGGAAGGAAATCAAGAGGCAGCACAAGAGGCTTTTGCCGAAATGGGACGTGTGGCCGGAGAGGCTATTGCCGATGCAATCACGTTGGTAGACGGTATGGTTGTAATTGGCGGCGGTTTGTCGGGCGCGCAAGCATACTTTATGCCGGCGCTGGTTGCTCAACTCAATGGGTCGATCAAACTGATGAATGGTGGAACCGTTCCGCGTATTCAAAGTCATGCATACAATCTGGAAGATGAGTTTCAGCTAAATGAATTCTTAAAATCGAGTGTGCACGAAGTGAAGATTCCCCGTTCCAATAAGTCCATCTCATATAATACCGAAAAGCGAGTAGGTATTGCGATTTCAAAACTTGGCACCAGTCAGGCTATCGCTTTAGGAGCTTATGCTTTTGCTTTGTCTGAACTTGACAAAATGGAACAAGCACTCAACTCCACCTATTAATAGAATCAGTTATGAAGCATGTATTATTAGGTTCTGTTTTGTTTTATGCCGCAAGTGTTTGTGCGCAAAACAATGTCGTATGGAGTATTGGAGAGAATGATAACTCGCCTTCTGAATTGGCTTTAGCACCGGATGGTTACAAACAATTTCTGGCAAACGATTTCGGTTACGAAGATCGTTACTTTTTGATTGGTAAATCGGAAGCAAAGAAAGACTTTCCATATATATTGCCCGGTCCGGCCGACGAATGGGGCGGAACTTGGAGTACTTCGGGCTGGCGCACGCACGACATAAATATACTTTTCAATCTGAAAGATAAACCGGACAAAGGCGCATGGATGCTTGTTGTTGATCTGTACGACACGCAACAAGAGAAAGCTCCGAAGTTTAAAGTTACGGTTAATAACCAGCCGTTCGTTTATGACTTGACAATCGGTGGCGGTTGTGCCGATTCAAAAGCCGGAGGCATAGCGAAAGAACAGGTATTGGATATTCCGCTCGATGCTTCGGTGTTGAAGAAAGGGGGAAATCAGGTTTCGCTAACCATCCTCGAAGGATCATGGGTCGCGTTTGATCAGGTTCGTCTCGAAGGTCCGAAAGGAAATGTTGCTTTACCATCCGAAGACGTGTTTGTGCGTAATGTTGAGGCGGCTCGTTATGAGTTGGATCAAAATGGTAAACGTGTACAACCTTTATTGATCGATGTAGAGCATCTAGGCGGAAGTCCGGCCGTAACGGTAGAGTTAAATGGGAAGTCTATTTATGCTACAACACTCGATACAGCCCGCTACATACTCGAAGTGCCAATGCCGGCCGTGACGAAAAAGCAAAAAGGGGCGTATCGTGTTTTTGCTGATAATAAGATTATAGCAGAAGGTACGGTAGATCGTACTCCCGCAGTGTTAGCTACAGTGGCCGACTATGTAGACACGCGAATCGGAACAGCACACTCCCGATGGATGATTGCTCCGGGCCCTTGGATGCCATTTAGTATGGTGAAGTTGAGCCCCGATAATCAGAATGCAGGATGGCAGGCAGGTTATCAACCATCGTTCGAAACGGTAGGTTGCTTTAGCCATATCCATGAATGGACAATGGGAGGCTTGGGTATGATGCCGGCAAACGGAGCTTTGAAAACACGCGTGGGAGATGAGATGCGCCCCGACGAAGGGTATCGCTCGCGTATCAATAAGCATACGGAGGAAGCACCGCTTGGTTATTACAAAGTAGACTTGACCGACTATGATATTACGGCCGAACTTACCGGGACTACGCGTTGTGGGTTTCAGCGATATACGTTTCCAAAAGGAAAAGGCGACGGTAGAGTTTTAATTGATTTGCAAATACCGACGGAGTATAATTATAATCTTAATCGTGTAGAGCTGAAGAAAGTTTCCGATTATCGCATCGAAGGGTTCAGTGATCAAAGTTCGCCGAATGTCTGGAGCAGTGATGCCGATCAAGATTATATTATCCATTTTGTAATTGAATTTGATAAGCCGATTAAGAAGTTTGGCGGATGGATCGACGATAAAATCATCGAAGGCTCTGTTGTAGCTGCCGATTCGGTTGCATTTGCCGGATCCTTTGTCGAATTTGATACACCAAACGGTGGTGTAGTACAGGCTCGTTCCGGTGTATCATTGGTAAGCATCGACAATGCAGCTTTGAATCTCGAAACAGAAGTAATCAAACCTTTTGGTTGGAACTTTGAGGCTGTACGAGATAATCAAAAGCAAGTCTGGAATGAGCTCTTTAATCGTGTTAAGATTACTTCGGACGACAAAAATGAGAAAACTCGCTTCTATTCAAATATGTACCGAGCATTGTGTAGCCGCAATATCTGGAGCGATGTAAACGGAGAATGGATTGATGCGGAAGAGAAGTTGCAACGATTCGACGATCCCAAACGTGTAGCGTTAGGGTGCGATGCTTTCTGGAATACGTTCTGGAACTTGAATCAATTCTGGAATCTGATTACACCCGAGTGGTCGTCAAACTGGGTTCACTCCCAGCTTGCCATGTACGATGCCAATGGCTGGTTGGCCAAAGGTCCGGCCGGTATGGAGTATATTCCCGTAATGGTGGCCGAGCATGAGATTCCGTTAGTGGTAGCAGCCTATCAGATGGGTATTCGCGATTTCGACACGGCAAAGGCTTTCGAGGCAGTAAAGAAAATGCAGACAGTGCCCGGATGTCGTTTCGAAGGTGGCTATGCCGGGAATCGGGATTTGGCAACATACCTCAAACATCAATATGTACCTGCCGATGAAGGCCGGTTCTCCAACTCCATGGAGTACTCTTACGATGATTGGTGTGTGGGGCAATTTGCCAAGTCGTTGAATAAACAAGACGAATACGCGACTTTCAACGATCGAGGCTATTGGTGGAAACATGCGGTTGAACCCGACTCGGGTTATGCTCACTTGCGCAATGCAGATGGGCAGTTTGTAAAAGACTTTGATCCGTTCCGCTCGGGAGCCAACCATCACTATGTAGAGGGTAATGCTTGGCAGCTTACTTACTTTGTTCCGCAAGACGTTCCGGCTTTGGCTAAAATGATCGGGAAGCAACGCTTTATTGATCGTTTGCAATGGGGCTTTGAAGCGAGTGAACCTTGGCGATACAATGCACCCAACGATCAGTACTGGGATTTTCCGGTCGTACAAGGCAATCAGCAGTCGATGCACTTTGCATTTTTGTTCAACTGGGTGGGCGAACCGTGGAATACGCAACGTTGGAGTCGTTCGATTATCGACCGATACTATGGAAGCGGCATAGCCAATGCTTACTTGGGTGATGAAGATCAAGGGCAGATGAGTGCTTGGTTTGTAATGGCTGCAATCGGATTGTTTCAAACCGATGGAGGAGCTTCGGCTCAGCCGGTTTATGAAATCGCAAGTCCGCTTTACGAAAAAGTAGAGATCAATCTGGGCGAGCGTTATGGCAGAGGTAAAACCTTTACGATTGAAGCAAAGGATGCTTCACGCAAGAATAAATATGTACAAAAAGCTTGGCTCAACGGAAAAGAGCTAAACTCTTTCCGCTTTCCTGCGTCGGAGCTACTTCAAGGAGGCTCATTGGTGTTGGAAATGAGCGATAAGCCAAACTACTCGTGGGGAGTAGAGCACAAGTAATAAATATGAATACCTTATATAATATCATGAAGAACATTAAAAAGAAAGCCGGGTTGCTTCTTTTCTCTCTCGGCTTATGCACGGCAATTGGTGCGCAAACAAAACAGCCGGTCGATTATGTCGACTGCTTCGTGGGAACCTCCAATTCACGCTGGATGCTTGGTCCGTATGCGCAAGTTCCGTTCGGAATGGTGCAGCTTGGACCCGATAATCAGGGCGACCGCTGGATGGGTGGTTATGAGTATGCAATCAATTCGGTATCGGGATTCAGTCATCTCCATGCTTGGACGATGGGTGGCTTACGAATGATGCCTACAACGGCCGACTTGGCTCTCTCTAATCCGGGAGTGGATTCGCCGTACAAAGGGGCAAATGCCGGATATCATTCTCGTATATTGAAGGAGACGGAAGTTGCTCGTCCCGGCTATTACGCCGTAGAGTTGTATGATCATAATGTAAAGGCGGAGATCACAACTACGACGCACTGCGGTTTTCAACGTTATACCTTTCCGAAGGCTAAAGAGAGCCGTGTCTTGATTGATCTGCTTTTTCCTACCGAATGGGATTATGGCTTCAAAGTGCAAGACGCGGTAATTACGAAAGTAAATAACAATGAAATCGAAGGCTATGCGGCTTGCCGTTCCGGAAACTGGAGCTCGTGGAACGATTATACACTCTTCTTTGTTGTCCGATTTGATAAACCGTTCAATCAGTTTTACGGAATTCGCAACGGAAACCAAGTTGACAACATTACCGAGATCTCGGGAAGTGGCAGCATTGGAGCCTACGTGGTGTATGATAATACGGCAAAAGGAGACGTAGTACAAGTGCAAACCGGTTTGTCGCTGGTCGATATAGACGGAGCCCGCAAGAATATGAAAGCAGAACTAGATCCGCTCAACTGGAACTTCAATACCTGTGCAGAGGATGCATCTGCTCAATGGAACAATTTGCTTTCAACGATTCAGGTACAAGACAACAACGAAAAGAATGTTGGTAAATTCTATACGAACTTGTATCGTGCATTTTGCGGAAAGCAAACGTGGAGTGATGCCGATGGTCGTTATCGCGATGCTTGCGAAGTGGTACGTACGGTGCCCGAAGGCAAAGCAATGTATGGTGGCGACGCATTTTGGAATACGTATTGGAACCTCAACGGTCTTTGGTCATTGGTTACTCCCGAAATAATCGACAATTGGGTGACTACGCAGCTTGAGATGTTTAAGCATACAGGCTGGACTTCGAAGGGTCCTGCCGGGATTGAATATTCTGATATCATGGAGGGCTCGCATGAGCTTGCTCTCATGGTTGCCGCTTATCAAAAGGGAATCAGAAAAGACGGGCAAGCAATATACGACGCGGTGTATAAGATGGCTACCACACCGGGGGCATCTCATCCGTGCGGCGGCGGAGTAGGGCAGCACAATTTACAATATTACGATCGTTTTGGGTACATGCCTTCAGAGATTGGTGTGGTTTCGAAAACACTTGATTATGCGTATGATGATTATTGCGCAGGTCGGATGGCCGAAGCGATGGGTAAGAAAAAGGAAGCTGCAAAGTTTCTGAAGCGTTCACAAAACTACCGTAATGTGTTCCATCCGGATATGAAGTATGTGGTGCGTCGGGATTCTACCGGCAAGTGGGACGAAAACTTTGACCGCTTCTCAAACAAAGGCTTTATCGAAGGAAACTCTTGGCAGTACTCGTGGTATGTGCCGCATGATACGTACGGACTTATCGAGGTGCTTGGTGGTAGTGATGCAGTGAATGAGCGCATGACCGAAGGTTTTGAGAAGTCGCGTGAGCACAACTTTGCGGCGCATGTATTTGATCGCACCATGGGGCAATCGGCCGAGTTTTATATCAATCAGGGCAATGAAGTGAATATGAGTTCGCCGTTTATTTTCAACTATACAGGCAAGCCTTGGTTGTGTCAGCAATACAGTCGCGAAGTGCTCGATCGTTTCTACGGCGACTCTCCCTATCATGGATGGGAAGGCGATGAAGACGAAGGGCAGATGAGTGGTTGGTTCGTGATGTCGGCACTGGGTCTTTTCGAAATGAACGGCGGAGTAGATGCTGATCCGAAGATGGAAATTACGGCACCATTGTTTGAGCAAACAGTAATCAAACTGAACCCTGCTTACTATCCAGGCAAAACAATCGTGATTGATGCGCCGGGCAATTCTGCCGAAAACTGCTTTATTCAATCAGCCCAATGGAATGGGAAGCCGCTCAAAGAGCCTCGCATTTCTTTCAATGAAATGAAAAAAGGCGGAACCCTTACGCTGAAGATGGGCAACAAACCCAATACGCAGCTTTGGGCAAAACAAAAAAAGTAATCGATAGTAAAACATAGAATCGATCCATATGACAAAAACAGAAAAAGAGCAAGCTCTGCCCATGCGCATCTTGTTTCCTATATTATTTGGCTTCTTTGTAATGGGATTTGTCGATGTTGTCGGCATTTCGACCAATTATGTAAAGGTCGACTTTAACCTGAGCGATACATTCGCCAATCTTCTTCCGATGATGGTATTCGTTTGGTTTGCATTGTTTTCTGTGCCAACAGGCGTGCTGATGGATAAGATCGGCAAGAACCGAACAGTACAGATAGCTTTCGGATTCACAGTACTTGCTATGTTGATACCTTTGGTTTGGTATAGCTTTGCAACTATGCTGGTGGCTTTTGCTTTCTTGGGTATCGGTAATACGATGTTGCAAGTGGCATTAAATCCATTGGTGGCACAAGTCGTTGCTCCAACAAAGCTTACCGGGACACTGTCTTTAGGGCAATTTATGAAAGCGGTCTCTTCGTTTCTCGGTCCCATCTTGGCTGCGGTTGCTGCCGGCACATGGGGCGATTGGAAACTGATCTTCCCGATTTACCTAGGTACAACGTTGGTTGCTTCAGCATGGTTGTGGGTTTCAGTGCCGAAAGATAACGGAGAAGAGTCGGGTAGGGCATCCTTTGCTTCTACATTGGCATTATTCAAAGATGCCTATATTTTCAAACTGTTCTTGGGTATTCTTTTTATTGTAGGGGTAGATGTGGGCTTGAATACATCCATTCCTAAACTGTTGATGGCAAATGCAGGATTATCACTCGCTGATGCCGGATTGGGAACGAGCCTTTATTTCGCGGCACGTACCATAGGAACTTTTGCCGGATCATTCTTACTGATGAAACTTTCTTCGGCTCGTTTCTTTAAATACAGCATTGTTTTGGCAATTACATCCTTTGTAATCATGTTGTTTGTCGACGATCTGATGGTTTTGTTTGCAATGATTGTGTTGGTGGGATTGGCATGTGCAAACGTATTCTCAATCATCTTCTCGTTTGCATTGCAATACAAACCCGAGGCGGAAAACTCCATATCAGCACTGATGATTATGGGTGTATCCGGTGGTGCATTGATATTGCCATTGATGGGAGTTTTGTCCGATTGGAAAGGTCAGATTGCCGGACTGGCTCTATTGCTAGTTTGTCTTATCTACTTGGCTTGGTTAGCTTTCTCGACAAAGAATAAATAAAACCTGATCACCTAAAGTGATTAATCATACGCACGAAGCAGGAAGAATTTACTTTCACTTCGTGCGTATTTATTATTTGACCGGCAACTATAAGGTATATATACGTTGAACGGGTGAAAAAAGTTGATTGTTTAAGTTGCTTGAAATGAGTGTGCTTTAATGAAACTTCAATAAAAGATGAACATTTTTATGCGTCACCTCTTGCAAGTTTAATAATTTGTAGTACCTTTGCAATGCAATCGGGAATAACGGTTGTGACCAACAAACGGTGTGGTAGTTCAGCTGGTTAGAATACCTGCCTGTCACGCAGGGGGTCGCGGGTTCGAGTCCCGTCCATACCGCAAAAAGCAGTTACGAAAGTAGCTGCTTTTTTTGTTTTATACCGTATTCAAAATCTTGGGTGTCGAAGCAGTAAGGCGGGATCAGTTGCAAAAGTAGAAGAGTGAAGGAACGGGTTTACTTGTGCTTAGCAAGTATAATCACCGGATTAGATTCTTCTTCCAATTGAGCTGCAATCTCATTCAGTTTACCTTTTAACTCTCCTTTCTCGTAGGCCTCGACAAGTTGGTGGGCTTGTAACGACTGCCCGATTGCGAATTCGTGGTCTACAGTTCGTCCTATATATACTTGTTTTTTATTGGTGTAATCTCCATTGTATATTTTAGGAGTGAATAAAGCATTCTCCGTCTTATCGTACATCAATGCGGAAGATGGAAATCCTCTTCCTGCTTCAAAGTCAAATTCTGCTTTCAGTACTTTCATGAAATAATAACGGTCGGTAAAAATACTTGGCATAAGAAATGCTTCGGGAGCGTCCATAGTGTGTATGGAAGGGATTCGTACAATAAAGGGGATTGTTGCATTAGTACTCGGTAAAAAGTAGTACAAGGTATCGGAAGAAGCGTCCATAAGTGCCCAATTGAGGTGATCTGGAATTAGTTGGTGTACAGCCGTCGGTACCGCAACTGCCCAATCATCACCCTCTCTTGCAATCGGCTTTTTAATCTCATTCATATTTAAAGGAATTGATATCTTTCGAGTGATACTTCCATCCTGTTTGGAAAAGACTAAATAATATGGATGTGCGATGTCTGAGGAGTCTTCCATACTATTATCCGGTACATAACAAATCAAATTTTTCCGATCGTAATTAAATACATTTGTATAAGAATATGCATCCTCGGCTTGGACGCCTCTTTTAAAATTTCCATATAGATCATATACTAAGATTTTACTTCCGGCGTAAGGGATCACAAATATTTCATTGTTTGTTTCATCCAGAATAGTTTCCGAAATACCAGTATATTCTTCTCCGCTTTGTCCTTTCCTGTTTATCTTTCTCAAGCCTTTGCCGGTTTTTCTGTCAAAAACAAATAAATCCCCGTCGTTCCCCCAGTTTTTCGTTAATATAACATCTTTGCCAATGGCCATTACCTTTCCTTGGTGTAATCGGTAACTTTGTTTCGTCATTTTTCAGCAAGGTTGTTTAGTCGGAAATCGGCAATTGTTAATCTGCACTTTATTTGGAGGAAAAAGAAAAAGCGTTCAATTTTGAGAACGCAAACCCCAAAAATGAACGCTTAATGAACAAGACGACCTTAGAAAGAATCGTAATGTGGCACAAAGTTAAAGAATTATCTTCAAAGGGCCTAAAGAAAGCCCAAATAGGACGTAAGTTAGGAATAAGTCGCGACACGGTGCGAAGCT
>JBOFPV010000079.1:0-20594 GCA_051660585.1 Tannerellaceae bacterium
TTTACGCTTATATTGTACTTTCTCAGTCTCACTACAGAAAGTGCGAATGCTCAATGGACTGAGAAAGATTCGATATGGTTGCAAGACGTTTTGAACGGAAAAAGACAATTAAAACTTAATCCCGAAATTCAAAAACAAATTGAATCGGGCACATTTATCAATTTCGACGACAAAAAACCTACTCATCTAAAACCTTCGGTAGAGACAATGATTTCAAAAGACTTCTCAGAGATCATACAGTTGGACGAAATTATTGACGATACTACAACATGTACAACTTTTTCAAAGGTTAGGCTATACAACTCTCCGGTTTATCTCAAATACAACGGCCTCCCCAGCTTTTACATCTCTCCTCGAGAACGGCAGCGCTTACGAAACTCTTTGCCGGGTGCTGCTACATTTGATGCCGAGAATATGCTGCGATATCTATTTTGGAAAGAGCATCGTGCCAAAATGCGAAATAAGAAAAAGGCAAATGCTTGGAAGCATTATAACTTAGACTAACCCCTGAATTAGAAACATTAAGACATAAAAAAAGCGGAAGAGTACTTATCGTAATCTTCCGCTCCTAAATATTGATATTATGACGCTGAATTTATTTTGCCGGAATATAACCTAGCTCTTGAACGATCTTTTGACCTTTGTCAGACATAATGAAGTCCATGAATGGTTTTGCAGCCGTACTTTCGCTCTTCACTACATAGTAGAACAATGGACGTACCACAGGATATGTTTTGTTTTTAGCGTTCTCCATAGATGGAGCTACGAATGTTTTACCTGCATCGTAAGAAACTTTCAACGGTTTCACTTGACTATTCAGGTAAGCTAACCCAACGTAACCGATCGCACCTTTAGTTTGACCTACCGACTGAATGATCGCACCTGTTGCCGGCATACTTAAGATTGAGCTCACGTAGTTTTTGTTTTTCAAAACAGACTCTTTGAAGAATTCATAAGTTCCCGAACTTGTTTCTCTTGAGTAAGCAATGATCTTCATATCCGGACCACCAACTTCTTTCCAGTTTGTAATCTTACCGGTAAAGATACCTTCTAGTTGTTCTCTTGTAAGTTGTTGAACCGGGTTATCTGGATTTACAATTACAGACAGTGCATCATAAGCAACAATTGTTTCTTGTGGAGCTTTACCTGCTTCTTGCAGTTTTACTTTTTCGTCGAATTTGATCTTTCTTGATGACATCGCGATATCTGTTGTTCCTTCAAGCAAAGCCGAGATACCAACACCGCTACCACCACCTGTTACAGTAATTTTTGCACTTGGATTTTCTTTCATGAATGCTTCAGCCTCTTTTTGAGTAAGTGGAAGACATGTGTCACTACCTTTTACGCGTTGAGCACTTGAAAACTGTGCGAAAGCACATGCAATAGCAACTGTAAATAGAAACTTTTTCATAACGATAATATTATTACGTATTATTATTGTGGAGACCCTTTTTATAAAATTGGCTTGATTATATCAGGGTCTCATATTACTTCACTTGGTTTATATTAGAATTTGTATTGAGCACGTAGTGTAAAGGTATCGTCTTTACGTTGTTTTTCGTATCCCTTCACATTGGCACTTGTTTCGTTCATGTAAAAAGCATAGTTTGCCATTACTGAGATGTTTGTATTCACACGGTAAAGCAATCCCAACTCTACGATTTGAGTTGCAAGGTCTGTTTTATTAGTGTTTGATCCTTCTGCACCTACTTCGTCTCCTTTTACTTTCGTATTTGGATCGTAGAAGTTATATTTACCGACAAAATCAAACTTAGATTTTCCAATATTTTGTACGTAGGTCAAATAACCTCCGCGGAATGGACGAATATATGTATTAAATGCTGCATCACCTTTAGATGAGCCTGGCAAGTTAGAATAGTTAGGACTTTTGCTGCTTGACGAAGATCCCGGTTGCGTACCCCAAACATATTCTGCTCTGAATTGAGTAAAACCTAGCGGATTGTCGAAAGACACTTGACCATCGAAACCGAAGTATTGTCTTTTAGCGTTCTTTCCTTTATTTCCTTCTGCGATGTTTGCAACAAACTTGTCGCCTTCCATCTTATATACTGTATCTGTAGACTGATATACTCCTCCGTTGTAGAACGAAGTTCCAAGCCCCCAGCTCCAGTTATCGTATTTCTTAGAACCGTGAAGGTGCATAATAAGGTCTTTTCTATTATCAGTCTCCATCTTGATACCGTTGCCGGCTACAAGAGCAGCTTCTAATTTTAAGAAGTTAAGCATGTGTCCTTTTGGAGCTTGCAATTTGATTTCCGCACCCAAATCTCTTTCTTCCGGGAAAAGTGTTTGGAAAACAAGCGAACGTTCCGGCATTTCTCTTCTACTCGATGAGTATTTAATCTCGTCACCAAATGGACGGTCAAACACACCGGCTTTCAATGTAACGAAGTTTAGTTTTTTTGGCAGTGTGTAATCTAAGTAAGCATCTTTAAAGCCAACCCCTTTTTCAGTAACATCTAATTGAAATACAATATTACCTCCAAAGTTTGAGTAAACAAATTTCAAGCGACCTCTGCGGATACCGAATCGTGTAAACCAATCATCTTTATTTTCATTAGGACCACCTACTTTCAGCGAAGCATCTTTTTGCCCCATCTCCATCTGAGCTTGAATATAACCGGTAATCTTTAATTTACCCATTTTATTCACTGTGCTTTCAAGCTGCTCTGTACGCTCTTGCAAAGATGCGATCTCTGCTTTCACTGAATCTGCGGATGCATTTACATCTTGTGCTTGTGCATAACCCATTACTGATACCAATAACCCAACTGCAAAAAAATACTTCTTCATTTATTCTAAGCTAATTAATTTCTAAACATTTTAATTCAAAAATAATATATATTGGGGATATATATTATTATAACAAATTTTGTAGTAGAAAGGATATATATAATTCGCATTTCTGAAACACTCATCTCATCGTTTCCTTTCGACATTGCAAAGATGCAGCCTTTATGTTTCACTCGCGTAACGCATCGGTTACAGTTTCGATACATTGATATTACATTCATGTTACAGGAAAATGTAGCAAGGTTGTAAGATCTGTGTAACACTTTCGTAACATCAACTACGTTAATTTGCGACAGAAATTAAAGTTAAACGCAACGTGAGAAGATTTATTGAAAAACTGGCAGAAGGCGCCCTTACCTTGAGTGGCAGTGTAACAAGTATTACAATCCTGCTTATCGTATTATTCTTATTTAAAGAAGGTGGTGGCTTATTCAACAGCCCGGTCGTAGAAGAAGGCTATGTACTGGCTGTAAACTCTGAAAATCCTGTAGACAAGATCGGAGGATTAAATGTAAAAGAAATATTTGACTCTAACATAGAAAATTGGAGCCAAGTAGGCGGAAAAGATCAACCGATCACACTGTTCCGCTTTAGCGACCTTGGCAACTACTTCAGCGACGAAGAGTTAGGTGATGAGTTTCAGTATGTACCCCAATGCATCAACAAACTAATCTCAGAAGATAAAGGTATCATCGCTTTCTTTCCAAAACAATATCTGGCAGACGATTTTAGTGGAAAGGTACTCAAAGAAGGCAATATTACACCTGCCGACTTCTTTGCAGGCAGAGAGTGGTATCCGACCTCGCAACCTGCAGCTCAATTCGGATTAATGCCTTTGTTACTGGGCACTCTATGGGTAAGTATCGGTGCTATTTTGATTGCACTACCTTTTGGTATTGCTGTTGCAGTATACTTATCAGAACTTTCCGGAAAACGCATGCGCGGATTCCTTAAACCGACAATCGAACTCCTAGCCGGTATCCCATCGGTTGTGTACGGATTCTTTGGTTTGGTTGTAATTGTCCCTTTTATTCAACAAACATTCAATTTGCCAGTAGGTGAAACGGCTCTTTCCGGTAGTGTGGTTCTTGCAATCATGGCTCTACCTACTATTATTACAGTAGCGGAAGATGCTATGCGCAATACGCCTCGTGCTATGCGTGAAGCAAGTTTGGCACTCGGAGCTACACACTGGCAAACGATCTATAAAGTTGTAATTCCATATTCAATTTCAGGTATTACTTCGGCTCTTGTATTGGGTATGGGTAGAGCAATTGGTGAAACAATGGCCGTACTTATGGTAACCGGTAATGCAGCAGTCATTCCTACCTCAATGCTTGAATCGGTACGTACCATCCCTGCAACTATTGCCGCCGAACTAGGCGAAGCCCCAGCAGGAGGTGCACACTATGAAGCTCTTTTTGCTCTTGGTGCCGTACTATTTGTAATGACTCTTGTATTGAGTATTACAGTTGAATATATCTCATCAAAAAAACACAGATAATTACGACTTATATCAATTTTAAAAGAATATGGAACTAATAAATAAAAGACAATCGCAGCGAATCATGTTCGGCTTATTCCGATTATTAAGCGCGTCTGTCGTATTGATTCTTCTTTTTATCCTTGGCTTTATCGTTAAAAACGGAATGGAAGCATTAAGCTGGGATTTTCTTACCAAAGCACCAGAAGACGGAATGACCAAAGGAGGTATTTTTCCTGCCATCGTAGGAACCCTTTACTTAGTAATCGGTAGTAGTCTTTTCAGCTTCCCCATCGGAATCATGTCGGGAATTTACATGAACGAGTATGCTAAGAACGGATGGGTAGTAAAACTAATCCGCATCATGACAAATAACTTGAGTAGTGTTCCGTCGGTCGTATTTGGTTTGTTTGGTATGGCTCTATTCGTAAACTTCTTTGGTTTTGGCGACTCTCTTATCGCAGGCTCTTTAACACTCGGGTTGCTATCTCTTCCGCTTATCATTCGTACCACAGAAGAAGCTCTTAAAAGTATTGATAAATCATATAGAGAAGGTAGTTTGGCCCTTGGAGCTACAAAACTTCAAACCATTCGCAAGGTAATCTTACCAATGGCATTTCCAAACATCATCACCGGACTAATCTTGTCTATCGGACGTGTATCGGGCGAAACAGCCCCTATCCTATTTACTTGTGCGGCCTACTTCTTACCAAATCTGCCTCACAGCGTTTTTGATCAAGTAATGGCTCTTCCTTACCACTTGTATGTAATTGCAACCAGTGGTACAAACATGGAAGCTACCCGCCCAATGGCTTACGGTACTGCTCTAGTGCTAGTGCTGATCGTTTTGGCTCTTAATCTTATTGCCAACGTAGTGCGTAAGCATTTTTCTAAGCATCAAGCTAAATAACAAGTATTTCATTTTTTATCAATTCAATTAATCAAAGAAAATTATACGATATGTACACTATAGAAGCTAAAAATGTAGATTTTTATTACGGAGACTTCAAAGCACTTAAAGGCATTAACCTACAGGTGGAACAAAATAAAGTTGTAGCATTTATTGGCCCTTCAGGTTGTGGTAAATCTACATTTCTTCGTCTGATCAACCGCATGAATGACTTGATCGACAATACACGTCTCGACGGTGAAATCCTTTTTAACGGACAAAACATATACAGAAAAGACATCATCGTAGACCAATTGCGCAAGGAAGTTGGTATGGTGTTTCAAAAACCAAACCCATTTCCAAAAAGTATTTTCGAAAACATTGCTTACGGATTGCGCGTAAATGGCGTAACAGATAAAGCATTTATCGAGCAACGCGTAACAGAGTCGCTTCAAGGTGCTGCACTCTGGGACGAGGTAAAAGATAAACTAAAAAAATCAGCATTCGAGCTATCGGGTGGTCAGCAACAACGCTTGTGTATTGCACGTGCCCTTGCTGTAGAGCCTAAAGTGTTATTGATGGATGAGCCAGCTTCAGCACTTGACCCAATCTCAACTTCTAAAATCGAAGAGCTGATTCACGAACTTAAAAAAGATTATACTATTATCATCGTTACACACAACATGCAGCAAGCTGCTCGTGTGAGTGACAAAACAGCTTACTTCTACTTAGGCGAACTTGTAGAATACGATGATACACGTAAGATCTTTACAAACCCTGAGAAGGTTTCTACTCAGAATTACATTACAGGTCGATTTGGTTGATTTATATCTATATTATACCGAGTGTCGTAAAGTTGTCTCGCGCTGTCTTCATCTTAACACGCGAGACACCACCTCGACCATATTATTAAAAACTACAAACATCAAAAAATCATTCAATCATGAAATATACAGAAAAAGAACTCGAAAATCTAAAAGGGGAAATCCTTGGAATGTGGAGTTTGGTATACTCACAATTGCAACGTGCAGGAGAGGCTCTTCTTTCTCTTGACAAGGACCTTGCAGCAGGTGTTGTTATTCGCGAAAAAAGAGTAAATGCGCTCGAGCTTAGAATCGACAGTATGTGCGAAGATATTATTGCCCTTTATACTCCTGTTGCCGTAGATTTACGCTTTGTATTAGCAATGCTTAAAATCAACACAAACCTTGAGCGTATTGCTGACTTCGCTGATGGCATGGCTCGTTTTGTTCGTGATTATCCAACGATCTGTATCGATGCGGAACTTATCGAGAAAACCGAACTAAAACAAATGCTTGAAAATATCAAGCAAATGCTTTTCTTAGGTAAGGATGCCCTCGAAAAAGAGTCTTCGATGCAGGCTGCAAGTATTTTCGAACTCGACAATCAAGTAGACATTATCAATCGCGCATCAACAGATATTATTGCTGCTTATGTAGCACAGTATCCCGATCGTGCCAAAGAGTGTCTATTACTGTCAAACTTGATTCGCAAAATGGAACGCATTGGCGACCATTGCAACAACTTGGCCGAAGAAGTGATCTTCTACCTTGATGCCAAGGTTCTGAAACACGCTAAAAATAGTGAGGCGTAATATAATCAATAAGTCACTGATAAATCACACAATATTATTCTCAGTTTACTTCAACTAAAATTTCAGAACCGTAACTCCGGAAGTCGCTCCGGTTTTACGGTTTCTTTATTTTTTACCGCTACCCTGCACTATTTCGCAGTCTCTTTTGCTTAAAGATTTCTAAAGCCGCTATAATCTGAAATTATTGCGATAATTTTGTAGTATGACAAAACGATACAATTTGGAGGATTGGTTACCCATCACCAAAAAAGAAGTAGAAAAGCGAGGATGGGAAGAACTTGATGTAATTCTATTCAGCGGCGACGCTTATATAGATCACCCATCGTTTGGTGCAGCCGTTATTGGTCGCTTACTTGAAGCAGAAGGTCTTCGTGTGGCAATTGTTCCACAACCCAACTGGCGCGATGATCTTCGAGACTTTAAGAAACTAGGAAAACCTCGTCTATTCTTTGGTGTATCTCCGGGTGCTATGGACTCTATGATCAACCATTATACTGCTAACAAACGACTTCGTTCAGACGATGCATACACTCCGGATCGTCGTGCAGGCATGCGCCCCGACTACCCAAGCATTGTTTATACAAATATATTGAAAGAACTTTACCCTGATGTACCGGTCGTATTAGGTGGTATCGAAGCGTCGTTGCGTCGTCTTACGCATTACGACTATTGGCAAGATCGCTTACGTCCGGGTATTTTGCTCGACAGTAAAGCTGATATGCTTATTTACGGGATGGGCGAACAACCTTTACGTGAGCTCGTTTCTCGTATGCAAAATGGTGAGGCCTTTGAGACATTGAAAGACATCAAGCAAACAGCCTTTCTTGCACCACGTAAAGAGATACAATCGCTGCAAAAAGAAGATGATATTCTTCTCTTTTCTCACGAAGAATGCCTAAAAGATAAATTAAAGCAAGCGAAGAACTTCAAGCACATTGAAGAAGAATCAAACAAACAACAAGCAAACAGAATACTACAGGCTGCCCAAGATCATGTGATCGTTGTGAATCCTCCATTCCCACCTATGACGGAAACGGAGATCGACGCATCATTTGACCTGCCGTATACACGCCTGCCACATCCGAAATATAAAGGAAAAGACATTCCTGCATTTGAGATGATTAAGTTCTCTGTCAATATGCACCGTGGATGTTTCGGAGGTTGTGCCTTTTGTACAATTTCTGCACATCAAGGTAAATTCATTGCTTCACGCTCTAAGAAATCTATTCTAAAAGAGGTTGAAGCCATTACCGAAATGCCCGACTTTAAAGGATACCTGAGCGACTTGGGTGGACCATCTGCCAATATGTATGCAATGAAAGGGAAGGATACATCTATTTGTGCTAAATGTAAAAAGCCATCATGTGTATTCCCTCGCGTATGTAAGAATCTCAATGCCGATCACAGTGCACTGCTTGATGTTTTTGCATCAGTGGAGAAAATACATGGTATCAAGAAAGCATTTATCGGAAGTGGTGTTCGATATGACTTATTATTGCATAAGTACGAAGACGGAAAACTTAAAAAAGCCGCAGATCAATATACGGAAGAACTTATCGAAAAGCATGTATCGGGTCGACTAAAAGTTGCACCAGAACACACCTCTGATCAAGTTTTGGGTATGATGCGTAAACCCTCTTTCAAACTATTTGAAGAGTTTACCACAATATTCAACCGTGTAAATGCCAAAAAGGGTATGAAACAACAG
Organism: Tannerellaceae bacterium; assembly: GCA_051660585.1. Lineage (GTDB taxonomy): Bacteria > Bacteroidota > Bacteroidia > Bacteroidales > CAMTPD01 > UBA12018. The sequence goes on from JBOFPV010000079.1 coordinate 8,510, forward strand.
CTTATTCCATATTTCATCTCCAGCCACCCTGGTTGTACCGAAGAAGATATGGCATCGCTAGCAGTACTTACCAAGAACCTAAACTTCAAGCTTGAGCAAGTACAAGACTTTACCCCAACTCCTATGACATTGGCAACGGAGATGTATTATACCGGTTATAATCCGTATACCTTGGAGAAAGTCTTTACTGCAAAAACAAAGGAACAGAAGCTAGGACAACGAAAATACTTCTTCTGGTATATGCCGGAATACAGAAAGGATATTACAAACTCTTTGCGAAAAATGAAGCGTCCGGATCTACTTGACAAACTCTTCCGCAAAAATAACAAATAACACCCTACTCTATATATTAAGAAAGCCGACTAATCATTTCTGACTAGTCGGCTTTTTATATCGAGGTTACTTCTCTTCGAGAATCTCCATCAATAATTGAGGCTCATCTGTTGTGATAAAATCAACTCCTTGTGCAATCAAAAACTCCATATCCTCTCGATTATTAACCGTCCACACATTTACTTTCAACCCTAAGTCATGAGCTTCTTTAATCCACTCAGGATGGGTTTTGATCGTATGAATGTTATAATCAAGACCTGCACATCCGATTTCTTTTAGTTTTGCCGGCTCCATATCACCTTCGAGATAATATACGTCAGCATCGGGCATTACTTTTACAAACTCCTTTACGGCATTCAAAGAAAAAGCAATAAAATCAGTTCGATCAGCTACCCCATAAGCTTTTATTAGCTTTGCAATACCAATTACAGCCTCTTTTTCCCGCTCGTCCGAGACGTGCGATTTCAACTCAAGTACCAAATGCAGTTCGGGATGATCCAAAGCTTCACTAAAATACTCACTCAGCGTAGGCATGCTTTCACCGTTACCAAGTTTCACCTTCACAGCCTCAGCAAATGTGATGTGTTCCATATCATGTCCTTGGAACTTTTTATCATGATTCACAACAAGCCTATTATCACCTGTGAGCCAAACATCAAATTCAGAACCATACACTTTCAATTCCGCAGCATTTTGTAAAGCTGATATTGAATTTTGAGCAGAGCCATCTTTCTTCCAATAGCCTCTGTGAGCAATCACTTTTGTATTTTGAGCATTCATACCAAAACAAATCAAAGTTAAACACAGTTGTATAAAAACACATTTCATCGTATTAGATTTTAGATCGATCCAATCACTACTACATAAACACAATTTTATAATAATTTGTTTTATATAATCTCAATTAATCGAGACTATTGATGCTTAGATGTATTCTAAAATCTGTGCCAATTTAGCACAACAAATATTAATTAAACCGAGAGTCTATTTTATTCTTATTAACTTTGCAATCATAAATCCGGGGACGTATTTCTAAAATCACTACAATTTTAATCATTTTCCCCATCTAAACTTCGACACATAGCCACATCGAAGAAATTGCAAGTATAATCAATATCGACACTTAAGCATTTAATGTGCTTTAGATTCTCGTGCCGATATCTAAAATCTCTATTCTATGAATATTAGGAATTTAAAACCTACTTTCTCGTTATCTATTTTACTACCTAGTTTATTTGTTATCATCGGACTTTCTGTTTTCTCTGGGATATGGCCTGATAGCGCTTATAAATTACTTACATCCATACAAGACAATATTTTCCGCAATCTAAGCTGGTTATACGTGATGGTTGTCTCAATCTTCATATTCTTTCTACTTTTCCTTGTTATCAGTAAATATGGAAAGATTAAATTAGGATCGAACACTTCGAAACCTGAATACTCATTTTTCTCGTGGATATCTATGCTTTTTGCCGCGGGAATGGGTATCGGACTTATGTATTTTGGTGTAGCCGAACCTATTGCTCACTTTAATACAGAATCTATTCATACAGCCCTAGATGCGGCCTCCAAAGCAAAAAATGCCCAACTATATACATTCTTCCACTGGGGCATACACGCTTGGTCGGTTTATGCTGTTATTGGTCTTACATTGGCATATTTCGCTTATCGCTACCGACTTCCACTTTCACTTCGCAGTGCTTTATATCCATTGCTTAAAGATCGAATTTATGGAAAAATTGGCGACCTCACCGATATCTTTGCTTTATGTAGTACCTTCTTTGGAATTACAACAACACTGGGATTTGGCGTAGTACAGTTAAATGCAGGACTGGTAAGTCTCGGTATTTTACCACAAAGTGATTTCAAGTATCAAGTTGTCATTGTTATATTGGTCATGGGTACAGCTATTGTATCTGCACTTTCGGGACTAAGTAAAGGGGTGAAAATGCTAAGCCAAATCAACATTATTTCAGCGATTATTTTACTGTTATTTGTCTTAATTACCGGACCAACCGTCTACCTTCTCAGCGCTTTTTCTGAAGGTATCGGTTTTTACATCAACAAATTTACGTCTCTCACATTCGACACCCACGTTTACGAAGCCGAGCGCCTCAAATGGTTTACCAACTGGACAATATTATATTGGGCTTGGTGGATCTCATGGTCGCCATATGTAGGACTATTTATTGCAAAAATCTCGAAAGGACGCACCATCAGAGAGTTCATTATTGCTGTATTAATCATTCCGTCTATTTTTAATTTCGTATGGATGACAATATTCGGTTCTAGTGCCATACAACTAGATATTCTCTCTGGGACAAACGCTCTTAGTAAGCTCGTTAACAATCCCGACATCATGCTTTTTAGATTTTTACAAATGCTTCCATTTAGCTTCATTAGTAGTATTGGAGCACTTTTCATTATCTGCATCTTTTTCGTCACATCTGCCGATTCGGGTATATATATACTCAATAATATTGCCACAAAAAATGCAGAAAAATCCCCTGCGTGGCAAACGATATTCTGGGGAGTTCTACTTGGCTCTACAGCTCTTATCCTTTTAAATGTAGGAGGATTGGCATCACTGCAAACAACAACATTGATTATTGCACTGCCATTTTCTATACTAATGCTTCTATTTTGTTACAATCTACTGTCTGCACTTTATATAGACCATCGTTACAATACGACCGGATTTTCCCACTCTACACACAACTGGACTGGAAAATTCTGGAAGAAACGTCTACGCAGCATTCTTACGTACTCACAAAAAACAGACATCAAAGAGTTTATACAAAAGACTGTTTCCCCGGCTCTGGAAGATCTTTCAGTCGAGTTATCAGAACAAGGAATTGAAGCAGAAATAAAGATAAACCTTTCGGGAAGTCCATATATACAATTATCAATAGAACATCAGTCTATGAAAAATTTCACCTATGGGGTAAAAGCTCAAAAACGAAATATTTCCGAAAACTTGCTTAACGAAACGAATGCACCATCCATTGATTCACAAAAGACTTTTATTCCTTTTACCTATTTCGGTGACGGCAGAAATGGGTACGATATCCAATATTTCACAAAAGAAGAAATCATCAGTGATATATTAAGACACTATGAGCGTTTTCTCTTTATCGTCTCAGACAAACGAAACGATCTATACATATTGGAGCCATAAAACAATAAACCCGGCAAAAGTTATCTTCTGCCGGGTTACTTATTATAAAATCACTTTTTATTATTTCTTGTCCCACCATAAACGACCAAACTCATTCTGAATTTCACCAAACTCTGCGTCAGATGCCATTTTCTCAATGCGATCTATCATATTTGCTTTGTTAGGTGTGCCTTCTGCAGGATAAGCAAAACGAGTTCTACGTGGCACTGTTTGCTCTTCACCATTGATCATTACCTTATCAAAAGTAACAATTGTTGAAGTTTGATTCGGATAACCGGTTCTACGCCACAAAGCCCAAGCCTCATTTGTATTTTTATAATGTTCAACCCACGATTGGCAATAAATCTGCTCCAATGCATTCGCTGCATTCCAAGCAATACCCGGCTGCGATAAGAAATCATTGATCTCCGCATCGGTGATTGGTTCATATTCGTAGATTTTGCAATATTCACCCATTGCACTCCAAAGCTTTAGAGAAGCAGCAACACCTTCTTCGTACCATTGCTGTGCCGATTTAGCATTACTTACGCCCAGCAATGAAAATTCTGACGCCATGAAACAGAAATCTGCATAAGTCAGATTTGGGAACCAAGAGCCACCACTTCCATTATCATACATTCCTTTCCAAAGACGTACTTGCGGTTGATTCATTGCACGCATATCTGTACCATCTTTCAACGTACGAGAAAAGTATCGTTTATCCGTTTTTCGTTCATCGTAGCTTACAGTACCACCTTCCCACTGTGTAAAGTCAGTAGGGATCAGTTTTTCTGGATGGGTTTGCTCTGAATTATACTGAGCGATATTTTCAGGAGTAAGATTATTTATTCTGAAATAGATACGCTTTCGTGGGTCATTGTACGTCTTAAGATACCTCATAAACGGAGCAGAAGCCCTATCCATATCAATCACCGAGTGCCAATCTCCATTATTGGTGTACAACTTATCGAACTTTATGATGAAACCATCTTCATTCGAAGTTGGAATACTATTTTTTAGCACTTCCGCCGCAATTTCCTTAGCTTTTGCAGAGTCACGCTTCAACAAGCGCAAAGCCATACGCAAGCGAAGCGCATTAGCTGTCTTTATCCATTTCGAGACATCTCCTTTAAAAGCCATATCATAACCCGACAGCGAAACCTGATCGGTTGCAGTAGATAGCTTCTCTATCGCAGTTTTTAACTCCTGATCCCAGATCGCAAATAATTCTTCTTGTGTATCAAACTTAGGATTTTCCAATTCAGGACGACCTCTTCTCAAACCCCAACCTTCGGTATAAGCTAATGAGCCATGCATATCAGTTGTTGCAATCCCCTTGTTGATAAGCATAATTCGGGCCACCTCGATCAGATTTGAATATTTGGGCAATTCCTCCGGCATATTCTTCGTTATGTAATATTCGATATGTGTTGCATATCCACCCATATCAAGCCACTCCGAATACAAATCAGCACCAATGCTTGATGTAAAATACGTAAAATTTGTTGTACTATAGCCCCATATATTGGAGCAGTATTGCAACCATCGCAATTTACAAGCATACGAATCTGTCCATGTCGATCCTGCTCCTTGATTTCGCTCCTGCACTTTATATAAAAACGTAAGCGGATCTACTTCATATACAGTGGAAACACTATTATTTATATCGGTAAAACTCTCACAACCTGTCATCAATGTCATCGACAATGGCAGTAAGCATAGTATTTTTTTTATTGTTTTCATGGAATAATCTCTTTTTAGAATGATACATTGATATTAAAACCGTAGTTACGTGTATAAGCAGCACCCCCACTTTCTAGGTATTCCGAACTTTGATTTGTAGCCAATCCTTCGGGATGGATATTATTCGGTAAACTGTTATACAAATAGCCTACATTTCTCACCACAAAGCCAACGCTTACATTTTGCATGTAAATTTGAGAAGTCCAATCTTTAGGAAGTGACCATCTCAGCGATAGCTCTCTCAGTGCAATCCATGAACATTTCTTGATCGCTTGCTCACGAATACCCGTACCCCAGTCGGCCAAGTTTGCATAATACTTGTAAGCCGACAATGGTTCTACATAACCTTTATCATAAGCCTCTTGATAAGACATTCCCGATAAGTCGACATTATTTACCACAGTTCCGCTAGCAAAAACACCTTCAGGTATCATACCGTCGTTCAATACACGGCCATCCTCAAGTGTGCGAGGCAGACCTCCGTTTTCGGCATCACGACCATACAATGTATGTTTTAGTGTTCCGGAAGAAGTACCATAGTTGTAAGAGTTGGAGTAAATATCTCCTCCAAAGCGAGCATCAATAACCATATTAAAGCTAATACCCTTGTATGAAAGCGTTGATACGATACCTCCTAACAAGTCGGGCTGTAAACTACCAATCTTTTCACTTGTACCCGATCTTCTCCACGAACCATCGGCATTCAATATCTTTTGACCTTGCTCGTTGCGCGCAAAAGCATAGCTCGAATAGATATCACCATAAGCACCACCAACGGTAGCCCATGCATCTGTATCGGCTCCACCGCCTCCAAGACGATAACGCTCTACATCCGGAGCAAGGCTTATGATTTTATTGCGATTGCGAGTAAGATTTACCATCAATGTCCAGTTCCAGTTTTTAGTTTCCACAGGAACAGCAGTTACCAACATTTCAACACCCGAGTTTTGAATATTACCGGCATTAATCCAACGTGATTTTACACCCGTTTCGGAAGCCATACTCAACGCCAAAATCTGATTCTTTGTATTCGTCTTATACCAGGCAAGATCAATACCCAATCGGTTTTCGAAGAACTTCACATCCGCGCCAATCTCTAGTGAGTGTTGCTTTTCAGGTTTCAAGTTATTGTTTGGCAGAGAGTTTGAATCAAATCCATAATATGGATAATCCTTACCATCAAACGGATTCACAAACGTTCCATTCAACGTATAATACCCCGTACTTGTTGTCAAGTATGGATCACAGTCGTTACCCACAATTGCATACGAAGCTCTAAGTTTTGCAAAAGAAATCACCTCCGGTAATTGAGATCTAAATGTTTCGGTCGCAATCCAAGATGCACCTACCGACGGATAAAAATACGACGTATTACCCGAACCATCGTTATAGATAAGAGCCGACGACCAGTCGTTACGACCTGTGATATCTAAAAAGACTTGATTCTTGAAATCTAGATTGGCAAAAGCATAAACCGAATTGATACGCTTACGTCCTGTATTATGTCTTACCGAAGTTGTAGCCGGAGCCACAGAGTTGGTCATGTCAAACTGCCCGGGAATACGCAACCCGTTTGATGAAGATGTATTATGATAAGCCGAACGTGTATCCCATTGCTCCGCAGCAATCGACCCATTCACACCGATCATATCTGCAAAACGATGATTGGCACTCAACATCGCAGTTATTTTATATTGATCTTTACGAGACTCGTTTACTACATAACGCGAACCGTCGTAATTACTCTTGCCGGTAGCAAGTACTTTTTGTTCGTTTGTTTTGAAAATCTTATTGAAGTCTCCATTCAGTCTAAGCGACAACCAATCGGTAAACTTCACGTTCAAGTTCAAAAAAGCCCGAAGGTTATCTTCTTTTTGCGAATACTTATTTTCTAAATATTCCCAGATGGTTTTTGAATATTCAAACGGATCCCCTCCATTCCACCCGTCTCCTTTCGGACTCTTATAATTGTTGAGCCAATATTTTGTATCATACTCGCGCGGAACACTATACATGAAATCATAGATAGGAGACTTGTCTCCACCCTGATAAGTAGGGTTTTGCGTACTTGAGTTGATGTAAGCAAAACCGGCATCCGCATTTACAAACTTACTAATCTCTCTTGATGCATTCAAGTTAAAGCTATTGCGATCAAAATCATTATTGAACGTTGTACCGTTAGAGTTAAGGTTAGAATATGAAAAACGGAATGCTCCTTTTGCATCCCCACCATGCAATGCCACATTCGTATTCATGTAGCGACCAGTTTGATACATCTGTTTTATATTGTCCTCTTTAGCAGAGAATGTCAGATCAAGACCATCCACCTTGTAAGGAAGTCCATCGAAACGAGGTCCAAAGTTTCTATTTTTCGAGATATTTCGGTTTTCAGTACCGTCAGAATTCAGATCCCAAGCCGGTTGCACACCCATACCATACACATTCTGGATATCAGGAAAACCGTATACGTGATCCCACGTTTGTGTATGCGAAAAGTCGATACCAAATCCCTCACCTTTTTTACCTTTTTTTGTAGTGATCAGGATTACACCATTGGCTGCACGTGAGCCGTAAAGAGCTGTAGCAGCTGCACCTTTCAATACTGACATCGACTCAAAATCGTCGGAGTTTAAGTTTTTCAAATCATTTCCGAAGTCCTGAACAGATGAGGATGATTTTGTGGTTTCATTATCAATAATCACACCATCAATCACGAAGATAGGCTGATTATTTGACCCTAGTGAAGAATTACCACGAATCAAGATACGTTGTGACGATTGCGGACCTGAGTTACCCATATTGATTTGTACTCCGGCAACTTTCCCTTGCAACCCATTGATCGGATTCACCACATTTGCTTTAGCAATCTCATCCCCCTTAATCTCTGTCATGGCATAACCTAGAGCCTTTTTATCACGACTCATACCTAGTGCCGTAACAACAACCTCATCCAATGCCTCGGCATCCTCTTTGAGTTGTACGTTGATCGTATTTTTTCCAGCAACTTTTACCGTCTCAGTCTTGTAACCGATAAATGAAAATTGTAATTCAGAACCAGTGGCAACACTTAATTCGTATTTACCGTCGAGGTCCGTTATGGTGCCTTTATCAGTACCCTTCACAACAACATTTACACCAGGTAATGGCTCTCCTAGTTCATCTTTTACAACACCCGTCACCTTGATCTGACCTTGTTGCGCTTCGGCATAAACTACCGAAAGATCATCAGCATACACGGTAGGAGAAACAAGCAGGCTCGCCATGGCAATGCCCAAATAAATAAACTTTTTTCGTGGATAAGGAAAAGGCATAGAACAGGCCCTCTCACAGTAGGTTTTCATCATGTTCGTTCGATTAAAAAGGATTAGAATCAATTTGTTTTCAAAGCATCTACATACACTATTCGATTAGCGACCTTTGCGTTTGTTTTACAAATAAGAACATTTAACCCTTCAAATCAAAGCGTTATTAAATAAATTTTTACCCTATTTGCTAACATATCAATATAGCTTACTAATTTTTGCAAACTGTTTACTTTTCAAAAGAAACTTCGTGAAAGCATACACTGCTTTATTCATAAACACGGCAAATTGTTTTCGTGGAAAGTTTGAAAAGTATTCGTGAAGAATCTGAAAAGTATTCGTGAAGAATCTGAAAAGTATTCGTGAATATCCCACAAAATCTTCACGAAAACTTTTCGCCATCTCCGTGAAAACTTTTTACCATCCTCTTTCTTAGTCATTCAACACACTTTTGCTATATTCAACGGGCGTAGAGATCTCGAAAGAAACCTTCGTTTTAACATAATCATCTCTCAACTAAATATCTATTTCTCAGGTAATCGATCCATGACCTGTGCGTATCCAAAACAAAAAAAGAAGCCATCTTATCAAATAGGTCTTCATAGGTAAGCCCGATAAAGCTAAACTTGCCTTTATTGGATAATAGACTTTTATATGCAGGCAATGCCTTTTCACCAAAGTGCCTATTCCCCTCGGGATACAGATGAATATGATGAAGATACACAATATCTCCATTATTCACCATCGCATATCCTAAGATATGGTTACGCCATATTTGTCGCAAATCATTATCATCGACAAATCGCAAAATACTCATCGATTCGGAAAAATAACCCGACAAATCTGAAATCAGGTTATATCGTCCATTCGGATCTAAGATATCTTCCTTTTCCTTGTCTCCCAACCGATACCCCTGTTCAGTATATTTTACCTCAACACCGATGCCTCCTTTATTTCCATCCTTGGCAATGTAGGAAATATACGCATCAAAAGACGTTCCATCATTTAAATACACATCTCTTGAATTATCACCGGCAAACTCAATCTTAACATCAAGAATCCGATCAATTTCAATGCCTACAATACTAGAAAACAATTTTGCAGCAACAAATAAATCGGTTTCCATTGGTGTAAAAATATTATATGGAATGTGCTCACTACGCAACATATTAGCAAATAGAGCAGTCCCTCTAAAACCACCGGCACGTTGGCAAATCAAATCACGATAGCCTTCAAAAAACATCAACCCTCGCTTTGCAGCCTCAGATGGTAACATCACTTGAGGATTCTTCTCGTCACAAGACACATTTAATACAATATCCCTAAATGCAAATTGATGCGCTCGAGCTTTACCCTTGAACGCATCATCTTGCTTGTATATTCTGCTTTTAGTCATAATTTATAATAGTATTAATTCAATTAAAGCCCTTCTATCTCCTTCAAGGATTTGCCAGAAGCATCTTTCCATTCAGTCCGGCCATTCGCACTTCGACCGAGCAATATTGTCGCAGCTGTAGAAGGTGAAGAAAACAGATAATCCTTACGAAAAAGCCATCGTCCTTCAATTTCTTCAATTACACCCTCTTTTATAAGTTTTTCGCGCAAAACCTTTGCTCCGTTACTAAATGAAGAAACAGTACTATAAGCCATTTGAGAATCTTTCAATACTACAAATCCTTCTGAGGTTAGCCTTCCTAACGCATTTACAGCTCTATCTCCGTCTCCTCTTTTTATATAAAGAAGACTTTCCGACTCATTATTTCCGGCAACATCTTTCTTTATATAAGGTTCAAATATTTTATATCCAAGCGTATTGACTAGAATCTTAAGATTTTCAATAAACTCCTCCATTTCTGCCGTTTCAGCTTCTGAAATAGAAGAACGTGTAGGTACTGTTGTATTTTCAAGTTCAAAACGATCGCATTCTTTAGCCAACTCATATAAGCGACTTTCCATATACTTAGCATGTGCTTTATTCAAGTTGTTATCCTTACTGATAAAAGCCACAGCAATATTCCAGAAATCTTTCCCTAAAATATGTTGTTGCAATCGTTTTTGAATATCCTCAGCCTCTCCAATATAAGCCAAATCGCGCTGTTCGTCCGTCTTTCCAAACAACATATATATCCCTATAGAACAGAGATCTCCTCGTATGGCTGTATCTTTTATCCGATTACGAGGAATCTTATAAGCCTTCCCTGTCCAATTCGACAGTTCAGCACAAATTCGCTCGTCCGGATCTCCATCAATAAGAAACAGACGTATTGTCTTTCCAAAGTTTTTCATGAAAAATAGAAATTGATAACTTAATACATCTATTAAAGATATGAATTACAATTCATAATTATCTTATCAAAGGGAAAATATCTACAAAGTCTTTAAAAGTTGACCAAATAATAGTGACATTCGGTTTTACACAGTTCTTTTCAAACAAAAAAGCTGGTAAATTTTCTTCACAAATACCAGAATCGGAACAATAAGAATAATATTCACCCTTAACATCATCATCTATCAACAGTCGCTCAATATAAAAATGAACAATTACAATTTCTATATCTGGATTATGAGCTAATGCCTTTTCTATTAGACTTGAAATATAACGATCTCTAAAGCTATACCCAACAATTAGTAGCAAAGTACTCTCTGCTGCCAGATCGTCTTCAAGCTGCTGCTGAATATCAAAAAATGGGTGAGAAAATGACAAACTAAAATCCATTTCAGAATCATAGATAACATATGGACAAGTAGTATTTTCTCTCTTTATTATATGACCGTCATCTTGAAATACCCAATCTATAGAACCATGTAACTTATAAAAAGGCAATATTTTAAGTTCTTCACTCCATATTTGTTTAGCTGCTCCTGGTGTATTAAAATCTTGGTCATAATTCGACTTTGAAAAATAATATGGTTCAACCAATGAAAATCCATCTTTTAATAAAATTCTTGATCTAGATGCTGCTTGTTCAAACAATGTATCATAATTTGTAGTATATAAACTAACCGATTTGTAAATATTCATACAGACTAATTTTAGTAAAAAAAGTCTATGCTGATAACTATCTTCAGGCAAATTTAGACGATATAACATAGCTAATTGAACCTCAATTCTTTTAATCAAATTTTCATTACAAGAATGAAGTTTTGATTTATTCTCGAGATTTTCTTGATAGCATCTTAGATAAGAAAGTAGGTCTTCAATAGAATTCTCTTCTACAAATGAATAATTTCGACTACCCATCTCACTATAAATAAAATCATTAACATCATCGATACAAGCCAACCAAACATCCCATTTATCACGACAACCAGAATCCTTATGTAATCGGTAACTTTGTTTCGTCATTTTTCAGTAAGGTTGTTTAGTCGGAAATCGGCAATTGTTAATCTGCACTTTATTTGGAGGATAATGAAAAAGCGTTCAATTTTGAGAACGCAAACCCCCAAAATGAACGCTTAATGAACAAGACGACCTTAGAAAGAATCGTAATGTGGCACAAAGTTAAAGAATTATCTTCAAAGGGCCTAAAGAAAGCCCAAATAGGACGTA
>JBOFPV010000080.1:0-24033 GCA_051660585.1 Tannerellaceae bacterium
ATGACTATCGTATCACAAATAGAGGTGGTAAAGGAGTAAAAACTATAAATATAACCGAAAAAACAGGAAAACTTGTTGCTTTGAAAACTGTTACAGATGAAAACGACTTGATGATTATCAATAAATCGGGTATCACAATTCGTACATCAGTATCGGATATCAGTGTAATGGGTCGCGCTACGCAGGGTGTAAGACTTATCAATCTTGAAAAGAGAAATGATGAGATTGCTTCTGTTTGTAAAGTGATGTCAGAAACTGAAGAAGATATGGTAGTAGGTGAAGAAGTACAAGTAGATGAGCTTAATTCTACTGTGGAAAACGAGAATTAATTTATTATATTCACATAATTAAATATCAATTGCAATGAAAAAATTTGTTTTCTCAATTGGTTTGTGTCTACTAGTTTCTGGTAGCATGTTTGCACAAAAGAAAAATGTTAGCACAGCTGAAAAGTTAGTTAAGGGGGAGAAGCCGGAATTCGCAGAAGCAGTTACTTTGATTCAAGCTGCAATGCAAGATCAGGAAACTAAAAATGATCCAAAAACTTGGTATGTTGCAGGTTTCATCGAAAATCAGCAGTTTGATGCAGAGAAAATGAAACAAATGTTGGGTCAACAACCAAACGAAGAAGTAATGTACAAAGCATTAGGAGAAGTTCTTCCATATTTCATGGTATGTGATTCTCTTGATAACTTGCCAGATGCTAAAGGTAAAGTAAAGCCTAAGTTTGTAAAAGATATCAAATCAATCTTACGCGCAAACTTAAACTACTATATCAATGGTGGTGCATACTATTTCGATAAGCAAGATTATCCAACTGCATATAAGTTCTTTGATTCTTATTTGGAAATTCCTAACCTTCCAATGTTTAAAGATGAGAAAGAGCCTCTTGTATCAAAAACGGACTCTACTTATAAAATGATTCAGTTCTATGCAGGTGTTGCTGCATCACAAATGCAACAACCAGCGTTGGCTATCGAAAAATACAAAGCATTGAAAGATGCTGACTATCGTGGTAATGAAGTTTATCAGTGTTTGAGCTCTGAATATCTTCAAGCTGGTGATACAGTTAACTTTATTGCTACACTTAAAGAAGGTGTTGATAAATTTCCAGAAGAAAAATATTACTTGTTGAATCTTATTCAACAACTTATAACTTCGGGTAAAAATCAAGATGCTGTAACTTATCTTGAATCTGCAATTCAAAAGGATCCACAAAATGCTCAATTGTATGATGTAATGGGTCGTCTTTATGAAGAGTCAGATCCTGCAAAAGCTCAAGGAAATTTCGAAAAAGCATTGGCTATCGATCCTAACTATACAGATGCATTGGGTAACTTAGGTCGTATCTACTTCAACCAAGCTGTTAAGATTCAGACAGAAGCGAATGCAATCAACGATAACAAACTTTATCGTGAAGAACTAGACAAAGCTAAAGCGTTGTACGAAAAAGCAATGCCTTACTTCGAAAAAGCTCACGCTGCTAATCCAGAAGCAAGAGAATATATGGTAGCTCTTAGAGGTATCTATTATAACTTGAATATGGGTGACAAATATGAAGCTATCGAAGCAAAAATGAATCAATAATTCATTTATTCATAAAATAGGAAAGGGGAGTATCTTTTTGATATTCCCCTTTTTCTGAATTATAATGTTCTGTTCCGCCTCAACTTGAATTGTATTTGTCTATTTCTACATAAGATGTGCAGATTATAGGTTATTCTAAACTCTCTGAGATTTCAATATTTGAAACCGCTCGACTCATTGGGCGCAAATATTAGAACAATGAAAGCTTAATGGATTGGCAAAATATCAATAAAAAAGGCATACTCTTTATTGAGTATGCCTTCTGAAAATATATTTTGAGAAATATATTAATATCCGCGGATAGCTTCGATACCTGGAAGTACTTTTCCTTCGATGAACTCAAGAAGAGCACCACCACCTGTAGATACGTAGCTAACTTTGTCTGCAAAACCAAACTTGTTGATACATGCAACAGAGTCACCACCACCAATAAGTGAGAATGCGCCGTTTGCAGTTGCAGCAACGATAGATTCTGCGATCATTTTAGAACCAGCTTCGAATGCAGGGAATTCAAAAACACCAGCAGGACCATTCCAAAGAATAGTTTTTGAGTTTTTGATTACTTCGCTCATTGCTGCACAAGACTCAGGACCTAGGTCAAGACCTAACCAACCTTCTGGAACGTTTTTGTCTGAACAGATTTGAGTGTTTGCATCAGCAGCAAATTTGTCTGCAGCTACACAGTCAGTAGGCAATACAAGGTTTACACCAAGTTCTTTAGCTTTAGCCATTACCGATTTTGCAACGTCAAGCATTTCGTCTTCGCAAAGAGAGTTACCAATGTGGCCACCCATTGCTTTAGAGAATGTAAATGCCATACCACCAACGATCAAGATGTTGTCTACTTTGTTAAGTAGGTTCTCGATAATAGTGATTTTAGAAGAAACTTTAGAACCACCGATGATAGCAGTTACAGGTTTTTCTGATGTTTTGATTACTTTCTCTACTGCATCAATTTCTTTAGCCAATAGGTAACCAAACATTTTGTGATCTACATCAAAATAAGCAGCGATAAGAGCTGTAGAAGAGTGAGCACGGTGAGCAGTACCAAATGCGTCGTTTACATAAACATCAGCATATGAAGCAAGACGTTTTGTAAATTCTTTTTGGCTTTCTTTTACTGCTTTCTTAGCTTCTTTCTTTTCTTCTTCTGTAGCATCTTCTGCCAAACCGCGAGGTTTGCCATCTTCTTCAGCATAGAAACGTAGGTTTTCTAGCAAAAGAACTTCTCCTGGTTGAAGAGCAGCAGCCTTAACAGCAGCTTCTTCGCCAATACAGTCATTTGCAAACTGAACATCTACACCAAGAAGTTCTGACAAATGATTAAGAATATGTTTTAGAGAGAACTTGTCATTTACACCTTTTGGACGACCAAGGTGAGAACCGATAATTACGCTACCACCATCAGCAAGAATTTTCTTAAGAGTAGGAAGCGCTGCACGCATACGAGTGTCGTCAGTGATCTCAAATTTGTCATTAAGAGGTACATTAAAGTCAACTCTTACAAATGCCTTTTTACCGGCAAAATTGAAACTGTCAATTGTTTGCATAACTATTTGTTTTTAATAAAACGTTAATCGTCTTAACCGGGTGCAAATATATAAAATTATTTGAGTAAATGAAGTTTTTAAGACTCCAACTTGAAGCGTAAACGCAATCTTCCTTCAGTAAAATCCCAGTTTAGAATCTTGAAAGTTCCTATTTCTGAAGTATTATTTACATGGGCGCCAATGCAGGCGCAAACATCGTAATCGCCAACACGAACTATACGTAATGTATCTGTCGCATTCTCAGGAAGTTTGCTCAGATCTACAACAGATGCCGCATCCTTCTTGAGCATCAGTTCGTCTGTGATGGCTAAGTTTTGTTTAATAATTACGTTAACTTGATTTTCGACTTCTTGCATTTGCTCTGTGGTAGGAGTAACGTCTAAAAAGTAATCACACTTCGATTTCTTGCGTTCAATGTGCGCATTATGCGAACGTTTGCAGCCAAACATACGCACCATCGTTTGATTCAAAATATGCTCGGCTGTATGCATTGGTTTAAAGTAGTCTTTCTTCGGTAGGTTTGTTTCTTGTGTCATATCAAGATATTGTACTTTTTGAATATCTGCAAAGATAGAAATGATTTCTTGAAAGAGGAGCAATAAATTAGAATGCTTCACTTCAGTCATTCATTGGTTCGATGAATCAACACCCCGACTTTTTTTCGTACATCGATCGGTTCTGGTTTGGCAAAAGTTTCAAATGCAATTAAAGGTGTCTCGATGCGTATTTTGTTGCGTTCTCCGGTACTCCTTTCGGTATGATGAGCAAGATGTTGCAAGTCGGAGCTATATTGATTGCACTCCGAAACTTCTTTAACGAAACGTAATCCACTATGTATTCGTTCGAAAAACACTGTAAATTGTTTATAGGTTCTATTTACAGTGTTTTTCTACCAAAAAGCCGTTGCGAAAACGTTTATTTGGTATTTAGATAGACAAAGGTGTTGTGCAGTAAAAATAATAATTTATACCTTTGCGCTCTAATTTAAATATTCTGACATGTCAGTACATATTGAAGATACAAGAAAAGTGACAACTCAACGCTTGCGCGAGATGAAACAGCGCGGCGAAAAGATCTCTATGCTAACGGCTTATGACTTCTCAATGGCGAAGTTGATTGATCAAGCCGGAATGGATATTATTTTGGTTGGAGATTCGGCATCGAACGTGATGGCGGGTAACACAACTACACTGCCAATGACATTGGATCAGATGATATACCACGGTCAGTCGGTTGTGAGAGCGGTAAAAAGAGCTCACGTTGTTGTGGATATGCCTTTTGGTACTTACCAAGGCGATTCGAAAGAAGCGCTAAAGTCAGCTATCCGTATCATGAAAGAAACCAACGGTGATAGTGTGAAGATGGAAGGTGGCGCTGAGATTCGTGAGTCGATTGAGCGTATTCTTACTGCCGGTATTCCGGTGATGGGGCACCTTGGGCTTACTCCGCAGTCTATTAATAAGTTTGGAACTTATACAGTGCGTGCAAAAGAAGAGGCTGAAGCTCAAAAGTTGATCGAAGACGCTAAGATGCTTGAAGAGATTGGCTGCTTTGCTTTGGTATTGGAGAAGATTCCTGCAACGCTTGCTGAGAAGGTTGCTGCAGAGGTTTCGATACCGGTAATTGGTATTGGAGCCGGTGGTGGTGTAGACGGACAAGTATTGGTAATGCACGATATGTTGGGTATTACGCAAAACTTCTCGCCTAAATTCCTTCGCAGATATGCAGATTTGCAGTCGATTATCAATGAGGCGGTTCAGCAATACATCGAAGATGTAAAGTCTGGCGACTTCCCGAACGAAAAAGAACAATACTAATGCGGTAACTGCTTTCCATGCATGTGGAGGCAGAAGCAAAGGATATTACATAGCGAAAGTCCCTTATCTTATGTTCAGGTCTTATAAAGACTCAAATATAAGATAGGGGACTTTCTTTTTATTCTTAACGAGAAGAGAATCGTTTGATGGCGATCGGACGATTCTGTTATAGTGAAGATTAAATCGTTTGATGGGCATCAAACGATTCAGTCTTCACTTGTTTTGTAAAAGAAGTATTCGAAGACTGTTTTTATTTGTTGTTGACTCTCATCAATACCATTTGCGACGACGAATATACCACCATACCAATATGGCAACGATAAACATGAGCGACCAGCAAATCAAGTATCCGTATTTCCATTTCAACTCAGGCATGAATTCGAAGTTCATACCCCATACACCGGCCATAAAGGTAAGTGGAATGAAGATTGTAGAAACTACGGTGAGGCGCTTCATGATGTCGTTGAGTCGAAGGTCGTTGTTTGAAATGTATAAGTCGACCAGCGACGAAATTATTTCCCTGCAACTTTCGGCTGTTTGTGATACGAAGAGCAACTGGTCGTATATGTCGTTGAAGAGCGGAAGGTTCTCTTTGCGAATGATGTTTTCGCTTTCATGCAAAAGCTTTGCAAACTGATCTCGCAACGGATAGGCTATCTTCTTGATCTTCATATATTGCTTGCGGCGGCTTTGGATAGAAAGACCAATGTTATCTTCGGATGAGATGTCGAGCAGAGCTTCTTCTAGGTCTTCCAAACTTTCTTCGAGATAAAGTGCCGTTTCGGTAAGCTGACGAATGCAGTTGCTAAATAGGATATACAGCAGTGCGTCGGCTGTTTTGGTGCGAATCTTAAATACATTGTCTTCGATTGCTTTTCGGCTGTAATCAAAGAGTATTCCTTGGTTTTCCGCAAATGAAATCACTGTATTTCCTTTGAGAAATAAGCATATATGCTCTTCTTTGAGATTGCTAAACTCATCGTAATAGCAGAAGTTGAGTATGAGAAAGACCGAATCCTCGTATTTCTCTATTTGTACTACGTGTTGCGGATTGAGGATGTCTTTAGCATCAAGAATGCTAAGTCCGAACTGCTTGGAAATGCTTGTGATTTTCTCGGCATTTGAAAGCCCGGTTACTTGTATCCAATTAACCAAGTTGTTTTGTGTAAGTGTATAAAAGTCTGACTGGTCCGACACATCACGCTCTGTAATAAGATCCTTATCGTATTGCATAAGTTTTATAGACGTAGGTGTAGTATTCGAACCGGTATAAACAACTCGGTAATCGATTTTTGTCAGACTGCTGCTTTTACGTTTGCGAGTGCGATTGGTTTTTACTTTCATGGGATTTGTGCTGTGTATTCATTTATTTAACAAACTTATAACCTATAAGTTTGTCATACTCTTGCGAGATGCTTCGATGGTAGATCAAAACAGTGTATTCATTCTCTGTTTCTGAGAAGTTTCCTTCAAGAAGAGAGAAGTCGAGGGCTTTAGTCTTTTCATCGTTCGTTGCGTACATGTAATTGTAATAGCCTTGCTTTAATACGACTTCTTTTTCATAGCTGGCGGTGGCAGCGTTATACTCCATTTTGTTGAAAGGAGAGGGTTGGTGCTGAAAGGCTTCGCCAATAATGTAAACGTCTTTATTGGGTAGCGAATCGGCTATTAGCGTGAATTTTACTTTACAATAATCGGCCTCGGTAGATGCGTCTGCAACTCCTCGTGCATTTATAGTGAAGCGTCCGTTGAAGTCGTTTGCAACCATTCCATTGTAAGTGTTTCTTGGCGCGTCGGCTTTCAAGAATACATCGGCTTTTCTTGTCCCTTTTGCTACTGAGTCTACATGTAGACCGCCTTTTTGCTTGGAGGTAAATTCCATGGCACGGTATTCGTTTCCAGCACGAAAGTGCAAGGCATTGCTGTTGAGATATTGTATTTTTGTTGTCGAGACTGTAGTGGGAGTGAGCGATCCTGATTTGACCGGAATGTTATTTTGATAAATGTTGATTTTAAGCTCTGCTTCCGCGCTTGTAATCGAATAAGACTCTGGGATAATTTCAAGATTTAGTTGCTGCTCATTTTCCTTATAGCCAATGCTTTTGTCTAGAGATGCAATGATTTCAACCTTGTCGTCGAGAACACAAAAGCAGGTTGTGAATAAGACCTTTTCTGGACAATCCTCTCTGAAAAACTCTACGACATAGTTTCCGGCAAGCAACGGACGTGTATCTTCATTGGGTATACGTAGATTGTAGTTCGTGTATATTACGCGTGTACCAGAACTTGTTGCAAAATCATTAACCGTAGACTCTGCAACTCCATTTACGTATTCTTGTGGAGAGAGGTGTGATTTACTCCAGTCGGCATTACAAAAGGATATACGATAACCGATGCGATGCGGATCGGCATGTATAATATCGAAGTTAATATCAATCTTTTGCTTCGAATGAAGTGCAATAAGGGGTACGCTTGCGTTAAGTGTACTGGTTACTTTTACCGACTTTACGTTCTTGTCTGCAATGCTTGCAGTGATTTTTCTTTGAGAAAAAAGAGTTAAAGTGCTAATAATTAAGAACAGAATAGTGAGTAATATGTTTTTCATATTAAAAGTGATTTATTAAATCGAAAAAACATTGTTTTTTGTCGATGCAAAAATATGGAAATAATTCACTATTTATTCACGCAAACATGTTATTCAACACTAAAAAAGTGCTACATTTGCGAGCAATTTATATACAAACAATTTTTTTGTTATATCATGGCAAATGTGATAAAGATTAAGAAAGGTTTAGACATTAATCTGAAAGGCAAAGCCGTAGAAACAAACCTAACAGCGGAAAAGTCGGATATGTTCGCGCTTATTCCTGATGATTATGTAGGTATTGTTCCTAAAGTTATTGCTAAAGTAGGAGATGTTGTCAAAGCCGGATCGGTGTTAATGATTGACAAGAACCGCCCGGAAATTCATTTTGTTTCACCGGTAAGTGGTGAAGTAGTCGCAGTAAATCGCGGTGAAAAACGCAAGGTCTTGGATATTCTCGTTAAGGCTGATGGGAATGATGAGTACATTGATTTCGGGAAGAAGTCGGTATCATCTTTAAGTGGCGAACAAGTAAAAGCAGCTATTCTTGAAGCTGGTTTGTGGCCATTTATCAAGATGCGTCCTTATGACAGAGTGGCAAACCCACAGGACGCACCAAGAGACATCTTTGTTTCTGGTTTCTATTCTGCTCCACTTGCACCAAACTTCGATTACATCGTGAAAGGTCAAGAAGCAGACTTCCAAACAGGTCTTGATGCTCTTGCAAAACTTACAACAGGTAAAGTATACCTTGGTGTAAGAAACGGATCTACACTTCAAGCAAAAGGAGTAGAGATTATTAATGTTGAAGGTCCGCATCCTGCAGGTAATGTAGGTGTGCAGATTAACCAAACAAAACCGGTGAATAAAGGTGAGGTTGTTTGGGTAATGGATCCGGCAGACGTAATCTTTATCGGCCGTTTGTTTAATAAAGGTGTTGCTGATTTGACAAGAACAGTTGCGGTAACAGGCTCTGAAACAACAGAAAGAGGTTATCTTAAAACTAAAGTTGGGGCTACTATGAAAAGTATCCTTAATGGTAAGGTTTTGGGAGAAAACCATCTTCGTTACATCAGCGGTAACGTTCTTACAGGTACTAAAGTGGCATTGGACGGTTATTTGCGTGGTTACCACAATCAGGTTACTGTAATTCCTGAAGGTGATAATGTGCATGAACTATTCGGATGGGCAACTTTGGGCTTGAACAAATTTAGCTTTAGCCATTCATACTTTAGTTGGTTGCTTGGACGTAACAAAGAGTATGTTATTGAT
Source organism: Tannerellaceae bacterium (assembly GCA_051660585.1). Lineage (GTDB taxonomy): Bacteria > Bacteroidota > Bacteroidia > Bacteroidales > CAMTPD01 > UBA12018. The sequence goes on from JBOFPV010000080.1 coordinate 8,811, forward strand.
GCGCGTATCCGTGGTGGTGAACGTGCTATTATTATGTCTGACGAATACGATAGAGTATTCCCGATGAGCATTTTGCCGGAATTCCTTATTAAAGCAGTGATTGCTTATGATATCGATAAGATGGAAAGCCTTGGTATTTACGAGGTTGCTCCGGAAGACTTCGCTCTTTGTGAATTCGTTGACACATCAAAGCTAGAAATCCAAAAGATTATCCGCACAGGATTGGATATGCTTTATAAAGAAATGAATTAATAACGTCAATAAAATCGTAATACATTGAAAGCTTTAAGAAATTATATCGATAAGATTAAGCCTAATTTTGAGAAAGGTGGAAAGCTGTCGATGTTTCATTCTGTATTTGACGGAGTTGAAACATTCTTGTTCGTTCCTAATACGACATCAAAATCAGGTGTTCATATTCACGATAGCATCGATTCAAAGCGTACGATGTCTGTCGTAATTCTAGCTTTGCTTCCTGCGTTGTTGGTGGGTATGTATAACATCGGTTATCAACACAATTTAGCTTTGGGTCAAGATCCTGGTTTCTTGATGACATTCTTGTTTGGTTTCCTTGCAGTACTTCCAAAAATTATCATCTCTTATGGTGTTGGTTTGGGTATTGAATTTGCGGTAGCGCAAGTAAAAGGTCACGAAATACAAGAAGGTTTCCTTGTTTCAGGTATGTTGATCCCTATGATCGTGCCTGTAGATACTCCACTTTGGATGATTGCTGTTGCAACTGCATTTGCAGTAATCTTTGCAAAAGAAGTATTTGGTGGTACTGGTTATAACATTTTCAACGTTGCATTGATCACTCGCGCATTCTTGTTCTTTGCTTATCCGGCAGCTATGTCTGGTGACAAAGTATTCGTTCGCACAGATTCTATTTGTGGTCTTGGTGCCGGTCAGGTTGTAGATGGTTATTCTGGCGCAACTTTGCTTGGTCAGGTTTCGACTGCGGCTCCGGGTACTGAGCTTACTCTTAACAATATCGTTGGTGATCCTATCTCTTTGTGGGATATGTTTATCGGTCTTGTTCCGGGATCTATCGGTGAAACTTCAAAACTAGCTATCCTTATTGGTGCTGCTATCTTGATCTTTACAGGTATCGCAAGCTGGAGAACAATGATTTCGGTATTCGTAGGTGGTGCTGTAACGTCGTTGATCTTCAATCTTATCGGAGCTAACGCTTATATGACTTTGTCTCCGGTTGACCAACTAATGCTTGGTGGATTTGCGTTTGGTGCTGTATTTATGGCAACTGACCCAGTTACTGGAGCTCGTACTGAAACAGGTAAATATATCTATGGTTTCTTAATCGGTATGATGACTATCATTATCCGCGTATTGAATCCTGGTTATCCTGAAGGTATGATGTTGGCTATATTATTAATGAATACTTTCGCTCCACTAATCGACTTTTATGTGGTTGATGCCAACGTTAAACGTCGTCTTAGCCGTGTTGCAAAGAACTAATAAGCAAATAGATTGAGATTATGAATAGAGACGGAAATGTATATACCGTTGTGTATGCTACAGTAATGGTAGTATTAGTTGCGGTTGTATTGGCATTTACTTCGCAAGCTTTGAGAACGCAACAAAAGAAGAATGAAGATATCGATAAGATGACTCAAATTCTTCGTTCGGTACGTGTTGAATCAACAGCAGCGAATGCAGAAGCAAAATATAAAGAGTTAATTAAAGAAGAATTCCTTGTAAATAGCAAGGGTGAGAAAGTAGAAGGCAATGCTTTTGCTACAGATCTAGTAAAAGAATTTGCAGCTCCTTCAGATCAACGTGTGTTGCCTGTATTTGTTGCAGATATCGACGGTCAAACTAAGTATATCCTAGCGATGAGAGGTGCTGGTCTTTGGGGCCCTATCTGGGGTTATATCTCGGTAGATTCTAACAAGAACACTGTTTTTGGTACAGACTTCAGTCACCAAGGTGAAACTCCGGGGTTAGGTGCAGAGATCACAAAGCCGGCTTTCAGCAGCCAATTTGCAGGTAAAAATATCTTCAATGCTGCCGGTGAGTTTAAATCTATCGCGATCGTTAAGCCAGGACAGTCTGCTGAAGGCATGGAATATGTTGACGGTATCTCGGGTGGTACTATTACCAGTCAAGGTGTAAACAGCATGCTTAAGACGAGTTTGTCTGATTACTTAGGTTTCTTAGAAAATAAAAATTAATAAGAAGATGGGACTATTTTCAGGTAAAAATAAAGCCATTCTGCTAAATCCTTTAAGCAAGAATAACCCGGTTATTATTCAGATGTTGGGGGTTTGTTCGGCACTGGCAGTTACAGCCAAGCTAGAACCAGCTATTGTTATGGCAATTTCGGTAACAGCCGTTACTGCATTCGCAAACGTGATTATTTCATTGATGCGTAAAACAATTCCTAACCGTATCCGTATCATCGTGCAACTTGTTGTTGTAGCTGCGTTGGTTACAGTGGTAAGTGAATTGTTGAAAGCTTACGCATACGATGTGAGCAAACAGTTGTCGGTATTCGTTGGATTGATTATCACAAACTGTATTTTGATGGGTCGTCTTGAAGCATTTGCTTTGGGTAATGGTCCTTGGGAGTCTTTCCTTGATGGTATTGGTAATGGTCTTGGATATGGTATTATCCTTATTATTATCGGTTTCTTCAGAGAACTTCTTGGTTCGGGCTCATTGTTGGGTATTCAAGTAGTGCCTCAGTCGTTCTACGACTTAGGTTACGTAAACAATGGTTTGATGATTTTGCCTCCAATGGCACTTATCGTTGTTGCGATTATTATTTGGGTGCACCGTTCTCGTAATCCTGAATTGCAAGAAAATAATTAATTGAAAGACTAAAACATAAAATAGAATGGAACAATTATTAAGCACATTTGTCAGATCTATTTTTGTTGACAACATGGTATTCGCATACTATCTAGGTATGTGTTCTTACTTGGCTGTTTCCAAAAATGTAAAGACAGCTTTAGGATTGGGTATCGCCGTTACGTTTGTATTGACGCTTACACTTCCAATTAACTATATGCTTGAAAATTATGTATTGAAAGAAGGCGCTCTTAGCTGGATGGGTCAAGAGTTTGAAACAGTGAATCTAAGCTTTCTTAGCTTGATTATCTTTATCGCTGTTATCGCATCTTTCGTGCAGTTGCTTGAAATGATCATTGAGAAATTTTCTCCGGCATTATACGCATCACTTGGTATCTTCCTTCCTCTTATCGCTGTAAACTGTGCAATCCTTGGTGGTTCGTTGTTTATGCAACAAAGAGAGTTCCCAAATGTATTGGAAGCTACAACCTTCGGCTTCGGCTCAGGTATCGGTTGGTTGCTTGCAATCATTGGTATGGCTGCCATTAGAGAGAAACTTCAATACTCGGATATTCCAAAACCAATGAAAGGTTTGGGTATCACATTCCTTGTAACAGGTTTGATGGGTATCGGATTTATGTGTTTCTCAGGTTTAAAGATCTAATAATTAATAACGCATTAAAGATATAAAGAGATGACTTTATTAATGTCGGGCGGGCTAACTATGGCAGCGAGCGTTGTAGTGTTCTTGATCGTAACACTTGCTCTTGTTGCTGTACTTTTGATCGCTAAAGCAAAGTTGATGCCATCCGGAAACGTAAAGGTGGTAGTCAATGACGAGAAAGAATTCTCAGTTCCAATGGGTGGAACCGTTCTTTCTACTCTTCAATCTGAAGGTATTTTCCTTCCATCTGCTTGTGGTGGTGGTGGTAGCTGTGGTCAGTGCCGTTGCCAAGTAGTTGAAGGTGGTGGTGAGATCCTTCCAACAGAGAAAGGTTTCTTTACTCGCAAACAAATCAAAGATCACTGGCGTTTGGGATGTCAAACTAAAGTGAAAGAAGATATGAAGATTCAAGTGCCAGAAGAGGTATTTGGTGTTAAGGAATGGGAATGCGAAGTTGTTTCGAACCATAACGTTGCTTCATTTATCAAAGAATTCGTTGTGAAGCTTCCTGAAGGTGAAAACCTTAACTTCAAACCAGGTAGCTACATGCAGATTACAATCCCTAAATACGATATTAAATTCTCTGACTTTATTATCGAAGACAGATTTAAATCTGAGTGGGATAAATTCAAAATGTGGGATCTTACTTGTAAGAATGAAGAGGAAACAATTCGTGCTTACTCTATGGCCAACCACCCTGCGGAAGGTAATATCGTGATGTTGAATATTCGTATCGCGACTCCTCCATTCGACAGAGCAACTGGTACATGGAAAGCAGGAATCAAACCAGGTATCTCTTCATCTTATATCTTCAATTTGAAGCCGGGTGATAAAGTTATGGTTTCAGCTCCTTATGGAGACTTCCATATCTTGGATACTAAACGTGAAATGCTTTACATCGGTGGTGGTGCAGGTATGGCTCCGCTTCGTTCTCACTTGTTGCACTTGCTTCAAACGTTGAAAACAACTGATAGAACAATTTCTTACTGGTATGGTGCTCGTTCGAAAAACGAAATCTTCTACGAAGAAGACTTTAGAGAACTAGAAAGAGAATTCCCTAACTTTAAGTTCCATATTGCACTTTCTGAGCCTCGCCCAGAAGACAATTGGACTGGTTATGTTGGATTTATCCACCAAGTTATCCATGATGAATACTTGGTTAATCACGAAGCTCCGGAAGATATTGAATACTACATGTGTGGTCCTGGCCCGATGGCTAATGCTGTTAAAGGCATGCTTGATAGCATAGGTGTACCTCGCGAAATGTTGATGTTTGATGACTTTGGTGCATAATTGAAAATTTAATTCAATGCATATAAAGGCGTTCTCTTAGGAGAGCGCCTTTTTTTTTGTATCTATAAGTTGAATTTAAAATAGCATGTAGCATGCTTTAAAATATAAAGTCAATTTAGTAATCGAAGCAAAGAGGCATTATGTTTAATGAACTGCTAAGTAGGATGGAGGAAATAGTGATGATGTTAACAAAGTTTAGTTTAGACCAAATAAGCGGGTACATTCTCTATTTATTCTTCAGAGTCGTTGAGCATGTCTTGATACGAAGGTATATCGGGTAAGAATGTACTCTTGTTTTGTTTATAATCTATCTTACAACAAAAGTGTTGCATGCCATTGCTTACTACCAGATATTTTACGCGCAATACGATATTGTAGCGGTAGATTTGCTCAAAGACTTCTTGCGTGATTTTAATATGTGGAGCTTTGTACTCAATGATGGCAATAGGGGTAAGGTATTTGTCGTACACTACAGTGTCACAACGTTTGGATGTAGAATTAAGACGCAACAATACTTCGTTTGCCATTAATTCGATCGGATATGCTTTGTGTTGTGAAAGGAAATTGATAAAGTGCTGTCGTACCCATTCCTCAGGCGTGAGCACGATGTATTTTTTGCGAAGAGGATCGTATATTGATCTTACACCATTATTATCATTTAATTTAACTGGATAAGATGGTAGATTAAGTGAAGACATTTGTTACATTTGTTAAGTAGTGGATGCTATAGATAACATGCACAAAATTAGCAGATTTATGAAAACCAAACAAGAAATAGTAGAGAATTGGTTGCCGCGATATACGGAACGACCATTAAATGAATTTACAGAGTATATTTTATTGACCAACTTCACGAAATACGTAGAGCTATTTGCCGAGATCTATAACGTGCCTATTCAGGGGTTGAAATCGTCAATGCCTAATGCTGTAGCCGGTGATATAACAATCATAAACTTTGGAATGGGGAGTGCTAATGCTGCAACAATAATGGACTTGCTTACTGCAATAAAACCAAAAGCGGTTTTGTTTCTTGGGAAGTGCGGAGGTTTAAAGCAAAAGAATTCTTTGGGTGATTTTATTCTGCCGATTGCAGCGATACGTGGAGAAGGAACATCTGATGAATATCTTCCACCGGAGGTTCCCTCTCTTCCTGCATTTAATTTACAGCGTGCGATCTCTTCAGCAATTCGTGATTCGAATCGAGATTACTGGACTGGTACAGTTTATACAACGAATAGAAGAGTGTGGGAGTTTGATACAAACTTCAAAGATTATTTAAAGCGTATTCATGCAACTTGTATTGACATGGAAACTGCTACATTATTTACCGCTGGATTTTACAATAAGATTCCTACAGGAGCCCTATTGATGGTGTCTGATAAGCCAATGGATGAAGATGGTGTGAAAACAGATGAAAGTGATAAGATTGTAACGAAGAACTTTGCTCATGAGCATGTCTTATTAGGAATAAAATCTCTAGAACAATTGATTGAAGAAAAGAAAACAATCCGGCACTTGCATTTTGACTGGTAATATTAGGGTGCTTAATTTGATAAAAGAATCTGTTTCCGTAATTTTGGAGACAGATTCTTTTTTTTATTTCCATCCCTTAATGGGGGAGGTGAATTTAAACAAGTAAGAGGGTCTATAATACGAAGCTTTATCAATTTATGGCAGCAAAAGAACAATCATTTGACGAGATCATTAAGGATATCCAGAAGAGAAATTTCAAACCGATTTACTTCTTGATGGGCGATGAACCTTACTTTATGGATAAGATAACAGACCTGCTGATTAAAACCGTTTTGCCTGAAGATGAACGTGATTTTAATCAGGTGGTAATGTATGGGCAGGATACTGATCTTACGAGTGTAATGAATGCTGCAAAGCGTTTTCCGATGATGTCGGAGTATCAGCTTATTGTAATAAAAGAGGCACAGCTGCTTAAAGATGCAAAGGATATTGAGAACTTGTCAGCATATGTAAAGCATCCATTGAAGTCTACGATACTTGTAATTAATTTCAAAAATCGAAAATTAGATGGAAGAAGAGCTTTGTCTGCTGCAATTCGAGAACATGGAATATTATTTGAATCTAAAAAGATTTACGATAGTAAGATTCCGGGGTTTGTTTCTTCACAATTTAAGACGAAAGGGCTAGGGATTGAAGAGAAAGCCTTGCAGATGTTAGTCGATTTTATAGGGAATGATCTTTCTAAATATGAGTTGGAAGTAGAGAAGCTTTCTATTCTAGCAGCATCTTCCAAAAGAAAAAGAATTACTGCTGATGATATTGAGCAAAATATCGGCATCAGTAAGGATTATAATAACTTTGAACTTATTAAAGCTATATCGAGCAAGGATACGCTAAAAGCAAACCAAATCATAAACTACTTTTGCAGTAATCAGAAGAATCATCCCATTCAAGTGACATTAGCTATGCTGTTTAATTACTATTCTAATTTGCTTATCTGTTATTATACGAAGGATAAAAGTGATGATTCCTTAATGCGGACACTGGGGCTAAAGGGTACGTTTCAATTGGCAGATTATAAATCTGGCCTACGAAATTATACCGCAATGCAGGCTTATAATGCAATTGGATATATTCGAGACTGCGATGCTCGAATAAAAGGGTTTGGAGGAGGATCAGCTTCCCAGTTGGATATTGCGAAAGAGCTTTTTTTTAGATTGATGCATTAATTATATAAACGATGAATAGTAAACCGCTTTACGGGGCTTAAAATGCCTTGTAAAGCGGTTTTTTTATTTTCAGTAGCGTCGAGTAATGTATTCTGTATCTGAAGGTCGGTTCATTGTAGTGTGTGGATATATTTCTTTTAAAATCTAAAACCTGTGTAAATGGCTTAATAAGCTGATAATCCGCAATGTGTGCTTGTTTTTACTCGCTGAGAATTAAATATTCTATGATCGATGTAAAGTAGGAGAGGAATACTAGGAGGATCTAATGTTAAGCTTAGTCTTATTGTTGTCACGAGTTTATATCAGTAATAACTATGTCAATATGGCATAAAAGTAAAGGGTTCTTGATGTTATTGAATTTGGATAATGCATCTGTTACACTTGTAACAAAGTAAGGTAGAAGTTTTGAGCTAAATCAAGATGGTAATTACAGATGTAAATAGGATAAATGTTTATCATTGTAAATATATTGAATGCATAGTATTGTATGTAAACAAGTCTTTGCTGATAGGCGTTGTTTATATATGTATCTATTTGTGTATAGTGAAGTAAACATATTTGATAATACATATAAACCGAAAAACCAGTAGGTTATATTTATAAATAGAAATGTCAGTTCAGATGTATTAAATAGCTGTAGTTTACGTATGTATATAAAGACTTTTGTAATGCATTTACACTATCTTATAGCACTGTACACCAGTGTTATAAACATGTATATTAAAACTTATGCTTCAATTAGATACTTATAATATTGCTGTTTTAAATATTACAAATGTATCAGTAGATTACAAATGTAATATTCAACAAGCTGTATTTGTTTGTAAACATATTACATCTGTAAAATGTTATTATATATGTGTTTGTAACCAGAAAATTTTATTACATTTGTAGTATTAATATATGATGTAATGCCATTATGGCATATAGATAAAATGAAAGATCGAATTCAACAAATTATAGATAGAGAAGGAATAACACCTTCTCGTTTTGCCGAAATTATCGGGATTCAGCGTTCGGCTATGTCTCATATACTTTCTGGAAGAAATAATCCAAGTTTAGATGTATTAACAAAAGTCTTGCAGAAGTTTGATTATATAAATACAGATTGGCTTCTGTTTGGCAAAGGGAATATGTTGAAGACAGAGAGGAGTAGCCAGCACACGTCTTTACTCGACGAGAATGCAGTATTCCCACCCGTAGCGCAGGGTGATCCGGAATATTCAAATCTAGAAGAGTTTAGAAAGCCTCTTCTCCAGATGCAACCAGTTGTAAAAGAAAGAATTGTACTCAAAGAAACACCTCAAAAGATAGTCTCTAAAATTTTGATATTTTATTCAGATAATACCTATGATACGTTCGTTCCTGAAAGAAAAGAGGACGTATCGGAAGAACTGTAATAATAAGATTGATATTTTTTGTATCTTCGTGCCAATTTGAGAAGTTATACTTTTTATATGAAGAAGTACCTATTAGATTTAAAGGTGACAGAGAATAGTCCCTTAAATAATAATTATTTTTTGTTGAAGCTTACATCTGACAATCAATTGCCAGAAATGCTTCCGGGACAGTTTGTTGAAATACGTATTGATGGTTCTACTACGACGTTCCTTCGCAGACCCATTTCGATTAATTTTGTAGATCGTGAGACAAACGAGCTTTGGTTGCTAGTGCAAATAGTAGGTGATGGAACACGTACGTTATCACAACTAAAAGTTGGAGATAATGTTAACGTTATGGTTCCACTCGGCAATTCATTTTCTATACCGTCTGACAAAAGCAAGAAATTATTGCTTATTGGAGGTGGTGTTGGAACTGCACCGATGTTATATCTTGGAGCACAGTTAAAAGCACAAGGTTATACTCCTGTATTTCTATTAGGAGCAAGATCTGCTGGAGATTTACTTCAATTAGATGAGTTTGCAAAATATGGAGAAGTGTTCACAACTACCGAAGATGCATCCGCAGGTGAGAAGGGTTATGTTACGAATCATTCAATTTTGACAACTACAAAATTTGATCAGATTTACACATGCGGACCAAAACCGATGATGATGGCAGTTGCAGCATATGCTAAACGTAGTAATATCGCTTGTGAAGTTTCATTAGAGAATACGATGGCTTGTGGCATTGGTGCTTGCTTATGTTGTGTAGAGAATACAAAAGAAGGACACGTATGTGTTTGTACAGAAGGACCTGTTTTTAATATCGAGAAATTGACATGGCAGATTTAAGAGTAAATATAGGGAAATTAGCGCTAAAGAATCCGGTGATGACTGCATCGGGAACATTTGGTTACGGAACAGAGTTTGCTGACTTTTTTGATATTGCACGTTTGGGTGGAATCTTCGTAAAAGGTACTACTATACATAAACGCGAAGGTAACTTATACCCTCGAATGGCAGAAACACCTGCTGGTATGCTTAATGCTGTCGGCTTGCAAAATAAAGGTGTTGATTATTTCGTGAGTGATATCTATCCTACCATTAAGGATATTGATACAAACATGATTGTTAATGTTAGTGGATCTACAATTGAGGACTATATTGCATGTGCAGAAAAGGTAAATTCTTTAGAAAATATACCAGCAATTGAACTCAATATTTCATGTCCGAATGTGAAGCAAGGAGGTATGGCTTTTGGAACTTGCACAACCAGTGCAGCCGAAGTTGTGAAAGCTGTAAGAGCTGTATATAACAAAACTCTTATTGTAAAACTTTCTCCTAATGTTACGGATATCGCATCGATTGCGAAAGCTGTAGAAGCAGAAGGTGCAGATGCTGTTTCACTTATCAATACAATGTTGGGAATGGCTATAAATGCTGAGAAAAGAAAACCAATTTTGTCTACGATAACAGGAGGATTATCTGGTCCTTGTGTGAAGCCAATTGCATTAAGAATGGTATGGCAAACTTATAATGCAGTTAATATTCCAATTGTTGGTCTTGGTGGTATTTCGAATGCTACTGATGCAATTGAATTCATGTTGGCAGGTGCTACTGCAATTCAAATTGGAACATACAATTTCGTAGATCCAACTGTTTCTGTAAAGGTAATAGATGGCATCAATGAATATTGTGATCGTCACGGATTCAAATCTGCATCTGAATTAATAGGTGCATTAGAAGTGTAAGTGGTAAATCATCAGATAAAAAAGACGTTCAAATTAATTTTTGAACGTCTTTTTTTGTCTGATATCAAACGATGATGTTTTACTTTGACATGAAACGGACAATCTTAATTGTTCGACAAATCGAAATCAAACATACTTCTTATTCTTCCAAATATGACAGCTATAAAATACAATAAGCCCCTCGTAGAAGAGAGGCTTATTTATATGATTCACGATCAACCAAGAAGTTTATTTATGAGAACACTATAGATTCTTCTTTGGATAAAGGCTGTTCCACCATTCAGGTTCTTGTTGTAGCCATTTAGCAAACCAAGCAAAGATCGCATAGTTCCAGTCTAATCTTTTTTGATAAGCTTGAATAGCATGATCTTCTCCTTCTACTTGGATGAATGCAGTTTCTTTTCCCAATAATTTAAGCGCAGTAAACATCTGAATACTTTCACCGACTGGTACATTTGTATCTACAGACCCATGAAGAAAAAGAATAGGAGTTTTTACTTTATCGGCATTAAATAACGGACTTTGTTCAACATAAAGCTTCGGATTATTCCAAGGATAGCTATTCGCGCTCGCAGCAGAGCTATATGCATAACCCCAATAGCCTTCACCCCAATAGCTAGAGATCGAACTGATACCGGCATGTGAAATCGCAGCAGCAAAGATATCTGTTCGTGTTTGTAGGTATTGCGTCATAAATCCGCCATATGAAGCTCCAATACATCCAATTTTTGTATTATCAACAAAGCTATGTTCTTTGCAAAACTTTATTGTACCGTCAATAATATCATCGGCAGTCGTTTTACCCCACGCATTTACGTGTTTTGCTGCAAAATCTTGTCCATAGCCAGTAGTTCCACTAGGATTGATTGTATAAACAACGTATCCTAAAGCTGCATATACGTGAAGCGGATAGCGACTTTCGAAAGTACGAGATGTTGGAGATGTACCACCATAATAATAAACAATCATCGGGTATTTCTTTGACGGATCAAAGTTTGGAGGAAGGTAGAAGCGACCATCGATGGTAACACCTTGTTTTGATTTAAAGGTCCAGTCTTTCACTTCTCCTAATTTCACATCTTTCAAACGCTCAGAGCTTAAGTCAACCAATTGCTTTGATTCGTTGTTTTTAGTATCCAATATATAACCGTTAGCAGCATTCGAAACACTTTGTCCGGCATATAGTGCAACTGGTGCATCAGCAGCTTGAGTAAAAATACTAAGAACATCTTCTTTTACAGGCAGTTTTTCGATCTCTTTTTTCTGTGTCTCATATTTAAATGCACCAACATAAGCTTGATCTTCTGCTGTAAAGTAAATATTCTTGTCGAAGGTATTCCATTCGGCTTTTGAAACAGCAGGATTGAAATTTTTTGTGATAGGTTCTACCTTCTTATCAGACAAGTTCATTATGAACAACTGTCCGTCGTATGTATTTACTATAGCACCTTTGCTAACATTCTTGCCAACTTGTTCAAAAGCTTCAGCCGAAGCAGAGATCAGTAATTGCTTACCGTCTGGTGAATACTGAGCTCCACCAGCAAATTTCTGATCTTTCCAGATAGTATCTACCTGCATAGTATTCAAATCAAGCTCGTATAGTGCTGATTCTGAAAATGGGCGCTCGGTCAATTTATCGGTACGTACACTAAACAATAGCTTTGTGCTATTGGGGTGTACATCATTCAAAGCGGTTGTTTTATATCCGTAAGTGAGACGTTGAAGGTTGCCCGTATTCAAGTCAAACTTGTGAATAAAATATCTGTTTCTCCAACCTGATTGACGGTCTGCCGGTGTAAGAATCTCTTGCATTGCACCCTCATTTTCTGGACTTTTCTCCACAATTGAAAACAAAAGGAAGGATTCATTTGGAGCGAAACGAAACGATCCTTCCGGTAGATTACTTGAAAGAATTGTTTCGGATAATGTTGCCGGATCAACTGCAACTAGCTCTGTTCCAACAATACCTTTGCGTGTGTAGTAAAGCTTATTCGACTTTGGCATCCATGAGTAACTAACAGATTGACGCGGATCTGAAAGAATAACACGATTTGATGTAATATCTTTAAGTTCGGTATAACGCTGCGTTTCTCCTCCCGGAAGGACCTGGCTATAATTAATTAGTGCATATTGTCCGTTTGAAGATAGTGACATTGATCCAATACGTTTACCTTCAATAATATCATTGACTGTAAGAGGCCTTTCTGCATTGGTCGTTATTGAAACAAATGTTTTCTCAAATCGTTGATTCGGAACAAAGCACACCTTTATATCTGGGGTATTATTCTCGCCAAGGATCTTAATTGCAAATTGATACTGTATCGGCATCAAATTCAGCTTAACCTTAACAGGCGAGGTCGATGATGTTGTTTGTTCTCCAACCTTCTTACCATTTTGAAAAATTTGAAATAGACCGTTTCCTTCTACTACCAATGTTCCTTCGCAAAACTGTTTTGGTACCATATAAAAAGAAGCGAGACTAATATCTGCTTCTTTTGAAGAAGATGCTGTAATAGTTAGCTTGTTTGATGCATCTGTTGTTACTGTTTTATTATCTGCAGCTATAAAGTTAACAGTGCCATTTAATAGTGAGCTGTTATTAAAGGAATCACCCTTTACGTTTACATCGTCAACGATTATTGGTTTTACAATCGGGTAAGGACCTTGTAATAGATATTGTTTTACAAATAATGAGTCGGCAGCCATCACATGTCCCGACAGCAAAAGGAGACTCACTGGATAAAGAAATTTTTTCATGATATATTTTAGTCTAGATAGCCACCCCAGTAATGCATACCGGGAAAAGCAGTTTGTAAATCTATTTCAGTCTTGAAAATTCCGAAAACTGATGAGCCTGAGCCCGACATTGATGCATAGCATGCACCATGCTTGTATAAGTCATTCTTTACTTGTTCTATAATCGGAAATAATGGAAAAACGCTTTTCTCAAAATCGTTTTTCATTACATTCTTCCATTCGTCTACAGGCTTCTTTATAATCTCAAGCAACGAATGAGAGGGAGTCGAAGGTGTAATCTGAGAAAAAGCTTGAGCAGTAGAAATATGAACATCTGGCTTCACCAAGATAAGGTAATAACCCTTGAGTGAGAGATCTATCTGTTTAAAAATGTTTCCAATCCCAGAAGCAAAAACAGGCTTGTTTTGAATAAAGAAAGCACAATCTGCACCCAGTTGAGCAGCATAAGCTTCGAGCTTTTCGACTGAGATCCCCAGGTTGAACATCGTATTAAGCATCTTCAGGGTAAATGAAGCATCTGCAGACCCGCCACCCAAGCCTGCGCCAAAAGGAATATGCTTAATCATATGAATATCCACATTCGGAATCTCATGTGATTGCTTTAATAAATTAAGGGCTTTAATAACCAGATTCTTTTCAGGCGGACCATCTACTTCAAGACCGCTACAATGAAATGTATATGCTGTGCTTTCAGCAGACTCGGTAATTTCGAGTGCATCTTTTATTTGGATGGGATAGAAGATTGTTTCGAGGTTATGATACCCGTCGGGGCGTTTCGAAACAATATCTAATCCTAGATTGATCTTAGCATTCGGAAATGAAATCATTTATTTATTATTTTGTATATGTGCAAAAATAAATGAATTTATCGAATTAGCTCTTTTTTTCGCTCTACTTAGACATTTGATAACGTACATTTCATTCATTTTGCTACAACACATCCTCTATATATTTCTGATTTGATCAAAAAAGAGTAACTTTGATATCCTAAAAATTCAATTTGTACATGGCAGAAAACTACTCAAACAACGGAAGAAGTAGAAGCAAGACTGTGGTAATTCCCGAAATGGGAAAATTGCAACCGCAAGCCAAAGAGCTTGAAGAAGCAGTACTGGGAGCTTTAATGCTCGAGAAAGACGCATACTCTATTGTAAGTGAAATATTAAAACCTGAGAGTTTTTACGAAAAGTCTCACCAAATGATATACTCATCGATTGTAGACTTGGCAGCAAGCCAAAGACCAATCGATATGCTTACCGTAACCGAGCAGCTGAAAAAGCGAGGCGAGCTTGATTTGGTAGGCGGACCATTTTACATTGCCCAACTTACCTCGCGTGTTGCGTCGTCGGCGCACATCGAGTACCACTCCCGTATTATTGCACAGAAATACCTAGCTCGTGAGCTTATTTCTTTCACTTCTCATGTTCAAACCAAAGCGTTTGATGAAACGATAGACGTAGATGATCTGATGCAAGAAGCCGAAGGTAAACTCTTCGAAATCTCGCAACGTAATGTAAAGAAAGATACTACTCAGATTAATCCTATTATCAAGGAAGCAATTGAATTACTGCAAACGGCAGCATCGCGTGATACCGGACTTAGTGGGTTGCGTACTGGTTTTGACGGACTTGACAAGATTACGTCAGGATGGCAAAATTCCGACCTTATCATCATAGCGGCTCGTCCCGCGATGGGTAAAACCGCATTTGTTCTTTCGATGGCAAAAAACATGGCTGTAAACAATGGTTCGCCTGTAGCGTTGTTCTCTCTGGAGATGTCGAACGTACAGTTGGTTAACCGTCTTATCGTAAACGTGTGTGAAATACCCGGTGAAAAGATTAAGAGTGGTCAACTTGCACCATA
>JBOFPV010000081.1:0-3067 GCA_051660585.1 Tannerellaceae bacterium
CATCAGCTATGGTAAGCTATAATAAACTTCTTAGAGCCCATTTGATTGCCATTGATGATATTATGCTTTTACCTGTAAAGAGAGAGGATGCTGTTGGTTTCTTCAATTTAATAAATGCCTTACATGAGAAAACTTCAATCATAATAACAACAAATAAAGCTCAAACAGAGTGGGCACAAACTATAGATGACGAAGTTATTACTACAGCCTTACTTGATAGATTACGATATAAATGTGAAGTGATAAAACTATCAGGTACTAGTTATCGTCTTGAGAATAGAAAAACAATATTTGAGCAATAATAAATCTTAGCTAAATTGTCGGTTTTATATTTGCTGATTACACTTTTCTGCTATAATTACTTTCATACTTTTTTAATTACATCTTGATTTTAGGACGGCTCTGCTAGCGTTGATCTGGTGTTGGCTCACTCTATCCTTGCTTCATCGGCTCATTCTTGTGGTTGGTCGCCTCAGTGGTCTTTCCCTCTTAATTAACTGCAACTTGTGTTCTCGAAGTATTATCCGCCGTAATCTCATTACCTTTGTTCTTGGCTCTGTCTGGATTCCATTTATAAAAGTCAAGTTTCTGCTCCTTATCATTCACTTTTATATAGGCATTGTACTCTTGCCCTTTTCTGTCTTTGAGCCCTTTAACGTATATAGTGCCTCCCTCTTTTAGTTTTTGTTGCTCTTCAGGTCACCCAACCTATTGGGGATCCGAAACTCTTTTGAGTTGTCCTGCGTAGCTGTATGTCTTTGATTTAGACGTTGATTTTCTTCAAAACGAAATTCAATACCTCGCTTGTCAGCATTGAACTGAACATTTGCATTGAAATCTTTTCCGTTTTTGGCTTTCATCCCCTCCAAATAGATATCTTTGCCCTCAGTCAGAGATTGTTTTTGCTCGTCATTTAGCTTTACGCCTTTAATATCATCCGGGATTCGAATACGGTCAGCTCGAAGTGAAACCAGTTCGTTGGTAAGCTTATCAATACTCACATAAGAAGGGATTTTTTCACCTGTAGTACGGTTTGTAAGTTCTACAACACGGCCCAAATTACCGGTCTTTTGTAAGTTTTCTTTATCTTCAGCACTGAAACTGTGTCCGTAGAATGGTCTATCTAATTCTGGTTGTTTACGAATAGCGTGAATAACGGGTATGATACGCCCGTCTTCAGTTTCACGCATAGATAATCTGGCTTGCGTGCGAATAGTTACGTCGCCCAGGTTGGCGTTGATGTCCATCAGTGTAGGGGATTTTCGGTAGTTTAGCATTGGTTCCAAAGTTCCATTTTTTTCTAGCGATTCTTTACTAATTCCAATCTGTTCAAATTTAGTCCAGTCGATACGGCTCTCGTCATAGGGCTTGTATCCTTCGGATTGAAGTTGTGTCTTCTCCTGCGATTTTTGCAAGTATTCTTCGGGATTAATCTTATTCTCATTGAGTATCTTGGTTGCTGCTTCATTATTTGACTCTTTGAGTAATGTGTTGTAAAGGGTAGCATTATGCTCCACGTCTTCAGCAGATGATTTGAAGAAGCCGAAATGGCTTGGATCTTTTGCCTGACGCATGAAGTTTGAGAAGAAGCTCTCAAGTACGTTACTGTGTTTATCAATCCGCATAAAATCGGGACTGTTTTCAGTCTTTGGCGGCACGGTTTTGAGTTTACCGTCTGTGTCTATACCTGACACTACATTCAGTTTTTCATTCTGTGGCTCTTTAACTAAAAGAACATCTTGATCTTTCAAATTTGTCTCCATAACATTTATTTTATATTGTTTGTACTTTACTTTCACATGAAAGCTAAAGTGAAGTTATAGAGATAATTTCGAGGTTTAATGCTGTTAGGCAGGATTAAGTATACTCTGTCCAAAGGAGTGTAGATTTGGCTACTGTGAAGTAAAATGAAATTTTATGCTGTTATCTGAAATAGAATTATTAGCTTTGCGAATTAGGTCAATGTAATCAATTAACGATGAAAGAAATTAATAGACTAAAAGCTGTATTAATTGAGCAGGAAAAGACAGGCAAATGGTTAGCCGATAATTTAGGCAAAGATGTCGCCACTGTATCCCGCTGGTGTAATAATCATGCCCAGCCCTCAATTGAAACTTTTATTCGCATTGCGGAATTATTGGATATTGACGTTAGAATATTGATAAATAAGACAAAATAAATATATGAATAAGCAACAACTGGCATCAAAGATTTGGGCATCAGCCAATAAGATGCGTTCCAAAATAGAGGCAAATGACTATAAAGACTATATATTAGGCTTTATATTCTATAAATTTCTATCCGATAAAGAAGAAACATTTTTAAAGAATGATGGTTGGACAGAAGAGGACTTAAAAGAGTTAACCGAGGAGGATGTAGAAACAATAGCTTATTGTCAACGACAATTAGGTTACTTTATTTCGTATGAAAACCTATTTTCGACGTGGCTGAGTAAAGGGCGTGATTTTGAAGTTGACAATGTTCGTGTTGCGATTAGTGCATTTAATCGTTTCATTAGCGTAAGCTACAAAAAGGTATTTGAAAATATCTTCAATACATTAGATACAGGTTTAAGTAAACTTGGAGATACTGACAGTTCTCGAACAAAGTCAATCAATGATCTGATTCAGCTAATTAAAGATATACCTACGGATGGTAGTCAGGATTATGATGTATTGGGCTTTATATATGAGTATCTAATTAGCAACTTTGCGGCTAATGCTGGCAAAAAGGCAGGAGAATTCTATACACCTCACGAGGTAGCAATATTAATGTCTGAGATAGTAGCGCATCACCTTAAAGATAACGATAAAATTGAGATTTATGACCCGACGAGTGGTTCGGGATCGTTGCTTATAAATATTGGACGGTCGGTAGCAAAACATATTAATGACAAGAATAATATCAAATATTATGCTCAAGAACTAAAGGAGAATACATATAACTTGACCCGTATGAATTTGGTGATGCGTAACATTTTGCCGGATAACATCCTTACACGAAATGCTGACACGCTCGAAGATGATTGGCCATACTTCGATGAAACTGACCCTGAAAAAACATATAA
>JBOFPV010000082.1:0-3240 GCA_051660585.1 Tannerellaceae bacterium
GAAGTGCTCGAACATGTTCCTGATATCGACCAATCTCTTAAAGAGATTAGGCGTGTGCTGAAGCCCCAAGGTCGAGTGTTGATTACAGTGCCGTTTGTTTGGACAGAGCATGAGTTGCCTTTCGATTTCCGACGTTTTACACAAGGAGGGATTGAAAAGATAATGTCCGATCATGGATTTGAGGTATTGCAATCTCAGAAAGTAGGCTCTTATGTGGGGGTGATCTTTCAGATGATCATGATGTACTTGCATACTTTATTATATACATCTAATAAGTATTTGAATTTAGTTATTAATGCGTTCCTTATAGCACCTGTTGCTATCGTGGGCTTATTCTTTAATTTGATTTTACCGAAGCGATATAATTGGTACTTTAATACCATAATATTGGCTTCTAAAAAATAAATGATTCATGGCTAAACCGCTTTTTTCAATTATAACGATAACATACAATGCTGAAAAGGTTTTGGAAGAAACCATGCGTAGTGTACTAATGCAAAGTTCATCCGACTATGAGTATATTATTATAGATGGGGCTTCAAAGGATAAGACCGTTGATATAATTAAGCAATACAAAGACTCAATAACGTATTGGATTAGTGAACCCGATAAGGGGCTTTACGATGCAATGAACAAAGGGCTTCATGCTGCAAAAGGAGAATACGTTTGGTTTCTGAATGCTGGTGATACGTTATATTCACTCGACCTTTTGCGTAATTTGGGCGATCGCATATCAAAACTTCCTGCATCACCGGATGTGCTTTATGGAGATACGGCTTTAGTAGATAATCATGGTAAATTTGTATCGATGCGACGTCTTCGTCCTCCTCGTAAGTTAACGTGGAAAAGCTTTAGAATGGGAATGCTGGTTTGTCACCAGTCATTTGTAGCTAAGAGATCAATCGCTTCTAATTATGATTTGTCTTATCGCTTCTCATCAGATTTCGATTGGTGTATCAAGTGTCTCAAAGCGGCAAAAACCGTTTTCAATACCCATTCTATCTTGACAAACTATTTGGACGAAGGTGTAACTACGCAAAATATGAAAGCATCTCTAAAAGAACGCTTCGAAATAATGAAGAAGTTTTACGGTATTGTTCCTACATATATTATTCATGGATGGTTTGCTGTTCGTTTTTTATTTGCAAAACACGTAAAGAAACAATTGTAATACAGATTAGAAAATCTCTTATATGAAACCTGCATACTCGGTAATTATTCCTGTATATAATAGACCTGACGAGATCAATGAGCTTTTGTCGAGTTTGGCACTTCAATCCTTTCGCAATTTTGAAGTGGTTATTGTCGAAGATGGCTCCGAAACTCCATGTGCGGATGTTGTGGAGCAATTCAAAGAGAAGCTGCGTATTACTTATTTTACAAAGCCGAATACGGGGCAGAGTGACTCTCGCAATGTGGGTATTGGATTAGCAAAATCTGATTTCTTCATTTTTTTTGATTCCGATTGTATCATTCCTGCTGATTATTTACGCTGTTTAGATCGATATCGTCAAGTGAATCAGGTTGATGCTTATGGTGGACCAGATGCAGCGCATCCGTCGTTTTCTTCCTTGCAGAAAGCGATAAACTTTTCTATGACTTCTTTTCTTACAACCGGAGGTATTCGCGGAGGAAAGAAGCAGCTCGAGAAGTTTACCCCTCGTTCATTTAATATGGGCTTCTCTCGTGAGGTATTTGATGCAACAAATGGTTATGGTAAATTGCATGTAGGTGAGGATATTGATTTGAGTTTCCGAATTCGTTCTTCCGGGTTTGATACTGCCTTAATTCGTGACGCTTATGTTTATCATAAACGAAGACTTAGTTTTAAACGATTTTGGAAGCAGGTATTCAAGTATGGAGAGGCACGTCTTGTTTTAAATAAATTGCATCCCGGATCTATGAAGTTGGTTCATTTATTACCAGCTTTATTTACTATTGGTGTTTTTGCAATGATTTTCCTTAGCGTATTTGTTTCTTCTGTGTTTATTTTACCGTTGTTGTTTTATACGTTTCTAATTTTTGTTTGTGCATTTATTGCAACTAAAAGCTTGAGCGTTGCTTTTTTGTCTATTCCTGCAAGCTATATTCAGTTGATGGGTTATGGATGTGGCTTTTTGAAATCGGTATTCGTTAGGGGTGTATTACGAAAGAAACTGACTCAATCAAAATATCAATTGGATAAATAATGAGAGGAAATATCTTTTCTTATCAGCTAGAAGCTATTTGTGGAATGTGTTGATTATCCGTGTTTTATGATTTAAATTTTGATATTTGTAAAGAGTCAAACTATTGATTTATAGATTGTTGTTGCTGTTTTGTAAAAAAGCCGTTCAAAAAAGTATTAGACGTTTTTTGATGTCTGCACGCTATTTTTGTTTTAATATGTTGAAAATGAGATGTGTTTCAGACGTGTTCAATCCCCTTATATTGTAAGAAATTTCAGAGTTCAGTGTAACCTGTTTACATATGAGTATTCAGGTCGAATCGATAACAGTTTGATATCTTGTGTTTAACTATTCTATTTATTTTCCTATATAATACATGGAGCTTTTTAAAACCATGCATGGTTCTTGCAAAAAGGTTACTAAGTTTTTGTAAGAACCTTATTTGGTTTTTAGAGAAACCATGCATGGTTTATTGCCTTATTTTGCCTCTTATCCGAATAAATTCCGGTTGAATCATGTTTTTTTTGCGTTAATCATGCAAATAAAATGCCGTGTTTTCATAAAGTGTATTCGATGTTTTATATTATATGTTTTTTAACATGCATGTAAGTTGCTTTACTTCAGTTGCTAATCTATAGGTTAGTGAAAATGTTTCAAATTTGTTTCATAAAACATTTGGAGGGAAAGGAAAATGCACTACTTTTGTATCCGCAATCGAGAGTGAATGCGACGAAAGAAAAAATGCTGAAGATGCTGCGGTTTAGAAGCGAAGCGGTGAGGTTGACAATGTCAAGCAAGAATCCAAAACGAACTAAACGCTGAAAAGAAACTTTGAAAAAAAACTTCGAAATTATTTGGAGGTTTAAAATAAAAGTTCTTATCTTTGCATCCGCTTTCACAAACGAAGCGCGCCAACAACGGTTGGTGAAAAACAGAACAAGAGCGATCTTTGAAGATATTAACATAAACGATAAAGTAGTACAAGACAAGTAAGAAATTACTTGGGTAAAATGTACCGTCAAAAATAAAAACAGGATTTCTGAGCAAAGATATATAAAGAACTTTTAACAAC
>JBOFPV010000083.1:0-43755 GCA_051660585.1 Tannerellaceae bacterium
AACATTACTTATTGAAGGAAGCTCGCTTTTTTCCTGAATTCTTACTGTGACAATTATTTTTTGATAGCTTAAAGACTCTTCGCTACACCCTTGACAAATTAAAGCAAGCAAAAGTATTGATATAGATACAAAAGTTTTCATTCCTAAAATTTTAATTTCAATTCACCACCAAAATAGATATCGGGATTTTTGATCACATAACTTTGTGTAGTTGCCTGATAACGACGTGGATTTATTTTCGCAAAATTATTTGCAAAGAAAGAGATTAAGATATGTTCTCCGATTTCTTTATTTACTTTCAGATTCAACAAGAAATATGGCGAATATTTATTAATCGCATACATCCGACTAGGAGGAGTCACAAGCATTTGTTTATACCGGGGATCTGACATCATCTGCTCTGTAAATGGTATTGTATAACCTAAAGTATTAACGAGATAAACCGGGGCAATTATGACATCATCGTTTGTCACACCATTGTACAAAGACTCGAAGTCTTTCTGCGACTCATGGACACTCCATTTAAAATACTCCTTCTCCATCCATATTGCCTGTAGTGTCAGCGTTGTTACAATACCCAATTGTGGTATATGGGTAATCAATCTAAAATTTGTATTTACACGCTCATAAACAGATTTATTATACCCTGACGTATTCACATTATACACTCCTGCATATTCATATGAAAGGCCATTTATCATTTGATTGTAATAGCGAGCTTGCAATCCTAATTCATTCCTTACAGATAGAATATAGGCTCCATCAAAAGCCAACGAACTATAAATCTGCTCAATTTTATTCGTTTGAAACGAGTACTCTACCCCCCATTTCTTTTGCTCTATCCCATTGCTTGGACGATTATATATATTGAAGGTGGTGTCCATAGTATACAAAACCCCATGCCCATGATTTGTCAAAACTCCATCATTGTAAATAAGTTGTGCATCTTTATCCGTAATATTTTCATAGCGCTTATAATCCAAAATAGACAAGCAACTTTGATAATTAAATCCATTTTTAAGATGCTCATTAAAAAATATCATTTCCCCCCAACCTACTTTCGTATTGAATTCAAATCCAAGTTCAAACTTTCTATTTCTAGGCAACTTTAATTGATTATTTGATGTATCTTCAATATAGTCTGTTGTTACAATTGCTAACTTATTATTAGTCGACTCATCACTATATGAAAAGCTTGTCATATCAAAGTAGCGAGGATCATTATAGATATAACTCATTGTTGGCATTTTATGTAAGATACCCCATGCCCCCTTAAGACTAAAGGTATTGAGCCAAACATTATCATTTTCGAATACTCGATATTTAAAATTAAGACGGGGATCCATTGCCTTGAATCCATATTTACCATCTTGGGTGCGCAAATAACTCATACGAGCACCAATTTGAGTAAATAGCATCGTTCTCCCTATATGAAAGATATTTTCATTTTCAATGTATCCTGAAATTTGCGACAGATTTGACAAATGCCCATATGAAAGTGGACGCATATTAGGAGAAGGCGGCAAAAGCGGATCAAACTCCTGACCTCTTCCATTATTTCCTTCATAATTGACATCTCCTCCAAGCGTTATTTTATTCGAAAACTTTAAAGATGATATCATTTTACTTCCCGAAACAGACAATGTAGAAGTAAAAGGTTTCCCATTAACTGTAAGCAAACTCATATATTGAGGAGGTGTAAAATAACCAAGATATTCCCCTGAACTCAGGGTGTTTGATGAGGCCATTTGGTTAGTAGAGTGCCAAACAGACTCTTTAAAAAGCTGGCTTTCGCACTGAAATGATGCAGAATAATCAAGTGTTGTTATCAGTTTTTTTTTCAAATCCCAAGTACCAAAAACACTTCCAGACCATCTTTGGTTAGTTGCTTCGTTATACTCTCCTCTTATTTTATCAGTAGATTTATCTGCCTTATCTTTCGCATATACATAGCGCAAACGCACATTTAATGAAAATGGAGTAGATTCTTTTGCAAAAACATTAGAATAAGCGGCTTGTGCTCCTAGTTTCTTGAATGCATCATCTTTTGTTCGCATATCAATATACGATAATCCGGCATCTCCTGACAAATTAAGATAGCCGGCATTTGCCCCGAGCTTCCAACCTTTACCCGCACTTAATGTTTTTACATTTGGCGTCACTTTTACATTCACCAAATAAGGCATTTGCCCAGTTTTGGTCTTTACTAAAACTGCCCCGCTAGTCATATTCGCATAGCGAACCGAGGGAACTCCTCTTATCACTTCAACACTTTCAATATTCTCTGGAGAGATCGCGCGCACATCAATACCCGAGTTAGCATTCCCCATATAAAACCCGTTTTGCTGTGACAAACGCTGCATATTAGCATTATTACTCAACTGCATACCATCCACGTACACAGCTGTACCCAATGCATTTGTTGCGTCAATTTTATTTGCCCCCCTAATATTTAGCAAGCTAACATCATTCAAACTCGGATTCTTAGTTACTGCACCAGGGAGCAACTGCATCAAATCAGACAGATCTGTAGCTTGCAGATATTGTATTGCTTCGTTGTTGATCAATGACGAAGTTGACAAATCTTGACCTCTTGTTGCAGTAACTGTAACCTCATCCAGTTTTAATGAAAGCTGAGACAACCCTACTCCTATACGTAAATTAGAGCGTAAAGTGTCTATATGCAACTCTTTTGTTTGATAGCCTAAAAGAGAAATATAAACTAACGTAGATGTATTTGCCGGAAGTTTGAATTGAAAAGCACCGTACTTATCTGTTATTTGATACAAACGCAACTCAGGGATTTGCAATATCACATTATCCAACGGCTGCTTTGTACGCGCATCAAAAACAACTCCGTCGACTTCTTTCATTATCGAAACGGGCACTTGAGCCGTAAGCCAACTAGCACACAGAATTAACAAAAACAAGACAAAATGTATTCGTTTACGATAAAATCCCATTTACAACACCTTTATTTTCACACAAAAATACCGTTTTAATCACTTTAATCAAAACACTGTGCCTTGTTTTAGAAGAAATCATCAACAATAAAAACCTCTAAAATGTTCAGAAAACTTTATTTTCTCAGGATATATAAGTTATCTATTTGTAAATCCATTATTCTCACTTTGTAAATAATAAAGCTATCTATTTAGTTTTCAATTAATTTATTTCTCACTTTTACAAAATAATAAATCAATCAAGTTTTCTGAATTCGGGAATTTAAGTAGGTTGAAATGCCTTTACTTTGCAATCGGAAATGAGATCCAAGCGTAATTTTTGAAACAAATATTTTAGTCTTATTCTAAACAATATGGTTTATTTCGAATCATATTTTGGTAAGTATTTTGACACATCTAAGCTATGTATTGATTATTCAACTTTAACGTACTTATTCTTTAGACCTATTATCAATTCACAACACCAGAAATAGAAATTTTGTAATATAAAAGACATTTTGCATAAATTGAAACCTTAAAAATACTATTGTGAAAAACCTTTTTTTTCAAATCTTGAGACATTGATAAAACATGTAATGCTATGAAATAAAAGAACCAGTGTATATTAATTTGTAATGTTATATATATTAGAACAGACTAAAATGGATGTTATGTTTGATTTCATATTTTGAAGAGCTCAATCTGTATTCCAGATCGAGCTCTTCTTTTTTCATCAATTCTATTCCCCTACGGCTGATTGATCAGCCGGGTATATTACCCCAATCTGTCGGCGCACTTCATCCATTATTGCAACAACACTGCGAGAGCAAGCCCACGTATTGACAGACGACTCTTGCTTTCCGTTGCAAATAACATCTATAAATTCTGCAACCTCATAATAATACTCATCTTTCGGGTTTTGGGTATCAAGCAACAACTCCTCTCCTTTTCTCTCTCGAAGCATTACATTCGAAATGATATTCGTTTTCGCTGATGTTATACTACCATCCTCTCCTTGAATCTCCATAGGTAAGTATGAGTCGGCTATTTTTGAATACATCACAACCGCATCCATCGAATCGTACTTAAAGATAACAGACCCTTGTCCGTCTACTCCCGAGTCGAGCAAAAGTCCACTTGCTTCGATCGAATTAGGCATACCAAACAATACAACCATCGGATAAATCGTATACACTCCAATATCCACTAGCGCACCGTTAGAGAAAGCAGGATTAAAAGCATTCAGCACAATACCCTCTTTATATTTGTCGTAACGCGAAGAATACTGACAATAAGAAGCAAAATACCTTCGCACAGTACCTATTCGATGAAGATGCTCACGGATAGCCAAAAAGTTTGGAGTTAGCGTTGTTTTCATGGCCTCCATCAAAGCCACCCCATTGAGCTTTGCAGCATCAATCATCGCATCCGCCTCACGCACATTCGAAGCAAAAGCCTTTTCACACAGCACATGCTTCCCGTGATTCATGCACAATATTGCCTGCGAAGCATGCAACGCATTGGGCGATGCTATGTAAACCGCATCCACCACATCCCCACTCACCATCTCTTCGATTGAAGTAAAGCAATGCTCTGCTCCATA
This sequence comes from Tannerellaceae bacterium, assembly GCA_051660585.1. Classification (GTDB taxonomy): domain Bacteria; phylum Bacteroidota; class Bacteroidia; order Bacteroidales; family CAMTPD01; genus UBA12018. The sequence goes on from JBOFPV010000083.1 coordinate 4,546, forward strand.
CTTTGAAGCAAAAGCCTGAGCTGTTTCAATCTTACGCGAATACACAGCAGTAAGCTTAAAACGAGGATCCTGCATGGCCCCGGCTATCACCCAATCTGAAATAAAGTTTGTTCCGATTACACCAAAACGCACCATTTTGTCTTCCATAGTATCTAATTATATTATTAAATAAACGCATCTCAAGCACACGTACAAACCCTTATAAAAACAACATTTACAAAGACTTGCCAGCTAGTCCTTTCATCCAAACAAAGTAAGGAAGATATAGCAAGAGTTCAAAATAATAAAAACGAATCTTTGTATTTCATAAATTGAATATCTACCTTTGCAACGAAATATGGTATTTACCACCTCGTTCGAGAGGGTGAATAAAAAAGGGAATCCGATGCAAAGTCGGAGCTGTACCCGCAGCTGTATACCTCATCACAACGTAGAGACACTACATACCACTGCCCCTATGGGTGGGAAGGTTGTCTCATAAACGGAGGAAAGCCAGAAGACCTGCCATACTTCATCGAGATCAATGCTTCGGGTGAAAAGCAGAGACCGGAATAGGACAAGCCCTCCTCTTGTGTGCTTTGTCGGATCCTCTACTCTACTTTCATTCATTTTATTATTAATTAAACCGCAATCATTATTCGCGGAAAAACTTATTCTTTAAAATGAAGAAAAATCTATTTCTTTCTGTATGCCTATTGCTAAGCGGGCTACTTATGTCTTGCTCCAACGACAACAACAGTATTCCGGAAGTAGAACAAGACACGCTAAATCGCATCCTTGTACTTAACGAAGGTAATTTTGCCAAAGGCAACTCAGAACTTTACGCTATCAATGCAGAAAGTGACCAAGTTTCAGAAAACGTATTCTGCACCATCAACGGCCGACCTCTAGGAGATGTAGGTCAGTCGATGGCAATCATCAACGACAAAATCTATGCAGTACTTAACAACTCTGCAAAAATTGAAGTGTTCGATGCCAACACCTATAAACAAGTAGCAACAATACCGGAAAGAACAAACAAAAGCATTTCTCCTAAAACTCCACAAATCAACCCTCGTTACATCACACAACTTTCAAAAGACTATGCATTGGTCACAAACAATGATTGGATAGCAGAAAATGAGAATATTTTAATTCTTATAAATCTCAACAATAATACAATTGAAAAGATAATCCCTACTATTAGTGATACAGAACAATTGATTAAAGTTGGCAATACTGTCTTTATTGCAGCCGGAGATAAAATACTAACATTAGATGCTTCAAATCCTGAAAAACAAGACATTATTAATGTTCCCGTTTGGGGCACAACAAAGATCATCAAAGACAAAAACAACAAGCTTTGGGTAATCAACAGCAATGGTCTACAACGCATAAATCCAACAGATAACACCGTTGAACATACAATACCAATGGAAGGTATCAATGCCAATGACTGGAATACATTTCTAGACATCGATGCCACTGGAAGCTTTTTATACTTCAACGCAACAGACATTAATGGAACCAGCCAAATATACATGGTCTCGATCGATGCACAAACAATGCCTCAAGAAGAGCTCTTCAGCACAAAAAATGAAGTAAAAACACTTTACAATATTAGCATATCTGCTGACAACCATATATACATCTGTGATGCGCTCGACTACTCTCAACGTGGTTTGCTTCACAAATTCGACACCAAAGGCGAATTACTTAAATCATATACGGTAGGTATTATTCCGCAATACATCCTATTCGTAAACAACAAATAAGTTATTTCATCGAATGAAAAAAATATTTTTAAGTTCTGTTACCCTGTGGCTGTCAGTGATGATCGCCACAGGTCAATCTTTATCCGACACAACCATCAACCTGAGAGGTGTCACCGTAACAGCAAAGGCTAAACGTGTAGATGCTAACATTGGCAGCAACACGACCTTCATCAACCCTCAGGCCATCGAGGCAACCAAATCAAAGAGCTTGAGTGAGCTTTTGACCAACAACAGCCTCATCCATATCAAGTCTGTTGCACAGGGCGGACTTTCTACCTCATCGTTTCGTGGCACTGCCGCCAATCATACGCAAGTAAACTGGAACGGCATCAACATCAACTCCTCCATGGGCGGAAGTGTGGACTTCTCGCGCATTCCGGTATTCTTTGTCGACGACGTAGTCTTGTTTCATGGCAACGGCTACCTCAAAAATGGCACAGGCGCACTAGGGGGAAGCATCAACCTAGGCAATATGCCCAACTGGACCAACAAGAATGAAACCAACGGATTTGTCGAGATTGGCTCTTACGAAACCTATTCGGCCAGTGCCTCAAAGCGCTTTACCAAAGGAAAATTCCAGAGCAATACCAGAGCTTATTATACACAATCGAAAAACAATTACCGTTACCTCAACAAGGTATTGCAGGTAAATCCGTTTTACGAACACCGCAAAGAAGCCAACTACAACATGGGAGGCTTGATGCAAGAACTATACTATCGCCTCGGCACTTCACAGATGCTTACCGGAAACATTTGGTTTCAAACCGGCAAAAGAAGTCTGCCACAACCCATCATCGTGGTCAAAACCCAACACGAAGAAGACCAGCAACACAGCCTTCGCGCTACGGTAGGTTATCAAAACATCGGCGAGAAATCAGAGTTAAACATCCGTGTAGCCAACATTCTCGACATCTTCAACTACAACATCTCCTACGACGATTTTGAAGGAAGACGCGAGCACAACACCAGCAATTCGGTCGTATTAAAGGGGGATTACACCTATATGTTTACCGATCTATTGAAGGTAAACGGCGCCATGCACTTGCGTCACGACCGCATCGACGCAGAGAATTATGACGTAAGCAAACGCTCTCGCACCACGGCAACCCTGCAAGTGGGCTCGGAATGGACACCAATTACCCCGCTTTCACTCAACCTGAGTTTGATGGGCGAGGCAAACAATCACATCTTTATGCCTACGTTTTCGGCCGGAGGTCGCTTTGCACTCATCCCCGAAACTCTTTCTCTCAAGGCGAGTGCGGCATACAATTACCATTACCCTTCGATGAACGACTTGTATTGGAATCCGGGTGGGAATCCAAACCTCAAACCCGAACAAGGAATGAGCTATGACGTTTCGCTGGCCTATACTCAACGTTTCAATCACTTGGGCATTAAAGCCAATGCATCGTACTACCGCATGAACATCGAAAACTGGATTGTGTGGCTGCCTACCGAGAGTTACTTCTGGGCTCCGCAAAACATCTACAAGGTGCTTTCGCATGGATTCGAATTCTCGGCCGAAGGGGCATTTAATATTGGCAAAGTGAGCAATCTGTTGCTATTTAACCTCGGCTACACGCTATCACTCAACAAGTCGAACCCCAACGATCCGTACGATAAAACATACAATAAGCAGCTTCCCTATATCCCCAAGTTGAAGACCAACGCCAAGTATAAGGGCGAGTACCGCAACTTCTTTGTCGGATACACGGTAAGCTACACAGGTGTGCGCTATACCACCACCGATCACTCGTACAAAACAAACCCGTACACAATACACGATGCCGAAGCCGGATATCGTTTCAAAATACACAAAGTAGACATGACAGCAAAGCTACGAGTCGACAACCTGTTCAACGCATACTACGAGTCTACACAGTACTACCCGATGCCACTTCGATCGTTTTCGGGAAGTCTGCTGATTCACCTTTAAGCACAAACCTTGTTACCCATCCTATATAAAAAAAGAGCGAATTGATCGCTCTTTTTTTGTTTATTATCCTCGCTTATCCGTACATCGGGCGGTACATCCCTTGCATGTTTAAGCTGATATGCTTTTATTCCGTTGCCGCAAGCAAAATCATTGTTCCATCTTCATCGTGCAACTCAGGCACTACGTTCACGACGTCTCTACTCAAGCAGTATTCGACCGAATCAGAGAGATTATTTTGCACCAAGCGCTCGTAATGATCCGAGATGGATATATAGCTCTCAAGATGCTCTTCGTGCGTAAGCCACATTTCATTCGCCACAAACGCAGCATCCGAAGCGTGCATGTATTCGCCCGTCTCAACCAATAAGTTGGCCAAAGCGCCTGCGAACAACGTATCTTCCATGCAAAACTTATCATTCCAGCCTGCACACAACACAACCACATCGCGATTGGTTTGCAAACAGTAATCAGCTACAGCTTTTATATTAATGAATGCTCCCACAATTACGCGTACCGCAGCCGAAGCAACCTCGATCGCTTTCGTTCCATTGGTCGTCGTAAATACAATATCCTTGCCTTCTACGGCCTCTTTTGTATAGTCGAAAGGAGAATTACCAAAATCGGCAAAATCGCACTTCATAACGTTTCTTTCGGCCCCTACAAGGTAACCCTGCTCCTTGTAAGCTTCTGCTTTTTCTACCGACGCTACCGGAATGATTGCCGAAGCACCGTTTGCCAATGCCGTACACATCGACGTAGACGCTCTGAATATATCTACAATCACCACCACGGCATCATCGTCGCGATAAGCCGGATACATCATCGGCGAAAAACAAACATCAATTTTCTGCATAATCGAATTCTTTTGATTGAATATACAAAACTACGCATTTGTTTCGACTTGAAGATGGAGTTTTAAGATCACCCTCTGTTAAAGTTTCATCCCCGGCATACTACAAACAAGTATCCCTCCCCCTCCAGAATCGTATCGCCTTTATCGATCTTCCGGCATCGTTTTCTTTAGATCAAAACACCGTTATGTTTAAATACAAACCTTATGAACTTCGAATCGTCAGATGGCGACCTGACGATTTGTTCTTCACTATGATTAAATCGTCAGACCGCCATCTGACGATTCATTCTTCGTTATGTTTAAATCGTTCGATGGGCATCAAACGATTTACTCTTCATATGATTTGAAAAAAGAGAAGCAGTGTATACCGGGAGGAAACGTAGGGGTACAAAAAAAAGGAAGCTGACGAATCAACTTCCTTTTCTGAGCCTCTTGTCGGATTCGAACCAACGACCCCGAGATTACAAATCACGTGCTCTGGCCAACTGAGCTAAAGAGGCAATAATTTCTTTCTTTGATCAGACGCAGAGGCTTTCGCTTCTACCTACGTTCTTCTTTCGAAGATACCGTTTCTGATTATCCTTTATTTATTTTCAATCCACCGATTGAAGCGGAAAGGATGTCCGCGCTTTCTTTTCGAGCCTCTTGTCGGATTCGAACCAACGACCCCGAGATTACAAATCACGTGCTCTGGCCAACTGAGCTAAAGAGGCAATAAAATCAATTATTTCAATTCGAAAATGATTCGTGATCGAGGCGGGATTCGAACCCACGACCCACAGCTTAGAAGGCTGTTGCTCTATCCAGCTGAGCTACTCGACCATCCTTATTCTTTTACTCGATCCGCTGATCGAAACGGAAGGACTTTCCGCGTTGTTTGAGCCTCTTGTCGGATTCGAACCAACGACCCCGAGATTACAAATCACGTGCTCTGGCCAACTGAGCTAAAGAGGCAAGCCACTCGAGAACTCCTGTTCGGAAATCAATCGTGATCGAGGCGGGATTCGAACCCACGACCCACAGCTTAGAAGGCTGTTGCTCTATCCAGCTGAGCTACTCGACCATCGTTTTTGTTTCTCGATTGCGGGTGCAAAGGTAGCTATATTTTTTAAACTTCCAAACGTTTGGTCAATAAAAACTACTTTTTTTTCACTAAAACGGATAACCAACTGCAAAATGCCAAGCAAAGTCTTTCTTGAAATTCGGCTTCAACAATGCCCACCGATCAGCCCCTCTTCGTTGAGGATCATAGGCTTTCATACCCATATCGAGGCGCAAAAGGAAGAAATCAAAGTCGAGTCGAAAGCCCAAACCATAGGCAAGCGCAATTTCTTTATAAAATCTCTTAAAATCGAAATTCCCTTCTTTTTGAGAATCGTATTTCTTGATTGTCCAGATATTCCCCGCATCGACAAAAGTCGCCATTTCGAGCTTCCAAAACAAACGCGTGCGGTACTCGAGATTTAGATCAAGACGAATATCACCCGACTGATCGAAGAATGTCGTAGTCGAATCAGTCTGAAAACTTCCAGGCCCCAACGTTCGCACACTCCAGCCGCGCACACTATTTGCACCTCCGGCAAAGTAACGCCGTTCGAAAGGTAACATATCGGCATTGCCATACGGATACCCAATACCGAAACCTACACGGTAAGCGATGCGATTGCGGCTATCCAACACAATGGTTTTACTAAAGTCGAAGTCGCCCTTTACAAACTGCGAGTAATAAATCCCAAAGAGCTTGTAGTCGCCCTTGCTGTTCTTTTCTGCCCCCGTCAGCTTGGATAGCAAATAAAGCCCATTACCGGCCGATTCGAACGCAAAACGAAACGCAGTTACATTGCGCATCTTATTTTGCGGATTGAAATTAGAATACGAGTATGTATAACGTGTTCCGGCAATAAATTGATCGGAGTAGTTGTAATAAGCAGTTGTTTGCGGCAAATTATTGTAAAACGTGCTATCAATACGCGGCAAATACACATAGTTAATCTCCATCAAATCGACTGTATGACGACCATACGAGCTCAATCGGCCTTGCCAAGAGTATCCCCATTTTGCGGAAAGAATGGTACGGTCAAATTGCGGACGCGTTTGAAAATTATAACTGGCAGCAAACTCGGTATTGGCCCTTATGCGTCGTTTAAATCGATTCGGCACAAACGGAAACAAGAATGTAGGAAAGTTTAATGAAGCCTCTCCCCCTATCTCAAAATAGTTCTTTCCTTCCGATTTTGACAAGGCCTCGTATGCACCCCTCACCCTAAAGGATAACACTTCCGACCCCTTAAACAGGTTTCGGTGGGCATAGGTTACCGCCGAAGCAACTCCAAAATCTCCGGCAGAGTTGGTCCCTTCTAAGTCGAATCCCACGGTTTGCGATTTAGCCGGAGTTGTAAGCACAACGCAATCAAGCAACAGCGAATCGTTGCGATTCACCTCAACAAAACGGATGCTGATATTTCGAAACGCCCGAAGTGCCGCAAAGGATGCATACGTTTGCTCTACAGCGCGTTCGTTGTACAAGCTTCCGGGACGAATGTAACAGCTACGATAGAGTACACCCGGACGCACCGATTTCCCACTTTCTCCATAAAGAATAAATATATCGTTATATTTCAACGTATCGGTAGGTACAAACTCAGCTGTACCATCATCCAACTTGAGCGGATCGTAATCGGTAAGAATCACGACATCATTAATGTAGTATTGTTGGTATTTTTGCACCTCTTCGGCCCCGGTAGAGTCTGCTTCAGCAAACGGACGCAGGCGCATGGCCAAATCGACCGTATTGTTGCTATTCGTACTATCTGCTAAATAAATCACATTATCTCGTCCGAAGGTGTAATACCCCTTGCGTCGCAAAATCGAGGCAATGCGCTGACGTTCCTGGTCAAGTTTATCACGATCAAAAAGTTCGCCCGAGTGAATTTTATTCTCCTCTCGTTCGGTCAACGGAAATATAAAGTTATATAGCCTAGAATGCTTCTCAGCCGGTATATTTATCAAGCTATCGATTGTCTTATCCTCAATCTCAACAGCATATTCATTGATTCGATACGGTTCGTGCGCATTGATATCGTATAGGATATTTACCTTGCGATCCTTGTAGTTTGTGTCTACTTTGGCCACGACATTTGCATTCAAGTATCCTTTATTGATAAAGAACCTGCGCAACTCCGACTCAGATTTATACACCAGCGACGAATCATAAATCACAGGAGGGTCGCCCATTCCACGCAATTGCTTATTGACCCACTTGGTAGAATCCTTGCCCGATAAATTGTATAAAAACAAAGAAGTTTTCACCAATCCAAATGTCTTAAAATTGGGCTGCTGTCGTAAATAACCTTTTAGAGTAGAGTTTTCTATCTTGGGAGCATCTGATTTAATCTCAACCTTGTTTAACAAGTACTCTCCTTCGGGCACAAATTTTGTTGTACTACAAGAAGAAACAAGAATGATTAAAATCAGGAGTTTGTATATGTGTTTAATACGCATCGGAAACTATTATTGGGCTACAAATATAGCTTATTCGGATTTTCTTTTTTAGCTTTGCTCATAAATTTTACCGTCATGCTAAGTAAATCAAAGATTAAATATATACAATCGCTCGAACGCAAAAAAATACGTAAAGAAGAAGGAATTTTTGTTGCCGAAGGAAATAAGCTGGTAGCAGATATGCTGGGACACTTTGAATGTGTGATGCTGATAGCAAAGTCGTCGTGGCTTGCGACTCAAGGAGATATCAAAACAAACGAATTGATCATTGCAGAAGAGGATGACATCAAAAAAGCAAGTTTCTTGAAGACTCCGCAAGATGTGATCGCCCTATTTAAATTGCCGACTTACGAAGCAGACCACATCGACACGCAAAAGGAACTTGTGATTGCCCTCGACGGCATTCAAGATCCGGGCAATCTAGGCACAATCATCCGACTGGCCGACTGGTTTGGAATCGAGCACATCGTTTGCTCTACCGACACAACTGATGCTTTTGCTCCGAAGTGCGTACAATCTACCATGGGAGCTCTCGCACGAGTAAAGGTACACTACCTTGACCTTGAAGCATACCTAGGTACACAACAAGCCCCGGTATACGGAACATTTCTGGATGGTGAGAACGTATACGAAAAAACACTTACACCGAATGGTGTTTTGATGATGGGAAATGAAGGAAACGGAATTTCAGAAAAAATGGAATCGTTGGTAAGCGAGCGCTTATTTATCCCAAGTTATCCGGCTGAGCGCCCAACATCAGAGTCGCTCAATGTGGCAATTGCGACTGCCATCGCTTGCGCCGAGTTTCGCCGCAGGGAGGTTTACTCCGGCAAGTCTGAATAAAACAACATGCTCTCCGGGCAATACCTCACGTACAAGCGCCGAAAGCTTTAAAATATCCCACAGCAAAAGCTGTGGGTTTTCTTTTTCTATATCCTTGAGTTGCTCCAGCATTTGAGCTGGCGACAACATAATATCGTCTTTAGCTAACGCAAAAATAACCCCATCGTAAAACTCTGTACCTGCAATCTCCGAGGCCAAAGGAAAGATTCCTTTTAAGCTCCCCGACTGATCCACTTCAATATAATGCAGTTTACACGGTACTCCGTTATAAATATAATGAGCTGCTTTACGCATGACTATTTACGAATTAAATTCAAAATCTGTACGCTATCAAGCGTCACTTTATAATAAGCATCTTTATCGCGCACTAGGCGAATGTATCCGTATGCAGATGAAATACTATCTAAGTTTGCAACGGTGAGATCGAAACGACTCACTCCATCTGCACGAATGGTATCGGTAAGCGATACAGTACGCTGAGCACCAGCTAGTGTTAAATGCACTACAGGCTTGCGTTTCATCCAATCGGAAATACCAAATACATGCATCGAAAGCTCTACTTTCGAATAAGATGGCAGAATAGAATCAATCTCTACACGAAACGAATGCAAACTACCCGGCTGCGTAGACGAGAAATAGATTGGTTCTTTTGCTTTCCACAACAGGGTTGTATCGTACGGACTAATTTCGGGCATTGAGTCTACCAACGCCGACATAGCATCTAAATCGTCGATTACCTGATCATATACTTTCATGTATATATCCAAGTTGCGACCATACCATACGAGAGATGTATCGAACTCTGCTTGGGTTACACCGTGCTTCTTGAATACAGACTCATAAAGTGCCTGCTTTTTCTCATTAGTACTATACTTGTTATAGTCGGCCGCAATCATAGCATCTGCCATAAATACGTCTTTCAGCAAACTACCCATTTCCTTTTCGGGAATGACATTGTCGGGTGTTTTTTTGCATCCTACCACAATTAGAGTAAGCAAGAAAACAAGCAAGAATACGGGAATATTACGATGTGTAAATTTCAATTTCATTTTACTGTCTCCAGACACTCTACAAACGTTTTTCTATAAAAGATCAATAAGATACCGACACCTACAGAGATAGCCGCATCAGCCAAATTGAAGATAGGTCTGAAAAATATAAAGTCTTCTCCACCCCAAATAGGCAGCCAATCGGGCAGCGTAGTATGAATCAATGGAAAGTAAAACATATCTACCACCTTACCATGCAGCCAACCGGCATATCCGCCCCCTTCGGGCATCAACGTGGCAATTTGCCCATAGCTATGATCAAAGATTACTCCGTAAAATACCGAGTCGATAATATTGCCAAGTGCACCAGCCAAGATAAGAGCCAGCGTAGCCATAAACCCGAAACTGTATTTCATCTTTACAATCTTCGTAAAGTAATAGATCATCACTCCCACTACAACAATACGAAACACCGAAAGAAACAACTTCCCGATCACTTCGATACCGAAGGCCATTCCGTTGTTTTCTGTGAAGTATATTTGAAACCAAGGAGCAATCTCAAAACTTTCATGCAACTGCATGTGTGTTTTGATCCAGATTTTAAGCAGTTGATCTGCCAACAGAACAAGAAGGACAACGAGAACAACTCCCCAGCCTTTAGATATTTTCATTTGGTACAATTCTAATGCATTATTAAAAAAATAATTCGACACTCGATATCGGTATCCCGAACATCGAACTGTCGAATTCTTATGTTGTCTTAATCTTATTTAACCCCACTCATCTTCGCTTCAATAGAAAGCGTAGCATGAGGCACCGCACGCAAACGTTCTTTCGGTATCAGTTTTCCCGACTCGCGGCAAACACCGTATGTTTTGTTCTCAATACGGATCAGAGCAGCTTGCAAGCTTTGGATAAACTTCATTTGTCTTTGTGCCAAGCGTCCGGCTTCCTCTTTCGAGTAAGTAGCAGCACTTTCTTCCAACACTTTAAATGTAGGAGAAGTATCCGACACATCGTTACCATCAGCATTCATCACACTCGACTTAAGCAACTCATAGTCCTTCTTAGCCTTCTCCAGTTTCGCCAGTATAATTTGGCGGAATTCTTCTAGTTCTTCATCAGAATATCTAGTTTTCTCGGTAGTCATATCAATCGTATTAAAAGGTTCAACAATATAATTATTGAAACTCACTGTTATTTAGAAACATTTCAAATATAACAGATTATTTGGAATTTGTTTCTAAATAACGTGAGTTTTTATAATCAAAATATGAATTATGCCTTTTGTACCTGAATCATCAGCTTCAAATCGTCAAGATCAAGCTCGATTCCGTCAGTCATAACCGGTGCAATCTCGATTGAGTTTGCAAGCACCTGATTAGCCATGTAGTCTTTATATTCTTCAACGGCAGCATCTGTAGCCTCGTTCGAAGCGATCACTACATTTACTTTGTCTGTAATATCAAAACCACTCGACTTACGAATGTTCTGAATTCTGTTTACAAGTTCGCGGGCAATACCTTCTTTGCGCAATTCCTCAGTAATGGTAATATCCAACGCTACAGTAAGCTTGCCTTCGTTGGCAACCAACCAACCCGGGATATCTTCTGAGATAATCTCCACATCAGCAAGTTCTACCACTGCCGGTTGACCTTGAATATCGAACGTGAATGAACCGTTCTTTTCAAACTCAGCAATGTTTTCTTGCGACATTTCTTGAATTGCAGCAGCAAGCAGTTTCATGATCTTACCGTAACGTGGGCCCAATTTCTTAAAGTCAGGCTTGATACGTTTCACAAGAATACCGGCAGCATTGTCTACAAACTTCAATTCTTTCACATTCACCTCATTTAGGATCAATGATTTCACCGCATCGATTGCTTCTTGCTGATGCGCATCCATCACCGGAACCATAATCTCTTGAAGTGGTTGGCGCACTTTGATGTTCACCTTACGGCGAAGAGCCAATACCATAGAAGAGATCGATTGAGCCATTTGCATACGCTCTTCAAGCGCTTTGTCTACCATTGCTTTGTTGCAAACAGGGAAGTCGGCAAGGTGAACAGACACCTTATCATCTTTACCTGTCACAGAGATCAGGTCGTTGTAAAGCTGATCTGCATAGAATGGTGCGATCGGCGCCATCAACTTAGCCACAGTTTCGAGGCAAGTATAAAGCGTTTGATAAGCCGACAATTTGTCTTGCGTCATCTCACCACCCCAGAAACGTTTACGATTCAAGCGCACATACCAGTTACTCAAGTTATCGTTTACAAATTCCGAGATCGCACGACCCGCACGTGTAGGCTCATACGTTTCATAATATCCGTCTACTTCTTCTACAAGCGAGTTAAGCAACGAAAGAATCCAACGGTCAATTTCCGGACGATCTTCGAATGCGATATCAGCCTCACTGTATGAGAAGCCGTCTACGTTTGCATAAAGCGCAAAGAACGAATATGTATTATATAGTGTACCGAAGAATTTACGACGAGCTTCTTCAATACCTTCAACGTCAAATTTAAGATTATCCCATGGCGAAGCATTGGTAATCATATACCAGCGAAGTGGGTCAGAACCGTATTTATCGATTGTTTCGAACGGATCTACAGCATTACCCAAACGCTTACTCATCTTGTTACCGTTTTTATCAAGAACAAGACCGTTCGATACAACTGTTTTGTACGATACGCTATCGAAGATCATCGTAGCAATCGCGTGCAATGTAAAGAACCAACCACGTGTTTGGTCTACACCCTCTGCAATGAAATCAGCAGGGAATACAGTACCGCTGTCAAGCAATTCTTTGTTCTCGAACGGATAATGAATTTGCGCGTAAGGCATCGCACCCGAGTCGAACCATACGTCGATCAAGTCCGATTCACGCTCCATTGGTTTGCCCGAAGGAGAAACCAATACGATATCATCCACATACGGACGGTGAAGGTCGATCTTATCGTAGTTGTCTTTTGTATATACACCGGTTTCAAACTTCTCAAACGGATTCGATTCCATTACACCAACGGCAACTGCTTTTTCGATTTCGTTGTAAAGCTCCTCAACCGAACCGATACAGATCTCTTCCAAACCATCTTCTGTACGCCAGATTGGAAGCGGAGTACCCCAATAACGGCTACGAGACAAGTTCCAGTCTTGTAGGTTTTCCAACCATTTACCGAAACGACCGGTACCGGTAGATTGCGGTTTCCAGTTGATCGTATTGTTCAATTCGATCATACGCTCACGACAAGCAGTAGTACGAATAAACCAGCTATCAAGCGGGTAATACAATACAGGCTTGTCTGTACGCCAGCAGTGCGGATAATTGTGCACATGCTTCTCGATTTTGAACACACGGTTCTCTTGTTTCAACATCACACAGATGTCGATATCTAGTGTTGCATCTTCTTCTGTCAAGCTCGCATCGTATGCATTTTTCACATAGCGACCTGCAAAAACATCGTAAAGAGCCACGTCAATGTTATCAGCGATAAAGTCTGGATCAAGATCTTCCAATGTGAAGTACTTACCAGTCATATCCACCATCGGACGACGGTTACCATCCTTGTCGATCATCATCAACGGAGGCACACCATTTGCTTTCGCCACACGGTCGTCATCCGCACCAAAAGTAGGCGCGATGTGTACGATACCTGTACCATCTTCAGTAGTTACGAAATCACCGGTAATTACACGGAAAGCACCTTCACCCGGATTTACCCAAGGAATCAATTGCTCATACTGCATACCCGCAAGCTCAGCACCAGTCCACTCTGCAACCACTTTGTAAGGGATCAATTTATCACCTTGTTTGTAGTCTTCAAGTGCAAGTTCGGCAGCTTTCGGATTGAATGTAGCGTTTACCAAATCCTTCGCCAACACAGCCGTCATAGCCGCACCGGTATACGGATTGAATGTTTGTACCGCAACATACGTAATGTTAGGACCAACACAAAGAGCAGTATTCGATGGCAATGTCCAAGGAGTAGTAGTCCAAGCCAAGAAGAACGCCTCACCATGTTGCGTCATTTCCGGTTTCGGATCTACAATCTTAAACTGAGCCGTACATGTAGTATCTTTTACGTCACGATAGCAACCAGGTTGGTTCAACTCGTGCGTACTCAAACCTGTTCCCGCAGCAGGAGAATATGGTTGGATTGTATAACCTTTATAAAGAAGGTCTTTATTATAAAGTTGCTTCAGCAACCACCACAAAGTTTCGATGTATCTGTTGTCGTATGTGATATACGGATCATCCATATCCACCCAGTAACCCATCTTGTTTGTAAGATCTTCCCATTCTTTGGTGAATTTCATTACATCCTTACGACAAGCAGCATTGTATTCGGCTACAGAAATTGTCTTGCCAATATCCTCCTTGGTAATACCAAGATTTTTTTCCACACCTAGCTCTACCGGAAGACCGTGTGTATCCCAACCAGCTTTACGTTTTACCTGAAAACCTTTCATCGTTTTGTAACGACAAAAGATATCCTTAATAGAACGTGCAATAACGTGGTGAATACCCGGCATACCGTTTGCAGAAGGTGGTCCTTCGTAAAATACGAAAGAAGGGCAACCTTCTCGTGTTTCAAGACTCTTATGGAAGACATCATTATCCTCCCATTTCTTTAAGACCTCTTTGTTGATGTTCGAGAGATCAAATCGAGTATATTCGGCAAATTTAGTACTCATACAATTCTAAGTTTCAAGCTTCAAATATTACCGCAAAGGTAGTTTATTTATTTAAAAGTTACAAGCTAACATTATTTCCACACAATCTCGTACAATTTGATAGGCTGCTTGCCCGCACACTTGATTGTGATGAAGTCAGGATTGTCTAATCCCTTCGTGCTCAGTTCCACAAAATTCTTCCATCCTTCGTATCCTCCGGAGTTCATCTTATTCTTTGTAGCTCTGATATTTAAGTTATTATCCGGCACCGTTTCTACAAACAGCGTCAACACTGTCGCTACAGGCTTCGAATCCTTAGGCTTTTGCACCGTGATCATCTTGCCCGGCTCAAGCAGCAAATACGACTTCAAGTCGTTATCATTGATCGCCTCTACCGCTTCGGTATTTTCGCCCGCTTCGGTAAAAATCTTAAACTCCGACAAGAACACCGCTTCCGCATACTTCGACTTATTGACAAAACGAATAAAACGCGTATTCGGAAGTAAGTTATCAATCATTCCACGACCATTTTCGTCCATCACCGTAAGGCGCGTCCATGTTTCACCGTCGGTAGACGATTCAAACTGCCCCCAGTTGCTAATTCCGTCGATCTTGAAATTAAACAACAACTTCTGCCCCACTTTATCTTTACCAAGCGCAAAACCAATAAACTCATTCGGTGCAATACGCACCATCTCCATAGCCGGAGAATACGCAATCGTATTCTTGTCGTTGATCAGCGGCTGAACCCCCAATTGCACAACATTCGTATAGCGCACATTCCCGCCAAGCACTGCCGATTGAGTCTCCATACCCGCAGTGTGTGCAATCATCGATCCGCTGACGTAATCAAACAACTGGTTGATAAACGGATAAAGCACTTTCGAGCCCACCTTTACTCCCGGTTGATACGGATTCTGATTCAACGTATTGTCGATGTTATTCATCTCCTTCAGCAACGAGTCGGTCTTCAGGTATAAATCCCAAGCCGATTCCGTCTTCTTAAACTGCCAATACTTGGCAAGTTGCATCACCTGATACCCTGTTTGTCCGAGCAATTCAAACTGCGTAAGCCACGGATCAATCTCTTCGATCATTGCCGCATTACCACCATTGCTACGGATTTCGGCAGGAGCTGCCTTTATCTGATTAAACAGCGCGATGATCTCCAACGCCTGTTGTGTTTTAAATTCACCCTTTGCATATCCTTCCATAAACTGGCGAATCACCGGAGCAATCTTTTCCGACTCCTCTCTGCGGTACTCGTGCCCGTTGTTTCCCGGATCGCTATTGTGTTCGCAAAACAACTCAAATGCATACGGCGCACCCGGCATCAATACCGCGCAAGCCTCACGCCATGAGCGCTTCGGATCATACTTCGACATGTTCCATGCATATTGCGACACCCCGTAAAGCGCCACCTTCGAAGCCTCCGGTTTATCCATCGGATTCGACACAAAGCCCGACATTACCTTATCGGCTTGCGGGTCGATTCCATATGCCGGCCCCATCAATAAGTGATCGCGCACATAGTCGCACACCGGAAAGTTCCACCACACATACGCATTACGCTTGATACGGTTGTTTACCCATTCGAGACCTTCCACGGTGATATCGTCTACCACTTTGTCGCCCGTCCACATGATACGGATCGACTTATTCAACTTCTTGCCCAATATATCGAGGTAGCTGTTTGGCTCTTTGTTTGCCCAACTCTTGTTGTATTCTGTCGGACACATGATCAACGGCGTTACCCCCTCCTTTTTCGACACAAACTGTTTATACACGTAATTAAGAAGGTCGGCCTGCTTTTCAGGATCGGCACCTACACCCGAGATATCATCAAAGAAGATTGCAAACGAACGCACGCCCAAGTCGTACATCGCCTCAAACTTCGATACAATTGCGTTGTAGTCGTTCGTGCTCCAATCAATATCCTTCCCCGGATGAATCGCCCACACAAAGTCCACCTTATTCTTTGCAGCCTCGGCTGCCAATTCTCGGATATTGTTTGCTTCATCCTGCGGATAACGATCGCGCCAATGGGGCGAACTGTGATACGGATCGTCTTTGGGCGCATAGATATATGTATTCAATTTATTATCTCCGTAAAAGCGGATCTGATCCAAACGATCGGCATGAGTCCACGGCTCACCGTAAAAACCCTCTACCACACCGCGAAACTCCACATCCGGATAATCGGTAAGCGCGATATGCGGCATCGAAAACCAACCTTCGTCTTCGCTCACGGCCAACTGCTTCAAAGCCTGCACCGCATACTTTTGCGCGCGCACATCGGCAGCTTCGATCGTAATTCTGTCAGCACCCACATTCAGTCGGTACGCACCCGAACGCTTCAAGCGAGCATCGCCCGACTTCAATGGCCTCAACACCACCTGCACCGAGCGTCCGCCCTGCGAAGTAGGCAAAGCCTCCTTCAATTCGCGCAACACATCTAAGTCGAAATCCGACTCATTTACCAATTCGAAGTTACGCACCGTAATAGCCTTTCCGGCAGCCGTCTTCATCTCCTGCGGAAGCGGCTTTAGTTTCACCTCACGCATTTGTGCCG
Source organism: Tannerellaceae bacterium (assembly GCA_051660585.1). Lineage (GTDB taxonomy): Bacteria > Bacteroidota > Bacteroidia > Bacteroidales > CAMTPD01 > UBA12018. The sequence continues at coordinate 21,671 of JBOFPV010000083.1, forward strand.
AAGTCAGCACCGAAAAAGAAGCAAAAGTCAGGGAAAGTATCCAACCAAATCGATTCATTCTAGCTTTAATATAAAAAGAAAATTAGTCTACGTTTTTATTGTAATGTGCGCAAACATACACAATTTGTTCCGTTCTACAATAAGGTAACCCCTTGGTTCTTTATGTACAAAAGAATAAATCTCGGATAAAATAGTTATCTTTGCACAGAAATAGAAAAATCCCTCGATTTTATGAAGAAAGTAAGATGTCCGCGATGCGATAACTTTATCTCGTTCGACGAAACGAAATTTCAGAATGGAAGTTCACCGTTTTTCGAATGTCACCATTGCGGAAGAAAATTCGGAATTAAACTAAAAACGCCTAATAAAACCGACAACCGCGAAGCATGCGGCTCAATCACTGTTCTAGAAAACGGCTTTTGTCACAAACAAGAGTTACCCCTTTTCACAGGACAAAACGTAATTGGTCGTCGCTCTAGAGGCAATGACATCGAAGTGCCAATCGAAACAGGCGATCCAAGCATTGGCCGCAACCACTGTATCATCGATATCAAGCGTAAAAAAGACGGTTCGCTATTGTATGTACTACGCGACTTCCCAAGTCTTACGGGTACATTCCTTGGCAACTATTGCCTAGGCAAGAACGAGCGTGTCAACCTTGACGAATCGGCTGTTGTAACCTGCGGTGCTACCACATTCATTGTCAATCAAAAACAAGAAGAAGCATCAGACGAAAGCCAATCGGCACAATAAGTCAACGTTTCCATCCCGAGATCATCTCGAGGATTCTACAATAACACCAAAGCCTCTTGCCCACTGCAAAGTACAGTATCGGCAAGAGGCTTTTGCATATATTCTTTTATCAAATACTTGGCTTGTGTAATTTATATTGCCAGGTCATCATTCTTATAGATTTGTTTGGTGCGTTGCTTCATTCTATAAAGCATCGAATAACCAAGCGTAAGCACACCTACACGCCCGATATACATTAAAACGATCAGCACACACTTTCCGGCAGACGACAATTCAGGCGTGATACCCGTAGAAATACCCACCGTTCCCAATGCCGATGCCGACTCGAACAACAAGCTCAAATAGTCGAACTTCTCGGTTGCCGTAAGCACATACGAACCCAAAAACACAATCGTCGTATAAAGTACAAACGTAGCCAAAGCCGTATCTACCCGATAAGTTGGAAGTATACGCCCACACAACGTCACATTGCGATGAAACCCAAGTTTCGATTGCACAAAAGCCACCGTAGCCGAAAGCGTCGTTGTTTTGAGTCCGCCCCCGGTCCCAGACGGAGAAGCACCGAAATACATGATCATCGTCAGCGACATCAACGTTATCGGCATTAGCATCCCGATATTCACCGTATTAAAACCAACAGTAGTAAGCGCCGAAACGGTTTGAAATAAAGAAAACAACAACCTGTCAGACCAAGCGTAATCGGCAAAAGAATCCTCAAACAAAAACATTTGTAAAGTTGCCAACGTAGTCAGCACCGCCGTAACCACCACAATTACCTTTGTCGTAAACGTAATTTGATACCCCCTCGAAGTCAATTTCTTCCAGAAGTCATACATCACGATAAAGCCCATTGCCCCGGCATAACTAAGCACCATCACAACCAAGTTGATACCCCAGTCGCTTTTAAACTGCATCAAACTATCGGGAAAGGTACTAAACCCTGCCGTACAGAAAGATGAAATCGAGTGAAACACCGCAGCCCATATCGGCTCATCAATCCCATAACCACGAAACTGATAATAAAGCAATACAATACCCAGCGTCTCAAACAAAGCCGTAAATCCTACCACGCTAACAACAAGATTCTTCACATTGATATTACCCGGCATTGTAAACTCCGCATTCAAAATTCCACGCTTAATGATCGTAAAATGCTTTGTCAAACTCAGCATCACAAAACTACTGATGGTCATATACCCCAGCCCTCCTAACTGAATCAAAAACAAAATCACCAATTTACCCCAAAAGGTATACACAGAAGAGACGTCAATCGTTGCCAGTCCGGTTGTTGACACGGCCGATGTAGCCGAAAAAAGATGATCCAATACACCCACATGCTCTGCCGTCATAAGCGGTAAACAAAGCAGCAATGTCCCTACCACTACATACGACAAATACCCAAACACAAGTTGGCGATGCGGATGCTTCGAGATATAGCCAAATGTCAAAAATCGCTCTAAGTCAAATCGTAGAAACCGCATGATCCACAATCTAACATTAATCCTTCGTTTCATCAGTTAAGTAATTAAATACAATTAAAACACAATCGTTTTTCAAAATTGGGGCTAAAAGTATACAAAATTATCAATACCCGTTTTGCCATATACAAAAAAAACGACAAAAGCCACCCTTTGCAGTTGATTGCTCGGAGTGGCTTTTTATAGTTATGTTGATTTGAAAGCTCGGTGTTTGATCGATACCGAATGGAGATGCCATGCGGACCGATTTACCGCAAACTCGTTTTTAGAGTGGGTATTCGTCGAACTGATAAAGGAGGGTGGAAAGGTAGCGTTCGCCTGAATCGGGCAATAGTACTACGATTTTCTTTCCTTTATTTTCGGGACGCATGGCTAGTTTGCGTGCTGCACATACGGCTGCTCCGGAGGAAATTCCGACAAGTAACCCTTCTAAACGTGCCAATTCTCGGCTTGTTTTAATGGCTTCATCACCGGTTACCAAGATTACTTCATCGACAATGTGCTTGTTGAAGGTGCTTGGAATAAAGCCGGCTCCGATTCCTTGTATTTTGTGTGGTCCGGGTGCAAGGCCGGATATTACAGCAGATTCTGCCGGTTCTACCGCTACTATCTGTACATCTTTCTTGCGGTCTTTTAGCACTTTCCCTACTCCGCTTATGGTTCCGCCAGTACCTACACCGGCTACAAAGATATCCACATCACCTCCTGTATCTTGCCAAATTTCGAGGGCTGTAGTACGTCGGTGCATTGCAGGATTGGCCTGGTTGTTGAATTGTTGTAGCATGATGGCTTTTGCGCGCTCTTTTACCAGCTCTTCGGCCTTGGCAATAGCGCCTTTCATTCCTTCAGCTCCGGGAGTAAGCACAATGTTTGCACCCAATGCTTTGAGTAGGTTACGACGCTCCAGACTCATGGTTTCGGGCATCGTAAGTGTTAGTTTGTATCGTTTCGAAGCGCATACCATGGCCAGGCCAATTCCGGTATTTCCGCTTGTGGGTTCAATGATTTCCATTCCACTCTTTAGATCACCTTTCTCTTCGGCATCTTCGATCATAGCCAAAGCGATGCGATCTTTTACACTTCCACCCGGATTGAAATATTCGAGTTTAGTTATTATCGATGCGGGAATGTTATGTAGCTTTTCATAATTCGTTACTTCCAGCATCGGAGTGCGACCGATAAGCTCGGTCAGTTTGTGGGCTATTTTTGTCATACGTCACACTCTTGGTTTGTTTTTACTTCATATCACTATTAGAATGAAACGACGTGGCTTCCGTTTCATTTCGCAATCTACAATGAAATATAGAGATTCGCAACTAAAGTGAGACAAAAATATATTACTCAAAGAAACGTACCGATCCGGTTTTGAGGCTATAATAAGCGCCTATTACGGCTAGTTCGCCTTTCTTGATTTGCTCCCTTACGTATCTGTGCTTGGTGATACGGTGAATTTGTTTGGCTATATTCATGTGTATGGCTTCGTCTAGTTTCTCGGGGTGCCCTACATACATAAGCAGTTCTTTTTGCAGGATATGCATCAGTGCGGGTATTTTGCCGGGAAGCTTTTCGTTGGTCAACGGGCAATCAATGGCACCGGATATCCCTCCGCACCCTTCGTGTCCTAGTACGATGATTAGTTTTACGCCGAGTGAATAAATCGAATAGTCGAGCGTACCCATGGTAAGACTATCTCCTACTGTATTGCCGGCGGTGCGAATAATAAATAAATCGCCGATACCTTGGTCAAAAATAAGCTCGACCGGTACGCGGGAGTCAGAACAGCCGATGATTGTTGCAAATGGCTTTTGCTTGCGCGAGGTGCACAGCAAACGTTTGTAATCGTTTTGAAAAAACACGTTCTTGCCTTCTACAAATCGTTGATTTCCTTCTTTTAATGCTTTGATAGCGTCTAGGGGTGTGTTTACTTTACGTTTCATGCGTTTGTTCGTTTTGTTTTGCAGCATTTTTGTTTTAGTGATAGAACAAATGAAAAAGAGAATATGATACGTTCAGATATAAAAAAAGCGTTCTATGATCCTTTATTTTGTAAAGAATCATAGAACGCTGATATGGTTGGCTGCCTTTGCATTAATCGAGCAATTGGGCTAGCTTAGTAAGCAGTTGGTCAAACTCGGCATCGTTGAATCCGATGGATGTATAAACAACAACTCCGTTTTTATCAATCAGATAATTGCGCGGAATGGTGTTCTTGGCAAACAGAGAATAGATGCCCCTGGTTTTGTCGGGATAGATTGGAAAGGTAAAGCCTCGCTTGGTTGCAAATGCTTGTACTTCTGCTTCGCTATGTTCGCGTCCAAATACCATGAGTTCGAAGTTGGAATTGTTTTTGTACTTGTCCCAGATCTGCTTTTGTATGTGTGGCAGCTCCTTTAAGCAGGGCGGACACCATGTAGCAAATAGGGTTACTAATCGAACTTTTCCGTCGAACTTGCTCGATGATATCTTTTTTCCGTTGTCTAACTCGATTGTAAACGAGGGCATTTTGTCGCCTACGGCAAGTCCGTCTGCTGATTTATCTTTTGCCATTGCCGGCAACAAAGAGCCAACCAACAGCAAAGTCATCATGATTTTCTTGATCATTGTTGTCTATAATTAAAGGTTTCTATCGTTTCTTATGTATAGATGCGGCGTGCCCAACTGCTTCCTCAATTAGTTGATAAATGCTACTTCACCCGATTGCACATCGTAGTATGCGCCTACCACTTTTACCTTACCTTGAGCGATAAGTTCTTTTACGTGATCGGCTTCGCTGATACGTGCTACCTGCGTATGCACATTGGCATGGATTGCTTCATCGAGCTTGTCGCTTTTACCTACGTAATCTTTTACGTCTTCGCGTAGAGAAGAAATCAGTTCGCCTACTTTTCCAACATGGTGTTCATGCCCGTCGCATGTTGCGATTGCTCCGGTGATACCGCCACAACTTTCGTGTCCTAAGACTACGATTAGTTTTACGCCCAGGTGATCGATCGAATAGTCGAGACTTCCCATTACCATGTCGTCATTTACAGAGTTTCCTGCGGTACGAATCACAAAGATATCGCCTACTCCTTGGTCGAAGATCAACTCTACCGGCACGCGAGAGTCTGAACAGCCAATTACGGTTGCAAACGGATGTTGCTCCGGTGCTGTTTCTTCTACACGCTTGTGATCGTGATGTGGAAACACGTTGGTTTCGCTTACAAAACGCTTGTTTCCTTCGGCCAACTGTTGTAACGCCTGCTCAGGTGTTTCAACAACTGTTTCGACAAATACAGGTTTTGCTACCTCTTTGCTCTCTTCATTCTTTTGGTTTTGAGCACAACCACACATTGCAATGGCTAAAGTTAACATATATAACTTTACGTCCATTGCACCAAACAACTTTTTCATTTTGTACTAACGATTATATTTACCTGGAAAAACGGTGCAAATTTATACGAATTATGTTTTCAAACATCTTTTTTGTTTTAAAATATTCACCTCGTTAGTCACATTTCTAATCTTTAACCATCGTTAAAATAGACACAAGTATAGCCTCATTTAATAATATTAACCCTCAACAATATGGCAAATCACAATAATTCGGAACCATTAATGTTATTTCTGATAGAGGCTTTATATTTGCACAACGCTAATGAACCAATTATTTTATTAATTTAATTTTAACCAGGCTCTGTATATACACATCAATCTAGACTAAGTTCGTGTGTATGCAGATCTTAAGAATGACAAAATGAAAAAGATTTTTATTGCGCTATTGCTAATGATTGCCGTAGGAAATGTAAGTGCTCAAACAAGCAAATGGAGCGCAGGTGCAAACTTAGGTCCTTCAATGGGGGCTTCGATCAAGTATAACTTTAGTAACAACAGTGCCTTTGAAGGTATCGCGGCTTACAACATCCAACACAATGGCCCTATGTTTACATTTTTGTATGAATATCATGTAGGTTTGGTTGACTGCCTGAGAATGTATATGGGGGGTGGTATGAATATGGGAGCATTACATGTAAATAAGAAGCATGGCTCTGATGCAGATTTCGCAATTGGTATCAGCCCTGTTATCGGACTTGAGTACAACTTCAAACAAGCTCCAATCACGTTTGGATTTGACTACAAGCCTGCGATCAACTTCACGACTTGTAATTTATGGAATGATGTAGCATTCAAGCTTCGTTTTAGATTCTAGTAATCTAATATAAGCACTGTCTATACAGGCTCAATCTGATATAAAAAAGGTTGTCTCATGGTATTTATTTACCGAGACAACCTTTTTCTGTATCTATATTGTACCATCTTGCGTGAGGCAATGTGGTTACATGATCAGTTCTTTCCGAAAATAAATCGGATTACTTTGTAAAATATCCACCACATAAGGCAGAACAGTGCAAAGCAAATGATTACCGATAAGATAATCGGCACACCGAAGCCAAAAGAAAGTGTAAAGGCCGTTGCACTGAAGAAGTCGAATGGGTTGAGACTACTCCAATTGAATGTATCGGTTGTAGGTCCTATTGCATAGCTTGCGGCCGAGAGTGTTCCCAGCGAACAAAGTAGCGATAGGATGATCGGTCCTTCTTTACGTTTCATAGCGTATCTGTGTTTGTGATTACATAAAAGTTTGTTATAGGATAAAACGTTCTACCACGTGGGCTACACCGTCTTCTTCGTTTGATAACGTAATGAAGTCTGATACTTCTTTTACGGCATCTTGTGCATTTGCCATGGCTACGCCAAATCCGGCAAAGCGAATCATAGATAAGTCGTTGAATCCATCGCCACAAGCCATCATATCTTCTTTATCCATTTTGAGGTGGTCGAGAAGTTTTTGTAGCGAATAGGCTTTGTCAATGTTTTGCGGCATCAACTCGAGGAAGAAAGGTTCTGAGCGGTAGATGTTCATCTGATGCCCAAAGCTATGCTTCATCTTTTCTTCGAGGTGTACCAACTGCTCGCTGTCTCCAACGATCAAACATTTAGGTACCGGACGGCTTACCGTATCCACAAAGCTTGAAACCTCTTTCACCGGCATTTTGTTCAGAAATGCCTCTTTAGCTACGTACTGATCGTCGCCATTCTCGGTAAGAATGTACTCGTTGTCGTACGAAAGAATGGTTACTCCGTGTTGAGCAGCTGTATTATATAATTCAGGAATTACTGCGGTAGGAAGCACCGATTCGTAGATTGTTTCTTTGGTAGTATAGTTGATGATTTGTCCGCCGTTGAACGACAAGATATAACCGCCAAACTTATCCAGCTCCAATTCTTCGGCTAGTGGTACAATCCCGTAAGTAGGGCGACCTGATGCCAAAACCACCTTTACGCCTTGGTGTTGTGCCTCCATTAAGGCTTCTTTATTACGTGGAGTAATTTCCTTTTTCGAGTTGGTTAGTGTTCCGTCTAGATCAAGAACAATTACTTTAAAGTCTTTTCTCATGTGCAAATTCTACAATATTATCACCTTGTATTCTACCGCGAAGCTACAACAAAATGCACAATTAGAAGCTATTGCAATGCAACTGTTTCGTCCGTTTTTGGAATTGTTATAAGATCTCGACGCTACACCTTGATACCATATATAAAGAATCTATTTTACTCAAGGCAAGATAAATACATTTTTTCGCACCTAATTGACTTATTCTAAACATAAAACTTGAATTTATTGCACAAAAAAGCTCCTGCCTGACATCACGTCGACAGGAGCCCGGTAATTCTATGCTAATATATAATATGAATGAACTTATTGTTTGAGTTTACCGATAAACATGATGTTGTTATCATTGTCGTCGAGCGAATTAAGCAGGTCTTCCAGCTTCTTCTTCTCCGACTCCGGACAGTTTCCACTAACCAAGTACGTTTCTATCCTCTCCATGAGTTGAGCCGGCTCGAATACTTGCCTAAAATAACCCTTTTCAAAGCTCGCCGATACAGGCATATTACCAAGAAAATCATTTTCGATTTCATTGAACGTTGCCGTCGTTCTTGCCTTTTTGTCAATCAATACAACGAAATTATTCTGTCCATAAATCATACAAAGCAAATGATTGGGAAGTTCATTAGGAAAGGCATAAGGCTTCTCGGCCATACCTCCAAAGTTCATCACAAAACGCGGAAGCATTTTATTTACCTTGTTATCATAGATATACATCGTATCATTATTGGTTATCCTTACATCAAAATCATTTGTATTTTGAAAAGAAATACACTCATAGTCAAAACCACGAAAGGCTCCGTCAATAAATGGATTTACTCGTTGTGACTCTGTCGGAGCTAAGCAACTAATACTATCTCCGTTTTTATTGAAATTAATTGCAAGAAATGGAGCTTGTTCTGTCGTAAAAGGTATATGCACTACTGAAACAGTTCCATCATCGTAGGCTTTGACTCTTGCTTTTGCAAGGTTGGTCGGCGCAGTTAAGGAACGCACATACGAACCATCCATATTGTATTCGTGCACTTTATTCAGTCCTACAAAAGGAGCTAAGTATATCTTCCCGTTTTTTTCATTAATTGCTTGATCATACAGCATCGTATATTCGCCGGGGCCGTTACCAACTTGTCCTACTTTTGTAAGCAATTTTCCTTTTCTATCAAACAATAAGAAAGGAGCATTACTTTGTCGCACACCAATATAGTTGTCCGTAACAATGTAGGCAGAAGGTTTGAAAAAAGCGTCATCCTTATTTTCGAAGCGCACAATCTCAAAGTCCTCCACAAAATCACTCAGCTTAGGTTGTGCTTTCGTAGTGATCGCATCAAAATTACACGTTATAAACTCTTGTCCGTTGATATCAGACACAACGAGCGAACCATCTCCTTTCGGAGTTTGATTACAAGCAGAAGTTAAAATAATAAGACCGCTGCATGCAACGATTCTTAGGTAATTGTTGAGCTTTTCCATATAGTCTATTTAAGATAAGCACGATCGTTAACGAAATCGCACCAGTGGTTTATATTCTAATCTTCAATGAATTCCAAACATATAAAAGAAAAACGAAATATTCATACAACAAGCATAAAAAACACTCTCTTTATACTTTATTTGCATTATTAACAGGTTAGCACACAAAAAATATAACTAATTAAACGCAGAAAGCCGGGCATCACGTGTAGCAATGCCCGGCTTTGTTATAAAAGGATATAAAAATAAGATGCGAGTTACAGCTTCTCTACTTTCAGAGAGCGAATGCTTCCGTTGAAGCCATTAGCAGTAGCACCGATCTGCTTCAATGGGAATACCAATGTTTGCTGAAGATGCATGGTACTTTTCTTTCCCTTCTCGTTGGTTACTTCTTTCTTGTTTCCTTCGAGACGTTGTTTGAGTTCGCCGTTTACATACAGCGACGTCCCTTTGTTGTCACCGTGAATACTGATGCGATTCCACTGTCCGGCAACCGGAGCATAGTCGAAGCTATAGGTATAACCATCACGCTTGAAAGCCAAGTTGCCCGATTGTGCCTCGTTTACCACAACTTGCGCATTGGCCGAGTTGAATAGAACAGCATCTTTGGCTTGCGTCCCTTCCGGTTTGATATCGAACGAAACCGCATAGTTGTAGCCGATCTCTTCTACAGGTGTTTCGATCACCGAGTTACCCGAAAGCAAAGCTCCGTTTTCGGCATTGTACTTCACGCCTTTCGCCTTCGCTACGTTGTAGCCATTGCCTGAGATATCTTTTCCTTTGCCGTTGGTAAAGTTGTAAGACAGCGCAATAGGACCGCTCGAAGCCACGTTACCCATTATGTTTACGCCCGGTGCTTCGATCATGGTAGCAGCCATCTTTGCAAACCCTTCGTAGTCGGGGTTCTCCTTGTTGCCATCCCACATCTTCTCGGCCAAAACCTGTACGGCAGGGAATGAACGGTGATGTACATCCTTTTCGGAGATACCGTTACCGGTGTGGTCGTTCCACACGGCAAACATACCGCCCGATATCTGCGGATGTCCGTACGGGAATACTTCGCGGCCTATCGTGATCGGTTCCCATTTGTCGTACAGATGCTTACCGTTCAGGTAATCGTAGTAATAGCCGGCAGCCGGCACAATATATAATAAGCCGTCGGGCGTACTGATAAGCTCGTATCCCTCTTCGATCATCTGGCGCGGATCGGCATAGCCGTTGTACCAAGCATTCATGATCACCCCTTCCGACGTAACGGGTGTGTTACCTTTGGCATGCGTAAGTGCTCCCCAAAGGCGGGCGCGCTTGCCGTAACCTTGGATAAGACGCAGGTAATGATCGGTAAACTTGCGAAACTCTTCTGCCACGGCTTTGTCGTATTCGTCGGTACCAATGTGCACATCGGGGCCGATAAACACAGGGTTTTCGCCCGCCACATATTCCTTAAACAAACCATCGACAAAGTCATACACCTCCGGGTTCATCAAGTCGAGGTGGTCCATTCCGTACTTCTTGCTACCAAGCGACGGTTTATAGTGTGAGAAGGCCAGCGAGTGAGCAGGCACATCGATTTCGGGAATAATATTAACTCCGTAAGCCATCCCCTGACGTTGCAGGTTAGTAAACTCTTTCTTCGAATAACTACCATCTTTGGCCGTCAGTCCGGGATACGTTTCCGATTCGAGGCGGAAAGCCGCGTATGTTTTGTCCCAGTCGTTATCAAAGAACTGCACAAACGCATTGTCGTTGAGGTGCACATGAAACTCATTCATCTTATAATAAGACATGATCTTCACGTAGTCTTGCAAGAAGTTCAGGCGGAAAAACTTACGCGCCACATCGAGCATGAAGCCACGTTTCTCGTACTTCGGATAGTCGCGCGCCACACCCATCGGCAATTGCTCGCCGTATTGCTGCACCATCTGAAGCAGCGTGCGGGTAGCCCAGAAAGCACCTTGCTTGTCTACCGCTTCGATCTTGATGGTATCACCCACCATCAGGCGGTAACCCTCTTTGCCGAGCGATTTATCTTCGGTATTTAATGTGACATAGATTTTCCCTTTTGCAGGAGCGCCGGTCTTTACCTTGTAGTTGTAGTTTGACTGCTCTTTGAGGTCGCTTGCAAAAAGTTGCATTCCCTCTTGCAGTTCTTGCGCGAAAGCCGGATCAAGGATGATTTCCCCTTTTGCAGGCATTGCGGCACTTCCGCCATACCCCAACCATTCGCGAAGCGAAGGGATTACACGCGGAGGAAGCCCTTTCGAGTCGGACTGTTTGAATTCTCCCGGTACCGAAACCTTGATATTAGGCACATCCACTTTCGTCCCCGAAGCCTTGTCGGTCAGTTGAAAGTACAATTGCACGTCGGCATCGGTAAGCGGCGTAAAAATAGTACCCGAGCGGTCGATTACCGGAAGACAGTCGGTTCCGCGCAACTCCAATGTATATTGATTGGCAACTTGTGGTATCGTAATTTTGGTAGTGCCCTTCTGAACAGAAGCCGGAAGCTTAATGCCGGCTGCTACTTCGTTCATTTGTTTGAGCAAAATACTATCGGGAGCATTCGTTGCCGAAGCTACTCCCACAGAGAGGCATAAAGATGCCGCTGCGTAGAAAAGTTTAGTTCTCATCTGGTATTATCGATTATCGTTAGCAACGCAAAGATAAATTTTTTATTGAATAAACATATTCTCACAATCCGTATAAAAAAAACATAAACCCCTTATCGTGCGGTTGCGAATTTCAAACAAACCAATATATTTGTATTGATTTCAACATTGAAGTATATGACACAACGCATACGACATAGCATTACCCTTATCTTTACGGCACTGATCTTGTTTGCCGGAACGGGTAACTTGTGGGCGCATGTTTTGTGCAATCATTGTTCGATCTCCTCTCATTTCGAAGCGGCCGAAGCGCCTTCGTGCTGCACTCCTTCTCACAAACAAACAACAAACCGGTCACAACACGAACATGCCGACGACTGTGTGTGCTTTAACCAAGCAGACGACGCAGCGTTTGAGGCCGTGGATAAGGTAACACCTCCCGCGCCGCTTGCCGATTCGATCAACTGGGTTGCTTGTTACACCCTTCTATTCAAAGCGCTTGTCTCTACCGAGCACAAGCCAGAACCCTTTATTCCGCTTGATACATGTATTGCGTCGGGGCGTGATATACTGGCACTGCACGCAGTACTCCTTATTTGATTGATTTTACGCAACGTATTTTCCCAAACGGCCCATGGTGTGCCCGTTTGCCAAAGCCTGTACTCTTTTTTTCAGGCTCAGTGAATCGTATATACACGTAAAACTCAATCGAAACATTCAATGAAACATCTCATCTTATCGCTCCTTGTGTTAGGGGCAGGACAAGCTATATCCGCACAGGAAGTTATCAAAGGTATTATCAAAGACGAAGCGGGCGAACCGCTTGTGGGTGCAAACGTTGTGTGGCTCAATACCACGGCCGGCACTACAACCGACCTCAACGGCGCGTTTAACCTAAGCCGCAATCCGGCGACGGACAAACTAGTTGTGAGTTACATCGGCTATCAGTCAGATACATTAAGCATTGCCAACAACGCGACTCCGCTAGACGTTCAACTCAAAAGCAACCTTACGCTCGACGAAGTCATTGTGCGTGCTCCCGGCACCGGCACGATGACCTCACGCCTCGAACCATTCCAGATGCAAAAACTAGGCGTGGCCGAATTTCAACGTGCCGCATGTTGCAACCTGTCCGAAGCATTCGAGACCAACCCCAGCGTAGATGTAGCCTACAGTGATGCCGCTACGGGCGCCAAGCAAATACGCTTATTGGGTCTGTCAAACGCCTACGTTCAGATGCTTACCGAGAATAATCCGAGCTTCCGAGGCGCGGCTTCGCTCTACGGAATGGACTACATTCCGGGACCGTGGATGGAGAGTATTCAGGTGTCGAAAGGGGCGGCTTCGGTCAAGAATGGCTATGAAGCCGTGACGGGACAAATAAACGTAGAATACAAGAAGCCCGACAAGGCCGATCCGCTTACACTGAATCTTTTTGCGGCCGACAATGGTCGCATCGAAGGGAATGCAGACGGAAACATCCGACTCAACGACAACTTGGCCACAGGTTTATTTCTTCACTATTCGAACGATAAGCAGTCGCACGATGCCAATAAAGACGGTTTCCTGGATCGTCCGCTACTGGAGCAGTTCAACGTTCTCAACCGCTGGACCTACAACAAAGGGCGTTTGCACTCAGAGTGGGGAGCAAAATACATCCGTGAAAACCGCCAATCAGGACAGTCGCACAATGCAATGCCCGCAGAACACGAGCGCTATACGATCGGACTCAAAACGAATCGTGCCGAGTTCTTTACCAAAAACGGTTACATCCTCAACCCCGAACGCAACAGCAGCATTGCGTTGATCGTGTCGGGCGCTTCGCACGATCTGAAAAGCAACTACGGACACAACCGTTACGACCTTTGGCAGGGAAATCTTTATAGCAGCTTGATGTTTGAAACCGAGTTTGGCCCGAAGCACCAACTAAGCACCGGCTTGAGTTTTGTATCGGACTTTCTCGATCAAAAGGTCGCTATCACCAACAATGCCGCTGCCCTTGCGCCGAAACGAAACGAGTATGTGCCGGGAGCGTATGCGCAGTATACCTACAAGCCGACTTCGAATCTGACGCTGCTCGCGGGCATTAGACTCGATCATCACAACGAGTACGGCTTTTTTGTAACGCCGCGTATGCACGTAAAATACGAACCGGCACCGTGGATTCAACTTCGCGCTTCGGCCGGAAAAGGCTACCGCTCGGTCAATGTATTGGCAGAGAACAACAACCTGTTGGCCTCGTCACGCATTCGCAACCTCTACATTGCCGACAATCTCGATCAGGAAGAAGCGTGGAATTATGGCATCAGCATGTCGAACTTTATCCCCATTGGCGATAAAGAACTGGGCATTACCACCGAGTTTTACCAAACGGATTTTCGCAAACAAGTCGTGATGGACAACGAGACTTCGGCACATGGTATCTACTTCTACAACCTCGACGGACGCTCCTATGCGCGCAGTTTTCAGGTAGAAGCAACCTATCCGTTCTTTACCGGCTTCGAGTTCAGAGCAGCCTATCGTCTCAACGATATCAAGATGACCTACAATGGCGTCTTGAAGGAGAAAGCATTCACCAGTCGCCACAAAGGCTTGATCACCGCCTCGTACCAAACGGCGAATCCCGCAAAGAAGTGGCAGTTTGACTACACGCTACAGATCAACGGCGGAGGTAGATTGCCAGATCCCGACGCGAGCAAACCGCTTTGGGCTACCACCTTCAAGCCGTATGTGATCAACCACATGCAGGTTTCGAAGTACTTCAAAAGCTGGTCGGTTTACCTCGGTGCCGAGAATCTGTTCAACTTTACGCAGCAAAACCCCATCGTAGACGCGGAGAATCCGTTTGGCGACAACTTCGACGCTACCATGATTTGGGGACCTGTGCACGGTCGCACCATTTATGCCGGTATCCGTTGGAACTTGTTCCGCGACTAAACCCGTCGACACATTTCGACCCACTAAATACACATTCACTTTATTACAAACATTCATTTTAAAACCATTCGGTTATGAAAAATCTAAAAACAATCGTAGCAATCGCTTTCGTGGCATTATTCAGTGTTTCACCGCTCTTTGCAAGTGACAAAAAGGAGAAGAAAGCCAAACAAAAAGAGGTAGTCGTGTACACCATGGCCTTGCATGGCGCACATTGCGAAAACATCATCATGAAAAACATTCCGTTCGAAAAAGGGGTGGAAAATGTGAAGGCGAGCGCCAAAACGCAAACCGTAACGGTTACGTATCGCAACGACAAAACCAACAAAGATTCGCTGGTAAAAGCCTTCAACAAGCTGGGTTACGATGCACAGGAAGTAAAGCCCGAACAACCGGCAACGCAAGAACAAAAAACGAACTAAGCGGTGATCAAAATCATTCACCGCAATGATCGTTTGCAAAGTATATGAAGATCAAATCGTCAGGTCCCGACCTGACGATTTGTTTATAGTGAAGACTGAATCGTCAGGTGCCGATCTGACG
Source organism: Tannerellaceae bacterium (assembly GCA_051660585.1). Taxonomy (GTDB): domain Bacteria; phylum Bacteroidota; class Bacteroidia; order Bacteroidales; family CAMTPD01; genus UBA12018. The sequence continues at coordinate 36,892 of JBOFPV010000083.1, forward strand.
ATTCAATCATAATGAAGAACGAATCGTTTGATGGGCATGGAACGATTCAATCATCGTGAAGAATAAATTGTTTGATGGGCATCAAACGATTTTCTTCTTATAGAGTTTACAAACCGTATCTATAAAGAAAGGCTTCCTCTCACGCATTGCGCACGAAAGGAAGCCTTCTTATATCATTTATTTATTACGTCTGCTCTTGAAATCGAATCAGTGAGGTACGTGTATTTCGTTTACAACCTCCTCCACTTGTGTTTGCCCGTCGTTGTCAGCTTCGTCGGCAAGTACCGGCGTTTTGATAAAGCAAACCTCGATCGCCCATCCGATGTAGTAACCTACAAGCGAACCGATAGGGCCGATGATCCATGCAGAAACCGGAATCTCACTATACCATGTAAAGAATCCTTTCCACCAATCGAACGACAACCAACCTGCGATATCGCCTGCCTTCTCGCGCATAAACCAGATAAACAACCCGAAGAACATGGCCCAAAGTGCCCCCATTCTACTTGGTTTCTTGTGATAAATGGCAGCGAATGTAGGCACCAAGATAGATACCAACGCCACAATACCCGAGTCGCCCACCAAACGATAAATATCAGTCTCTACAAGTGCCATGCCGGTAGATACCAGAGACATGATGATGATACTGAGACGAACGGTCCAGAGGTGCAGCTTGCGGTCGGTGCGTGATTGCCACAACGGCTTGATGATGTTCTCGGCCAAGATTGTAGAGGGTGCGAGCAATGCGCCCGAACATGTAGATAAGATGGCCGAAACCAAGGCTCCGAAAAAGAAAATCTGCACAAACATAGGCATGTGTCCCATGATGAGTTGCGGAACAACTTCCTGCAAATCGAATCCGTTTTCAGGGTTCATGATCTCCGGATAAAGTATACGTGCGCACAAGGCGATTGTAAGCGGAAAAATCGAGAATAGTATATACATCCCCGCTCCTACGTAGGTAGAATACACGGCCGACTTAATGTTGCGGGCCGAATTGACACGTTGAAAAATATCTTGCGAAGCTAGTGAGCCAAGTCCGATTACGCACCAAGCCGACACCCACTCGTCGATGTCGTGAGCCGTTGCATTAGGGAAAAACTGAAAATGGTTTTCAGGAGCTTTTGCGATTACCGCCTCAACGCCTCCCACTTGCGACACCAGCATAAAGGCCAGAATACCAAGTCCGAGGATGATAATAATCGACTGCATAAAGTCGGAAATAGAGATTGCCCACATCCCCCCCGTAAAGGTGTAGAGGGTTACTACCAACGAAGAAAGCAAGATGCCGGTAGTAAGGGTAAAGCCGAATATAAGCTTTAGCGAAATTGCCAACGCCACAAGTTGGGCGGCAATGAAGCCAAAGAACGTAAACACCATCAAGGCGGCACTGATCAGCTCTATCTTTCGACCGTAGGCATTCTTAAACAAGTCGCCTATCGTAAGAATGTTTCTTCGATATAAAGGGCGGGCCAGAAACAGCCCAAAAAGGATAAGACACAAGGCGCTACCAAGAGGATCTTCAATCACCCCTAACACGCCGCCTTCGATAAATCTCCCTGAGGCTCCAAACACCGTCTCGGCGCCAAACCACAATGCAAACAATGCAAAGGAATTAAATACAAAAGGTAATCCGCGACCAGCATTGACAAAGTCGCCAGTGTTCTTGATAAACTTAGTAGAATAAAATCCTATAGTTACAGTCGCAACCAGATACAAAGTAACAAATAATGCAAGCATTTTAAAAAAAAGCGTATTTCTAAAAATTGATAAATAAACAACACACTCCAAAAACCAATACTACAGTCGGGCTAGTAACAATACGCCGTCCGATTGTTGGTATTTAAGTTTTATTCGACTCAGATTTTCGTCTTTGACGTATAGGTAGCACGACAAAGAAGCTTTGCATTTCTGATAGGAATAAATAAACAAAAACAGTTACCGTTGTAACTGCCCCAATCCAGATTGACCCCGTGCAAATCTGATAAAACTGCTGTGGGTCAATGTGTATCCTTGAAACAACCAATCTCTGTATAAATGTATTTTTATACGATAAAACAGGATTTTTTCTTTCAGCTCGCAAAACTATATATAATTGACGAACCTGCAAAATATAGAAACTTCATTATCTCCTTTTGTTGAAAATATATTGTGTCTACATCACACATACATGTGGGCAAAAAAGAGCGGGTATCCCTGGTGAGGCATACCCGCAAAAGACAACTCACAAAACTAGCTATATTTTTAGTTTTCAATCGTTTCTTTGTATTCTTTCCATAGTGAATCGACCGAGTAAGCATCCCCTAGCGCATACTTCACGGCCCCGTCGAACGACCATGGAACTACAGTGAGGGCCGAACCGTTAAACTTCCTCAAAAAGTCTTTGTCTTTGGTTTGCGTAATCCACGCAAGGAAAAAGCCCGTAGTACGATAGCCATCCATGTAGGTTCCACCCTTAGGACAGTCTTGCGGCATGAAGTATCCGCTCATGTAACGAACGGCATCGGCCACCCCTTCTATCATGGCTCTGAACTCTTTACTGTTGCCATAATTGCCAATCTCCTGCGGCTCGAGCTGAAACCCATGTACCAACTCGTGCATCAACACGCCTTTTGTTTCGTAATGCAAACGAGCAATGTCTTTGTGGGGCAGGTAGCTCTTCTCGATCCAGCGTGTAGAATAGTCGATCGCGATGCCGGGAGGCGCCCCGCTTTTTGCAGACACGCCATCGTAATCGCGCAGGCGGTATTCGATGGTTTCAATACCCGGGATCGAATCGGCCGGAGAAAAGTAAAGGTGGTCTAATACCTCACGCGCGCTTTCGGTAATGTAGCTTTGCGGCTCGGGAATGATGGTGTTGTAAATGGCCGAACCTTCGGTAGCAGTTGCCTGATCCAGGAACTTTATTTCGCCCACGTTGTAATCGCTCCATTGGTTGGGAGTAGACAACGAGTATGGGAGATCGCTACCCTTGAATACTCGCTTCTTGTTGGGCTTTGCCGACATTTCAAACTCCAGCACACCGCCATCAGTTACATCGCTGTTGGTAATGTAGCCTTTGGTGTAGGGTTTTCCGTTGAGTTTTACGCTTTTCACATAGCGATTCTTGTCGCTTACGCCCGGAGCTTTCACTTCAAATGTTTTACCGGCACCGAGGTTTAGTTTCATATACGGCAAATACGGAGCTCCGAGCACGAGCTGATCGCTTCCCGGGCAAACGGGGTAGAAGCCCAATGCCGTAAAGATGTACCAAGCCGACATCTGTCCGCAATCGTCGTTGCCGCAAAGACCGTCGATCTCGTTACGGTACATACGGTTCATCACTTCGCGTGCCCAGTATTGCGTCTTCCAAGGTTGGGAGGTATAGTTGTAGAGGTAAAGCACATGGTGCGACGGTTCGTTGCCGTGCACATAACCGCCGAGCAATCCTTCACGGGTTACGTCTTCGGTATGGGCAAAGAACTCATCGGGCAGGTACATGGTGAACAAGCTGTCGAGGTTTTCGACAAACTTCGCTTCTCCGCCCATCAACTCAATCATCCCCAACGGATCGTGCGGAACGTAGAAACTGTAGTTGATCGAGTTGCCTTCGATGTATCCTTCGCCATGTGTATTGAGCAGCGAGAAATCCTTCTTCCAACTGCCGTCGCGCATACGGGCACTTGAGAATCCGAGCGACTTGTCGAATACGTTGCGGTAGCTTTGCGCGCGGCGAAGGTATTCTTTGGCGACTTTCATATTGCCCGCTGCAAGGGCTGCCTGGTAAATACACCAATCGTCGTAAGCATATTCGAGGGTGAGCGAAACGCCGTTGGGACTGTCTTCGAAGGGTACATAGCCGTATTTGATATACTCGGCCGTTTTGTCGAAATAGGGCAACGTCGAACTGGACACCATGGCTTCGATGGCTTGATCGGTATCAAGATCGATCCCTTTGGCTAATGCATCGGAAAGCACAGACACGCCGTGATAGCCAATCATGCACCAGTTTTCGGAAGCAAAATGCGACCACATCGGCAAGATCTTGTGTACACTCTGCTCGCGATGTGCCAACATCGAACGGGAAAAATCGGCACTTCGTTTGCGGTCGATGATATTCATAAGCGGATGCAACGCACGGTAGGTATCCCAAAGCGAGAATACCGTGTAGTTGGTAAAACCATCTGCCTGATGGGTGTTTCCGTCGAGGCCTCGGTACTTGCCGTCTACATCCTGATAAACGGACGGATTGATCTTGCAGTGATAAAGGGAGGTATAGAGCATGGCCAACTGATCGTTGGTTCCTTCTGCTTCGATGGTATTGAGTTCGCCGTTCCACTTTTGCGCCGTGGCTTCGGCTAGTTGATCAAACGAAACCGTCATGGGAGCTTCAGCTTTGAGGTTCTTGAGCGCGCCTTCGGTACTTACGCCCGAAAATGCCAAGCGCACTTCGAGTTGCTTGCTTGCCGGAAGGTCGAATTCAAAATAAGCCCGAATCTTACGTCCGGCTATCTCGGGGAAGTTGTGCTTCAAGTCAAACTTGCGCCAACCTCCGGCATATTTTACTTTCTCAAATTCTTCGTAACCGTAATTGGCTATCGGCTGCGACAGGGAGATGGCAAAGTATTGGTAGTTTTCGCGCGCCCACCCGTTGGTAATGCGATAACCGGTTATCAATTGCGGATTTTCTACCCGAACGGATGCCCAAAGTACTTTGCCGTCGTAGTTGTATATACCGTGAACGAGGTCGAGGATGAAACGGGCTTGTTGCTCGGGATAGGTATAGCGGTGCGCCCCTACCCGCTCGGTGGCGGTGAGTTCCACGTCGATACCGTAGTCGTCGAGCGTTACGGCATAATAACCGGGATGTGCTTTTTCGGTAGCATGCGTGAAGCGTGAGCGGTAACCGCCTTCGGGGTTTGTGGCCGTACCGGGTGTAAGTAAAAGTGCTCCGTCGGTTGGCATGATGAGCAAGTCGCCTAGGTCGGAATGCCCTGTTCCGCTAAAGTGTGTATGGGAAAAGCCTACTATCGTAGGATCGTCGTATTGGTAGCCAGCGCAATATCGGTACGAATCTTTTTGATATACACCATCGACATTGTGCGGAATGGTATCGGTGTCGGGACTTAACGCCACCAATCCGTGTGGCGCAACGGCTCCGGGAAAGACATGCCCCATCGAACTGGTCCCGATAAAGGGATTGACGCGGGCGGTGTTTTGTGCCGAAAGCGACAAGGTGCCAAGCAATAGAAGTTGAATGATTGATTTTTTCATTGCCGTGTTATTTTGGTTTTAAATTAACGCTAACATTAAATACTGTTGAAGCAAATGTAAAACATTTATTTACAATCCAGTTTCCTTCGGACTCGAAACGAATCATCTCTTCTATTTTTTGCAGGATTTGTTGTAGTTGAATACCGCTACCGACTCCAAAAGCAGTCGCTTTACGCAGGTTTGATTACAGCATAAAGCTTATTGATTGAATAGCGATTGCTAAAAACAGCAACGAGCACTCCGTCCTTTGCTGCAATGCATACTCCGGATTTCCCCTTTTCGATCATTATTTGATTGAAGCAAAGGCTTCCCTTTTCTCCTTCCATCTTCCGCCGGTAAAGTCGGGAATCTCAACCGGAGCACCATTCATGCCGGCCGAAGTAGCCGAAAGTTCGACCAACGACGACCACATGGCAGCATCGTATACATCCAGGTCTGGCGTAATTCCCGCTTGCAGGCATTGTACCAAACGAAGGTCCATCGCAAAATCCATCACTCCTTTCATCTGCACTTTCTCATTGTCGATCTTTTTGAATAGTTGCGAGGCTTGCTCAATAATAGGATGGCGGTAACGAGCCAATAGTTCCTCCTTTTGCGAAGCTGACAGATATTGATGATAGTCGGGCATCAGCGCAATCTCTTCGGTAGGATATTTGTGGTATATTCCTTTGGTTCCGCTAATGAGCTGCTTGCGACTATATGGGCGCGGAGTCGCTATATCGAATTGAAGTTCGACGGTCTTACCCGATTGGGTAGTAATAAGAGACGAAGACACATCTCCCAAGGTAAACGGAACGTCTTCGCCGTAAGTTGCTTTTACATACGCATTGTACACACGCGGCTTGGTGCTTACCGAATTGATAGACACGGCACGGTCGCCTCGATTTAGTCCCAACGCCATGGCCAACGGACCAAATCCGTGCGTCGGATAGATATTGCCGTTCATTTGCATATATGCTTGCGGCATCCAGGCTTCTTTGTAGTTGGGATTGCTTCCGATCATTCGTTCGCATAAGCGGTGTATATACGCTCCTTCGCAATGATAGATCTCACCCAACAGACCGTCGTCGATCATATTTTGCATGGCTAGGGTAAACTCATCGTAACAGCAGTTCTCCAGAATCGAACAAGTCTTTTGTGTTGCCTCGGCCGTATGCACCAACGCCCAACATTCTTCGATTGTCATTGCTGCCGGCACCTCAAGCGCCACATGCTTTCCCCGCTTCATCGCCTCAACGGCTATTGCTGCATGCGAAGCCCAAGGTGTAGAGATGTAGACCAAATCAATCGCATCATCATTGAGCAGCTCGGCATCTGTAGCATAAACGGCAACATCGTTCACGCCGGAAGCTTGCAGAAACGACGCTACATCGTCTCGCTTGGCTTTGTCGCTATCACAAATGGCCGCAATTCGAGCACCGTTGATATATCTGAATCGGTTCAGTGCAAACTCTGCCCTGTACCCAACTCCGATAAAACCTACATTAATCTGATCGCTAGGATTTACACTATCTTTCCAGACAACACACATATTCTATTCCTATATTCGGTTAGTTTCTCTCTTGTTTTCCGCACTAATATAAGATAAATATTTTACACAAACGATCTCTT
>JBOFPV010000084.1:0-3866 GCA_051660585.1 Tannerellaceae bacterium
TAAGCGTTCATTTTGGGGGTTTGCGTTCTCAAAATTGAACGCTTTTTCTTTTTCCTCCAAATAAAGTGCAGATTAACAATTGCCGATTTCCGACTAAGCAACCTTGCTGAAAAATGACGAAACAAAGTTACCGATTACAATAACAAACTTGGTTAAGATATCGGTTGGTAATACAATCTGAGCAAGAAGTAAAAGCCCTTGTGTATTCATAATAGAAAGACTCTATAAAAAATAAGTCCCATAGTTTATCGGGTGAGCCCAAATTCCTGAGCCGTTTGTAGTGGTATTTTATTGATAGGTATAAATAAAAAAAAGCTCCGAGATTTCTCTCGAAGCTTTTAACGTGCGGATGAAGGGACTCGAACCCCCACGCCTCTCGGCACTAGATCCTAAGTCTAGCGCGGCTACCAATTACGCCACATCCGCATGACGTTTACGGTTACAAAAGTACAACCTTTTTTTATTTCTGCAAGCTTTTTATCGAAAAAAATAAACAAAAAACGTGTGATCTAAATTAATGCATTGAAATATAGTGTATTATTAGCATATCTACTTAAAAGATAATTCACTAGGATATCCTTTCTTGGATAATTCTATTTGGACCTTTCTTATTTTATCTCCTGATTTGTAGATTATTGATTATCTTTGGTACAAAATATTTCAATATGAATCGAGCAATATATCTATTTGTCTTCTTTGCTGTGCTACTGAGTGCATGTAAAGAGTCAGGAGTAATTAAAGATTCGTCTGCACGCCACAGAATAGAATCAGATTTGAAGTCTAAGCAAGAAGAAATTGCGAATGATACACTTTTTAGTGTATTTCAGAAACCAATGACCGCAGATGAAAAAGATGCAATATCTTTTCTTTATGCCTATATGCCATTGGGTGATATTACAGATTACAATGGAGAGCTGTTTTTATCAAGCGTAAAAACGGCTTTAAAAGCGAAAGAAGAAATGCCTTGGGGAGATTCGATACCTGATGATATTTTCCGTCATTACGTATTACCACTTCGCATCAATAACGAAAACTTAGATTCTTCTAGAATTATATTTTATGATGAGTTGAAAGATCGTGTAAAAGGTCTATCAATGTATGATGCTGTATTGGAAGTGAACCATTGGTGTCATGAAAAAGCTATTTATACACCATCTGACGCACGAACAAGTTCGCCGCTAGCAACAATGAAAACAGCATATGGTCGTTGTGGAGAAGAATCAACCTTTACAACGGCAGCTTTACGAGCTGTAGGTATTCCGGCACGTCAAGTTTATACCCCTCGTTGGGCACATACGGATGATAATCATGCATGGGTAGAAGCTTGGGTGAATGGGAAATGGTATTTCTTAGGAGCATGCGAGCCGGAACCTGTATTAAATCTTGGATGGTTTAATGGTCCTGCTTATCGAGGAATGTTAATGCATACGAAAGTATTCGGAAACTATGCAGGATCTGAAGAGATAATGGATCAGAATAAATGTTTTACGGAGATTAATATCACAGAAAACTACGCTCCGGTAGCATCTGCTGTTATAAAAGTCGTTGATACAAATGGTGAAGCAGTCGCAAATGCATCTGTAGATTTTAAAGTGTACAACTATGCCGAATTATTTACGGTAGCTCATAAAATTGCTGATCAGAACGGTTTTACATCATTGACGGCAGGTTTAGGTGATATGATTGTTTGGGCAAGTGAAAACAATCAATTTGGTTTGAATAAAGTATCCTTTGGTAAGCAAGATACCGTAATAGTAATCTTAGACAAGAAACAAGGTGATATTTTTGATATAGCATTTGATTTAGTTCCTCCTGTAGATGGTAGTATTCAGACTCCGGTAACAGAAGATCAAAAAGCCGCAAATGCAATTCGATTACAAGAAGAAGATAAGATTCGTAATGCTTATGTAGCAACTTTTATGAATGAAGCCTCTTCTGATAGTTTAGCGCAAGTTTTGGGGATGCCAGACTTCAAAGTTTGGGACTTTATTCAAGGAAGCCGTGGAAATTGGAAAGAAATAGAATCATTCCTTATCAATACTCCGGCAGATCAAAAAGAAACAGCTCTTGCACTTCTTGGAGTAATATCTGCAAAGGATTTACGTGATACTCCAGAGTCTGTGTTGATAGATCACTTAAGTAACTCAAAGCGTTTACCAGGTATTGAGGAAAATATTTTCGTCGAGTATGTATTGAATCCACGAATCAAGATGGAGATGCTTTCTCCTTATAAAGGAGCGATACAATCACAGTTAGACGCTGAATTTATTCAGAAAGCAGTATCTAATCCGGAGGTGATCATTCAAATGTGTAAGGACTTGAAAGTTCTTAACGACTTAAATCCTCAAAAGATTTCGATTAGTCCTGTGGGTGTTCTTGGCTCTAAATTGACAGATGATGACTCGAGAGATTTATTTTTTGTTGCAGTTTGTCGTTCGATTGGCATTCCTGCTCGAATTGAAAGCGTAACAGGAAAAACTCAATACTTCTTCGAAGGAAAATGGATTGATGTAAACTTCTCTGCTCCACAGGTAGAAGAGATCAAGCAAGGAACTTTAACTGCAACCTATAATGCAATTAAAGCTTTGGAAGATCCTAAATATTACAGTCATTTCTCAATTGCCGAATATCGTAATAATACGTTTGAGACATTGAACTTTAGAAATAAAGGTGGAGCAGATATGGAAGCAGGCAACAGTTGGTCCAACTTGCTTAAAAAGCCACTTTCATTAGATCAAGGTTATTATATGATGGTAACTGGTACTAGAATGGCGAATGGAACTGTATTGGTTAATCTTGATTTCTTTGATGTCTCTGCTAATAAAGCAACAGAAACAGCTCTTGTGATGAGAGAGAATAAAGAGGAGATTCAAGTCATTGGAACCATTGATCCGGAGGCTAAATTCTATCCGGCGGGTAGTCATGAGTTACAATCGATTTTAAATACTACAGGTCGTGGATATTTTGTACTTGCTATTTTAGGGGCACGTCAAGAGCCGACCAATCACGCAATGCGAGATCTAGCTAAAGATCGTGAGCAGTTTGAGAAGTGGGGACGTCAAATGGTGTTACTTTTTAAGAGTGAAAAACAATTGAACTCATTCGATAAGGCTGAATTCCCAGGCTTGCCATCAAATATTACATTTGGTGTAGATGATAACGATCAAATAACAAATATGATTGTTAAATCGATGAATCTTCCTACCGGAGATAATCTTCCGATTTTTATCATTGCTGATACATTTGGTCGAGTAGTTTTTGTTTCTCAAGGTTATCGAATTGGCTTAGGAGAGCAAATGCTTAAAGTGATCAGTAAACTTTAATGATACGATAAATATTTCGAAATAGAAAAAGCGCGAAGATTTTTTCGCGCTTTTTCTATTTATATGAGTTTGTAAGATATTAAATGTTTGTATATACCTAGCAATACGTAATAAATATATGTATTATATTATTGGTCGAGATGTTTTTAAAATTGTATTGCGATTAAAGGCTGGCATCTTTTATTTGCTTGTTGATTTTCTTACGAACTATTTCATTTAGGCATAAAATATATATATGTATGTTGTATTTGTTGATTTGCTTTGATCGAATTCAGTCAAACGAGTTATGCTGCTTTGGCACACCTGCATATTTTAAATAAGGAGAAGTAGGAGTGTTTTTCTTGCCAATAAGCTTCATTTTAGAACCAAGTAAGGTTCTAGGAAAAAGGTCTCTAGGTTTTTATAAAAAGTAAGTTTGGTTTTTGGAAGAACCTTGCAAGGTTTATTTTGTGGATATATCAGGTTTATTTTTTTGGTGCTCAGTCTTTAATATAGAACGTGGGCTACTTTATCTCTTACTCCTCCTTTTATTACTTTGATCTT
>JBOFPV010000085.1:0-3623 GCA_051660585.1 Tannerellaceae bacterium
TATATTTCTTTGTCGAATAATCTTATTCTTGAGTAAATTGTTAAAAACAGATCATGTGTATAGAATTATAGATCATGAAGTGTAATTATTATCTACTCAATAAATTCACGACTTGTAATAGAAAGCTTGTGTTGTAATGCAAATTATAATATCAAGTTAATCTTGTAATGTAACACAAAGAGGTTTTTTTAGACTTCTATTCGATATAAAATTATTTAATGTTCTTGCAGCCACAATATAAAATATTAAAGCTTAGTCTTTTGTTATTTTTGTTAGTGTACAAAGCGGCAAATGCGCAACGTGTTGCTGTATCTTCTAACCTTGTAGGATTAGGTTTGTTGTCAGCAAATCTAGAAGGAGAGATCGGTCTTAATCATCAATCAACGTTGGCTGTCAATACTTCTTGTGCACCTTGGAAAATAACAGATAAACTCTCGCTACGTCACCTATCAATTGTTCCCGAATATCGCTATTGGTTCAAGCAATCGATGTATGCTCACTACGTGGGTGTCAATGCTTTGTATTGTGCTTATAATATCAATATTTCTCATAAGCGATATGTGGGAAATACAGTTGGTTTAGGCTTAGGTTACGGATATAGTTTTGTGGTTGGAGAAAGGTGGAATGTAGTGCCCGGTATAGGTGTCGGGGTAGGTTGGAATAATCGGCGAAGTAATTCGGAATCCATACCCAAAATATCACCAATATTAACCCGATTGGGAATCTCAATTCAATACTTAATCTACTAAGGATGCATCGTTTCATTCACATATCATCATTCATTATCACACTCTTGTTTTCAGTGACAAACACTGCTGTTGCTGAATATAAGATACGTATTCAAGGTACAATTACTGAGCGTAGCAGCAGTAAGCCTCTTGCAGGAGTGAATGTAGTTTGCGGAGGTACATGGATAGCAACGACAGATATTGATGGGAAGTACACCATACAAATAGCTCCGGATGCAGAAGTTTTGTTCTACTTTCCAGGATACGAAGACGTGAAAACGAAAGTAAACAGTCGGCAGATTATTGATGTTGAAATGAGTGAAAGGGTTCATGAGTTAGCTGAAGTTATTGTAATAGAAAAGGCAACAAATAAGAAAGTAGGAGCCGAGCCTACCGACCTTGAAGTTGTAGGAAACTATTTTCACTTGAAAACAAAATTTAGAATTCCGGCTAAACTATTCAAGGCCAATAAGCGATTTGTTGTACAACCTACTCTCTACGATGCATCCCGCAAGCAATATCGTTATTTTCGTCCTGTTGTGATCGATGGCGATTTGTTTACGATAAACAACCTTCGTTTCAATGAGTTTGATGTGTCTGCCGATTCGTTGCAGGCATATGTAGTACCAAACAATTTGCATGATACAGATCACATCTACATGTATCATGATTCTATCTATATCGATTCCAAGCATCTGGATAATGACTTTAGAGCCGAATGTTACTTGGCTATTAATGGGATAATGCCACGAAAAGGTGATTATCTAGATACTGTAATTATTGCGAGAGGAACAAAGAATCCACTGCGTTTTTTTGAGTATAAGTTTGCTCCCAAGCAACTTGGTGATAGTACGTTGGTGCCAAATCCGAAAATGAAATTAATGACCGAGCAAGGTGTTTCACGCATTGCATTCGAACTAGGCAAGTCAATACTTGATCCTAAGTATATCGATAATGCAAACGAGGTTGCACAGATTCAAGATCGAATATCATCAGTTCTCAATAATGAAGATGCGGTTTTGCAGTCTCTTTCTATTGTGGGTTTCGCCTCACCTGAAGGACCTTACGAAAAGAATTTGGAATTAGCGATGCGACGTACGCAAACGATAGCCAACTATATAAGTTCTCAGTTACCTTTATCCATTCGTTCTCATGTAAAAGTAGAATCGGATGCAAAAGTTGAGACTTGGCAAAACTTCGCCAATTTGCTTCATCAAGATTCTCTCGATGTTTATTCGCAAGTACAGTCGATCATAGATAAATACGATGGTGCTTACGCTTCGTGTGAAGCTTGGATTTACCGCATGCCTGAATATAAGAAACTTTTTGCTCCGAAGTATTTACCGAAACTCAGAAGGGTAGAATATACAATCAATTATTCGATATTCAGACAGTTGACAGATGCTGAGATCGCAACTAGATATGCGCAAGGAGACCGAGATCTTTCTCGTTACGAGTATTGGAGACTTTTGCAAACGAAAGAAGACGACGATGATATAGAGAATAATGCATTGGTAAGCTATCCAAATTTTGCGTTAGTGGCCAATCGTGCTGCATTGAAAGCAATACAACGAGATTCGTTTGATCTAAATATCTTACATCCATCGATACAAGCAACTCCTCGCGATGAACTCATCTACAATCAGGTACTGATGGCATTGGGGGTGCGAGAGTATACCCTAGCCGACTCGTTGGTCCAACAACTTTCAATTGGTACTGAGGATTTTTTGCATGCTATTCTAAATGTGCATCGTGGAAGATACGAAGAAGCATATCCGCAAATTGCGTCAAAAGGAGGCCTGAATGAAGTGCTATTATTGCTTTGCATGCAACGTAACAAAGAGGCTGAAGGGAAGGTAAAAGTGTTATTGCAGGCAGACGAAAATAAGCGTAAAGGATACATGTGGTACACTGCTGCCGTGTGTGCCAACAGGACCGACAACTTGAATTTTGCAATGGAAAGTTTGAGACGAGCAATCGAATTATCGCCCGAATTGGAAGAAACTGCACGTCTCGATAGTGATGTAATGGACTTGGTAGACTTGATTATATTCTAAATAAAATGAGGGTAAAAATACGACATATCGAAACTGTACTTGCCATTATCTCTGTGATCATGACAAGTGAGCAAGCATATGCTCAGAAGCAAGGACTACCCGGTGCTGCTGATAATGTACTGAAGTACAGATATCAGAAGTATAAGAATAGTTTGCCTCGTTATCCCAAAGGATACCCGATGATCAATAGGATATACTCTACGTTGGGTGCAGGGGTTGAAGCCAACTGGGAGGCATCGTCTTATACCTCTGATGTAGTTGTCGGATCAAATGTGCGCTGGGGATTGGGCTATAAATTTACACCGGTACATGCATTGGAGGCAAACTTTATGTATGCCTCTACATCATTTTTAGAAGATGGGCTTTTCGGTACAGTAGCTCCGGCTCATCGAAATAGTTACGGTGTAGAGCTCAATTACATGATGAATGTGACCGCATTTGGTAAGCGTTCCGATACGTATAATCGTTTCGAAGTCTATGCCGGAGCCGGATTGTTGTATCGTCATGCCCTAAAATCGATGGTAGGTATCAACACTGCATTGCGAATTCAGTATAATCCGATTCCGTCGTTGGGTATTTATTTAGAACCCCGTGTATCCGTTTTGCATCATAAAACTGAGCAATCAAGCGTTGCAACACTTCCCGCAGTACAAGCCGGAGTCTCTGTTTGGTTGCAACAGCCTCGCATGCAAGTTGATGATTTTATATCTAGCGGTGAGTTGTTTGAGGATATTGTAGAAAACATACCACCTTTTGCACTCAAAACAAACTTGTTGTTTGATTTGGCAACAGCTTTGAATATAGAAATGGAAGTGCCTATTCGGGAGCGTTTTTCTGT
>JBOFPV010000086.1:0-8596 GCA_051660585.1 Tannerellaceae bacterium
AAGGTGTAGGGAAACGAAGTTTTTATTTAGATGGTGAAGTTTTTCAACCTTTTAGAGACACCTGGAGTAATTATTCTTACTCATATTTTTCAGACTATTGGACTCCTGAGAATCCAAATGCATTACTACCCAGACTCTATGCTGGTGTAAAACACAATTATCAATATTCGTCTCATTGGGTACAAAATGCTGCATACGTTAGGATGAAAAATCTTCAATTCGGATACACTTTTAATCAGAATTGGGTGCAAAAATGCAAGATAGAGAAACTTCGCTTATATTTTAGTGGAGAGAACCTCTTCGAGTTTAGCAAATTATTCAAGCATTATGATCCAGAACTAACAATGGTTAGTGGATATATGTATCCTATTATGAGAAGTTATTCTTTCGGTTTAAACGTTACTTTCTAAAATAATTACATTATGAAATCAATAAAACAATCAATATTTTTCATTTTAATTATTCTTTGTTCAAGTTGTAGTGACTTTTTAGATAAAGAACCTCTTGTTTCTCTTTCTCCGACAAATTTCTGGAATAATGAATCGGATTTAAGACTTGCATTAAACGTTCTATATAATAATATGAATAGAAGTTATTCATTAGACAATAGAAGCTCTGATACTTTCGCGGCATCTGGAAATGATATTAGCTCCGGCACATATACGATTCCAAATACGGATGGAACCTGGAATAACTGCTATAAATGGATAAGAGTTACAAATAATTTTCTCGAAAACTATACTAAAGCGCAAGAAAGTGAAGCTGTTTTAAATAGATACGCTGGAGAAGCTCGCTTTTTCAGAGCTTATTTTTACTATCAACTGGTAACTCGTTTTGGAGATGTACTTCTCGTAACTAAAACTCTCGACTTAGATTCACCAGAACTGCAACATCCTAGAACTGAAAAAGATAAAGTTTGGCAACTTATTTTTGAAGATCTAGAGTTTGCAACTAAACATATACCTTCAAAAAGTGAGATAAAAAAAGATGTAGGCCGAATAACAAAAGGTGTAGCACAAGCCTTTCTCGCACGTACAGCATTATATGCGGGAACATATTATAAGTATCATACTGGAGATAATTACGAGAAATATCTAAACAAAGCTAAAGATGCAGCAAAAGCAATAATGGATTCACAAGAATATAGTCTATATCCAAATTTTAGAAATTTATTTTTATTTGAAGGTATTGATTCAAATGAACACATACTATCTTTTCGATATACAGAGGAGGCCGGTATTATGAACTCTAAACCTCGTGCAATTATATATGATTATGACTGTGAACCAACTAAATACATGGCAGACAACTTCCTCTGTAAGGATGGCTTACCGATTGATAAATCGATATATAAAGTTGAATATCTCCCACTAGGTAAGGAGTTTGAAAACAGAGATCCTCGCATGGCTCTTACAATATGGAAACCCGGAGATGCTTTTTCGGGCAAGCCCTTTGTACCCAACCTTTCAAATCAGACTCGCACGGGATATATGTTTAAAAAAGCTGGAATTGAAGATGCTTTTACATACGTACCTTCAGCGGTATATGTAGATGAAATTTTAATCCGCTATGCAGAAGTTCTGCTTATATTTGCAGAAGCATCATTTGAGCTGAACGGTGGGATAACAAATGAAGAGTTGAATCTGTCAATTAATTTATTAAGAGATCGTTTCAAAACTCATAAAGATTGTTTACCTCATCTTACAAATGAATTTGTCAAAATGCATAATCTTGACATGAAAGAAGAGATTCGTCGAGAAAGAAGAGCTGAGCTATCGGGCGAAGCTATGCGATATGATGATATCATCCGATGGAAAATTGCTGAAATAGAATTACCGAAAGCTATTTTAGGTGCCAAGTTTGACGCAAATGCATATCCGAACATCAAACCGGGAAAAGACATCATACTCGATGAAAATGGCTTTATACTTGTTCAAACCAAAGAATCTAGAAGTTTTGATATAAATAAACATTATCTTTATCCTTTGCCATTACGAGAATTATCTTTAAATCCGAATCTAACTCAAAACCCAGGTTGGAATTAACATGGATCCATAAAGTCTAACTATTTATTATACACATTAATATACCTATGAAAAAGATGATCTGCTGCTCTATGCTTGCTGTGTCGGGACTTGTATCGGCACAGGAGCGTCCTAATATTATTGTTTTTTTGGTGGATGACATGGGGGTGATGGATACTTCTCTCCCATTTATTACCAATGATAAAGGGGAGGCTGTAAAGCATCCGCTAAACGACTGGTATCGTACTCCCGGAATGGAACGTATGGCGCAGCAAGGGGTTCGCTTCTCTACATTTTATGCACAAAGTGTGAGTTCGCCTACGCGTACGTCGATCATGACGGGACAGAATTCTACACGCCATCGCACAACCAACTGGATCAACTCAGAGAGTAATAACCGTACTCCTTTCGGTCCTACCGATTGGAACTGGCAGGGTATCGCAAAGCAAACACCTACCATCCCAAAGGTACTGAAAGAGGCGGGCTATCGTACCATTCACGTGGGTAAGGCTCACTTCGGCTGCATTGGCAGTGAGGGTGAAGATCCTAAAAACATTGGTTTTGATGTGAACATTGCCGGATGTTCGATTGGGCAACCGGGAAGTTATTACGGTGAGCACGGTTACGGCAATATCAAAGGAAATAAGTCGAGGGCTGTGCCGGGATTGGAAAAGTATCACGGCAAAGACGTTTTCTTGAGTGATGCACTTACATTGGAAGCGAACGAACAAATCGATCAATCGATTGCTGATAAAAAGCCATTCTTTTTATACATGGCTCACTATGCGGTACATGCTCCTTTTGAGGCCGACAAACGCTTTGTTCCCAATTATGCCAATAAAGGCAAAAATGATCAGGCGGTTGCTTTTGCCACATTAATTGAAGGGATGGATAAGTCGCTCAACGATATCATGGACCATCTGCAAGAGAAAGGTATTGCCGAGAATACGCTGATTATTTTCTTGGGTGATAACGGATCTGATGCTCCGCTAGGTGCAATGAAAGGATATACGTCATCGGCTCCGCTCAGAGGAAAGAAGGGTACTGAATATGAAGGTGGCGTGCGTGTTCCGTTTATTGCTTGCTGGGGAAAACCGGACAAGAACAACAAGTTTCAGCAGCAAATGCCTATCGCTGAGAATACTATTCAGCAACAGCTGGGTACAATCATGGATATTTATCCTACGGTATTACAGGCGGCAAATGTACAAAAACCAACTTCTCATGTGATAGACGGTGTAGATTTGACTACGCAGTTTGGCGGTAAAAAGAACGAACAACGTAGCGAAAAGGTGTTAATGCACTTTCCTCATGCTCACAACGGTAGTTACTTTACTTCGTATCGCGAAGGGGACTGGAAGTTGATTTATTTCTATAATCCGGAGTTGCCTCAGCATCCTTCATACGAACTTTACAACCTGAAGAGAGATCCGGGTGAAACGCAAAACCTAGCGACGACCAATATCAAGCGTTTGCGTGAGATGGTAGAGGCTATGAGTGCGCAACTGGAAGCCGAACAAGCGCTTTATCCTGTTGATGCAAATGGCACAATATTAAAGCCATTTATCTAAGCTTTCAATAACTACTAAATAGAAACACCTCTGATTTTACCGAATTTCGGATAATATCAGAGGTGTTTTATGATTTATGGGTATGCGATTAGTCTACATACCAGCAGTTGTTTTGCGTATTGGGTGTTACCACGCTAAACTTGTAGAAACTCGAAGGATACTTACTCGTATCGACCGTAAAGTTTTCTGCTCCGGCTTTTACCGTGCCTACCTTGATCCATTGATCTGCACCTCCGGTTTTGTAGTTGTTGGTCGTACTCATATACACCGTTGCTTTTGCTTTCGGATTATAAGCCTTCCAAGTTAGATTGATTGCTCCGTTTGATTTAGCCGCCTCAACACCTACAAGATCGGTCTTTCCGATAAAAGGAACTCCTTCAATCTCATACTTCAAAGACTGAGGAATCTCAAAATCCATGTAGCGGCAAATAGACGGCATCACATCGAGAATGGAGTTGTATTGGTTGTTAAAGTGTGCATTTGGCTTTTTGTTGGTTGCATACCAAACGGTGCGTTCACGATCGGAATGTCCGCCATGTGAATATCCATCGCCTTTACGCCCGTGATCGGTAACAACAACAACCATCCATTCTTCACCGCTTTTTTGTTCGCGCTCTTTTACAGCTTCCCAGATACGGCGCACTTGGTTGTCGGCATCTTTTACATAACCGTCAAACTTCTCTCCATTTCCAAAATGGTGTCCGGCATCGTCGGTATATTGCAAATAGACCCATGTAAGATCGGGAGCATCTGTACGAATCGACTCGGCAGCTTTATCAGCAACGGCTTCGTCGATCTTTAGAATCTGCAGATTGTCTTTTTCTTTCGGATAGTTCTTATCGTCGAGTTCCATTCCGTCGTACGCATAGTCGAGTTTGATGGCTCCGGCATCGGGTTTGCCCTCTCCTACGAGTTTGGTACGGTTATCTTCCCATGTAGAAAAAATAGCTGTAGAAACATCGCGTTTTTGATTCTCTGCAATTCTAAAAATGGTGTGATAATTGTAGTTCGGAGCTTCAATTCCATTTCCCCAAACATTGTGTTTATTTACCCAGGTAGATGTAAGAAGCGAATTGTAACAGACGGCCGATATGGTTGGAGTCTGCGAATAACCGCCCTCTTTACCACCCATATATGCACGACTGTATCCGCCTTTACTACTGATTTCGTCAATAGCCGGAGTATGTACACGTTCGATCACATCGGCAGGAATACCGTCTACAATTACGAAGACTGATTTTCGTTTGCCCGCAAAGGCTGACGAAACAGCCATCAGCATCACTGCTCCGATAAAAAAGGAGCGTTTGCTTTTCAAGGAATTAGTCATAGTTGAGTGTTTTTCTATTAAATGATAAATTAGTCCTATTCTGATGTTAGAAACGATCAAAGATAACAAATCACCCAATACAACCTTCGAAAAAAGAAGATCACCCTACAACTTCGTCAAATCGTAATACTACTACGCAAACGCAAGCAGTGCCTCTACAGCAATGGTCACCACTACCATTATCAATGCGACACGCAGATTTACACGACAGGCTGTTTGCACATCCTCATGTGTCAGCTCGCGGTCGTTGGTTCCAATATAAGGCTTATCGACCACCTTTCCGTGATAGGTATTGGGACCTCCGAAACGACAATCGAGTATTCCGGCAAGGGCCGACTCGGGATAACCGGAGTTGGGACTCGCATGTTTGCGTCCATACTTCTTTACAAAGCGAAATCCTCTGAGACTGAATGGTACAATCAACATCAGGAAGGCTGTAAGGCGCGCCGGTATGTAATTGGCTACGTCATCGAGTCGAGCCGAACAGAATCCGAAGTTGCGGTAGCGCTCGCTTTTATAACCCACCATCGAGTCGAGGGTATTGATCATCTTATACGCCATCATCAATGGAATACCTCCTATCGCATAGTAAAACATGGGCGCCACTACCCCATCGCTAAGGTTTTCGGACAATGTTTCGAGTGTAGCCGTACGTATCTGCGTAAAGGATAGTGATGATGTTTCACGACCTACGATCCAACTCAACTGCTCTCTTGCCCCGGGCAAATCTCCTTGTTGCACGAAACGTTCTACTTTCATTCCTTCATCGATCAGCGACTTATTGCTAATTCCATAAAAGAAAAACAAGCTATTAAATGCGTACAGTAAAATGGGATAGTCGGAAAGCATAAACTGCAATGCGGAGAAAATACCCCACGTAGCAGCAACGAGCAACAAGCAGGTAAGAATTCCTTTCACCTTGCGTCTGGTTCCTTGATTGAGGTGAGCTTCCATAAAGGCGATCACATTACCAAACAGCCGAATGGGATGTGGCATTTTATATGGGTCGCCAATGATGCAATCTACCGTAAAACCGATCAATACGGGAATGATCGTATATAAAAATTGTTCTGTCATAATTATTCAACTATCTGCTTAGATCAAACCTTTGGATTGCGCATCATGCATTGCCACAATCAAAGCCTCGTTGGCTTCTCTGCTTTGCACGGCAACTCGGAAACAATGGGTATCCAATCCTCTGAAGTTGGATGCGTCGCGAATCAATATACCATGCGTTTCGATCAAGAACGCTTTGAGATCTGCGGCTGTACCTTTGCTCAATCGACACAAAAAGAAATTGCACGAAGAGGGGTATATGGTGATACCATCTAGTTTTGCAAATGCGTCTACCAGAAAAGCTACCTCTACTTGCAGCTCTTTGAAATCGGGTAAAAGCGTCTCGTAATGATCCATAATAAAAACTCCGGCCTCTTGCGAAAGTGCATTCACGCTCCAAGGCGGACGCATCTCGTGCAACTGTGCAATTACAGCTTCGTCGGCAATGATGTATCCCAAACGAATACCCGGAATGGCAAACAACTTGGTCAGCGAATGAATAGAGATCAAATTCGAAGGCTCATTTTCTGTTGAAGCAGCATGTACACCCGAGCACAAACCGGAATAGGCCTCATCCAGAATAATGGTTGTGTCGGGATACTTTGCGGCAACGGTTCTAATCGCGGCTTTGTCAGTAAAATACCCGTCGGGGTTGTTTGGCGTAGCCAGCCAAACGGTTTTATAGGGATGTAAGTCTACAGTCGGAAAATCTTTGAGCGCGGCAAACGAAAGCTGATGACGATACAACTTACACGCATCTTCATACTCGGCAAAGGCCGGAATGCAAATCAGCGTATACTGCTGTTGATACAGGTGGGCCAACAGGTAGAAAGCCTCGGCCGAACCATTGGTTACGAGTACTTGCTGCGCTGGCACTCCGTGGAAAGCCGCAATCTTATCGGTCAGTTCCGTCACATTGGGATCGGGATAGTTATTGATACAGCTCAGTTTGGTTTCGAGGTGCTTTAAGATAGGGGCCGAC
Organism: Tannerellaceae bacterium; assembly: GCA_051660585.1. Taxonomy (GTDB): domain Bacteria; phylum Bacteroidota; class Bacteroidia; order Bacteroidales; family CAMTPD01; genus UBA12018. The sequence continues at coordinate 6,961 of JBOFPV010000086.1, forward strand.
TTATGGTTGCAGGCTATATTCGAGCTAAAATCGTATTTGATTTTTCCTTTATATGCATGCAAGTTATTTCCATGTCCGTTGATCATACCTCTAACGTTTTATACACATACTCCATATCGATATGTGCTCGTACCCAATCGGCTAGTTTGTCGTAGTTGGCATCCTTACGCGCTTTGTAATCGACATCGGTACAAATATCCGCCTCAACTTGTTTCAAGACATAAGCAATCACATCGTTGTTATCAAAAACTCCGTGAATGTATGTACCCCAAGTTTTGTCGTTGAGATAATAGCCATCTTTCTCGCCATTACCTAAGATAGCAAACGGAGCATCGGTTTCGGTCTTCCCTGCATGTATTTCATAGCCTTCGCCTTCGCCCTGATGATGCGTCATCGTAAAGTGGCATTGACGGGTTTGCTTGCCCTCACAAAGCGTAGTTTCTGTAGGAAAAATACCCAATCCAGGTATCGAAGCAACGTCTCCTTCTACATGCAACGGATCGTGAATCCAACTTCCCATCATCTGAAAACCGCCACAGATACCATACAATGGTTTGTTCTCACGGTGGTGTTTCAAGATTGCTTGCGCCACACCTGTAGAACGCAGATACATCATATCGGAAATCGTATTCTTAGAGCCAGGAATAATCACAATATCAGCCATTGCAATCTCTTCCGGTTTATTGCTATACATCAATTGCACCTCCGGTATCTGCTCCAGCATGTTGAAGTCGGTAAAGTTTGACATGTGCTTGAGCAATGCAACCACAATGCGTACCTTCTTCTCGCCCGCTTTCGCTTGGTGACTATCCAAGATCACGGCATCTTCTTGCTCTACAAAAATATCCTGAAAGTACGGTACGACACCCACTACCGGTTTGCCCGTTAGTTCTTCGAGCATGCGACGCCCTTCGGTAAAGAGGTTGATATCTCCTCTAAATTTATTAATGATGATCCCTTTGATCGCATCGCGCTCTTCTTGAGGCAATAGCAAGATAGAACCGTAGACACTGGCAAAAACACCACCTTTGTCAATATCGGCAATTAGGTAAGTGGCAGCATCGGCATACAGAGCCATACGCATGTTTACGATGTCTTTGTCCCAGAGATTCACTTCGGATATACTTCCGGCTCCTTCTATTACAATTGGATTATACAGAGACGCCAGTTTATCAAAGCCCTTGCAAACTTCTTTAAATAGCATATCCCTATCAGTCTTCTGAAAATATTCGGATGCCGATTTATTACCGGCAGGTTTGCCATTGAGCACAACTTGAGCTGTTGTATGATTCGTTGGTTTCAGTAAGATCGGATTCATCTCTACCATGCAATCAATGCCACAGGCTTCGGCTTGTACGGCTTGCGCACGACCTATCTCGAGTTGATTTTTGGTAGCATAGCTATTGAGAGACATATTTTGTGCCTTGAATGGAGCCGGATGATAACCGTCTTGCAGAAAGATACGGCAAAAGGCAGCATTGATCACCGACTTTCCTACGTCGGATCCCGTACCCACAAACATGATAGGCTTTAGTTGTTTTGTTTTCATTGCAGATAAAATTTTGAGTTTTCAATTTTGATGATTCCACCGTAAGGCACCTCTACATTGAATGCATCTTTGGCCTCTACGAGTTGG
>JBOFPV010000087.1:0-14377 GCA_051660585.1 Tannerellaceae bacterium
CGAATCACCTAGAGGGTGATGTAGATATGTACGGCGTGATGAAGAGCTTGCTAAAGATTCAGCAAAAGCGTCAGTGCTCGATTGCGATTCGTCCGGATCACGGACATCAGATGATCGACGACTTGCATAAGAAAACCAATCCGGGCTACTCGTGTATTGGTCGCTTACGTGGTCTTGCCGAACTACGCGGACTGGAAATGGGTATTGCTAAGTCTTTATTCTAAAAACGTTAGAGTCAAAAAGATAAAAAGAACGGTGATCTGGCTAAAAAAGCACAGATCACCGTTCTTTTTATCTCATGTTTTATCTTTTAAAAACTCGGAAGAGTTCTCCAATCCATAAGACAATGGATGTACCACCGGTAATCAATAGCCAGTCTGCCAGCGATAACGGAACTACATTAAACATGACACCACCAAACTGAACAATCAAGATTTGACCGAATACGATTAAAATCGCAATCACTCCAAACCCCTTGATTACACTTCCAAAATCTTGAAACGTACTCTTGTGTGTGCCGTATGCTTTTGCATTAAACATATTCCAAAATTGCAGCATCACGAAGATGGTAAAGAATAATGATAATTCATATGATGTGAGCTCGTTGGATTGACCGGAGAAGTTGACAAAGCTTTCGAAATAGTCTTTGACAGAGAAGTCGGCAAGACTTGTTATATCTACTCGCTTAAAGTATTGCACCAAACCGAGTAAGAACACAACAAAGGTGATGCCTACTCCTAAAATAAATGCGGCCATCTTTTTGGTGATGATATGAGCATTGAATTCACGTGGTTTATCGTCCATCACTCGTTCGCTCGGTGGTAATGAAGCTAGCGCGAGAGCTGCGAATGTATCCATAATGATATTTACCCACAACATTTGTGTAACCGAGAGTGGAGAGTCTTCACCCATGAATGAACTGATTAAAACGATCAAACATGCTGCAACATTGATAGTCATTTGAAAGACGATGAAGCGTTGTATGTTTTGATACAATGAACGCCCCCACATCACTGCTCGTGCAATGCTATTGAACGAATTATCCAATATCGTGATCGCACTTGCTTCTTTAGCAACTTGTGTACCATCTCCCATCGACAGACCGACTTGTGCTGTTTTCAAAGCCGGAGCATCGTTGGTACCGTCGCCAGTTACAGCTACGACTTGCTGCTTCTTTTGCAGTGTCTCTACCAGACGCTTCTTATCCATAGGACGAGCTCTGGAAATCACTTTCAGATCCATTACTCTTTGGAGTAACTGCTCTTCTGACATCTCAGCCAACTCTGTTCCTGTAATGTGATTACGTGCATTATCCTCGCTAGTCCATAAGCCAATCTGACGACCAATTTCTATTGCCGTAACAGATGTATCTCCCGTTACAATCTTGATGTTTATCCCTGCTTTTATACAAGCTTGTACAGCCTCGGGGACATCAGCTCGTACCGGATCTGAAATAGCAGCTACCCCCATAAATGTGAGATCAGTAAGCAGGATCTTTCCATTTGCGAAGATAGCTTTATCATCCTCTATAATTTTATATGCAAAACATAGAGTACGCATGGCTTGATTTTGATATATCTGTAGTTGCTTATCAAGCTCGTTCTTAAATGTATCGACTGCTACAAGACCTTCGGCTGTATAAACTTGCGAACACAGCTTGTATACAATCTCGGGAGCGCCTTTTACGTACAATACGCGATGCCCTAATCGTGTAGAGTTGACAAGTGTTCCCATGTATTTTCGTTCGGTAGAGAAAGTCAACTGATCTACAACATCCGCTTCCTCTCGTATCGGTAAATAATTAATTCCCTGCTGATTGAGCCAAAGCAATAGAGCTGCTTCCGTAGGGTTGCCTAATGCTTTTATTTTTGTGGTATCGGTAAAGTCTAGAAAGGCTGTGGAATTGATCGCGATATTCTCTACAAGTGCATCTCTCACCTCTTTATTTACAGTCTTATTTACCGATTCACCATATAGGTTCAACTCATATACCTGCATTTGATTTTGTGTTAGTGTACCGGTCTTGTCTGTGCAAATAACCGTGACAGCTCCCATTGTTTCACAGGCATGCATTTGTCGAACAAGATTGTTGGTCAATAGCATTCTACGCATACTCAATGCCAAACTCAATGTTACACTCATGGGCAGACCTTCGGGAACGGATACTACTATCACCGTAACAGCAATCATGACTGTATTCACAATGTAACTACCAAAGGTAATCCAATCAAAACCGGGATGCTCTGTTACAAACAAAACAACGCGTGTTATGATCAATAAAGCTGCGATTATATAGCTTACTTTTGCGATTAAATCAGCCAATGATTTGAGCTGCTTACTCAAAGGAGTTTCGGCATGAATATCGATACGTGAGCCTTCATACACCTTCCCATACTCTGTTGCATCACCTACGGATATTGTCTTAAATCCTCCATGTCCGTCTACAACGGTTGTCCCTCTATACACCATATTAGAGGGATAGGTTGCCTCTTTGTCAAACTTTGATGGATTTATCATTTTAGAGACAATGGGCTCACCTGTCAATGTGGATTCGTTAAGCTGCAAGGATACGGCCTCGTATAGTTCTCCGTCGGCAGGAACCTCATCTCCTGCATTTAAAAGAACAATATCGCCTACGACAATGTCTTTCTTTGCTACTTCACATACAATATCATTTCGTATCACCTTTACAGATATTTCATCGTTTACTTGATTGAGCATTTCAAACTTCTTGTTTGCATTGTGCTCAAATAAGAATCCGATTGCGGTAGCCAATAATGCTGCAATTGCGATACCTAGTGGTTCTAGAAAAACGATCAATCCGGCATCTTCACCCCAATAGTGAAAACATGAAACGGCAAAGGACGCGGCAATAGCAACCAATAATATAATAATAATCGGATCTTCAAATTTTGTCAAGAAAATACGCCATAAAGAGATTTTTTGAGGAGGTGTAAGCGTATTTACTCCATACTTTTCTCTACTTAAAATTACCTCTTGATCGCTTAATCCTTTGATGCTCTGTTTTTGCTCCATCTTATATTGAAAATTATTTTCAGTAAATCAGTAATCTGTATAACAAATATTCAAAAAATATTGTTGCAACCTTATTTATCGATATATTTGACAGAAATTATCTAATCAAAATACTTGAAACATGAAAAAGCACACCTTCCACACAATACTTTTATCGTTGCTATTCGCAGCATGCACGACATCGCCAAAATCGGACGACTCGTTACATGTTGCTGATATTCGCTCGTTGACGAGTGCTCCCTCAACTGTACCTCTTGCAAATGAGATCGAAAGTGTATCGTATGTTCCGCTACAACTCACTACAGATGACGGATCGATTATCGATGGCGTGATGCATTATACAGTTACCGATAAGGCAATCTATATTTATCCTACACGGGAACGAAAAATCGTTGAGTTTGATCGAAAGGGAAACTTTGTACGTGAGTTAATTTCGGGCGGTCAGGGACCAAACGAATTGAGTTGTGACATTACATCCATACAGGTTGACGTACAAGCTAAAAGGCTTTATCTGCATAGCATGGATCGCACAATGGTATATGACCTGAATGGCAAACTAATCGAGGAGTTTACTCCGACATATCAAAACATCTACAAACGTCAGATTGGACCCGATCGTATTGCTGCCATTGCTTTTCCGTATGTACCTTTTGAACAGGGTAGCTATGGCATCGGTGTATTCTCGAATAATGGAGATACAATCGCATTGAAGAATGACTTCTCTTCATCTGCTGTATCCAAAGAAGATTGCGGACTCACGGTTGGTATGGCGGTCGATTATTCGAACAATCCGAATGGCCTTTTATTCAAGCAAGGAAGCAATGATACGGTATTTATCTTAGCAGAACAGGCAATTGCTCCGGTTTGTATTTTAACGCTTCAGAACTCCGATGATGAGATTAAACGATCGCTCGATGCAACGGATATGAGCAGCATTCGCAACCTTGGAGATGATAAGGATATTGTTGTTTCAGATTTGTTCGAGACTCCTGCTTCGTATTATTTTAGGATGCGCTACAATGGTGGTCACTATGTGGCAGCTCTGGATAAAAAGACGGGGCAAAGCTGGATTGAGAAGTGCGTTCAACCGGGTAGTTTGCAGGAATTGGCCGGTGTAAATATGCAATATGGTATGCTTGGGAGTCGTAGTTTTGAGAACTTCCCCATTTGGGGCCGTACAGAAGGATGTGAGCTTGTGCAAATCGTGATGCCATATGAAATCGACTTGTATAATGAAACCGGGGAAATTACCGTTCCTAAAGCCCTGGCTTCTATCGAAAGCAATGATAATCCTATTTTTATTTTCTACAAATTAAAACAATAACGTTATACGTTTTATGTAAAAACGGTGCTTACATTGTAGGCTTTATTTTACATAGCTCATAAACATTAAGATAAATACAAATTAGGTTTTCTAATTACTTTTCAGTACTTTAGTCGAAATCGAACCTTTAATCATTTTATATTATGGAACTAGTCGATAAAAAAATTGTAGTTTTTAAAGCTCTACTTCTCACCATTATTGCAGTTATCGGAATTTTGCTTTATGATGTTTTTATCAATGATTTTGAATTGATTCAGGAGATACAAACTTACATTGGAAATTAGACTATATAAAACAAAAAAAGGAGAAGCACTTGCACCATCTGCCTCCCCTTTTTACACACTATATAATCTATCTAAACAAGTTACATCGTGATGTTGTTTCCATCTGCATCGAACTTAAGCTTAAGCCCGTTATCGAGTTGTAACATATACCCTCCTTGTGAAGTGCGAGATAGTTCGAATACCGAATCATCTAATAACCCTTCATCTAATAAAAAAGTAGAGATGTTTTGAGGCAAGGTGTCTATTATACCTGAAGGAATCCCATTGGCATCATCTATTTCTTGCCATTCGCCTGTTGTTTTATCAAAGTCTAGTTCAGCACCATTGCCTAGATCGACTTCGTACTGTGTCTTCGTTTCAAGAACGGATTTCACTTGTACGCCGGGATAATACGTATTGATGAACTCTTGAGAGATTGTAGGCAGATCCTTGAATGCTACAATTACATCATTATTGCTGCTGCAAGACCAGCTTGCAAGCATGATGATTACGAATGCAGTTGTTAATGTAAATAGTTTCTTCATTGTTGATGTATAGATATTATGCACACATAACAGTGTACTTTTAGTATAGGTTTAAATTATTAGATTTCTTAAACAAGAACATTCATAGACACTTCTAATTTTCTAAAGCCAGAAATGTTCCGTCTGTATCAAACAACAGCTCTACAGAATTGTTCAACTTCAATTCATATACTTGTTTGTCATCTACAAATTCAACTTCAATTACTTTTGCTTGTGGAAAATTCTCCCGCAAATATTGACTAATTGGTGTAGGCAAGGTATTTAAGATTGTATAAGGTATTCCCCTCTTGATTTTAATCTCCTTCCATTTTAGATTCTTCTTAAAAAACTCAAGCTCTCCATTGTTTATAAGATCGATCTTGTACAAATCACGATCTTGCTGCACTTGTTGTATGGCTAAGCTATCAAAGTGTGTTAGAACAAACGTTTTTATAGACTCTGGTAATTGATAAAATGTCGCAACTTTTTGTTGTTGACCCATTAATGAAATTGCACTACAAAGTAATACAAGAATCATCAAGCTCATACTTCTGGTTCTTTTCATATACTATAGTTTTTCGCTATTCTCGTTTTATAAATGAACCGTCAGCGCTAAATTTCAGCTTGGTTCCATTGTATAATGTTATCGAATATCCATCATTTCTATGCGTCATACTTACGATGTAATATTCGGGATAATTATTTGTCAAGTATAGATTTAATATCGAAGGCAGTTCGTCTGCTTGCAGTGCAGATGAGATTCCCGCGGGATCATCTATTTGGGTCCATTTTAGAACCTGTCGGTCAAACTTTATTAAGATCCCATCATTCAGGTATATTTTATATGTATCGTGCGTTACATGTACATATTTTACAACAGGAGCAGGATAGTACTTACCAACAAACGATTGCACTTCAATAGGCAATGTATCGTAAGGCTGAGTATCTATATCTTTCTGGCATGAAGGAAATAGTGTAAGAAAAAGTAACATTAAAATGTTTGCCATGCCCAAAATCTTTTTCATATGCAGTATAGATTTATGTTGTTATATAAAATGTGTGGTTTTATACGTTTTCTTGCTTAATGTAATTTCCTTCAGTATCGTAGGTTATCTTTACACCGTTGTTGAGTGTGACAAAAAAATTGTCTTTATTTCTTCCTATTACAGTAGCAAACCATTGATAGTAACCATCGTTAATATTTTGCTGTGCCTTTTGAGGGAGCAAATTAAAAATAGCTTGTGGAACCCCTTTGCTATAGGTTACTTGTGCCCAATCGCCCGATTCTTTGTAAAATAACACATCCATTCCATTGGTAAATAACACATCATACGAGTTATTATCTTCACTGATAGACTCGACTGTATATCCTCCCAAATAGGTATTAATAAAATACTTCGAATTGGCAGGTAATATATCCCACGGTATATTTTTATCGGTATTAGAGCATCCGGTGTTTAGTCCCAAAAGACAAAGAAGCATGATAAAAAAAAGTCCGATTTTAGATTTACTCTTATACATCGTATTTTCAATTATGAATGAGTTTATAATATGCAAACAACAGCAAAAACAAAAGGTTTATCAATAATTGACCTATAAAATAGTTCTCGTCATTTCTTAACACAAAAAATCTCCACAACGGAGAGATCGATGTCTTTCCAATGTGGAGATATTAACTATAAAAGCTTTATTATTTGCTATTTATTCGTGATAATTGATTCCTAATTTCTTCCAAGTCGCTTTCCAACCATCAAGAGCTGCTGTAAATCGTGTATAATCTTTGTTTTCTGCTTTTGTCCATCCTACCTCAGCATATGCAGCGATACGAGGGTACACACGTTGATTCATTGATTCTACCGTTGGGATCCACTCACCCCACATCTGACAACCAAGTCCAAGGACCTGACTTTCTTGCTCTGGTTTAATTCCTTTCGGTATCGGATTGAAATTGTATGCTTTTTCGAGAGGAATAGAGTTGTAATCGTAATCTAAATAGGTATAATTGTGTGTTGAATTTACAATGTCGTAACCTTTACTTACTGCATCTCTGAAGAGGTCTTCCTCTCCTTTCCAAAAATGAACAATGGAACTTTTGGATAACGTACTTGTCACCTCTCCAGCGTCTTGCCATCCGTGATCAGCTCCATGCAGATTTTTCCCCATGATTTCGTTCCAACCCATCATACGTCGACCTTTCGAATCTACAAAGTCTGAAATCTGATTGGTAAACGCAATCTGTAAATCGGGATAAGTTTTGATGTTTTTTTGCGACATATAGTCGGCAACTTTATTACTTTCTTTCCATTGGTCGAATTTCACTTCGTCTCCTCCGATATGCACTGCTTGAGAAGGGAATAACTCAAATACTTCGGCCAATACGTCTTGCATAAATTCATATACCTTTGGATTGGTTACATCATACACTGCATAGTGAACTCCAAAATAGGTAGGCACCTCGATTTGCTCGTTCTTTACTCCCAACCATGGATATGCTGCAATTGCAGCAGAAGCATGGCCAGGCATTTCAATTTCCGGCACGATTGTGATACCTCGTTGAGCTGCATAAGCAACGATTTCTTTGATCTCTTTTTGTGTATAGAAGCCTCCGTGCGGATTACCGTCAAATTTCTTACTGTTCCAACCTCCTACTTCAGTTTCTTTTCTAAATCCACCAACCTCAGTTAGCTTCGGATATTTTTTGATCTCTATACGCCATCCTTGATCGTCTGTCAAATGCCAGTGAAATGTATTCATCTTCAATGCGGCCATTTGATCGAGCAATTGAAACACAACTTCCTTTCCTTTGAAATAACGCCCTTCATCAAGCATAAATGCCCTCCATTGATAAGCTGGAGAGTCTTCGATCGCTACGTTAGGTATTTCCAATGCATTTCCCTTTACACTCCATAGTTGTTTTAGAGTTTGCATCGCATAAAAAGCACCTGACGCATCGGCATATCCAATAGCAACTTTCCCATCTGTAGCATTCAGTGTATAGCCTTCTGCAGGAAGTTGCTTATTTTGTGTAAATACTACGTTCGCTTTCTTATTTCCAAATGAAACAGAAATACCGGCCGATGCAAAGTCTTTTTGCACCAACGTTTTCAGATCTTTAAGATCTTTACCGAGCGAAACTTCTACTTTTGAAAGGGTAAACTCAGAGCCGTTGGTTTGTAACTTATTCGGATAAGGTATTACATTGTGTTGTGCCATTGTTCCAAATGTTGTAGCAAACAAAAGGCTTGCAGAAAAAACAAGTCGTTTAATCATGGTATGTTTAAATATTATCGGGTAAATATAAGATAAATGCAAATTATATATAATCAACAAAAACGATTCTAATACTAGAAGAAAGAACCTCTTGCTGAATTATATCTAACACAAAACTAACAAACTTTCGGATATTTTCAATAATAATCTCACTTTCTACCCTCCAATAAAGGTATTTATCATAACTTTATGTACACTGATTGCGTTATCTTAATAAAAAAGCAAATACAACAATAAGAATTTAATTATACATGAAAAGTAAATACCTATTTATAGCACTGATATTGGGCGGGGCGATTGCCGCATGTTCATCTCCGTTTGACATAACAACGCTTTCTGAACATCATACAGACAACACTGATAACTATCAAATTAATCTTACTACAATCGCGTTCGAAGGAGCAAACAGGAAATCAGAAGAGATGGTCTCTCCGTTGAATAACCGATTAAAGCTTCTCAACGACTCGCTAATGAATACAACCATTGCTGATGCTGATAGCTTCTTTACCTCCTACAAAAGTGATTTGGAAGCTGGTAAGATTAAATATCCTCAACCGGCTTTCAGATACGAACTCTATAGCAGTGATACTGCATTTATCGTTTCAGAGCAAATCATAAGCACGCTTACAACAACGTATACCTTTGCTGGAGGTGCGCACGGAAATACGGAGTTCTATGCGCTTAATTATTCACCGACAGAAAAGCGATTCCTTTCGACAGAAGACCTGCTAGACATGTCGCAACAAATGCGTATAGACTCCCTCATACAAGTAAATTTCACCAATCCAGACAACTGCTTCAATACGGATCCTACACTGGCAGAAGCAACCGCAATAAACGTTACGCCTACCCATATGCGCTTTACTTATGCGCACTATACATTGGGAGCTTATTACTGTGGTGCACCGGTTGTGGAAATACCTCTCGAAAGTTTAATAGGAATATATCTTCTAAAATAAAGAGTTGTAATTTGTCCATCCTCATTGAGTGTTGTACTTTTGTACGCTACTACGAATAATAATACAACAAACTAAATTAAGGATGAACAAAATATCTTCTGTTTGTGTCTATTGTGCCTCGAGCTCACAAATAGATGCTGCTTATTTTGCCGATGCAGAGAAGCTCGGAAAGCTATTTGCCGACCAGAAAATACGTCTGATCAATGGTGCTGGGAAAATCGGATTGATGGCTGCAACTGCGAATTCGGTTCTTAAGAACGGCGGAGAAGTGACTGGTGTAATACCTTCGTTTATGGTTGCTCAAAACTGGCAACACGAGTCTCTTACCGAGCTTATTGAAGTAGAGAATATGCACGAACGCAAAGCGTGTATGGCTCAACTAAGTGATGGGATAATTGCTCTTCCAGGAGGATGCGGCACGATTGAAGAGCTTATGGAGGTTATTACCTGGAAACAATTGGGCTTATACTCGAAACCGATTGTAATCTTAAACACGAATGGCTTTTACGATAAACTGATTGATTTCTTACAACATACGATCAGCGAGAATTTTATGCGCTCACATCATGCTCAGCTCTGGAGCGTTGCGTCTACTCCTGAAGAGGCGATGGAATTGCTTTATACGATCCCTGAATGGGACACCTCACACAATAAGTTTGCAGAGATGAAATAAGAAGTAAAATAAGAGAAAAGCGAACACACCTCTTCTGTTATTTTGTATCTTAAATACGTTATCTTTGTAACAAATTGGTAAACCGATATGAACAAGAAACTACTAACCGTTTGTGCTATGAGCGCATTACTTACAACAATGGGAAGCTGCGACGACAAAAAACAGTCGGCTTCAAACCCATTCTTTACCGAATGGACTACCCCTTATGGTATTCCTCCTTTCGATCAAATCAAGAACGAACATTTCATGCCTGCTATTCAGCAAGGAATGCAACAACACTTGTATGAAATCGATGTTATTGTTAACAATCAGGAAGCACCTACCTTTAGCAATACAATCGAAGCAATGGACTACAGCGGACGTCTGCTTTCTAAGACCCTAGCTGTATTCTTTAATCTTGAAAGTGCTGAAACAAACGATTCTTTGCAAAAGATTGCAGAAGAGATCTCTCCTCTTCTTTCGGAACACAACGATAAGATTTCGATGAATGATAAGCTCTTTGAGCGTGTTAAGGCTGTATATAGCAACCGAGAGAACGAAAACCTTACTCCGGAACAAACGCGACTTCTTACCAACTACTACAAAGATTTCGTTCGTTCGGGTGCTCTTCTTTCTACCGACAAAAAGGAACAACTAAAGGCTATTAATAAAGAAATCGGACTTCTTACGTTGAAGTATTCTCAAAATGTATTGGCCGAGAATAACAGCTTCGAACTAGTTGTTGAAAACGAGTCTGACCTTGCAGGTTTACCTGAATCTGTAAAAGCGGCTGCAGCTGAAGAAGCTAAAGGTCGTGGCAAAGAAGGCAAGTGGGTATTTACCCTTTCAAAGCCTAGCATGATCCCATTCCTTCAGTATGCAGAAAATCGCAATCTACGCGAAAAGCTTTACAAGGGATATATCAATCGTGGCATGAATGCGAATGAATACAACAACAGCGAACTGGCTCAAAAGATCGCAAACTTGCGTATCACTCAAGCAAATCTTCTAGGATATAAAAACTTTGCCCAATATAGCATCGAAGATAAGATGGCTAAGACACCGGAAGAGGCAATGAACTTGCTTACTCAAGTATGGACAGCTGCTCAGCCTAAAATCAATGAAGAGATTGCAGATATGCAGAAATTAGCTAACGCAGAAGCTACTCCAGTGAAACTAGAGTCATGGGACTGGTGGTATTATGCAGAGAAAGTACGTAAAGCGAAGTTTGACCTAGATCAAGAAGAACTACGTCCTTACTTCCAAGCTGACAGCGTAATGCAAGGTGCTTTCTGGACTGCAAACCAATTGTATGGGCTTACATTTGAGGCGCTTTCTGATTATCCTAAATATCACGAAGACGTAAAAGCATATAAGGTGAGTGATGCCGACGGTAGCCATGTTGGTGTGCTGTTGATCGACTTCTTCCCTCGTGCGGGCAAATTAGGTGGTGCTTGGATGGACAACTACGTTCCTCAACGCGTAGAGAATGGCAAAGACATTCGTCCGGTTGTAACGAACGTTGGAAACTACACGAAACCAGTTGGAGACAAACCGGCATTGCTTAGCCTTGATGATGTAGAGACGGTATTCCATGAGTTTGGTCACGGTTTGCACGGATTGCTTTCGAAGGTTACTTACCCGAGCTTGAACATGAATGTTCCTGCCGACTTCGTAGAGCTTCCTTCTCAAGTAATGGAGCATTGGGCTACACATCCGCAAGTATTGAAACAGTATGCAAAGCACTATCAAACAGGTGAAGTAATTCCTGATGCTTTAATAGAAAAGATGCAAAAAGCTGAAACCTTCAATCAAGGTTTTGTTACAGGCGAATTTGTTGCGGCAGCATTGCTCGATATGAACTGGCACTTACTAGAAACAGAAAATAACTTAGACGCTGCGGCTTTTGAAAAAGCTGCGATGGACAATATAGACTTAGTTAGCTCCATTGTTCCTCGTTACCGTTCTACATACTTCACACACATCTTTAGTTCTCCTACAGGCTACGCAGCGGGATATTACAGCTACTTATGGGCTGAAGTATTGGATGCTGATGCATTCAGAGCATTCGAGCAAACAGGCAATATCTTTGACCAGAACACGGCACAATCTTTCAGAAAGAATATTCTTGAAAAAGGTGGTTGTGAAGATCCTATCGATATGTATCTTAACTTCAGAGGAGCAAAACCAACACCGGATGCACTGCTTGAAGGTAGAGGTCTAAAGTAATTTAGCTAGATATCTAAATCATTCCTTAAAGGATTATTATAGACACGAAAAAAGCGAAGCATGAGTACAACAGTACATCATAGCTTCGCTTTTTTATCTACAAGCCAATAAAACAACTAAACAATTTTATATCTATGAACATTCATTACATTATACGATAGGGAATGTAAATTGAGGCTGTTGCATGATCTCTTTTACCTTCTCTTCAGATGGTTTTACTCTACACCCTGCAACATATCGTTTTTTATAGTAGGGATCTTCTTTCAGGTTCGATGTTTGCACACCTCCCCTTGCACTATGAATAAACTCTACGTTTCCATCTCCATTGTTTGCAACAACAATACCGACATGACCAATTCGTTTTGTCCCTACTCCTGAGCGACCATTAAAGAAAATCAGGTCTCCGGGCTTTAAATCTTTTACATCAACCGTCTCTCCATTCTTAATTTGTTCCCTACTTGTACGTGAAATCTCAACACCTTGTTTCTCGAACACATAGGAAGTAAATCCAGAACAGTCAAATGCTTTTGTTGATTTTCCACCCCATCGATAAGGAGTTCCTAAGTATTTCATCGCTTCAGTAATTAAGTTATTGTAGAACTTTTCATAAAGCGTCTCCACCTCTTCTTCTGTCTCAACAACGGGAAAACTCATCGGTTTGATAAATGGGTGAAGCGAATCTGTGTCTGCAACTACTGTAGAGTCGATAGTGGGTGTATCTTGTGCAGATGCAGTAGTAAAACTACTCATCGATCCAATTACACACAATAAAACAACAAATAGAAAAGAGTGGGTCTTCTTTTTTACCGTGTAAATTCTCATATAATAGTTATGGTTTTAATTCAATCGTGGATATTTCTCAATGCTTTTACACATCGTTTATACCTCTAAGTTATAGAAAAGTCTAGACCCCGACAAGCCAAACAAGTCAATATTTAGTCATTTTAAAATTTATTCTCAGCTCTTTATACGATGCAAATTCACCCCCAAATAAGCTATTTCACCCTATTGATAGGGCTTTTGCCACATTATAAGGGTATATCTCCCTACAAGTTGGAAGAAGCAAATAAGTAAGATAAATTAGCATTCTAAATACTTGATTCGAAATCTAATTTTCAAACTATGAAGAAGAACATTTATCGTATACTAGTAGCGACTTGTTGCTGTATACTTCCAATCTCAAACAATCTGTCCGCCTCAACAACAAACAAGACAGAACATCTAGTAAACAATAATGGAGTACTAACTGACGCTAGCGGACGTATGGTAATCCTGAATGGTCTTAATCATGTAAATAAAAATAAAACCGAGCAGTACCTTAATGTAAATGACGAGGTATTATTTAAAAAATTCAAATCCTGGGGATTCAATTGCATTCGCTACGGTATTATTTGGGATGGACTAGAACCTGAACCAGGTAAAATAAACGAAGCCTACCTTAAAGAGATTGATAAACGTGTAAAGTGGGCCGAGGAGAATGGAATTTGGTTGATGCTTGACATGCATCAAGACTTGTACGGACAAGCCTTTAGCGACGGAGCTCCGGCTTGGGCTACATTGACAAACAATGCACCTCACTACAAAGGAAACATCTGGAGTGAAGCATACCTTATTAGTCCGGCAGTTCAAAACGCATTTGACAACTTCTGGAAGAATACACCTGCTCCCGATGGCATTGGCATACAAGATCATTATATCAATGCTTGGAAAGTGGTTGCAGACAGATACAAAGATGCTCCTTCTGTATTGGGATTCGATATCATGAACGAGCCCTTTCCGGGAACACAAGCACAAGAAGTTATGGGTAATCTGCTTACATCAGCAGCAAGCATGGTCTATGACATATCGGGCATGATGCCATCCGAATCTGAAATCATGGCAACACTCTCTAGTCCGTATGGTAAAGCTGAAGCATTATCTTATGTTTCTTCACGAAGCAACTATCAAAAAGTACTCAATGGCATGCAAGCTTCTGTTGCATCATTTGAGCAAGGTCCATTGTCTGACTTCTATCAAAAAGTGCGCGATGCCATACGTAGCGTCAACTCAAAACAGATGATTATTCTAGAACATAGTTATTTTTGCAATCTTGGACTAAAAAGTAGCATAAAAACACCAGT
>JBOFPV010000088.1:0-16546 GCA_051660585.1 Tannerellaceae bacterium
AAAGCTCTTTAAGTATGGCAGTGAACCAATTTGTTGAAAATGATGTTTGTTATATGTGTATGCGTTGTAAGGTTATAGGTGCTATTTTGTAATGAAAAAGTGTTCAATTACTAAATATAATTTTGCTATGACAGAATTTATATTTTCGTATGGTCCTTTGTTTTTCCTTGCTGTATTATATCTATTACCAATGATAATAGGTCTACAATTGATGAAACGTTATGGAGTAACTTCTGCAAAGGAGAAACTATTATGGTGCAGTATTCTAATATTTACCAGTTATATTGGTCTAGTTGGACTCATGCTGTATCAAAAGAAAGGATAGCATGCGGGGGGGGCTTGCAAATCTTTGAAGTATCTGCCGAAAGCGGTGCCGGTATGGATAAGTGGTGCAACTTTCTTGCCAAGCAAGTAAAATAAATAATGTGATTTGATCTTTATGAAGATTGAATTCATTTATTTCGAAGACTGAATTGTTTGATGCCCATCAAACGATTCGAAGTATGCATACTTTGTTTTTAAGGTAAGCGATGACTCAATCTGTTTGCCGCAAAGTTTATAGTTGATTTAGTTATCTTGCTGATCATACTTATCACTCCATTTTACGGATGAACCAATTCGCTCCTCTGAATTTATATGCGATTCTAAACTGTCATTCATCATTTGAAGCTTGCTTTATTCGAGGGTTTTCGTATCTTGCAGATGTTTACGTATAACCTTATTATCAGATGAAAAACACGACCTTAGATTTGAGAGCGATCCAAGTGCGCATCGCTAAAAAAGAATACCTCACCGACGCGCTCAAGCGTCATGGTTTTGTGGCATTGCCTTCGAATGCGATTATCAACAAACGACTTCCCGGATTGGGGGCTACGTATTGCGAACTTACGGCTCCGCGTCACTCCATTATCATCGAACCCAATGTGCCGGTTATTGTGGGCAAAGCCTTGAAACACCCCGAGGCTTTTGGTGTGTACAGAGGGGTTACGGCCAAGCAGATTCAAGCCTATCTGAAAAGTGATGTACCTTATAAGAAAATCCTGACTACGCCCGAGAGTTTCGGACGGGTCAAGGAGGCTGCCGCCAAAGCGAATGTCTGTTTGCACAGTGATTACTTTATGCTGATCGACGAATGCGAGAAGCTGGTGCAGGATATCCATTACCGCGATTCCATCGCACTGCCGATCGATGATTTTTTTAAGTTTGATCAAAAAGCGCTGGTTTCGGCAACTCCGCTTTATGCGGTGGATAAGCGTTTTGCGCATCAAGGGTTTCGGGTGGTAAATGTGGAGCCCGATTATGAGTACCGTAAAGCCATTGAGGTGATCACGACAAACAACGTGGCGGAAACTTACTATGAGTTGATTTCCGAGTTGAACAAACTTCGAAAGGGCAGGGGAACGGTATGCGTCTTTATCAATTCGATTGCAACGATCGACTCGATTTGTTACCGTGACAGTGCATGGGGAAATAACACGGCTACGTTTTGCAGTCGTGAAGGTTTCGGCAAACTGATTTACAAAAAGGATCGTAACTTTTATGATACGGTTGAGGCGGAACATATCAAACGGTACAATTTCTTTACGTCACGTTTTTATTCGGCAGTGGATATCGACTTGCGCACCAAGCCCGATGTGATTGTGATTTCGAACGTGCGTACGCTCGAACAAAGCATGATTGATCCTGCTACCGAGGCGGTGCAGATATACGGTCGCTTTCGAAACGGGGTGCGGAGTTTTACACACATTGTTTCGCTCAAACCCGATATGCAAGTGAGTTCGGGCGAAGAGGTTTGCAAGGAAGTGCACGCATCCGAAAAGTTGCTTTCATATTGGAAAGAGCGGCATGAGCAGGCGGTAAATTCGGGCGAAAAGGAGATGTGGCTGGAGGCTATTGCCGGAACCTCATTTTGGGATATTTGCAATGCAGACGGCGAACTGGACCCACTCAAACTGGCCAATCGAATGTATAAGGAGCAGGTGAAGAGTTTGTATACCGAGCGCGGCAAACTGCTTGCGGCGTATGGGGAAGTGCCGTTTTTTGACGTGACCGATTCGCACAGGGAGTTTCTCATTGCCGACGACGACCGGGTGATTGCTTTGAGCAGAGGCGTGCGCGAGGTGATGGCGCGAGATTTGCTTGAGAAAATCGACCGACTGCACGATCTGATGAATCGCAATCCGGCCAAACATAAATCTGTAATGCACCAAATCCGAAGCATTACCGGTTCGCCATGGGCAGAACTCCTCTACCGTTGCTACCTCGAAAAAGGCCTCGAATGGACCCTGAAGTGCAAAGGAAGGATGCAACAAATGGAGCGCGGGTTGGAATCTTCGGGAAGTATTGCCCGAAAAGGAGATGTGGCTATTTGCAACCGGATATACAAGCTGTTTGAAGTTGGGAAGGAGTATGAATATGGAGAGGTGGAGAAGGCGCTGAAAAAAGTATATGCGAAAAATGACTTGTCTACCAATCGATTTCTGCTCATCAATGACCTGAGACGCTACTTCAAGATTACACCCAGGAATGTGCGTGGAAAGCGTTTTTACCGACTCGATTCAAAGAGATAGGCTGTTTTGTAAGTGTTTGATTATTAGCGCTTGTTTGGTTTTTGATGCTAAAAATAGGCATGTTTGCATTGGGTTAAAGCACTGAGCAATAGTGTTGTATGTTGTTTGGGCGCAAAACGGGCAAATAAGTTTTCAATAAGGAATTTTGATGTCTGCACGGCGAATGTTTCGTAAGTGTTTGTTTATTAGGCGTGTGCTAGTAGTGCTGCCGCCCATTATATTGTAGAAAAAAAACGAGTTCGATATAACACCCGAGCACCCTCGGAAGTGCCGCAATATTGTTATGGATACCTTTCAGTTTAGAAGATTGTTACACATCGTGTAGACAATTATAATAGCTAGATAAAAAACACCTCCCTCTTTTGCACTGTCGCAAAAGAGGGAGGTGTTGATTTATTGTTAGGCATCGAGTTGGATGCGGTATTCGCGTGTATTCATTTGTTTGAGGTACCCGCTTAGGAAACGCCATTCGTTTTCGAGAATCTCACGTCCCAATTGTCCGTTGATTTGTACATCGGGGATCAAGTTGTTGCTCAGCAAGTGCTCGATCACGTTTTCGGGATAATTGATCAAGATGGAGAGTCCTTTGGCACGTGCAGCCTCCGGATTGTAATGTTCGTTTGTAGAGAACGCAAGCGCTTCGAGCCCACTTTCGGTATATGTAACACCCGTTTTCTCGTTGAAGAAGAAAATGGCTCCATTCTTTATTTCCGACGATAGCGCAACCTCGTCTTGATTGCTGATTACATTGTATGCCAACTCAGCCTCCTTGCGGTTGGTCGCCAATAAGAATGGCACCCCTTCGGTCAGGTTTTCGAAGAGTTGTTTTTGCTCCGATATCAAGTCGCGGTAATTTGATTCCTTAGCAGTAAGGTTGATCTCCATCGACTCCTCTTCGCTTACATCTTTAGATAACGTATCGGCATCTGTTTCGGCAATAAAACCATCTACAATCCAGAATTCTTCCGCTTGCAAGAAACTACCCATCGCGATAGGAGGGATGTCGTTTACATCGGGGAATGTCGATTTCAAAGCCTTTATGGTTTCGCCGGTAGCGATGTGCTTGTAGTGAACAAACTCGCTTTCGTTGCTAACCAGCGTAAAGGTTCCGCGAAACATACGTCCGGTATTGCGTAGGAAATGCTTTACGGTTTCGTTTTTCACCATTTCGGCAAACCACTGCTTGGTCGTTTTATTCAGCAAAACCGGAATGTTATGTAGGTAAAGCAAGTATTCGCTGTGGGCAAATACTTCGCGGTCTTCTTGCGATTCGAAGTTTTGTATGACATCAAGATGGCGAAGGCGTATTTCATCTTCGTTGAAGAAGAATAGATAGCAGCCCATGCCGAAGTCAGACAAGCGTTCGCTAATCTCCGTATAAGGAGCATCGTCGTTAAACTCAAGAAGCTCTTGGTATTTCGTGTTGATGTATACATTCTCAAACTCATCCTCTAGTATCTCAAAGATCACTTCAGCTAGTCGTTCGAGCGCCTCGTTGTAGGGATGAATCAATGTTTGCAAGGCAAGTCCTCGTGTTTGCATCAAATAGTGCCACAACAAAAGCTTCACCTCACAAAGATTTAGGTCGCCTTCTTCGTACGGCTCAATGCCGCCGTAAAAAGGAACCGCATACGTATTGTTCTCTTTATATATTCTTGCAAATGCTTCAAAAATACCTAGTTCCGACACAATATCCTCAAGATAGCATGTGATATAGATACTCATCCGCTTCAATTCGTCCTTTTGGCCTGTTTCGTCAAAAAGCTCGTTTATGTTGAGTTGGGTTAGTTGAGCATATAGTTTGTTGGCTACCTTAATGTAAGATACATCGATGTCCGAGCTCTCGAAATAAGGGTGATATTTGAGCCAGTCTTGTATCGTAACTAATTGTCCTCTCATTGTAAATTGTTTTTGCAAATATAGATGAAATCTAAGAATCGTGCAGCATGTAGAGCCGATAAAGATGCTATAGATAAGTAAACCGCTCTGTCGCTATTGGTAATCAGCGTGCAGAGCGGTTCGATTTATATTTCGTATTTCGGTCGAAGAAACGTTGTAGAGTCGTTATTTAAACTCCTTGATTTCGGTTTTAGTGATACCAATATGGATGAGTTTCTCTTGCTTCGTATCCGTTGCAAAGATAGAATCTCCGTCGAGAGCCATTCCGGCAACCGTGTCAAACTTGTATTCGCCCAGGTTGCGCAAGTCATTCTCTTCTTTGTCTTCGTTTACGTTGATCCATTTGATTGTATTATTGCCTGCCACGCATGCAAAGTTATCGTACATGCCAAATGCGATTGGGGCAAAAGGAAGCGTAAAGTTTACGATACGCAAGTTGGGCGATGTGGTTTCGTTTACCAGTTTCGGGTCGAATGAGTACATCTTGTTCTCGTATCCGTTGGTCACATACACACGATTATCCTTACCCAGTGCCATTGCATGCGTATAGTGGTAGTTCGGATTCAGTTCGCCCGATTTGTTAATCAACGGCATCTCGCCCAAGTTGGCCACGGTGAGTTTAAGTGCATCAATCGTATAGATGGCGCGTTTTTCACGAACAAACAACTTGTTGTCTGCATATACCATCGCACTAGGACGGTCTATCATAGGCCAGGTACCGTTACCCAAGAAGAACAAAGGCTTCAAGGTGGTATCGTCATACACGTGAATGTAATGTCCGGCCGCTACATAGATGCGTTGGTTTCCGGCAGCAATCGCCAGCGGCATCTCATCGAGACTACTCTCGAACATCTCATTGCTGATGCGGGTATCTATCTTGCCAATCACGGTTTGCTTCTTTTTATCGAAAAGCCATACCCCATAACGCCCCTCTTTCTTATTGGCTACAAGTACCGTGTCGCCTTTCACGCATACAGCACCCGGCTGCAAGTCGCCCGCATCCCATTTGTCTGTCGTGTCGCTCCCGAGCTTGTGTTGCATAAAGAACGAGTAGTAATAAAACGTGGTATGGTCGGGATATACTTCGTTTATCTTTTCAATCACGTCATCGTTGCAGGCCCACGAACAAAGAGCCAGCATACATAAAACTATATATTTGAATGATTTCATATTGTTGAGATTAAGTTACAGGGCCACCGATCGTACTACACGTTTGCCTGCGTCGTTTATAAATAAGCTATTGCGTTTTACATCCAGCTGTTCGGCTTGTCCGAAAACCAAATTGTACAGCTCGCCCACATCGGCCGTCAATGTACCCGATGTAGCATCGAAGCGAATCACCTGTGGCAACACGCCCGTGCGTTCGAACGAAACATACATGTTGTCGCCGTGAAGAGCGATACCTTTCGGCTTGCGCTCCTTCATGTCAAATACCTGAACAGGGGCGAATGCTTTCATCTCTTTGATGGTTGCGGGATCTACCACTTGCACCGCGCGCGACTCGTAATCGGTAAAATAAACCTTTCCATTCTTTGCCACGGCAGCGTCGTATGTATTGAAATTGGTATTGTAACCCAGCGTCTCAGAATACGAATAGCGAGGAATGCGTTGGAAGTCTTCGGGTGTGACATCTTGCTCATTATACACCACGATGCGTTCTTTGTCGCGAACGAAAAGTTGTCCGTTTGATACTGCCAGTGCAAATACATGCACCATGCGATAGGTAGAGTTGCCCCAGTTGCCATCGCCTATACGGGTAACAAAATTGAGTGTTTGCACGTCAAAAACTTCAATCTTCGAGTTGCGTGTTCCCACGTATACATACTTGTCAGATACAGCCACGGCGGTAATCATATCATCGAAGAAGTAAGACTTTTCCTTGTATTGCCACTCCGAAAGGGTGCGGATATGCTTTTTGTCTTTAATGGAGAAGGCATGAAGTTGATAGCGGTCCGATTTGTGTTCGCGGTCGATCACAAAAAGAGTGTCTCCTTTCACGGCCGATCCCACAGGCATGAAACCGTTCAGTGTGCCGCCCGGAAGCATCGTTCCGTCAATGGTAATTTCCACTTGAGAAGTATCGGGACGCCAAGCCGTATCTTTGTCTGTTGGCGCTACATCGTTGCTGCACGAAGCAAAGCAAAGCACGCTCAGCGTAAGTAGAATATATTTGTACATAGGAAGTTCTTTACTGGTTTTCAAATTCGTTGTTTTCGATTTCGTATTTCGAAGCGGCGTAGTAGTCGCTTCCGTAGCGGGCACGACTGCGACGGGTGCGCATTACGTTGCGCGTGTAAACCGGCAATTCGCGGCTGCGACTCATCTGCTCATACACATTGCCGCAAAGCACGGTCCAGGCATCGCCATAGGTCATGTTGCTATCGTGGCTGTATCCGAGGCAATGGCCTAGTTCGTGGAAAATGGTGTGCGTAACGCTTTTGTCGTCGGCATAGTGCTCGAGAAAGCACCACTCCGCAAGGCCAAAAGTTTCTCCTCCGCCCAATCCGTTCACTCCGCTTACATGTCCGAAGCGCAATCCCGAATGGTCGATCACGCGTTGACGCAATTGTTTCGTGTCGATCGGGTTTCCGTTGTTGTCGAGCAGGCGACCTTGCCAACTGTACAATTCGGCCGCGAATGTGTCGGTACTGTACATATAGGCCAGATTCAAGGCAATCGCTACCGCCTCGCGCATGTGTGCCGGCAAGATGCGATACGCCCAACTGCCGTCTTCGCTGTAGGCCGAGAAGTAGATGTTCCAGTCGGGAATGATCTTTTCTAACTTCTTGTAGTAAGGATCGTCGCTTGTTATCTTGAGTTTCATCGCCTCGGGCGAGATGTGCGGATTGGCTTCTATCTCGATCCATTTACCGGCTTCTGTTTCGTAGAGTTTGGTAGAGTCGGTAAGTGGAAGCGCGAATGTGCTTTGAACGAAAGCAGGAACGGTATCGATCTTTGCTAGTTTGAAGTAGCCCGGATACCCCGGAATCTGTGCCCACACGGTAACGTTTTTCACTGCGATAGGTGAGTACAGAGCAAGCGCTAGTTTGCGATCGGAATTGATGGATACTTGCAACGGAGCATTGGTCTTGAAACTGCGTTGCGACGGATCGAACGAAACCTCACGTGCTTCGTCGTCTTTAAACATCTCGATCGTGTTCTGGTCTGTAAACGCTGCGGTGCCTAATTCGAGCAGTCCGCAATCTTTTTTCTCAAATTCAATTTCTTTGTCTGTCGTGATTACTACTTCATCGCCACAAGCAGTGAAGATTAATGCAGACGTAAGAAGGAATACGGCCAACAGTACTTGGTTGGTCAGGGTTTTTACTCTCATTTTTTCTCTTTAGGTCGATTAATACGGGGATAAAAGTAATGGAAACAATACAAATTGCGCCACAATAATTGTCTAAATTAATGAAACTTATCAATATTAAGTATTACTAATAAATTCGATATATACGAGAAGTAAGCCTGTTGCAGGCATTGACTAAGGGTTGTTATCGTAAGGGTTAAGCTTAGACAGGTACGTGTCTAAGATGTGTACACGATCGTGACGCATTCTTGTCATATACTTGTCTAAGTTGTGTACAGGTACGTGTCTAAGCTTAGGTATAATGAAAAAGCCTCTTCTTGCAGCGGAGTAGCAGATTAACATCCGGCAAAGAAGAGGCTTGAAATCAATAAGTAATGATATTATCGGTAAAAAGTAGGTCGTTATATTGTAGTAAGTTACAGCAGTTTTTCTTGCCAGTCGGCTTCTTTAAATCCAACAAGAACGGTATCACCTTTTACAAGGATAGGACGCTTTACAAGCATTCCTTCCGAAGCAAGCAGGTTGATTAGTTCGTCTTTCGGTGCAGTCTTTACCACATCTTTTAGCCCTAACTCTTTGTATTTAGTGCCACAAGTGTTGAAAAACTTTTGAATTGGCAATCTGCTTTTCTCGATCCACACAGTCAGTTCTTCCTTTGTTGGATTAGCAGTAACGATATCTCTCGAGTCGGCCTCAATGCCGTTTGCTTTTAGCCACTTCGAAGCCTTTACACAGGTTCCGCATTTAGCGTATTGAACGAATAATGGTGTCATGTCTGTTGTTTTGTTGATTTGATGCGAAGATATAATAAATTCTTTAAATTTGTATCGAGTATAAATTTAAAATGACAATGCCTTGCTGCTTTTGTCTCTATCGTGGTGAGTATTAGATCGCAATGCTTGGCTGCATTTTCCTAAAACTTCAATGTGATTGCTGTTTTAATACGATTGCCATAGTTCTTTTGGCGGTCGTTGTTTGTACGGCGAGCGTAGAGGTATTCCATGCTCCATTCAAAATAATCGGTCGGTTGCCAGAAAAGACTCGCTTGTATCAACTGTCCTATTTTATACTGATCGCCAAGTTCCCACCCTTTGTCGGAGTATACATGCACTTGGCTATACGTGCCCGAAATGTATAACTTTTTAGAAAGATCATACTTGAGCCCGCCAAAGAAAGCAAAGATAGGCGGTGCCTGAAGTTTGCCGGGGCGGCCGGGATTGGGCAGCAAGTCGAGATCTGCTCCTTGTGTATCCTTTACATAAGCTGCGTTTCCTTCTCCGTACGAAACTTCTCCGTACAATTGAAGGGCTTTGGTTACGGCAATGCTACTGCTGAGTTTTGCTTCCCAACCCAACTGATTGCGGGTGATGTGATTGAGGGTGTCGCGATACGTCATGGTGCGCAACACGGCCGAAGCACGCAGGTGGCTCTTCTTCTGATTCCATTGGTATTGCACGTAGAATGGTATGTTGGGGATGCGTTGCGGCATCGACAGTGAAGCGGAGTCGTAGGTTGCACTTACTTTGGGCATCTCTATACCGAGAGCCGCTTCGATGTGTTTGCCAAAGGAATGCGTATATCTGATTTGCGGTACACGAAACTTGCCCGGCTCGTTGGGGTCTGTTGATGGTGGAATGGCTGCAAGA
This sequence comes from Tannerellaceae bacterium, assembly GCA_051660585.1. Lineage (GTDB taxonomy): Bacteria > Bacteroidota > Bacteroidia > Bacteroidales > CAMTPD01 > UBA12018. The sequence continues at coordinate 9,429 of JBOFPV010000088.1, forward strand.
TCGGTAAAGGTGCTCCATGCTTGCCCCAATAAGAATCCGCGTGATGTAAAATATGCATTGCGAAGTTTGAAGTGACCGCCCGAGAAGTTGAAGTCGATAAAGATGTTGAAATCCTTTAAGAAGGCATTGTGTCCTACGAGTTGGAAGAATAGTTTAGATGAATAGGCACTGATCTGAAACTCGGAATTCTGCATCGGATTGTAGGGAACCGGAATAAGCCCGGGCTGAAAGCTGCCGTCATTTGTGGCAGCATGAAAGTCATACATCAAGTCGAGCTCTACAGCTCCTCCTATACCAAAGGCAAGGTTATGGTCGGAATTCATCAAAAGAAAGTGCGGAGTCTTTAACTCTCTTAGGTATTTGCTCTCACTTGCTTTCAGGTATTGCCGGATGGTGTCGGGGGCTTCGCTGGTTTTGACAAAGTCGAACATTCGTCCCGATTTTTCTTGTGCCACGAGTGTGCTCATCGTTGTTAAGGACAGAAACAGGCTGCATAAGGTGCTTTTAATGATCGTTCTCGCAGAATTGGATTTCATTTTATTTGATTGATTTTGTTTACGTGTGTTCTATTCTTTTAATTTAAAAACAATAGAATTGAATTATTGTTGAAAGATCATAAGTTGTGGTCTGTAGATTAAGTTTTGCACGAGATTTGTTACATTCGTATAGAATATTAATGGAGGATATCGCATGAAGAGTTTTTTTAACGGCCCACTACTAAGGGGGCTTCTTTTATGTCTTGTTGCACTTACGCTAACTCAATATATTTCGGCTCGAACCAAAGAGAAGGATAAATCGTTGCCTATCGGATTTTATGTGCGTGATATAGATGGGGAGGTTGCGTATTTTGCTTTGCTTTCGTCAAAGGCTACGCCGGACGACCTTACGCAGATACAGCATCATGCTCAGCAATATGGAGCCTCAATTTTATTTCTCGATAAGAAGTTTGATGACGCAAAGGGACTTCAGCAGGTTTCGGTAGGACATGTGAGTCCGAAGTACGGGCGCGATAGAGGAGTAGTCGTAATCAGAGATGCCGAAGAACCTGCCGGAATTTATTGCAACCGAGGGTTTCAGTATGCATTAGGCATGGGACAGTTTAACAAACGCGACGTGAATAAATTTTACGAGTTGCCTCGAATCTATAAAGAGATGCGAAAGAAGCCTCACGCGTTGTATGTAAACGATGTGCAGATTCCGCAAGAACAAGTTGAGGCGGTGTGTAATTATTCGCAATTCGGAGTAGGGGATGTGCGTTTTATTGAGGTGAAACGTACGGGCGAAACCTATCAAGTCAACGTGAAAACAAAATAAGGTTTCAGATCTTCGTAAAACAGAAAAGGCGACCCCTCAAAGGCCGCCTTTATTTGTTGTTGTAGTTTATTATTTCTCAAGATGTGCTCTTAGCATCCAGCAAGTCTTTTCTGTTTTTTCAACATATGATTGCAAGAAGCTCAAAGTTCCTTCGTCTAGCGGATCTTTGCTTTCAAGATTCTTCAAGTCACTTTTAACTTCTCTAATGACCGTTTCATAGTCTTCAAGCAAAATCTTGAACATATCCAATGCGGTAGGAAGTGTTGCGTGCTCTTCTTCTTCTTTGATACGATTGTGTTCCAAAGCTCCTTTTAGAGATCCGATAGGACGACCGTCGATTGCTCTGATACGTTCTGCGATAGCGTCGATATTATTGAAAGCTTCGGTATAGATTTTTTCAAGAAACGCATGGTATGATCCGAAAGAAGGACCTTTTACATTCCAATGGAAATTCCACGACTTAGCCAATAGTACAAATTCATCAGCTAAAAGATTATTAAGTGCAGTGATGCTCGCTTTAGCAACGTCTTTTGGTTCACCGATATTCATTTCCATAACTTCAATTTTTATAAAGTTGTTATTCTAATAGTATTAATAGAACTCGTGTATTGCGAATTCTATTAAAGAACAATCAACCCATCAAAGAGTTTAATGGAAACCAATCCTTTAACTTTTTAGAACGAAAAGCGGAGCAAGATGCGGATACCCCATTTGCGTGTGTCGGGATCGTCGAGATAGGTAAGACGACGATAATAATCGACACGAAGTACTTTAAAGATGTTCTCGAGTCCTACACTGGCTTCCATGTATGGCATGTCGCCGAGTGGGCGAGTTCCTTCGGGTAGCAAGAACATGTCTTTATTGTAGTATGGATTGTTCTTTTTGGTAAGACCGCCCCAAATACCATTGAACGATATTACCTCGCGAAGCTTAAACCATCTGATTCCCGGAATACGGTTGAGTAACCAGCCTTTCATGTAATAGGTGACGTCGAGAGAAGTATATTGATCGGCAACGAACTCGAGTGCGTTCATCACGTGAAACGACTCGGGCTGAATGGTTAATGATTGATTGGCATTGGGCAAAATCAATAACGGAAACGGAACGCTAGTCCATACCTTTCCGGCTTTGGCAATGGCATCAATGTGTCCGAACGAAGAGAGCCAAATGCGCTTTTCGGCCGACAATTCGGTGTGTTGGTAGTTATAGTCGCTACCTAAGAAGCCTTTGTAACCCATTTGATGCGTTAGCTTAAAGATGGGAGCGTCTTTGGCAAAACTAAATACGGGATTACGACCCGGATACGGTTTTTCGTTGGGTGCGTAACGAAGCTGAAAGCCCATGTCGGTATTGGTAAGTTTGTTTACCAAGTAAGTGGTACCATCGGCATTTTCTTTGATGTAACGAAGCGTACCGGCAGGCGTGTCTTCTTGGTTGGAAACCCATGCCTTGAGTCCGAAATTGTTGCGCCAGTCGCGCTCGTATGTGAGCATTGCTTTGCGGATGTATGACATCTTTGTTACGGGTTTTCCTGTTTTCAACGCAACGAAAATATTATCCTTGCTGGTGAAAAGGAAGCTTTGTCCCGGGGTATATAAGTCGTACTCGTATAGGGCCGATAGTTTGTTTTTGGGGAATTCGTTTTCGTGATATTTTAGTTTGTTGAACGACCAGGTTAGTTTGCCATTGTATTTAAACTTGCGATCGTCGAGACCGTATGCAAGATATCCGCTTGCAAATAGCTGATCGTGCAGATTGGCCGTAGTGGTACCTCCCACGCGCAAACGTAGTCCTTCGATTTCATTGCCACTGATGGTGGTATTCATCGGTCCGAAATCAAACTTGCTTGTTGAGCGGTCTTGGCCGGTTTGGATATATCCGGATACAAGGATCTCTACCGTTTTGATTACGGCATTGAAAACGGGAACACGTTTGAATTGTGCCAGAAGGTCTTTAAGTGCACTTTCTTTTTCTCCAAGCGGTACGTGGCGGTTATGCACCCAGAATGTATCTGGTTTTGCTTCTGCATCTTCCATTACAAGGATATTCCCCATGGTGGAGTAGATAGAATCGGGTTGCAATGCGAAGTCGTAATTGTCATACGTTCGCAGTTGATTGGCATACATGGCTTGTGTGCCTTTTACCACACTAAAGTTGATAGAGGTTTGCTCTTTATCAATCACCCAAGTACTATCTTCGAGCATTTTGAAGTCTTGCACAACTTGAAAGTCTTCGACAAAGTTGAGGTTGATCGACTTCGGTACGTTTAGTTTGACTTTCTTTATCGAGTAATGTCCGTCGGTTGTGATGTATAATCTTCCTGTAAACCCGTAACTTTCGCTGTTGAAAGGGACGAATCCGAGGTCGACACATTTGTCATTGCCAACCATCATGGTGTCCATGATGTAATACTTATAATAGTTTGTCGCCAACTTCGAAGAAAGCGGACTTACAAAGCGGTTGAGTAATATACTAACATCGTCATTGAATAAGTTTACACTCTTCAGGATCTCTTCGAGATTGGAGGTGATACCTCCTTCGTCGATTGTTTCCTCTACACCTTGCAAACGCTTTGCCTTTACAAATGTTTTGTGTGCCTTCGGATCTTTTCTAAAGTATACATCCGATAGGTTTTCTCGAATGGAGAAGGTTAGGATGGGTTTGCCGGAGATATCCGATGTGTCGAGGTGATTGAAGACAAACTTAAACTTGCGAAGTAGTTTGTTTTTGTCGAGATTGGGCTGAAAGTTGTCTAGGGCCAATGATAGCTTCTCGTATTTCTCAACGTAATATTGATCTTTGGCTTCGATTCTGTTTTGATCTTTGCGACGTATCACTTCTTCGATAAGTTCTACCGCCGGATTATTTTTCTTTGTGTACTTTTCTTTTTTAGGTTTTACGATGACTTCGGCAATTTCGATGGTAGAAGGGCGTAATTGTATTATTTTGTTTGTAGTCTTTCCTACAGGCACAGTGAGGTGATAGTCTTCATATCCTAATGAAGAAACTGTAATGTTAGTAAGCCCTTTGGTGTTTTGCAACGAAAAACTTCCGTCATCTAAACTCATCGTACCAATTGTAGATTTGTCGAAAACAACTGCAACGTATGGAACTGTTTCTCCCGTAATCGAGTCTTTTATGATACCTGTTACTTTTGTAGTACTCTGAGCTTGAACATTGTTGATGGTTAGTGTGACAACAAATAAAAGAAAGAGTAATAGTTTGTTGGTATATAGTTTCATTTAGTTTTCGTTAGATTTGAATTATAATAGGCCGACAAATTTAAATTGATTTTTTAATTAACATCGAGGAATTTCTGTTTAAATTACCTAAACTGCATTAGTATTGCCGTATTAGTATGCTGCTTGTGAATAATTGAAAACAAATAAAAAACTCCATTTGTTCGGATATACACTGAAGTATTATCCGACAAATGGAGTTTATGTTATGTAATCGTAAAGATTAGTCGTTGATCAACTTGCGGTAACGTACGCGTTTTGGCTCTACATTGCCCATACGCATGCGTTTGTTGTCTTCGTACTCAGAGTATGATCCTTCAAAGAAGAATACTTCAGAGTTGCCTTCGAAGGCAAGAATGTGTGTACAAATTCTGTCAAGGAACCAACGGTCGTGCGAAATAACTACGGCACATCCGGCAAAGTTTTCCAAGCCTTCTTCAAGTGCACGAAGTGTATTTACGTCGATATCATTGGTAGGCTCATCGAGAAGAAGAACGTTTGCTTCTGATTTCAATGTAAGGGCTAGGTGTAAACGGTTACGCTCACCTCCGGATAATACACCGCAAAGTTTTTCTTGGTCGCCTCCGGTAAAGTTGAAACGAGACAAGTATGCACGTGTATTGATCTCTTTGCCACCGACACGGATAAACTCAGTTCCGCCCGATACTACTTGATAAACAGTTTTGCTCGGATCAATGTCTTGGTGAGTTTGATCTACGTAACCAACTTTTACAGTTTCACCAACAGAGAAAGTTCCTTTGTCGGCACCCTCTAGTCCCATGATCATTCTAAATAGTGTTGTTTTACCTGCACCGTTAGGCCCGATGATACCAACAATACCATTTGGAGGAAGCATAAATTCAAGGTTGTCAAACAACAGTTTCTCGCCGAATGCTTTTGTTACACCATGTGCTTCGATTACTTTATTACCCAAGCGAGGTCCGTTTGGAATAAAGATTTCCAGTTTCTCTTCACGTTCTTTTACGTCTTCATTCAAAAGTTGTTCGTATGAGTTCAAACGAGCTTTACCTTTTGCGTGACGAGCTTTCGGAGCCATCTTAGACCATTCCAACTCGCGCTCAAGAGTCTTTCTGCGTTTGCTGGCTTGCTTTTCTTCCATTTCCATACGCTTGGTCTTTTGCTCAAGCCAAGAGGTATAGTTGCCTTGCCATGGAATACCTTCGCCACGGTCTAGTTCAAGAATCCAACCGGCTACGTGGTCAAGGAAGTAACGGTCGTGGGTAATACAGATAACTGTACCCGCGTATTGCTGTAAATGTTGTTCCAACCAGTCGATAGACTCTGCGTCAAGGTGGTTGGTTGGCTCATCTAATAATAGAATATCCGGTTGTTGAAGTAACAAACGGCAAAGTGCGACACGTCTTTTCTCTCCTCCCGAAAGGAACTTGATTTGTTGATCTTCGGGCGGACAACGTAGTGCGTCCATTGCACGTTCTAGCTTGTTATCGATATTCCAAGCGTCTGTTGCATCGATTTTATCTTGCAATTCTGCTTGACGGTTGATTAGCGCATCCATTTTGTCAGGATCTTCCAAAACTTCCGGGTCTCCAAACTTTTCGTTAACTTCTTCGTACTCCTTCAGTGTGTCAATAATGTCTTGTACACCTTCTTGTACGATTTCTTTAACTGTTTTGTTATCGTCAAGTTTTGGCTCTTGCTCAAGGTATCCTACCGAATAGCCCGGAGAGAAAACCACATCGCCTTGGTAATCTTTTTCTACTCCTGCAATGATTTTTAGAAGTGTAGATTTACCAGAACCGTTGAGACCGATGATACCGATCTTTGCACCATAATAAAATGAAAGGTAGATGTTCTTAAGAACTTGTTTTTGGGGAGGGAAGATTTTACTAACCCCTACCATCGAAAAAATAACTTTCTTATCGTCTGCCATACTATATAATAATAGAATTTATTGCTTGCTGTAATACAACTTTACAAAGATAAGAAGAAACTTGTGATCTTAAAAGAGGACTCATAAAGCATTCATGGCATACTATTTGTTTATTGCGAAAATGTAAATTTGTTGTTTTAACTTAAGTTTGCATATTCTTTTGTGATGGAGATATCTTCTTTATTACTAAAAAGATAAAAGAAGTGAATTGTGGAAATGTTGTAGACAAAACGCCAAAAATATTGTTGTAGGAAGTAGAGGGTATTGCAGAATTAAAAATAATGCCTACCTTTGCATCGCAATTGAGAAAAACAATTACTGATTCGCTAGCTCAGCAGGTAGAGCACAACACTTTTAATGTTGGGGTCCTGGGTTCGAGCCCCAGGCGGATCACAAAGTAAAGAAATAAGAGTTTTTCTCTAAAGCGGAGGATTCGCTAGCTCAGCAGGTAGAGCACAACACTTTTAATGTTGGGGTCCTGGGTTCGAGCCCCAGGCGGATCACAAGATAAAGAAAATAAGAGGTTTCCCTCAAAGTGGAAGATTCGCTAGCTCAGCAGGTAGAGCACAACACTTTTAATGTTGGGGTCCTGGGTTCGAGCCCCAGGCGGATCACAAACAAAGGAAATAAGAGGTTTATCTCAAAACGGAGGA
>JBOFPV010000089.1:0-7109 GCA_051660585.1 Tannerellaceae bacterium
GGATACTTTTCCATATACAGACGCCAAGCATTGTTGTCTGTCAAGTGCAGGTGTAGTTTGTTTAGCTTGAAGTAACTCATCTGGTCGATGCTTTCTTTCAGCTCGTCTACCGTCCAGAAGTGACGGCTACAATCCAACATCAATCCGCGATACTGGAAACGTGGCGAATCACTGATTGCAAGGTTGGGCAATACACCATTACCGGCAGTAGCGATCAATTGTTGTAAGGTTTTGATGGCATTGAAGGCACCTGAATAATCGGCACAAGCAATGTTTATCTTGCCATCCTTGATATTTAATGTGTATGCATTTGGAGCAAGCGATTCGTTTTCAGTAAAATTAATTACCGCATTCGCATTGTCGATTGCAATATGTTGTAGTCCGCCGTTGCGAATGATGGATAAAGCCGAATCGGGCATCGCAAAGATCGAAGACGGAAGATTCACTGTCGCAATCTGGTTGATAGGAAGTGATCCGCTCAGTATCTCTACATTGTTGGGCTGAGGAATCAGGGAAACACGATCGGTAATCTTGCTTTCGCACGCAGAGAATAGCAACAATGCACCTAGTGTATGGGATAATAATTTCGGATTCATGTCTCTTAGTTTATATTTTATGGTTAGAGCAATTAGCTATTTTGGTGGTTTTTTAATAATATAAATTAAGATCGTTGCAAAGATAATGAATAGTTGTAATTATATCAGCATTTGTTTTATGCTGCAAAGCATGTAGGAAATAGAGCTAAACTATCTGAATTTTATATTGTTTTTATTAGAAAACACGATTATGATACAGTTAGAAGATAGTTTAGCATCAAAACATCGCAATTACGTAAGGGGTGAAAATGAGTAGTCCTATTATAAAGGTGGCAATGGCAACAAATAAGACTCCTCCGGCTGCGATGTCTTTGATAATTCCGATTTCACGGACATGCTCTTTGGTGATGTAGTTTGCTGTATATTCAATGGCAGTATTGAAGGCTTCGGCTGCAAATACACATCCGATACATAAGATGCAGATGATCCATTCGGTTTTGGTAATTCCAAAAAAGAATCCGCCGGCTATGACTACCAGCGTAGCCAGTGTATGGATCCAGGCATTGTGTTCATACTTTATGAGTAACTGCATACCTTTAAATGCATATGTAAAGCTTTTGATACGTCTTTGCAATGAGAATTTTGTTTTCATTATTGAATTGTTTTTTCAAAAATAGATTAATTCAGCGAAACAATAAAATATCTATATTTATAACTCCTTAAAAGAACAGATTTGTTATAACGACAAACGCATGTAATGCTCATGCAGTGAGCGATTAACGATCTATAAATTTTTCACGAATGGTAAAAGATATTCTTATCCTATTGGTTGGTCTTTCGGCCCAATTGCTCTTCTCTATTCGCACGCTTGTGCAATGGATTGCTTCGGAGAAAGCAAAGAAGGTACTCTCTCCTGTCTTGTTTTGGCAGCTTAGTTTATTGGCTTCCTTTATTTTTTGTATGTATGGCTGGTTGCGCAACGACTTTGCGATTGTGTTGGGTCAGCTTATTTCGTATTACATTTATATTTGGAACCTGAAGATCGAAAACAACTGGCAACAGCTCAATGCCGGGGTTCGTTTCTTGGCGTATGCAATGCCAATAGCGGCACTGTTGTATGTTTGTTCTGATATACAAGGTAGCTACGACAAACTGTTTAACCAATCGGATTTGCCGCTGAGCCTTATTTTGTTCGGCTCAATTGGGCAATTGATTTTTGTGTTTCGCTTCATCTATCAGTGGTGGTACTCGAAGCAGTTACAACGCTCGGTATTGCCGTTTAAGTTTTGGCTGATCAGTTTGGTCGGAGCTTCTATTATCTTTACCTATGGCATTATACGTTTTGATATTGTGCTCATGCTAGGGCAGTCGTTCGGACTGGTAGTATACATTCGAAATATGGTTCTCTGGAAAAACGAACTTGTCGATGAGTAATTGAAGTAAAACAATAAAGCCGCCTCAGCGTTTATTATACTGCTGAGGCGGCTTTGTTATAAATAATATCGCTGTTTGCTTATTCTACCACAACGATGTAGTAGTCTCCTTTCGAGATAAAGTTTAGCTGTTTGCGATTATCTTCGGTATAGGTGAGATCTTTCATCGCATCTTTCTTTCGAATAAAGAGTACCGCCGTTGATGTATTGAGCAGAAATGAATCGAGCTCAGCTTTATTATCAAGTCTTTTGATACTTGTTTTGAGAAAGACATCCATATTCTCTCCTCCTCTAAACTGGTAGTAGGCATATTCGCTACATGCTCTATCCTTGAAATGACTTTGAGCTTCTGTTGCCATTGCCTCGAAGCCGATGTATTGATTAAATTGACTAACGTTGAAGCTTGCCACAAAAATAAAGATAAGCAACGATACGCTGATGGATCTGATCGCCCTGCTTTTGTTGGCCTTCAACCAGTAAATAGCTTGCAAACCTCCTAAGAATAATACACCTAATGCGATGTAAACAAACGTGAGATTATCGTATTCGAACGTAAGCAAAGGCTTGGCAAAGAACGATAGTGGTAGCGCGAGTATAAACAATGCGGCCGGAATACCGATACTTAGCATTACCAGCTTGCTGTCGTATAAATGCTTTAATTGTATCGCAGCAAAATAAGCTACAAACGGATAGATGGGTACAAGGTAGATATCTAGCTTGGAACTGATCAGAGAGAACATTACAAACGAAGCGGTTATAATGGATAGGAAGAAAATCTCTAATGAGGTGAATTTTCGTTTCTCGAAAAGTGCCAACAGGATAGAAACCAAATAAAGAATAGACCAGGGTGCAAAAGTAAACAGGCTGGTCTTAAAGTAATAGTAGAATGGCTGATCGTGATGAAAGGAGTTGATGCCACGTCCTACGGTTTGCTTTACTAAGATGTTGTTGAGATAACTAGTTCCTCCTTCCAAATAGATTGCGGCAAACCAACTTGCAAATAGCAGAATCAGTACCGAAACTGAAGCTACCGAGAAGTAAGTACGAAGCGTTTTAAACTCTTTTTGATAGACCAGAAATGCAACAATCGAAAGCAGTGGCATCAATATACCTACGGGGCCTTTCGTAAATACGCCCAAAAAGATATACAGCACAAACAGTAACTTGTTTTTCGAGCTTTTGTCTCCCGCATACATCTTATAGAAGGTGTATAATGACAGGACAATAAAGAGACACATGAGCATGTCCATACGAATGACAAAGGCTGCCCCGAGAAAAAATCCCGTAGTAAGGAGCATGAGTCCGCCGAGAACCTCGTCTTTATGGTCGCTTATGTTATACTTGATCAACCAATTGTCCATCACGTAGACTGTAAGCATTGCGGGAATTAGGCTGATTAAACCTAATGTAGCCATGTAGTGTGCGCCAAAAATCTTTCGGAGAATCATCATGATCCAAAAGTAAAGAGGTGGCTTATCTGCATAAACTTCTCCGTGATTGTAAAAGGTTACCCAGGTGTTGTTGCGTAACGCTTCGTCGACAATACTGAGATAACGCAGCTCATTGTCGGGCGTAAAGTCTCGAAAGAAATAGATTGGTAGTAACAGGATAAAGTATAGAAAATAACGAATGTTCCTGTTTTCAATAGAGAATGTGTTTATTTTATTCATTTCGTATAGTATTCATTATACCATGCAAGATACTTTTTAATCCCATCATTCAAAGTTGTTTCGGGTTGAAAAGCGTAATCTCGCTTAAGCTTAGCCGTATCGGCCCATGTAGCTAATACATCGCCCGATTGCATTGGCATGTTGTGACGTATTGCATGCTTGCCAATATTTCGCTCTAGCGTAGTAATGAAATCGTTGAGACGTATCGGCGAAGAGTTGCCCACATTGTATACTTCACTTACCGAGTCACTGCTTCCGCTTATAATAGAGAATACGGCTCCTACAATATCATCAATGTAAGTAAAATCCCGGAGCATTTCGCCGTGATTAAATACTTTAATTTCGCGACCGTCCTTTATGGCAGAGGTAAACAGAAAGGGTGACATATCGGGACGTCCCCATGGACCGTATACGGTAAAGAAGCGTAGGCCGATCGTTGTGATATTATATATAGAGGAATAACTGTATGCAAAGAGTTCGTTTGCCTTCTTAGTTGCGGCATAAAGACTAACCGGACGCTCCGATTTGTCCGACTCTCTGTATGGAATGTCTTTATTGGCTCCGTACACACTCGAACTGCTTGCATAAATAAAGCGTTTGATGTTACTCTTGGTTGTTGCGTCGAGGATATTAAAGAAGCCTTGTATGTTTGTAGAGATGTAGGCTTGCGGATTCTCTATACTGTAGCGTACACCGGCTTGTCCGGCAAAGTTGCAAACCAAATCGAACTTTTCTTTCGCAAATAGAGCATCTACTCTTTCACGGTTTTCTATATCCAGTAATTCGAATGTAAATGGTTTGCTTTCGCCTTTGTTGAATTTCTCGAGTTCATTTAGTCGTGCAATCTTTAAATTTACATCGTAATAATTTGATAGATTGTCTATGCCTACGATTTCAAAACCTTCTTCAAGGCATCTTTTTGCTACACTAAATCCGATAAATCCGGCTACTCCCGTAATAAGAATTTTCATAAGAAATAAATTAAGAACTGTTTTAAGTGTTAGAGATATCGCTTATATAACAAGGAAAGAATGTAAAAGGATTATATAAATTGATAAACTTATCATATATTAAAAAAGCATTTACCTTAAATTTATATTATTTTGAATGCCCGGTTGTAAGCGTATATCTACTGATAAAGAGGTGGTAAACGGCGTGTTTCGCGTATGGATAATGCATCTATTTTTTCTGAGAATAAGCAGAATAAAAAGAAAGACTTATATGATCATTTCTTTGAAGTGCTGCATCTATAGGTAGTTTCGAAGAATAGTAAAATAAAAAAAGCAGCACTGTCGATGCTGCTTTCTGCACGGGTTGAGAGACTCGAACTCCCGACACTCGGTTTTGGAGACCGATGCTCTACCAACTGAGCTAAACCCGTATCTCATTTGGACACTGCAAATATAAGGCAATATTTTAAATCTACAAAGCTTTTATGATTTAATTTGTAAATTATTTTCTATTTCTTTCTGATAAAACAATGTAAACACCTGTAAATATTAACATTGACGCTAAAAGTTGATACCATTCAAATTTAGCCTGTCCAAGGAATAAAGCAATACTTGATGCAATAATTGGCACTTCGTAATCATACATTGCAACGGCTGTAGTTGATAATTTCTTCAAACCATAGGCCAAAAGCAGATATGTAAGGAATGTGGGAAAGATTAAAACGAAGATCAGCACTGCTAAAGGAAGTAGGTTTTGTGTCTCTGTAAAGATCTTTGACTCGAACCCCTTTATACCAACAACGACACTACTCACTAGAAATGCTCCCACAAAGATCCATTTGAGCATGGTAATGGATGAATACTTTTGGGTATATCGCTTATTGCGTATCAAATACACGGCATAGCATAGTGCACTAACGAAGCAAAAGACATTTCCGAGCATTGATTGGGTATGAGCGGATACTGTATTTTGCTTCATTACAATCCATACAGCCCCTCCTATTCCCATAAATATACCAACGAGCTTGTTGCCTGATATGTGCTCCTTAAATACAAAGAATGAAAGGATCAATACCAATACCGGCATAGTGGTAAAGATCAAAGAGCTATCTATCGGTGATGAATACTCTACTCCGATAAGGTAAAAGAAGATATAGCCAGACAGAACTATTGCTCCTATTAAGATCATGTGCAAACGATCTCTTGGTGTTGTTTCTTCTTTCTTGATAAAAAGAGATACGAACCAAAATGCAACAACGGCAAATGCGCAACGTAGAAAGAACATGGTATAGCTACTGCACCATTCGGGGAGCAGATACTTTTGTGCATTGATATTAAGTCCGTTAAACAACTCAGCAAAGAAAACGGCAAGGTTTACCATCCAAAGTTGTTTTTTACTGTGGGTTATCATAGTCATTTCTTTCTTACAATAACCATCAATACAGGATTATGTTAGTCCAACGCTGTGCATAAATAATGCCATTTCATTATCTTTACGGTCAAGATATTGTATATTATGAATGAATTTATCGATGCCCTACGTGCTATATATCCTCTCTCCGACACCTCTATCACTATTCTACTAAACCATGCCGAAGTGGTTTCGATGAAAAAAGGCGAATTGGTTATTACCGAACATCAAGGAGGTAAATACGCATACTTTATTGTAAAAGGATTGGCCCGCGGATACGTTATTCAGAAAGGAAAAGATTCTACCTTATGGTTTGCTACGATCGGAATGACATTGCTATCCATGAATGCTTATCTCTTTACGCGCGAAGGTTATGAGAATATCGAATTGCTTGAAGATGCAGAGCTGTTGCGTATTCCCGTTGCCATGCTAAACCACCTCTTCGAAACGAATTTGGAATTGTGTAACTGGGGACGTCGTATGGCCGATCATATCATTCACCGAATGGAACTGCATTTTATGCGCCGTAACTTTATGAGTGCTTCTCAGCGTTACCATTTCTTTGTAACCGACGAGCCGGAACTGCTTCGTAAAGTTCCGTTACGACATATTGCTTCCTACTTGGGAGTTTCTCAGGTATCCCTTAGTCGCATTCGGGCAGGAATTCAATAAGAATACGTTGTTTTTTTACATATGTAAAGAGAGGATTGAGAAAATAACTCCACATTTGCAGGAGTGAAACATTAAAACAACTCAATTATGATCGAATTAAATCGTATTACCGATAAGCAAGACTCTCGATTGGATCAAATTATCGACTTATATGTTGCTGCATTTCCTGAAGAAGAACGTCGCGACTTAAATCAACTGCGTTTGCTAATCGAACAGGCCGATAATATGTATCTCAATGCCATTGAAGCAAACAATACGCTTTGCGGGTTCTTTATTTATTGGGATATGGGTGGCTTCTACTATTTAGAACATCTGGCTGTTTTCCCTGAAATGCGTAATATGAAGATCGGACAACATGTATTGGATTACGTTGCTGCTCATCTCAAGGGTACACGAATCTTGGAAGTAGAGCCAACGACCGACGAAATGACTACTCG
>JBOFPV010000090.1:0-61303 GCA_051660585.1 Tannerellaceae bacterium
GTCGCGGGTTCGAGTCCCGTCCATACCGCAAAGCTGCTGAGTTTGCACTCGGCAGCGAAATCGCGAAAGTAGCTCAGTTGGTAGAGCATAACCTTGCCAAGGTTAGGGTCGCGGGTTCGAGTCCCGTCTTTCGCTCTTAGCGTTCATCTTCAAGAGGTGGACGCTTTTTTTATACCCTACACTCAACGGAATCCGGAGTTGTGAGGGATCACCTCGAAGAGCTAAGCACTCCAGATTCAATTTGGTAGGATTGTATGGTTGTAACCCATATTGCGGCTACTTTGCCAGTTTTAGGATGCGGATGGCCCCGCGTAGTACTACCATAAAGATGATAATCCCCGTAATTAAATCCGGTATTCCACTTTGTGTGATGTACACGAGTACTCCGGCAATGATAACGCCCAAGTTGATGATTACATCGTTTGCTGAAAAAATAACGCTTGCTTTCATGTGAGCATCGTTACTTTGTGTGCGTTGTAATAACCAAAGACAGATTGCATTGGCAACAAGCGCAGCCATCGAAACACCGATCATGATTTTAAAGTCGGGCATTGCTTCCACCCCGATAAAACGCTTGATCACTTCCGCAAAACCTTGTATTGCCAATATCACCTGAAGGATACCACTCCAAAGCGCCACCCGCTTCTTCTTTTTAGCAATAGCGCCAACCACGATCAAGCTCATCCCATACACCAATGCGTCGGCAAGCATGTCGAGGCTATCGGCCACAAGTCCCATCGAGTTCGAGATATACCCAGTCGTAATCTCAATGATGAAGAAAATAAGATTGATAAGTAAGACCGCTCTAAGCACAGACCGTTGTTTTGTGTCGTCTTCTTTATACTCAGGCTCACCTTCTGTTGTTTCGATCAGGTGTGAACCGAGGTTGAGCGCATTTAGCGCATTTGTAATTTGTAGATTTGAGTCGTGATGAAATACCATAAGAGTGCGTTGCGAAAGATTGAAATCAAGCTTTGCGATATCATTTATCTCTTGTAGTTTCATGCGAATAAGACCTTCCTCGCACGGACAGTCCATTTTGTCAATTTTGTATAGGGAGCGTTGCATAAAAATAGATTATTGATTGGGATGCAAGGGGCTGAAGCAATCAGTCGTGTTCTTGCGGGGTTAATGATTTTTTTTGTCAGTGTGAATAAAACGAAATAACCAGCCTAAAATAAAACAGGACACTTGCCATTGAGCGAGTGTCCTGTTGTTTTTATATACACAATTGTGTGTTATCTTTTTGGTTTTGCAGAGGCCGAGAACGATTTGTTTTTGCCTTTGCGTTTGATTGCACGTAAGTGTGCCTTGTTGCGAGTTTTCTCTTTGTTGAGCGATGGGATAGCACATAGCTCTTCAAAGCTTAAACCTTTGCGCTTTTGATCGCGAATTTTTTCTTTCGTTGTTAAGCTCATAAAGATTGAATTGATGATTCGAATTTATTATCTACAAATTTACGCAAAAATCGCGACTTATACGCAGCATGACAAAAGAATAGATTAATTTATGCTCGTTAACAAGTTGCACGACGCAAACAGGTCGACGCCTTATTGTAAAAAGCCCTAAATGAGCAGTCTTGCAAGGTTTTGCCGCAAATGAAGCGTTTTATCGTTAAAAACACACTTTTTTCGCCGGATGCCTCAAATACGTAACGCATCTAAATCTTTCATTTTGCCACGTTTCGAACCGTTTGGATAGACGAGATTAGATTTTGAATAGTAAGAAGATGCTTTTTATCAATCAAAATGAATGGTAAAAGGGCTCATTCATAACACAATGTATTCCCTAAACTGCCGCTCAGTGGCTTGGGGCAAAGCATGGCAGTGGAATGGGGCAGGGGTTTTACTCTCGCAGGGTTGAGGCGGAATGTTTTCAATGAAAAGGCTTTTCCGTTATAGTGAAGAGTGTTTTCATTCATAACGAAGAGTGCGGAAAGTCTTCGTGGAAA
The DNA here is from genome assembly GCA_051660585.1 of Tannerellaceae bacterium. GTDB lineage: Bacteria > Bacteroidota > Bacteroidia > Bacteroidales > CAMTPD01 > UBA12018. Next base: position 1,952 of record JBOFPV010000090.1, read on the forward strand.
ACAAAAACACTCTTCGTGGTGAGTAAAAAAAGTCTTCGTGAAAACTCCAAAACCTCTTTTCAAGAACCTAGTTTGGTCTTTTCGAAAAGTAAAAGAGCTTTTTTCAAGAACTAAATAAGGTTTTTGAGAGAAGGAAGTAAGCTTTTTGTGCCAAAAATGCCTGTTTTTGGTCTAAACTACATTGCAACAACTCCAAAACCACCTGTTTTGATCACCTAAATTACATTGGGGTCATTGAAAAACCCCATTTTTTGAACGCGAAAATTAGGGCTAAAACGGCAATCTGGAAGCCGAAATACCCGTAAATACACTAAAAAGAAAGCGCGGTAACGATGCTTGGTTTTTGTGCTGCGCCTACTTCGTGTAAATTTCTAGAAAATAGCGGCAATGAAACCATTGCTTGTGGGTATGAAATAAACCATTTGATTTATTCTTTTTTCAGAAGTAGAATGCATCTTTTTTTCTGCAATTAATCGTAATTTTGCGGCATGAAAAATAAGGTGCAGATTACATTGCCTGCGGAGTGGTATCCGCAGAGTGCCGTGCAGCTTACCTGGCCGCACGAAGATACCGATTGGTGTTCTATTCTTGATGAAGTAATACCTTGCTTCGTGGAGATTGCAAAAGCAGTTGTGAGACATGAGAATCTCATTATTGTTTGTCAGGATGTAGATCTAGTAAAGACACAGTTGGGAGACGACATCGATTACTCTCGCGTGATCTTTAAAACCATGCCAACGAACGATACCTGGGCACGCGATCATGGTGCGATCACAGTGTTGGAAGATGGCGAGCCTGTGATTTACGACTTCACCTTCAACGGATGGGGAATGAAGTTTGCGGCCGCATTCGACAACCAAATCACTCGCAACCTGCATGCTCAAAACACATTCGCCCCAAGCGTAGCATACAAAAACAAGCTTAGCTTTGTGCTCGAAGGCGGTAGTGTAGAAAGCGATGGCAAAGGTACGCTGCTTACAACGGCAGAGTGTTTGCTTTCGGTAAATCGCAACGAACACATGTCAAAAGAAGAAGTAGAGCAATACCTGAAAGATACACTAGGCTTTGACCGAATCTTGTGGTTGAACCACGGTTACCTTGCCGGCGACGATACCGACAGTCATGTAGATACGCTGGCACGACTTTGCGACGAGCAAACGATTGCTTACGTGAAATGCGACGATCGCGACGACGAACACTACGAGGCTCTTGCACGTATGGAGGAAGAATTGGAGTCGTTTACTACCCGCGACGGCAGCCCGTATCGCCTGATCGAACTACCTATGGCCGATGCCGTAGAGTACGACGGTGAGCGCATCCCTGCAACGTATGCGAATTTCCTAATCATCAACAACGCCGTATTGTTGCCTTTCTACAATTCGCCGGTTAAGGACGAATTGGCACGTCAGGTGCTGCAAGCCGCATTCCCCGATCGAGAAGTAATCGGCATTGATTGCTCGGCATTGATCAAGCAGCATGGTTCGCTTCACTGCGTTACGATGCAGTATCCGAAAGATGTAGTGGTGAAATAACAGAAAAACAGGAATCAAATGAAGACATTAAAGGTAGGTATTGTTCAGCAAGCGAACACTGCCGATACACAACATAATATCGAGAAATTAAAAAGCAATATCCGCGAGGCGGCAGCACAAGGTGCCGAGCTTGTTGTATTGCAAGAGTTGCACAACGGATTGTATTTTTGCCAAGTAGAGGATACGAACAACTTTGATCAGGCTGAGACGATTCCGGGCCCGTCTACCGAAACTTTCGGTGCGTTGGCAAAGGAGTTGGGCATCGTACTTGTGCTTTCTCTTTTCGAAAAGCGTGCGCCGGGCCTTTACCACAACACTGCTGTAGTGTTGGAGAAAGACGGTTCTATCGCGGGCAAATACCGTAAGATGCACATTCCGGACGACCCTGCTTACTACGAAAAGTTCTACTTCACACCGGGCGATCTTGGCTTTGAGCCGATCCAGACTTCGGTAGGTAAGCTAGGAGTATTGGTGTGCTGGGATCAATGGTATCCCGAAGCTGCGCGCCTAATGGCAATGCGCGGTGCCGACGTGCTCATTTATCCTACGGCTATCGGCTGGGAATCTTCGGACAAACCGGAAGAGAAACAACGCCAAAAAGATGCGTGGGTGATTTCGCAACGCGGGCATGCCGTGGCAAACGGATTGCATGTGATTTCGGTAAACCGTACCGGACATGAAGCAGATCCTTCGGGTCAGACGAATGGTATTCAGTTTTGGGGCAATTCATTCGTGGCGGGTCCGCAGGGTGAGTTCGTAACAGAGCTATCAAACGACAAAGAAGAAGTGTGCGTAGTAGAGCTTGATATGCTTCGCTCGGAGCAGGTGCGCCGCTGGTGGCCTTTCTTCCGCGATCGTCGTATCGATGCGTTTCAAGGACTTACGCAACGTTTTCTTGATTAAGTAAAGAATGATTTTTATAGACAAAACAAAAGCGTGCGAGTTGATGAATGCATATACATCGGCTCGCACTCCTTATATCTTCATAATCGACTACAAGATGCAACAATGTTGTGTGTTGAGGTGGGATGAGGTAGACGCAAGCGAATGGTTGTACCAGCTCGAAGGGGTGACCAATTGCTCCGAAGCGGTTGCCGAAGATACAGTTTGCCAATGGGAGCCCGACTTTATGTCGTTTGCCAACTATGCCGCTTGCTTTGATGTGGTGATGCGCGGACTTCGTCGCGGAGACTCATTCTTAACCAACCTCACAGTTGCTACACCTGTGCAAACAGATAAAGACCTGAAGTCGTTATTTTCTCTTGCAAAGGCGCGCTACAAGATGTGGGTAAAAGATTGTTTTGCTTTCTTTTCGCCCGAAATCTTTGTGAAGGTCGAAGATGGCGTCATTGCGAGTTATCCGATGAAAGGTACCATCGACGCTTCCATCTCCAATGCTTACAACGTAATCTTGAACGACGAAAAAGAAAAGGCCGAGCATGCTACGATTGTAGATCTTATCCGAAACGACTTGAGTATGATTGCGAGTGATGTACACGTGGCGCGTTATCGCTATGCCGACTTGATTCATACAAATTGTGGCGACTTGCTGCAAATCAGTTCGGAAGTAACCGGTAAACTGCCACACGATTGGCAACAACAATGGGGCGACTTGTTTTTCAAACTACTTCCTGCGGGTTCGATCTGCGGAGCTCCAAAGCCTCGAACGCTCGAAATCATCGATGAGGCAGAAACCTATCCGCGCGGATTCTATACCGGTGTTGCGGGATATTACGATGGTAATGTGTTCAACAGTGCGGTGATGATTCGTTTTATTGAGCAAACGGCGGCAGGGTTGGTATTTAAAAGCGGCGGCGGAATTACATTTCAAAGTGATGCGCGCAGCGAATACGAAGAGATAAAACAGAAAACATACATACCGGGAGTAAAATAATGAAGCAGCAATTTGTAGAAACCATTTGCTTGAAAAACGGGTCTTTTCAAGCGCTCGACTGGCATCAGGCTCGTTTGAATCGTGTCTTTGCAGAGGTTTTTCCCGATGCGAAGCCTTTCGACTTGGCAGAGACGTTGGCACAAAATCCCTGTGCACTGACTGCCGAAAACGCAACCGACCGCATTCGTTGCCGTGTATTGTATGATCGGGATGCGGTGAGTGTTTCTTATTTTCCCTATCACATTCGCCCGGTGTCGTCGTTGATGCTTGTAGAAGACAACGCGATCGATTACCATTTGAAGTTTGCCGACCGCAACCAACTAGATACTTTATTTGCCAGGCGTGCCCTCTGCGACGATGTGCTTATTGTAAAAGACGGACTCGTAACGGATACTTCCATTGGTAACGTGGCTTTGTACGACGGCAAGCATTGGTTTACGCCAGCCAAGCCACTTTTGCAAGGTACAAAACGTGCGCAATTGCTTGCAAACGGGCTTTTGCAAGAGCGCGAGATCAGAAAAATAGATCTTTATTCATACAAATACATCTCGGTAATCAATGCGATGATCGACCTCGAAGAGGTTGTCTTTGAGACCAATACCCACATAAGGGGATAGTAACATAATTGAATTACTATTTTTTAATTGCTTTTAGGTATTTGTTAAATTAAAGTGTATCCGTATCTTTGTACCTGAAATCACAAAAGATTGTTCACTTGAAAAGACACATGCTACATATCACCCGCTGGTTTTTGCCAATACTCTTTATGACGTATTTTGGCATTGTCAGTTTCTTTATGCACGTGCATATTGTAAATGGTGTGACCATTGTGCATTCTCACCCTTTTTCTTGTGATGGCAATGTGCCGCTCGATCACTCACACTCGAGCAGCGAGGTACAACTCTTTATTCACCTAGCACAATTTGCTGCTTTAGACGGAGCAGTGTCGCAATTGCACATTAGTGCCGAGATGTTATTGCTTCGCACGCTTGAAACTGTAATTCCGACTACTTCGCATACTACTACTGTTTGTGCTGTCCTTTCCTGGAGAGCCCCTCCTTTCTTGGTTTAAGTTTTAATAGTTAATGGTTTACCTGTCACAATTGAGGTGGATGGGATAACTACGTCGTTGCGTAAAGATTGTAACGACTCAGGATTAGTACGTCTTGTTGGCCCTATGGATCAACAACGGGCGTGGTATATATCTATAACTTTTATTTCCGCTTAAACCAGGTTTTAAATGAGAAACAAGCTATCATTGCTGTTTACGCTCCTTGTTATTTCATTGAGTGTAATGGCTGAGAATCATGCAGATTCGAACAAAAAGAACGAAGTCCATATCTTTGGACACGTTATCGATAAGAAAACAAAAGAACACCTTCCATATATCAACGTTATTGTAAAAGGAACTACGATTGGGGTTACTACCGACGGAACCGGACACTATTCGCTTACCAACGTGCCTCTAGGCAAGCAAGTATTGGTTGCCAAAGCTTTGGGATACGGAACCGTAGAGAAACCAATTGTTGTAAAAGAAGGGAAAAGTCAGGAGGTTAACTTCGAGATCGACGAAGATGTAATCTCACTTGATCAGGTAGTGGTTTCGGCTAATAGAAACGAAACTACCCGTCGTATCGCTCCTACCTTGGTAAATGTACTTGATGCAAAGATTTTTGAGAAAACCAGTGCGTCTTGTCTTGCCGAAGGATTGAGCTTTCAGCCGGGGGTACGTGTAGAGAATAACTGTCAGAACTGTGGTTTTCAACAAGTACGTATCAACGGTCTTGAGGGGCCTTATACACAGATCTTGATCGACAGCCGTCCTATCTTTAGTGCGCTAACGGGTGTGTACGGACTGGAACAAATCCCTGCAAACATGATTGAGCGTGTAGAGGTGATGCGCGGCGGTGGTTCTGCTTTGTTTGGCTCGTCTGCTATCGCAGGTGTAGTAAACATTATTACCAAAGAGCCTATTCGCAATACGGCTTCGTTGTCGCACAATCTGACAATGATTGGTGGTACAAGACCTGAGAATGCTACTTCGTTGAATGCTTCTATGGTAACGCCGGATAATAAAGTGGGACTTTATTTGTTCGGACAATCGAAGTACAGAGCAGCTTACGACCACGACGGCGACGGATACACCGAACTGGGTAAGTTGAACGCGCGTACACTTGGTTTTAGAACTTACTATAAAACATCGGCGTACTCAAAACTTACGCTCGAATATCATAACATGCACGAGTTTCGTCGTGGTGGAAACAAATTGCACGAACAACCTCACGATGCAGATATTGCTGAGCAAACCGAACATAATATCAATGGTGGAGGCTTGAAGTTTGACTTGTTCTCGAAAGATTACAAACACAGATTGAATGTGTATACTTCGATGCAGCATACCGATCGTGCTAGTTATTACGGTGCCGGACAGGATATCAATGCCTACGGACATACTACAGACCTTACAGCTGTTGCGGGTACTCAGTACTCTTTGTCTATGGACAAGTTGTTGTTTATGCCTGCCGAATTTACCGGAGGTTTCGAATACAACTACGACAAACTTCACGACATCATGAAAGGATACGACCGCGACTTGGAACAAAAAGTACAGATTGGTAGTATCTTTCTTCAAAATGAATGGAAAACGGATCGTTGGGGCTTCTTGATCGGCGGACGCTTTGATAAGCATAGCTTGATTGATCATGTGATCTTTAGTCCGCGTGCAAATGTTCGCTTCAATCCGACTGCCGATATCAACCTGCGTATGAGTTATTCGTCGGGTTTCCGTGCTCCGCAAGCATTCGACGAAGATTTGCACGTGGCTGCTGTAGGTGGTGAAGCGATGATTATTCAGCTCGACCCGAACTTGAAAGAAGAGAAGTCGCAAAGTATTAGTACTTCGGTCGATTTCTATCACACGTTTGGTCGTGTGCAAACCAACTTCCTTGTTGAAGGTTTCTATACCATGCTGAAAGATGCGTTTGTGCTGGAATCGATGGGCGAGAGTCCCGAAGGTATTCAAATCATGGAACGTCGCAACGGATCGGGTGCAAAGGTGATGGGTATCAACTTGGAAGGTCGTGCAGCATTTAATGCTTGGTTGTCTTTGCAAGCGGGTGCTACGTTGCAACGCAGTAGATACAATGAGCCTGAGAAATGGAGCGATAATCCGAACGTAGAACCTCAGCGTAAGATGTTCCGTTCGCCGGATACATACGGTTACGTTTCGGCTACCTTCGGCCCTGTTCGTAATTTTTCGGCCTCGCTAACGGGAACCTATACCGGTAGTATGTTGGTACAGCACATGGCCGGTTATATTCCTGAAGACAGAGAAGAAACAACACCCGATTTCTTTGATATGGGTGTTAAACTAAGCTATAATATACCTTTAACGAAGTTTGTAAACTTTGAGGTTTCTGCCGGCGTGAAGAATGTCTTCAACGCTTATCAAAAAGACTTTGACCAAGGTGAGTTGCGCGATGCCGGTTATATTTACGGACCATCATTGCCTCGCAGCTACTTCTTGAGTGGCAAAATCTCTTTCTAAGAATAGTTACAACTAAACCACTAATGAATGATCCCCGGACACTCGGCGTAGACACGTTGCCGAGTTCCGGGGTTTCTTTGTTTTGAGGTGGGAATAAAGTAACTTTGCATTCAGAATCTTTTTTTGACGGTATGTGATGTGCTGCCGTCAATGTTATGGTAACGCTTTATAATTAGCTCTTAAGAATTTTATCAATGAATTTGTCTATTCAGAAGTATTTTCCGTTGTATCGTTCTATTATTCGAGTGGGGATTCCTATCATCCTCGGCCAACTGGGTATTATTGTGGTTGGTTTTACCGATAATATTATGGTGGGCCGTTATGGTACCGACTCGCTTGCCGCGGCTTCGTTCGTAAATAATTTATTCAACCTGGTTTTTATCTGCGGGATGGGTTTCTCGTACGGACTAACTCCGCTTGTGGGAAGATATAATGGAGAGAAACGTAACGATCGCTTGGTTGCTATCTTGAAGAATGGCTTACTGGCCAACTTCTTTGTGGGGCTGTTGCTCTCGATTGCAATGGTGATTGTGTATTTTTCGATGCATCGCTTTGGTCAGCCCGAAGAGTTGTTTCCGCTCATCCGCCCTTATTTCCTGATTCAACTTTCTTCGATATGTGTGGTGATGTTGTTTAATGGCTTCAAGCAATTTGCCGATGGTATTACCGATACACAGATTTCTATGTGGGTGATGCTTACGGCCAATATTATCAATATTGTGGGTAACTATCTTTTGATCTATGGTAGCTTTGGCTTTCCTGAATTAGGTCTTAATGGTGCGGGAATTTCTACATTGATTTCTCGTGTTTGGATGCTGGTTGCTTTCTTGTTTATCTTCTTCAAAGGAAAGCGCTATAAAGCTTTCGTTCCGTATTTTAAGCAGGCGAAGATTAAAATGGATGACTTAACTCGCCTTGTAAAGTTGGGCTTTCCGGTAAGTGTGATGATGGGGGTAGAGTCGGGTTCATTCAGTCTTTGTGTGATTATGATGGGTTGGTTTGGAAGCGCGGCACTTGCAGCTCATCAGGTTGCAGGTGTACTTACAACGCTCGGATTCCTTATTTATTACGGAGTAGGGGCGGCTGTTACGATTTGTATCAGTACGATTTCTGCTTCCGGAAGCAAAGCGCAAGTGAAAGATGTGGCAGCTGCGGGCTATCATATTGTATTGGCCGAGACAATTTTGTTTGTAGCGATGCTGCTGGTTTTTCGCACCAAGTTGTCGTTTATCTTTACCGATTCGCTCGAAGTGAATGCGATACTAAGCACGATGTTGTTTGCTATTATCCTATATCAAATTGGTGACGGTTTGCAAATCGTGTATGCCAATGCGCTTCGTGGTATCGGAGATGTGAAGTTTATGGCATACGTAGCATTCTTATGTCACTTTATGATTTCGCTGCCATTGGGTTATTTTGCAGCCTTTGTGTTAGGTTGGGGAGCGCCCGGAGTATGGGCCGGATTTCCTATTGGTTTATCCCTTATGGGAATTTTATTATACTTACGATTCAAAAAAATTACAGATATAACCGCAAGTGAAGTGGTTTTGTAACATCATTGTAACAAAAATGTAACACAATAGGCTTGGATTATAAAATAAGTCTTATATTTGTAACGGCTTGATTATATTATTACGTATTAATATAATATTAAAAAGGCGGTCTGATATCCAGGCCGCCTTTTTTATTGTAAAAAAAAAAGAGTGAGCTTTAAAGCCCACTCTTTTCCTTTATGAATGAATATTAGTTTGCATTCTTAATGTTATCAATACCGAAGTTAAAGATATCGTACCAATGGTATCCACAATTATCTTTATAACCAGGAAGTGTAGGTTCGATCAACATTTGGTAACAACCTGTTTCGAATTGTTGAGTTGAGGCTGCATTTGTTTGGCTTTGCATCCAAGTACCAGCACTACCTTTATTTACGTCAAATGATACAGTACCAAATTCAACAGGAGTTGTAGTTCCTTTTTTAATCAAACTAATTTTTACAGTAACTGTTCCTTTGTGAGCTGGGTCACAAATTAAATGCCATTTGTCTTGTTTGATTTTAGCATTTAGGTCCATGTAAATTTTTTCACCAGTTGTGTATTTGAATTCGCCAGTTGTCCAAGCGTAAGTGTCATTACCTTTGTTGTCTGTTCCGGCTGCAAGCATATATTTGCCACTGCTAGGTATACCACCAGGAACAATTGCTTCGTCACCCTTGAATCCACTCCAACCTTTAGCTATTAGATCAGCAGTATTGTCAACGTCTTCAAAACCTTCAAAGAAAGCACCATTACAACCAGTATCACATCTGAAGATACAGAAAGTTTGACCACAGATTAGGATATCTAGGAAGTTATAAGTTGAATTCCAACTTGGAAATGCTTTGTATTTCTTCAATGCTTCTAGACTTACAACTTCTTGGAGTGTAAGATTACCTGTACCGTTAGGATCTTTGTAAACTACAGTAAGCAAGAACCACTCTGTAGAGTCCGCTTTGTCTAGGTTATCAGCAAAACATAGGTAAGAAATGCTACCAGAAGCTAAGTTGTCAGTAACTTTGTCACCAGTGAATTCAGAAATAGCTGGTTCAGTTGCTTTGTCCAATTTTTGAAGAGAAATAGAACCTTCAGCTACGAAATCTTCACCGTATTTGTCACAAACGTCAATAAAGATAGGAATACAAGAAACTTCTACGCGGTTGATGTCGAATTTAGGTTTGCCAAATTTTTCAGGTTCGATACCTCTAGCACAAAGTACCCATACATCAACGATCGGTTTTGTAAATGCTGCTACTTCAAAGGTTTGAGGTAAAGTTTGTGATACGTAAGGAGCAAAGTTCGCACCTGCATCTACACCAGAGAAGTAAACAGTGCTCAGTGCTGTTGCATCTGTAATTGTTAACGTATTAATAGTATAAGTTCTACCTGCATCTACAGTTACTGGATCTGTAACATACGAACCATCAGCACGTTTTACAATATTTACCTTCACATTTAAAACTGCAGGTCCTGTTCCCGTACCCGTACCCGTAATATTCATGTTGGCAACGATTGGGAAGTTTGGATCAGATGGGATTGGTTTTCCATCTTCGTCAAATTGAGACATACATTGTGTATAGTCTTTCCAAGGAGTTTCCCCAAGAGGATTGTCAGTTTGAGCTTTCGATTGGATACCTTCTGGCATTACGATTGCAAAACTTACTTGTGCAGTTTCTTCTCCTACTTGTGCAGGTTGGTCTTCACTGCTACATGATGCTAGTCCAAATGATAATAGACTTGCAAAAAAGATCGATGAAATGTAACGATTTTTCATACTACAAATAGTTTAATTAAAAACATTGAGAATTAAGATTAAAAAAATATGTAAATCTAAGTCTAAGTCTTACTTATTCATTACACAAGAAAATGCATTTCTTGTTGTTGCAAATACTGATATCTAAGAAATTGTATGTGTGATTCCAAGTATCTAGTTGTTGATAATTTTTGATCACATCCAATGATACAATTTCACTAACTGTATTTGTCTTAGAGGTATCGTCTGGATCTTGATAAGAGATCTCGATAAGTTGCCACTCGTAAATATCATTTTGGCTCAAATTGTCAGAGAAACACAAGTAAGAAATATCTCCTGATTGCAGGCTATATGAAACTGATTGAAGATTTTGAAAATCCTCTATTGCTGGTTTCTCTTTCGAGAAGAGCTTTTTAAGAATCAAATTGCCGTTTGCTACAAAACTTTCTCCATCTTTGTTACAGACGTCTACAAATATCGGAATACAGCTTATTTCAACATCTTGTATCGAAAACTTTGGTTTTCCGAATGCATCAGAAGGAATACCTCTTGCGCACAGTACCGGGAATTCAATGTAATGCTTTTCAAAAGGCTGCACAGTAAATGTATACGGTAGCGTATAAGCTACATAAGCTGCCAGTTCTGAGCCTTGATCAACTCCAGAGAAGTGAACCAGTGGATTGAGCGGATCGGTGCCTTTAACTAAAATATCTGTAAGTTGATATTCGGTATTGGCATCTAATGTGATTGGCTCAGTTACATGTGTTTTGCCTTCTCTTATCACAATGTTAATTTCTTTCTCAATCACATCTGGACTTATTGATGCGCCAGTGCGAAGATTCTTGTTCTTCTTTTCAAGCTTTATATGTGCCCTCAAATTTTTTTCATTTGTAGGAATTGGTTCTCCTTGTTCATTAAATCCACTTGTGCAAGACGTAAAATTTAACCAAGGAGTATTTCCTAACATAGATTCGCTTGTTTTTGTATTCACACCCTCCGGAAATACAAATTCAAATTCAATCTGTCCAGTTGGGACATTGCTGCTTTTATCATCATCATTACTGCATGCAGTAAGAGTAAGTAAAGATGCTGCTAAAATTGGTCCTAATAATCGTACGGTCATAACAATGGAATTAAATGTTGGTTGGATAATCAAACTATACCGAATACATCCTGTCTAATCGGAGGTGTTCTAAAGAATAAGCGCGTATTGATATATCACGCTTATTCTATTTGATATATTATTGATTATTTTGAATGTTATCAATTCCAAAATTAAAGACGTCGTACCAATGTTTAGCTTCTCCTGTCTTTGGATCAATAGCCCAGCCATAACCTGGTAGTGTTATTTCAAGCTCCATTTTGTAACATCCGGTTGGAATCGGTTTTGCAGAGACTAATACTGGTTTGTCTTGAAGCCATGTACCACTATTGTGTTTGGTTACTTTAAATGAAGCTGTTCCAAATTCAGTAACGCTATTATCAGTTGTGCTAATTAAATTGATTTTTACAGTTACATAACCTCCGTCATGCCCAGGATCTTTATCATCAGCTTTAGTATTGGAGTTGTCCCAGTCATCAAATTTGATGAATGCATTCAAATCCATTGATATTTTGTCTCCAGTTACATACTGGAATTTACCTGTTATCCAATTATAATTATCGTCACCTTTGTTATCTGTTCCGGCAGCAAGCATATACTTTCCAGATGTGGGTACTCCACCAGGGACTATGGATTCTGAGCCAGAGAAGCCACTCCATCCTTTAGCTGCAAGATCGGCTGGGCTATTAACGTCTTCAAAGCCCTCAAAGAATTTACTGCTACAATCATTCGGTGTATTTTCACATCTGAAAAGACAAAAGGTATTACCACAAATTAGAATATCAAGGTAATTGTATGTTGCATTCCAACTTGATGATGTTTTGTACTTCTTTAGTGCTTCTAGCGTTACAACTTCTTGTTGTGTAATATTACCATCCCCATTAGGGTCTTTATAGGTTACAGTAATTAAGTACCACTCTTCGTTATCAGCTTTGTCGAGGTTGTCAGCAAAACATAGATATGAAATGTATCCAGACGTTAAATTGTCGATAACTTTCCCACTTGTGAAATCTGTAATGGCTGGTTCAGTTGCTTGATCTAATTTCTGAAGAGCAATCGACCCTGAAGCAACAAAGTCTTCACCAACACTGTCACATACATCTACGAAGATAGGAATACATGAAACTTCTACGCGATTAATATCAAATTTAGGCTTTCCAAATTTTTCAGGTTCAAAACCTCTTGCGCAAAGGACCCAAACATCAATTGTTGGTTTTGTATATGCGGCTACATTAAATGTTTGAGGTAGAGTTTGTGAAACATAAGGTGCAAATGCTGCGCCCGATGCAACGCCCGAAAAATAAACAAGTGAAAGATTTGTGTCGTCAGTAATAGTGAGTGTGTTAATGGTATATGTTTTACCTGCATCTACTGTAATTGGATCGGTTACATAAGAGCCATCTGCACGTTTTATAATATTGACTTTCACATTTAAATCTGCTGGCCCAGTTCCATCTTCACTACGGGTAATATTCATATTTGCAACGATAGGGAAATCCGGATTTGATGGGATCGGTTTACCATCCTTATCAAATTGAGACATACATTGAGTATAGCTTTTCCAAGGAGTATCCCCTAGAGATGATTCTGTAGTAGCTTTTGATTGTATACCTTCAGGCATCATAATCGCGAAACTGACTTGCGTTGTTTGTCCTTTAATCGAAGCAGGTTGGTCTTCGCTTGTACAAGAATTGATGCTGAATGTCAGAAATCCAGCTAAGAAGATAGCTGACAAATACTCGTATTTCATAAACATTGCATTTATTAGAATTAATATTAAAATTGGCTGAATTGAAAATTTACAACAATGATCAAAGAATTAAACCTTTAAATGTATCTACATTGTACATTGAGACTATTCGAATTAAAAGTTTATACATTGAAAATGCTTGATTTTATGATAAAACAGAGCTGTGGCTTTTATAGTTTTCTGGATTAACAATGCAAGCTCCTTATTTAGTATAAATTGCATGATTAAGAGATTATAAGCCTTCAAATGTTTATTGTTGTTATATTGCTGTATGATTTATGTGTTTAATTTATTAACACATACATTTAAATTAATAAAAATAGCTTGGGCTTTTTATTTTGTATTTCTTCGTAGCAAACACGGTTTGATTCTTTATTGGATATTCTTATTGGTGATGATTTATTTTTGTGTAAATTGTATTTATTTTAGCAGGTTAACCTTAGAGGGGTTATATTATATTCGATGATAATATATGGTCTAGCTTTAATTTTATATAGATAAGGGTAGAATATGGGACAAACAGAACATAATAACCGCGAGCTTAGTTGGCTCTCTTTTAATGAAAGGGTCATGCAGGAAGCTTTAGACGAAACAGTACCTCTAGTACAGCGTTTGCGTTTTTTGGGTATCTTCTCAAATAATCAGGATGAGTTTTTTAAAGTACGAGTGGCCTCTGTTTTAAAATCTCTTCGGGATAAGATTACATTGCAAGATGAAGATATTAGTATTGCTCAAGTTGAACGTCTTCTTATAGGAATACGGCAGCAGGCTGTAAGCATGCATCATCGATTTGATGATGTATATCAATTGCTTGGTGAAGAGCTTCGAAAAGAGAAGATTAATATTGTTAATGAGCAAATGCTTACAGATATACAAAAGGAGTATGTTGCAACTTATTTCTCAGAAGAGGTGCGTTCGCAGTTGGTGCCGATATTACTAGAGCGGAATACTTCTATGTCTTTTCTTCAAGACGATCGTATCTACTTGGCTGTACGCATTGTGGGTGGGGATGTGCCGACAGAAAAAAATACTCGATATTCAATTGTTGAGGTGCCCAATGTGTTAAATCGATTTGTAACACTTCCTACTAGCGATGATGGTGTCATTACAATTATTCTTCTAGAGGATGTGATTCGCTTTAATCTAAGAAAGATGTTTTTTATGCTTCGTTTTCGTACCATCGATGCATTTTCGTTTAAGATTACACGAGACTCGGAGATTTCGCTAGGTAATTCGTATCGAAAAAGAATGGTTGAGGAGTTGAGTAAAGCTGTTCAAAGCAGAGTTACCGGTAGACCGGTTCGTTTGATATATGATGAAACGATGCCTAGCGATTTACAACAAATCTTGATCGAAAAGCTTGAATTTAAGTCGGCCGATTCTTTATTTCCGGGTGGCCGATACCAGCACATGAAAGATTTGATGAATTTTCCAGTTGTGAATCCTAGTCTAGAAGAGACTCGACCCAAGCCTGCTGTTCATCCTGATTTTGCACGGAGTACAGGGTTGCTTAATGTAGTAAAACGTAAAGATGTATTGTTGTTTTATCCATATCACTCTTTTTCCAACTTTATTGATTTTCTTCGAGAAGCTGCATTTAATAGACATGTAGAGGAGATCTATATCTCTGTGTATCGGGTGGCTGAGAAGTCGAAGGTGATGAATGCGTTGATTAACGCAGCACGTAATGGTAAAAAGGTTACGGCTGTGATTGAATTGAAGGCTCGATTTGATGAAAAGAATAACATCTATTGGTCGAAGTTGTTGGAAGAGGCTGGGGTAAATGTTGTGCATGGAAATAAAAAACTGAAAGTGCATGCAAAGTTGGCTTTGGTGAAGTTCAAACAAGGTAACAAGCAGTATTATTATTCATATATAGGTACCGGAAACTTTAATGAAACTACGTCTAAGATTTATTCAGATATCGGTTTATTTACTGTTCATCAAGGTATAGGAGAAGATGTAGAACGCATATTCTCATTTATTGAGAAGAAACGTACGCGTATGAATACTAAGTGTATTATTGTTTCGCCCGAGCGAATGCGTGATCGGTTAAGCGAGATGATTCGAAGAGAAATTGAATTTGCAGAACAAGGTAAATCTGCAAAGATCGACTTAAAATTGAATGCTCTTGTTGATACTAAGATGATCGAACTTTTGTACGAAGCAAGTAAAGCTGGTGTGCAAATACGCATTATAGCAAGAAGTATCTGCTGTCTAAGACCTCAAGTAGAAGGATTGAGTGATTCTATTAAAGCAATAAGCATTGTCGATAAGTATTTGGAGCATGCACGTCTCATGTTTTTTTATAATGGAGGCGATGAGCAATGTTTTCTAATGAGTAATGATTGGATGGGGCGTAATCTCGATCGAAGGGTAGAGGCTGCTGTGCCTATATTTGACAAAGATATCAAGTCAACACTTCGAGATGTGTTTGAGATACAATGGAAAGATAATGTGAAAGCAAGAGATTTGTCTCCTCAATTGTTGAATAGTTATGTACGCAATGATTTAAATAAGCGTATAAGAGCACAAGAAGAGCTTCACAACTACTTCTTGTTAAAGTCTAACTTATAAAAATGTGTAGTCTATGCAAACAATGATAACGAATACGTATGGTGCTATTGATATGGGATCAAACGCTATAAGACTGCTTATCTGTAATGCCTTTACACATGATGAGGGGGTTCAATATAAGGTCGTCAATCTTATGCGTGTTCCTATACGTTTAGGGGAAGATGTTTTTACGGAAGGTAGAATTCCTGTCGATAAACAAATGGCTTTGTTGGATTTGATGAAGGGTTTTTATTACATGATGAAGGCTTATAAAGTTGAAGCGTATCGTGCTTGTGGAACAAGTGCTATGCGTGAGGCTGTGAATGGAGTTGAGGTTGCAGAGTTGATTAAACATGAATCTGGTATAAATATCGAAATTATATCGGGTGAAGAAGAAGCTGATCTAATATTTTCTAGTGGAATGCATGAAATTATTACACCGGAAGGTAATTATTTATATGTGGACGTAGGAGGTGGTAGTACAGAGATCTCTGTGATTTACAATGGTAATAGAATTCTTTCAAGATCTTTTAGGATAGGGACCGTGCGTATGTTGAAAGAGGCTGTTGCTGAAGATACCTTGTCAGAACTTCAAAGTTGGTTAGAAATGATAGCAGAGCAATATGCTCCTTCTTGTATATTAGGGTCTGGTGGAAATATTAATAGAGTAAGGAAGATTTTAGATGATAAGTCGATTCAATATCAAGATCTAAAAGAATTATACAATTCGGTGATGATGATGACTATTGATGAACGAATTTTGAAGTTTGGTTTAAATCCTTATAGAGCAGACGTAATAGAGTATGCTCTTAAAATTTTTATAACAGTTATGAAATATGCTAAAGTAGGAGAGCTGCAAGTTCCGAAGTTGGGATTAGTTGATGGTATCATAAGGCAGCTTTATAGCAAGGTAAAATGATTGTATGCATAATCAGTATACATGGTTTTGACTAGTTATGTCTGATTTATTATAAATAATATTGTAAAACTATTGTTAAATCAATTTCTGTGGTTATATTTGTAGCAGATCATAATCATGTTAGAAAATTACGATCTGCAAACGTTGCTTTATTGTCATTTTTATTCTTTGTAATATAGATGTTGAAATGAGATTGAATTAAAGCAATAAATCATTGTTAAGGTTAAGAGTTAGTGTAATGACCGGCTGGTGAGATACCACCCGGTCGTTATTTTTATTAATATATCACACTTAGTTTTACTTCAAATTCGTTAACTTCGCAGAAAAATTAACAACACTATGCCTACGATTCGATTCCATGCTGTAGATACAGCAAAACTATTAACTGTTAGTAAGGATATGCATAATAGACTTGCAACTATTTACAATATTCCGCTAGATCATATTACTTTGGAAGTTATTGAATCAAGGTTTATATCTGAAGAAACAATGATTCTTAGTTATCCGTTGATTGAGGTTTGTGCGTTCAATAGAGAAATAACATTGGAAGATGAAGTTGCCTCTACAATTTCTCACTATTTGAAGAAAGCTGGATATCCGGAATCTGAAGTGTATTTCCACCATTTAGCATCCCGTAATTATTACGCTAACGGAGAACACTTTTAATCAATAATTCAGAAATGAGAAAAACCTTACTTGCTACTACCATGGGAACTTTTGCTGTGATAACAACATTGCAGGCACAATCCCAACAACCTAATATATTATTTATTCTAACAGATGACCAGCAAAATGATGCGATTGCAGCCTTAGGTAATCCCGATGTCTATACGCCCAATATGGATAAATTGGTAAAAAGAGGTTTTACGATGACCAATACGTTTACCAATGGTTCTCTGACAGGAGCTTTATCAATGCCAAGTCGAGCAATGCTAATGACAGGGGTTGGGATATTTGATGTGAAGCAAGACGGTCGTTATATTTCCGAAGACCAGATTACGATGCCACAGCATTTCAGAAATAATGGCTATCGTACGTTTGGTACAGGAAAATGGCATAATTGTTTTGCCTCTTTTAATAGATCATTTGAAGAGGGCGATAATATCTTTTTCGGAGGAATGCATACTTATCAATCAAACGGGCATTTCGCACCACGATTACATCATTACGATAAAGAAGGAAATTATAAGCAGCCTTTTGTTGGAGATTGCTTCTCAAGCGAGATGTTTGCTGATGCAGCTGTTGAGTTTTTAAGTAATACGGTAAATGACGATCGCCCTTTCTTTGCTTATGTAGCGTTTACTTCTCCGCACGATCCGCGTACTCCACCACCGGGATATGGACAAAAGTACATGTCAGATACACTTCATTTGCCGGTAAATTATAGTGATATACCTCCGTATGATACGGGAGATCTTGATGTTCGAGATGAAGTAATCAGACCATTTCCTCGCACACAGAAAATGGTAAAAGAGGAGATGGCTCTTTATTATGGCATGGTTAGTGAAGTGGATACACAAATCGGAAGGGTACTTGAGGCATTGGAGAAATCGGGACAACTCGAAAATACTATTATTGTGTTTGCCGCCGATAACGGACTGGCTGTAGGACAACATGGGTTATTAGGCAAACAAAATCTATATAATCACAGTGTACGAGTGCCCCTGGTAATGGTTGGAAAAGGAATAAAGCAAGGGGGACAAAACAATAGTGGTTGCTATCTATACGATATATATCCTACGGTTTGCGAAGCTGTCGGTTTACCTATTCCTGAGTGTGTAAAGGGAAAATCCTTTAAGTCTTTGTTGAGCGGTAAAAATAAAAAGCACCGTGATTTGATTTCATTAAACTATAGTAACTTGATTCGTGGGATCGTAAAAGATAACTTTAAGCTAATAGCATATAATGTAAAAGGTAAAAACTATTATGAATTATACGACTTAGCATCAGACCCGAAAGAGACTAGAAATCTGATTGATGATGCAAAACAGGTTGCACGCATTGCACAACTAAAACAAATAATGATTGAAGAGTCGAAGAAGAATGGTGATTTTTGTGAATTGAATCAACCGCAATGGAATTGTCCTACAAAGCTGACATGGGATGATGCCCTAAAAATAAATCCGTAAATAGTCGACATCCATATATAAAGTCCGCCTCTTAAGCTGCACATTAAGCTTAGGGGGCGGACTTTTCTGTTTTGGAAGCGTATTATTCCGTTTCGGGAAATCAGAACAACCTTTTATGAACACCAATTTATTTCTTTACAGTAGAAATGTGACTGAAAAGATAAATAAAATGAGAAAAATTATTGGATTGTTTTGCCTGAGTGTGCTTTGCCTTTCTTGCAGTGACGGCAAACAAAGTAAAAATGAAAAAGCAGTAGTAAAAACAGTTGAAGTGGTAGAAAGTAAGGACTTATCTACACAAAGTTTTTCATTTATTTCAAAGCCATATCGAACTACAGAGTTGTCGTTTCGTGTAGGTGGACCGATCAAACAGTTTGAAGTTCTAGCAGGAAATCATTACCGAAAAGGAGACATCATAGCTACGATCGATTCACGCGATTTTTTAATTCGGAAGGAAAGAGCTGAAGCTGTATATAATCAAGCAAATGCTGAATTCGCACGTATAGAGTCTTTATATAAGCTCAATAATATTTCTGCAAGTGCATATGAGAAAGCAAAATCAGATTACGTGGTGGCAAAAGCATCATATGAAACTGCCGAGAATGAATTGAACGATACACAGCTTAGAGCCCCTTTTGATGGATATATTGGAGAGGTATATATTGAGAAACATCAGGATGTTAAAGCAACTCAACCTGTGTTTTCTTTTGTAGAATTAGATAGACTTAAGATCGAAGCATACGTACCTCAGCAAATAGCAATGATTGCTTCAGACTTAAAAGAAGTTGAATTGTCGTTTGATATTCTGCCAGGACAAACATTTTCTGCTGCTGTAGAAGAAATTTCAAAGAGTCCTTCCAAAAATAATTTATCATATTTGTTTACAGCTGTATTGCCAAATAAAGAAAGTCATTTGTTGGCTGGAATGTCGGGAGTGATTCGTTTCGAAAAACCAGTAGTTGAAGAAGCTCAAATACTAATGATTCCACAATCGGTTGTATGTAATCGACCGGCTTTAGGAACCTATGTATGGGTAATTTCGAAAGCAGAAAATGGAGAGCCCATTGTTGAACAAAGAAAGATTGCTGTGGGAGACTTGAAGCACAGTGGATATGTTCATGTTTTATCAGGTCTGCAAAAAGGAGATGTACTAGCAGCATCGGGGCTTCGTTTTTTAACTGATCGTGCACAGATAACCCTACAATAAGATGAAAGTCATAAAATATTTTCTTCAGAATAAGCCATTTACCATTTTGCTTTTAGCATTAGTCTTGCTTGGAGGTGTTTTTGCTTATGCAAAAATGGGTAAATTAGAAGATGCTCCTTTTACAATAAAGCAAGCATTGGTGTTAACTCCATATCCCGGCGCTTCACCTAAAGAGGTTCAGTCGCAAGTAACTGATGTGCTTGAAGAAGCAATACAGTCATTGGGCGAGTTGTATTATCTGAAAACAGAAAACCGAGTAGGTCTTTCAAAAATTACTGTATACGTAAAGAAAGAGATCAGAGCAGAAGAGATGCAACAGCTTTGGGACAAATTGCGGCGCAAAGTTGGAGATGTACAAGGTAAGCTACCTGCCGGAACCGGAGTTTCCATCGTAAATGATGACTTTGGAGATGTACTTGGAGTCTTTTACGGTCTTACAGGACAAGGAAAATCGTATAGAGAACTTGAAGAACAGGCAAAATTGATCAAGAATGATTTGCTTAAGGTTAAGGACGTTGCCAAAGTTGAGCTGTACGGTATCCAAGTCCCAACGATTGACGTAGAGGTGAGTCCGTCAATTATGGCTGCGAGCGGATTGACAACACAAGATATTCGTTTGGCTTTTGATGCGCAAAATAAAGTGGTGGATGCCGGAGCAATTGAGACGGATGATAATCGTATTCGCATTGAAGCAACGGGCAACTTTTTTTCATTAGAAGAGATTGAGAATCTTACCATCGTATCAAAGAGTGGAGAGCATTTTCGTTTGTGTGATATTGCAACTGTGCGCGAAGGATACAAGAAGCCGATATCAAATTTGATGCAAATAAATGGCGAACAAGCTGTAGGTATAGCTATCTCGACAGTTCCAACGGGCAACGTTGTAGATATGGCAAAGATCGTAAAAGATCGAATTGATTGGTTTAACTCTTCAATGGATGAGGCATACGACTTAACGTCTATTTACGATCAAGGTTACGAGTCGGCTGTGGCAAATGATGGGTTTATATTAAATCTTGTCATCTCAGTCATGACTGTTGTTGCGATCTTATTGTTCTTTATAGGCTTTAAAAACGGCTTGTTGGTCGGCAGTGGCTTGATCTTCTCCATTTTTGCGACGCTGATCGTAATGTTGGCACAAGGGATAGCGCTACAGCGAATGTCTTTGGCTGCTATTATTATAGCGATGGGTATGCTCGTTGATAATGCGATTGTTGTGTCAGACTCCGCATTAATGAATATGCAAAAGGGAATGCGTAAACGTGTCGCAATCATGCAAGCGATTAAAGTAACGGCAATACCGCTGTTGGCAGCTACCGTAATTGCGATTCTTACCTTTCTTCCAATCTACTACTCACCACATATAACCGGCGAGTTGCTCTCGTCTTTGGTTATTGTGATTGGAGTTTCATTGATGTTTAGTTGGGTTTTTGCAATGATACAAACTCCATTCTGTATTCAAGAGTTTGTAAGACGTCCACGTCCCGAAGAAGTAAAAGCAGAGCTATATACCGGAGGTATTTATGATAAGTTTCGATCTGCATTGCGCTGGGTTTTAAGACATCGCATTGTTTGTATAGCTTCAATGGTTGTATTGTTGATGGCTTCAGCTTGGAGTTTTAAATTTATACCCAAGGTGTTTGTACCTGCATTAGAGAAACAATACTTTACTATTGATGTTTGGATGCCTGAGGGGACAACGATTGAGCGTACCAATAATGAGATTAGTTCAATAGCCGATTATATCGAATCGTTTGAGAAAGCAGAATTTATATCAACGTTTGTAGGGCGTACTCCTCCACGTTATTATTTATCGAACATTGCATTTGGTCCACAACCTAATTACGCCCAATTGTTGGTTAAGGCATCAAGCTCAAAGGAAGCTGTAGCTCTGCAAAATATATTGCAGGAGAATATTCGTGCAGAATTTCCCAATCCGTTGATTAAAGTAAATCGATTTGAGTTGAGTCCGTTGTCTGAAGCTGTAATCGAAGCTCGCTTTTTAGGTCCGGATGAGGCTGTTCTCGACTCTTTGGTAAATGTGGCAATTGATATTATGCGACGTAACCCAAAAGTTGCGGATGCCAGAAATGAATGGGGAAATATGTCGATGATGATAAAACCGGTATATGATCCGGTTAAAGCCGGAAAGATGGGAGTAACAAAAGCATCAATGATGGAATCTATGCGCTCACTAACAGATGGGGTTTCTGTAGGAGTGTATCGCGATAATGAAAAACAAGTACCTGTTTTGATAAAGAGTGAGTATGTGGATGGAGCTATTGATATGGACATGATTAAAAACCTACCTGTTTGGAATGGTCGTTCGTCTGTACCTCTTACACAAGTTACCTCTTCGATAGAAACATCATGGGAGTTTCCGCAAGTTAGAACCTATAACAGACAATTATCAATGGCTGCTATGTGTGGTGTGCGAGAAGACGCAACAATGTCGGAAGTGCATAGCGAGATTAGAAAAGAAGTTGAAAGCATACAATTGCCTGAAGGCTATACTTTCTTCTGGGACTCTCAATTTAAAGATCAATCAGAAGCGTTGCAGGCTTTAGCAAAATATTTCCCATTGGCATTTCTAATGCTAATATTGATTCTGGTGGCTTTGTTTGGTAATTATCGAGATCCTATTATTATTCTATGTATACTACCACTGTCTATAATAGGTGTTGCCGTTGGTCTATTGATTACCGGATTTGATTTTGGATTCTTCCCTATAGCCGGATGGTTGGGTCTTTTAGGTATGATCATCAAGAACGTGATTGTATTGCTTGATGAAATCAAAATACAAACCAAAAGTGGCATTGAGGTATATACGGCAATAATCGAATCGACAGTAGCACGTACCCGTCCGGTATTGATGGCCGCAACAACGACTATATTAGGAATGGTACCTCTTTTGTTTGATGTTGCATTCGGTGGAATGGCTGCTACAATTATTTTCGGACTTACGTTTGCAACGATGCTTACGCTTTTTGTAACGCCAGCCTTGTATGCCTTATTTTATAAAGTAAAAAACAGATAATGAAATCTTTACTACACATATCACTAGCACTCTTTGTTGCTCTTCCGGGAGCAGCACAAGAGAGTGCGCTTTTGCAACAATACAGATCAAAGGCTTTAGAATATAGTTATGATTTGAAGTCTGCACAGCGCAATATCGAAGCAAGTATTGAACTAGAAAAAGCTGCTAAAGCTGATTTAAAACCAAAATTATCAGCAGGAGCTACCTTTCAATATGTAGGAAAACCGTTAGAATTATCGAAGACGCTGCCTATGCTCGAGAACCCAATTGAAATACAAGGGAAGCATTTAAATTATGGAGCAACAGCGTCTATACTTCAACCGATATACACGGGAGGACGTATCTTAGAGACTATTAAGATGGCCGAGAATAAGCGTTCATTGGCCGGAAATCAATCAGACTTAGTTCGCTTGTCGGTGTGTTACCAAACTGATATTCAATATTGGAATACAGTAGCACGTAAAGAACTTGAGGAGATTACAGCAGAATTCTACAATTCGGTATCAACTTTTGCGAATACAATTCGTCAACGAGTAGAGGTTGGACTTACCGATCAACAAGATTTGTTGATGGCACAAGTGAAGCAAAACGAAGCAGAATATCAATTCTTGCAAGCCAAAGCAGACTTTGAAACAGGACTAATGGCTTTCAATTCATTGATTGGTATTCCGCTCGAGGCACCTACAGTTGTGGATAGTTTAATTCCAACAGTAACAACAGATGGTATCAACAGTTTGACGAGAGGTAGCAGTAGACCTGAATTAGAAATTGCGCAAGATAAAATCAAGATAGAGCAAGTAACGAAACGATTAAACGATTCACAATATAAACCGCAGCTATACATTGGCGTAGACGGATCCTACTCTGCACCGGGTTATGACTTTAAGTCAGATCTCGACCCCAACTATGCTTTCTACGCCAAGCTGTCGGTCCCTATTTTTGAGTGGGGAAAACGAAAGAACGAACGTCGAGCAGCTAATTTCAAAATAGAAATGGCAAATGACAATCTCAACCAAGTAGCAGATCAAGTGGCCTTGGAGGTAGAGTCGTCTCGAGTATCTCTACAACAAGCAATCAAGCGGGTCGACTTAGCTGAAAGTTCGCTTGAGAAAGCGTACGAAAATGAGAAAAAAGCCGAGGAACGTTATCACGAGGGAAAAGTATCTGTCGTTGAAGTTATCGATGCGCAAGTGTATCGACTTACTTCGCAAGTAAACTATGTACAGGCAAAAGTAGCGGCTCAATCTTATTTATCGCAATTGAAGAAAGCGACGAATAGTTATGGAGCTCACTGAAAAAACAATACATTTGAGGCAAGCAAATTATCATGAATTGATAGTCAAAAATGTAAGAATGAGTAAACACATTTATCATATACTTTATTTCATCTTGTTTTCAGGTCTCGGATTCTTTTCGTACCTGCTGCTTACCAATTATACGGTATTGCCGGCAGGTTCAGAAGAAGCACTTACATCTGTAGGTGCTCCGGTGTATATTCTTTTTGTATTTAATATATTGGGGTTTTCTATTTTGCAATTTAGCAATTGGATAAATAGAAAATCCCCATTATATCTTATCAAGCGTACACGGATTATCGGCCTTTATGTGCTCACAGCTTTGGCGTTATTACTTTTAAACTATGCATTTATTGTATTGGCGAAGATGTTTGTCGGAGCTGCCGAACCTTTTGGTTTTCGAAGTGGAGGTGTGAGAATGCTTTTATCGGTATGGCTTGTCGAGTTGGTCGTTGTAAATCTCTTGTTAGCAAATCATTCGATTTTAAATTTATTAGCTCTTCAAAAGAAAGCAGCACACTTGCAAGAAGAAAATAATAGGGCTAAATACGTTGCCCTTCAAAATCAGATGAATCCTCATTTTTTATTCAATAGTTTGAATACACTTATTGCCGAAATAGAATATGATCCCAAAAGTGCAGTTGTATTTACACGTAATCTATCTGATGTATATCGATATGTATTACAAAGTCAACACGTTCCACTTGTGATGTTGAAAGATGAGATTGATTTTGTACATTCGTATGTCGCATTGCATCAAGTGCGATTAGGTAATTGCATTGATATTATTTATTCGGTTGCCGATACATATTTGTTTCGCCGACTGCCACCGCTCACGTTGCAATTATTGATTGAAAATGTGATCAAGCACAACTCAATAAATACATCTAAGCCGATGCTTATCAATATAAAGATAATTGATGACATGCTAGTTGTAACAAACCCGGTACGTCCCAAACGATCGGTGGCTAAATCGGGGACAGGTTTGCAAAACTTATCCAACCGATACCTATTATTAACCGGACGCGATATTATATTAGAACACGATTCTGAACGTTTTACTGTCAAAGTACCATTACTCGATGAATAGAATTAAAGCGATAATCATAGAAGATGAGATACCGGCGGCGCGCCTGCTTTTTAGTATGATTAAAAAGGTGAGACCAAACTGGGATTTAGAAATATTACCCGGAAGCGTAGATGAGGCTGTTCATTGGTTTGAAAATAACGACGAGCCTCAATTGATATTTCTCGATATTCAGCTTTCCGATGGAAACTCTTTCGAATTTCTAGAACAAGTTAGGCCAAACGCTCATATCATCTTTACGACTGCTTACGATGAATTTGCTATTCGGGCATTTACAGTCAATAGTGTTGATTATATCTTGAAACCGGTAAGCGAAGAACGTCTCGACGAGGCCATTCGAAAGTTTGAAAGCATGTATGAGAAGATCAATACAAATCAATTGTATTTATCCAATGTGTTTGAAGCATTACGTGCACCAGCCAAGAAATATAGAACTCGTTTTCTTATTTCAGGTGCTGATAAATTATGGACACTTCAAGTGTCTGAGATTGCATATTTTTACACAGAAAACAAAATAACGTTTGCAACTACTTTTCAAGGAACAGAGCATATAATAGATCTTTCGCTCGATAAATTGATGGAGCAGCTAGACCCTGATCGGTTCTTCAGAGCAAATAGACAGTTTATCATAAGTGTAGAATCGATCAAGAAGATCGAGCCTTACTTCAATAGTAAAGTAGTTGTGATAGTATCCCCACGCTCAAAAGAAAAGATAACGATTAGCAAAGAAAAGATCTCAACATTCAAGCTCTGGTTAAATTATTGAGGCTAAAGTACTCGGTTGTTATATTGCAAAAAAAAGACTTACACCAATCAGATCTGTGTAAGTCTTTTTTATTTAGTCGGAAACGATTATTTATTTTCTTCTTTATCTTCTTTGCGTTGGCGTTTGCTGTCGCTTTTTGCAAGAAGAAGAATATTATAAACATAGTCAGTAATCCAAGTTTCAGAGAAGCCTAATGTTTCGGCATACTTACGTACTTTCCATGCTGCTTTTTGTTCGCTAACTTCTTTCCATTCAGTCTTAGTCATGATATCATGAACTGTCTTTTCTGTCATGGCACGAAGCATCTTCTTAAATAGCATTGCAAAGCGGAATTTGATTTGCATCAAATTGTCCATCAACATGAACAAGTCATTGTTGAAGCCTTGAAACTGGAAGAAATACGTTTGAACTTGTTGTTGGTTACGGCAGTTCTTCTTGATCGATTGGTCGATCTCTGTAAAGAACGATTGCGGCAAACCATAATCTTGCATCAAAATCTTAATAACTTTCGATCTTTCTGCAATACCCAATTTATTGTTTTGAGTAGGAATTTTAAGCATGCGTTTAAACAAAGCAAGGTCTTGAAGCATATTCAAGTTGGTAATACCAAGATTGATTGCAATTACTGCTTGATAATATACTCGGATCAACGATGCAAACTCGTCAACAGAACCTTTGCCTGTGTTTTGGTCATTTTCGTCCGACTTTTTTTTGAAAAGCTTGGTCAAAAAACTCATAGGTAGATTGATTATTTATAATTGTACATACAAAAATACAAGTTCCCCGTTAAAATGTTTAGTGTTTGTACCGAAAAATTATTCATTCATCTATTTATTGTTGAAGAATGTTTATTTTGCAAGCTCTATGAAGAACCTCACATTGAATTTAGAAAGATGAAACAATTCTTATTTATTGCAAGCATATTATTAGTTAGCGGTCTTTTAGGCATTCTCAGTGCTAAGTACGATTTAATGGGAATAGCCAATAGTGCAACGAACGAATGGGGCGACTTTCTATTCAGGATAGGAATAGTCTATGTATTGGCTATTGCTTTAGGTTATCTTCAGATTATTATTCATGAAGCCGGACACCTCGTTTGTGGACTGGCCACTGGTTATAGATTCGTATCATTTCGATTCAAGTCATATGTTTTGGTCAAAGTAAATGGGCAATATCATATAAAGCGATTTGCAATACCGGGCACAGGTGGACAATGTTTGATGGATCCGCCGGGCACAGTTGATAATCCCGGATCATCACTTCTATACTTATTAGGAGGAGTCTGTGCCAACCTTTTGCTAACGATCCTATTTTTACTCATGGCGCTGTTTGGATTATTTAGTACGATTGTCAACTTCAGCTTACTAGTAGGTGCATTTGTTGGGCTGGTTATTATCGTAACCAATGGTATTCCGATGCTGCTGTCTGGTATTCCAAACGACATGATGAACATAAGTATCTTGAGGAAAAGTCAAACAGCGCGTCGGGCAATGTTCTTATCACTAAAAGTCAACGCTCTTCAATCTAATGGAACAAGATTAGCCACCTTGCCATTATCGTGGTTTGATATTCCAAATAACGAACCAGTTTCAAGTTATTTTACAGCAATGATTCTCTTATTACGCGAGGGATGGTATCTTGATAATTACGCATTTGATAAAGCAAACGAAGTGATGGGTCAGGTAGAGCAGGAAGCACAACAAAAGGACTTTCCGCAAATTTTGCGTTTTGAGATGAATGTAGAGAAGCTCTTTCTGTTGATTCTTAACGGGGCAGATAAGAACGAGGTCAGACAATTTTATGAGGCGAAGGCCAAATTTTACATCAATCGAACCAAGAAATTCATGCTTGGCAAACAGCGAACTTTGTGGGCATATACATATTTTATCGAAAATGATATCTCGCAATCACGTCTCATCTATGAGCAAATGCTTCGTATGCGAGAGCAGTATCCGGTAATTGCAGAGGCACAAAGTGAGATCGACCTTGTCGATTATTTACAAGTTAACGCCCATGAATATCGTAACCCATAATCAATTTATACCAACCCCTTTCAGTCGCCAATTTTATTTCTATATTTGCTATCGAAAGCGTATTGAGTACACTATTTTCTTGAAGGCTTATAAAATCTTATAAGTACACGCTTTTTTATTGATTTTATTTGGTGGTTTTTTATTATTTATCAGTTATAAGGATTGTTGAATTCATTCTTTTCTAAGCATGCCTGTAAATAGTTTGCTACGTAGAGGTGTATACTCTAATGAAGAATGAAACAGAAATCCGTTTTCTTCTAAGAATCTAACTTAAACTTATATCATGAAGAATTTTTATCTTCCCTTAGCGATTGGGCTTCTTGCATCGGTGAGTTTGCAAGCTAAAATAAAGGTAGTTTCTCATTACAACATGGGACGTGTCGGAAATGTATCCTATGCATCGGCACCATCAACTCTTGAAGCTACAAAACACGGTAATGCATTAAAAGCAATTGGTGTTCCGGTGTTTTACGCCGATGCTCCGGCAGACAAACTTGTAAAAGGAGAAGGAGCCGTATTATTTAGCGGTAAAAACGAAGGATATTGGCTCGATAAAGCCTACTGCACTCCGGGCGAAAACATCATGATGGAAGTGTGGGCAAAACCTGCGTCAGCTCAATCTGTAGATGGAAAGCTCGTTCCGGTGTTGTCGAATGGTAACGGTAAAGCCGGCTACATAATCGGTCAACGCAACGACAAGTGGGTGTTGGTGTCGGGCGGATCTACCATCGCAACCATCGGTGATTTGCAGAAAGACCAATGGACACACCTTGCAATCGTCGTATCGGACGGTGAAGGTTCGGTTTGGATCAATGGCAAAGAGAGCGCAACCTTTCCGCTAACCAAAGACTTTGCAAACAACTTCTCCATCGCGTCATCACCGGAAGAGCCAAACGGATTCAAAGGATTGGTTTACGAAGCACGTGTAGCTACATTCAAAACAGGGGAGTTTGACCCTTCGGCCGACTTTCTTCTCAACTACAAAGTCATTAAAGAACAAAACAAACAACGCAAGCAAGAGCAAACCGCATTACTGAATAAACTATACACCCCTGCTGCCGGAAAAGAATTTGTAACTGCATTTAGCAACGCGTTGCAACCAAACGACTGGCTGATTCATAAGGTGGAAAACCCATGTAAGCTGAATGTAATCAAAGGAGAGAAAGATGCTCCGACCATGATGCAGCTCAACAACGGACTGGTAAGTCGTACGTTTTATGTGGGAGACAATGTTGCATGCGTAGGATATCAAAACTTAACTAACGGAGCTGAGTATGTGCGGGCAATCAAACCCGAAGCCCGTGTGATGATCGATAGTGTTTGGTACAATGTAGGAGGCCTCGAAGGACAACCCGAATGTTCGTATTTGCTCGAAGACTGGTACAAAGATCTCAATGCAAATACATCTGCATTCACATTAGTCGATGTAGAAACCGGAAGTCCGCTGATGCGCTATCCGTGGAAACAAAAGTTCAATGCCGTAGAAACGGAATGGCCTGCAAAAGGATTGCGTGTAGTCATGAAGTACAAACCAACCTTTGCGATGGAAGCTGTAAAAGACTTGGAAGTGCATGTGAATTATGAAATCTATCAAGGAGCTCCGGTAGTTGTCAAGTGGGTAGAGGTTGTAAACAACGGCGACAAACGTGTCGTTCTGAATGATATCGAAACCGAACAACTGGCAATCAACCAAGACCAAGTATCAAGAATTCATGTAGAGAGCGACTTCTCGTTTGCTCTTGTAAACGGAAGCCGAAACGGAAGTGCGTTAATGCACTTTGTAGGCGAGCCGAAGATTTATCATTGTGGCGAATCAACAACCCGTTGGCTTATCGATCCCGAGTATAATACATGGGCATCACACAACCAAGCCGAAGACAAGTTCCTAGACTTTCCGCACCACAACCTATTGGTAAGCACATTGCCTGTAGGACCCGACGTATATGTAGATAAGATGAATCCGTTCAAATCGTTCCTAACTTTCGAATTGCTTCAAGACTCTGACGATCGCGAACGCAAGAGCTTAGGGCATCGTCGCATGTATAAGAAGTTGGCACCGCAAGTAACCGAATCGCTTATCTCGGGCGGTATTACTTCGCACGACGAGAAAGAACTGAAAGCATTCATCGACCAAATGGCAGAGCTCGGATTGGAGCGTCTCGATATCATGGCTTGGCCGGGTATCAGTCACGATAATCTCGACGAAAAATACATTCAACACTGGAAAATGATTGCCGACTATGCCGGTGAGCGAGGCATACCAATGGGCGGATACGAACTGCAAATCGCATCGCGCGGTCGTGGGGCAGAGGTAGATTGCATCAGTCCTGAAACCGGAAAACCGGGAAGCTTGTTTGGTCAAAGCGTTTGTGTAGCCAGTGATTGGAAAGATACCTACTACGGAAAGATGTGGGAGTTCTTTGACAAAACAGGCTTTAAGACCTACAACATGGATGGACCATATCACGGAGATCCGTGTGCGGCAACCAATCACAAGCATCACCGCGGCATGAACGACTCACAATGGGAGCAATGGAAAGCCCAAGTAGAAGTAATCCACGAATTGCAAAAGCGCGACATGTACGTGCCGATACCAGATTGGTACTTCCTAAACGGGCAAAGTGCTACCGGTATGGGTTACCGCGAAGCCAGTGCCAACCTTACACCACAGCAACAACAGCTCTTGGCACGCCAGTATATTTACGATGGCACTTGGCATAAACTTCCTACCATGGGTTGGATGACACTGCAGTTGGTCGGTTTCTATACCAATGATCCGCGCGTAGGATTGGAGCCATTGTGCGAAAACCTCGACCGTTACGAGTCGCAGTTGGTGCAATTCTTAAGCAGTGGCGCCCAACTAACCATTCGTGGCAAACGTTTGTACGATACACCGCAAACGAAACAAATGGTTTCGAAATGGATCAATTGGTACAAACAATACCGTGAGATTCTCAACTCTGAGATTATACACGTAAGCCGTCCTACCGGTAGAGACCTGGATTGCATCATGCACGTAAATCCGTTTATCGACGATAAAGGAATGGTTGTCGTTTTCAATCCGACGAATCGCACCATCAAGAAAGAGTTGCGCCTGCCGTTGTATTATTCCGGACTTAAGAACAAAGCGCAAGTGACGGGAGCCGATGCAAAAACAGTAAGCTATACACTCAATGACAAACAAGAAATGCTTCTTCCGGTAGAAGTAAAACCGGGCGGAACCACTTGGTTTGTCATCAAGTAAGTCAATAAGAATACACTATAATCTAAAATCATGAGAAAGAAGTTTTGCGTTACCATATCGGCTCTATTGTTGAGCGGTATGGTAATGATGGGGCAAACGGCCGACTATCCGTTTCGTAATGCTAACCTGCCTACCGAGCAGCGTATTGCGGATTTGATTGGCCGACTTACCATTGAAGAAAAAGTAGAGTTGATGAAACACGCTTCTCCGGGAGTGGAAAGACTGGGCGTGCCGGCTTACAACTGGTGGAACGAAGCACTGCACGGTGTAGCTCGTACCAAAGAAAAGGTAACTGTGTTTCCACAAGCCATTGGTATGGCAGCAACCTTCGACGCGCCTGCTTTGCAAAAGATGGGAGACATCGCATCGTCGGAAGGACGCGCCCTATTTAACGAAGACCTGAAAAACGGGAAAACGGGAGAGATCTACCGTGGCCTTACTTATTGGACTCCCAATGTCAATATCTTTCGCGACCCGCGTTGGGGACGCGGACAAGAAACCTACGGCGAAGATCCTTATTTGACTTCGTTGATGGGAGCGGCTATCGTGCGCGGTCTCGAAGGCAACGATCCGTATTATCTCAAAGCTGTAGCTTGTGCAAAGCACTTTGCCGTACACAGCGGACCCGAATACAACCGTCATACATTCGACGCACGTGCCAATGCTTACGACTTATGGGATACGTATCTTCCCGCATTCCGTCATTTAGTAACCAAAGCCAACGTGCACGGGGTGATGTGTGCCTACAATCGCTTCGAAGGGAAACCGTGTTGCGGCAATGACAAACTGATGGTAAATATCTTGCGCAACCAATGGGGCTTCGACGGATATGTAACGTCGGACTGTTGGGGTATCAAAGATTTTGCCGCACATCATAAAACGCACGACAGTCATACTTCGGCCGTAGGGGATGCTTTGCTAAGCGGAACCGACCTAGAGTGTGGCGATTTGTATCAACAGTTGGTACAGGCTACGGAGCAAGGTTTGATCTCTGAACGTGACATCAACGTGTCGCTAACTCGCTTGTTTACCATTCTCTTCAAGTTAGGAATGTTTGATCCTGCCGGAAAGAATCCGTATTCTACCATTGGTCGTGAGGTAATCGAGAGTAATGCGCACAAAGCACATGCTTACGAGATGGCGCAAAAGTCGATGGTACTGCTCAAGAATTACAACGACGTGTTGCCGCTCGACAGTAAAAAGATCAAGCGCATAGCATTGGTAGGTCCGAATGCCGACAATGCACACGCACAGTTGGCCAACTACTTTGGTGTGCCAAGTGAGAACATCACACCGCTGATGAGCTTGAAGAAGCGTTTCGGAAACTCCATGCAGATTGATTACATTCCCGGTGTCGGTATTGTAGATGTCTTGAAAGACGCGCCTTCGTTTGCCGACGTGGCAAAACAAGCTGCACAGGCAGATGTGATCGTGTTTGTAGGAGGTATCACGGCCGATTATGAAGGAGAAGCAGGCGATGCAGGTGCAGGTGGTTATGCAGGCTTTGCAAGTGGCGACCGCACTACAACGGCACTACCTCCGGTACAAACCGACTTGATGAAGGCGTTGAAGCAAACGGGCAAACCGCTTGTGTTGGTAAACATGTCGGGTTCGGTCATGAACTTCGACTGGGAAAGTCAAAACGCCGACGCAATCTTGCAAGCATGGTATGGCGGACAAGCTGCGGGTGACGCTATTGTCGATGTATTATTTGGCGCATACAACCCAGCCGGACGCATGCCGCTTACTACATACATCAGCGACAAAGACTTGCCTCCGTTCGAAGACTACTCGATGAACAACCGTACCTACCGTTATTTTGACGGTGCAGTACGCTATCCGTTTGGTTACGGACTTAGCTATACGACATTCGGTTACAAGAACCTTGCCGTTCCGGCGAAGGTAACAACCGGAAACTCGATCGAAGTAAGCACAACTGTTACCAATACCGGAAAGCGCGACGGCGACGAGGTAGTACAACTTTACGTAATGCATCCGCAAAACAGCAACGAGCGTACGCCGATCTGCGCTTTAAAAGGATTCCAACGCGTACACTTGCGCAAAGGCGAAAGCAAGAAAGTGACATTCACCCTTTCACCCGAAGAGCTTTCGTTGGTAAACAATAAAGGAAACCAAGTGATGCAAGCGGGCGATGTAAAGGTATATATCGGCGGTGGTCAGCCTCACAAATCAGAAGGAGTGATGGGACAAACGACCATCGAAGGGACTCCTTATCAGGTGTTCTGATCCGAAATAAATAAACTAAGCAGATCTTATAAAGCAGATAAGACATGAGAAAGACCTTATTTCTATCCATGATTATATGTTCTCTGGCCGGGCAGAATCTTTCTGCCCGCTCGGGAATTAAAGCACAAATCAATCCTTCGCCCGCTACCTTTTGCAATCCGATTAACCTAAACTATCGGTTTATGATTATCCCCGATGGGAAAGGCGTACGCGAAGCGGCCGATCCGGTTGTGACAGAGTTCAACGGCGATTATTACCTGTTCGCATCCAAGTCGGGCGGTTATTGGCACACGAAAGACTTCAATAACTGGACGTTTGTTCCTATAAAAGAGCCGGTGCTTCCGATCGAAGACTATGCTCCGGCTACGTTTATTCACGAAGGCTACCTCTACTATGCCGGATCTACACACGGCTACACCATGCTCTATCGATCCAATGATCCGAAGAGCGGAACGTGGGAACCTGTAAAGAAGATCTATACCTATTGGGATCCGGCCTTCTTGATCGAAGGAGACAACCTGTATGTATATTATGGATGTTCGCCTACGGCTCCGATCAGTGTAATCACCATCGATTTGAATAAGCTTGAAACCAAAGCCGAGGCAATTGATCTTTTCAACAGCGACAAAGACAACCGCGGATGGGAACGTACGGGTGAATTCAATGAATTGGAACGTCGCCCATACATCGAAGGCGCATGGGTTACGCCGCACAACGGTAAGTACTACCTTCAGTATGCGGGGCCGGGCACGGAGTGGAAAACCTATGCCGACGGCGTTTACATTGGTGATACGCCAACGGGACCGTTTACGTATATGAATAATAGTCCGGTCTCATTTAAACCAACCGGCTTTATTGGCGGAGCAGGGCATGGATGTTTGTTTGCCGTCGACAATGAATTGTGGAAAGCGGCAACCAATGCCATCACCGTGCAACACATGTTTGAGCGACGCATCTCGCTTTATCCATCGGGAATCGACAAAGACGGACTGATGTACACCAATACCTATTTGGGAGATTATCCGTGCTATCTGCCGGGCAAAGAACCCAAGGGCAAGCGTCCCGACTGGAACGTATTGTCGTATAAGAAACCGGTACAAGTGTCGTCCGTATTGGAAAGTTTCGATGGCAGTTTGGCCGCAGACGAAGATGCGCGCACGCACTGGGTGGCACAAAGCGCCGACGCAGGCGAATGGATGCAAATGGATTTGTTGGAACCATGCAGCATCAATGCGATTCAGGTAAACTTTGGTGAGTACAAGTCGCAACTGGTGGGGCGCGAGCAGCCTTCGTACCAGAGCTATGTACTCGAGGCTTCGACCGATGGAAACGATTGGTCGGTAATTGCAGACAAAAGTAACAACAAAGCGGACGTTCCGCACGATTACATCGAGTTTGTCAAACCATTCAAAGCTCGTTACATCCGCCTGAAAAACGTAGCCTATACCTCGGCTCCGTACTTTGCCGTGCGCGACTTGCGTGTATTCGGTAAAGGCAATGGCAAAGCTCCGCAAAAAGTAACCACGGTACAAGCCCGCCGCAATGAGGCAGACGGCTGCAAAGCAACCGTAAGTTGGCCGTCGGTAGCAGGGGCGCAAGGCTACATCATTCGTTGCGGTATTGCCAAAGACAAGCTATACAACTCGATTCAAGTAGCCGATACCAATACGTACAACTTTACAAGTCTCAACGCCGGCGTGCCGTACTTCTTTACCGTTGATGCCTTCAATGCCAACGGCGTCACCAAAGGTTCGGCAATCACGGCAATAGATTAGCATCCTCGTTTTTATTTATTCTAATAAGTCAATGTAACCTTCGTGTGCAATGCTTCTTCCAAGAACATTGCCGCGAAGGTTTTTTATTTCTTATATAACGTTTGCCCAACTCTGTTGATATGATCAACGACATCGGGGTTGGTAATTGTGTCAAATGATGAGATATCAAACTCATAAGGAAGTAATAAATCATCAATATCGAAAATGATTTTCGTTAGAAGGTCTTTTGTCAGACAGCATCCTTTAAGTGTAATGTCAATATCTGAGTATTTGTTATAGTTGCCTTTTGCTCTCGAACCATAAATGAATACCTCATCAATCTCGTGATATCGTGCAAACACAGATCTGATTTTAGCAATCGTTTGTTCTGATAATCCGAATTGTTCCATAGTATAATTTCAGTCTTGTTCAGCTTTTAATGTTTCCATTTGTTGCGCAAACTGTAGAAAGAGGTCGTGATAAACAAAGATGATCTCCGTTACTACCTCTTGCGCAGTACTTTCATTATACGTATGACTTGTACGATTTCGATCTTGGATCGTATTCATCCATTTCTCTGAGTCGATAAGTCCATTTTGCAAACCGTAACGAAATGCGTCGCGTGACCCTTTTATGTCTAGGTAACCTTGATACTTGGCATAATCGGACATAACTTTCCAAGCAAGTTCTTGCGTATATTCAAAACGCTGAATAAGTCCTTCCCGTTGTAGTTCGTCAATTTCGTTTATTTCTGTTCCGTTATTTACGACAGGTTTTAAGATTCTTACGGCTGTTGTCAATTTATCAAGCGCTTTCTTGTAGTTTGAAAAGCGTTGTTCCCAGCGAATATCCAGATTACTATGTGTCATATGTTTCGTTATTTTGCAAAAGGTAATACTAAGCTAACACAGATTGCTCAGTCAAGTTGCAAAATTAAAGAAAATAATAACGAAAGACTACTTTCAAGGAAAGTCCTTTTCGTAACCTCGAGTCTTATTGTATTTTGTGCTGAAAAGGTTTTGGGGTGTGTGCGGGTTGAGGCGGATGCTTATTTGCTTGGATTTGCTTGTTTTTGCGCTAGATTGGATTCTTTTTGTGCAGTGATGAATTTGACTATTTGCATGAAATCTGTCTATTTTCTTTACAGAGAGGGGTTGCCTCTTATTGAGAACTGCAAAATGAACTTGCAGAATGGTGCTTGTTGCTCTGTAGAGGTACTATATTGACTTTGCTCAACTTCGCGAGAGTTGTTTGTGGTTGCCCCGTGTAGGGTATTGCCTCAAGCGGAATGCTCTCGTGAGGTTGAGGCGGATTGTTTGCACGAACTTGCCCCAAAGTATCTGCGAAGAGTTTCTTTACTCACCGTGAAGAGTTTGTTTACTTATAGTGAAGAGTGCAAAAAGTATTCACGGTGAGTGAATTTACTCTTCACTATAACTGAAAAACGTTTTCGGGGAAGCCGTAAAATGTCTTCGTTGAAAACCAAAAGAGGTTCTTCTGAGTTCCTTGCTTGCTTTTTCGGCGAACTAAACATGGTTTTTGCATGAACCATGCATGCTTTTTGCCTCAATCTTGCGTAAAACATGGGCATCCATCCTTTCGTTGTGCAAAAGAGTCTGTTTCGGCTCGGTTGAAAACGTGTTTTCTGAACCGGCAAAAATGACAAAATCGGACAATCTAGAGCGGAAATATTTGCAGCAATGCTTTCAGATTCCGATCATTTGTGTTGTTGAATTCTCGTAGTTAAAAGGCTTATTGTAAATATCTATATCGATGACAACATTTGTGGATATTACTTGTTTTATGAGAACGAAGTGTAAATATGAAATAAAGAATCTATTATGAAGACAAAACTGTTAAGTTTACTCAGCATCGCCTTGATCGCATTTTTTGCTGCATCGTGTAGCAATGATGACGACAACAATTCAATTGATGTGCCCAATGCTGTTCTCACAGCTTTTAATAATGAATACCCAACCGTAGTTTCGCCTACTTGGGAATACGAAGATCCGTATTATGTGGCTGAGTTTAAGTACAACGAAAATGAAACTGAAGTGTGGTACAATACTGCCGGAACAATGTTGCTGACTGTAGAAGATTTGCAGTCGTCACAACTTCCACAAGCGATCAAAACGAACATTGCTTCAAGTAAATACAGTGCCTGGACGTATGATGATGTGAATTTGATTCAACGTGATGGCTTTTCTTCTATTTATCGCGTAGAACTTGATGATCCGAAAAGTGATGGCGAAGTGACTTTGTATTATACTGCCAGCGGTGTATTAATTAAAGAAGTGCCTGATATTGATAATACTCCTTTGAAACCGGTAGTAATACCTCAAAAGATCATGGATCAGTTGAATCAGACTTTCCCTTCATCGATATACAGTATCCTTGATTTCGATATGGATAGTACGACAAAGAATTATGAGGTAGACTTGTTTGGTGGTAACCGTGCCATTGAAGTTGTTTTTGATCCTCAGCAAAACTTGCTTTACTGGGAATGGGAGATTTCTTATAAAGATGTTCCAACAGTTGTGCAGGATGCGTTTTTAGCAGCTGGTTATACTGTAGCGCAAATTGACGATATCTATTTCCGCGAAACACCGAATGCAG
Source organism: Tannerellaceae bacterium (assembly GCA_051660585.1). GTDB lineage: Bacteria > Bacteroidota > Bacteroidia > Bacteroidales > CAMTPD01 > UBA12018. The sequence continues at coordinate 39,952 of JBOFPV010000090.1, forward strand.
ATCCTCGTGAAAACATAACAACTTACATTGTTGAATTGGAAGTAAATGGAAAAGATATGGTTGTGATCTTCAATGAAAACGGTAAACAGTTGCAGTAGTAGTTATAAGGATAAAATAGATATAGAATAGCAGTTCCATCGGAGCTGCTATTTTTGTTTGTATAGATTGCATGTAATGTCAGAACAAATCATCTTGTTCCTGGGTTATTTTAAATAAAAGCCTATGAATCTGATGTTTTATATTCTTTGTGCAGGGGTGTTCCTAACGAATGTTTTCGTGGTGGCGAAGAATCTAAAAGCATCTTCCGGACGAATAGATAAGTTTAAGAACCTATTTGTAATGGGCGTACTTATTGTTTTATTTGGTTGTGTATCCTTTATTTATTTTGTACTGAATTCGTGAGGATATAATTTGAATAAATATTGAAGTTATGCGCATAGTGATAAGTGTGGCTTGCCTACAAAAACTAGTAGAACTGCCTAAAGAGGTGCAACATAGCACAATTGAGTTTATACGTAAGTTTGAGGTGGATTCGAAATTAGCATCGATTCATTTGGAGCCTATCTCTACATTTAAAGATCGCTTTTTGCGTACAGCTCGTATCAATCAAAAGTACCGGGCTGTATTGCGCATACCCAATTCGGATAATGATATCTATAATTTGTTGTGGATTGATAACCACGATGAAGCAATGAAGTGGGCAAGGAATAAGGTTTATGCAGATGCATATCATAATGATGAACTTTTACCTAAAGAAACTGCTAAAAAGGAAAAGCAAGGTAAAATCATTGCGGTAAGTAGTCACTATCATTTTTTAGAAATCAATTACAATCGGTTAGAACTGTATCTAAATGGAAAGTTAGAGAAGTGGCAATTGTTCTTGCAGCCAATACAATGGTGAAGAGTTGTAGTAGCTTCTGTATATTTCAGGCATAACCTTGAAAGTATAAACGATTTGTGCCTTTCATTTGTTTTATATCAAATGCTTAGTTTAAAAGAGATGTTTCTCTGTTTTCTTCAGAGATTATTTTGAATTCAAAATCAATGTATTAATAACGATGCGTATGAAAGCAAAAGAGAATGCTGCTGAGAAACCTATTCTCATAGGTACACGTAAGGCTGTTTTAGTAGGAGTAAATGATTATGCACCCGCAGGTAGCGGTGGTCCTGATTTGAGTGGTTGTGTAAATGATGCCGCAGATATGGCTACAACTTTAAAAATTTGTGGATTTAGTCCTTCTAATATTCGGATCTTGACAAATAGGAATGCTACAAAAGCAAATATTCTTAAGTACCTAGAATGGTTATTGATTAAAGCTAAACCAGGTGATAGCTTGGTGTTTTATTACTCAGGGCATGGAACTCAAGTGACAAATATCAATGGAGATGTAGAAATCGATGGATTAGATGAAGCAATAGTTCCTCATGACTACCCAAGCGCCGGATTTATATCAGATGATGTGCTCAAAGATGTTATCAATACAAACCTTAAAGAAAATGTCAATTTAGAGGTGTTTCTTGACTGTTGTCACGCTGGCTCCGGAACGAGAGAGTTTAGTTTTGGGGGCGAAAAATCGACAGAGCAAGCTCGTTTCTTACCTCCAATGTTGGAGGATAGCTTTTACTTTATTCATCAACGGGAATTGAACTCAAAAGCGGGAGGTGAGATGACTGTTACTAGGGCTTTTGTGCCTGTGGTAGAGTCAAAACATACATTATGGGCAGCTTGTAAAGCAAATCAAGTTTCGATGGAAGGTATGATGCCAGATGGTAAACCTCATGGTTACTTTACCTACAATCTATGTAAGATACTTCGTGCTACTCAAGGTAAGATTACAAGAAAAGCTCTTGACGCACAAATTGCTCAAGCTTTATATAATATGAAGGCTGCTCAGATAAATGAAACAGAATGTTCTCAAACTGAGTTTAATCAAATGCTTTTCTTTTAATATGTGAAAAGTTTCATCTAAAAAAGAAACGGCACCTTCTGCTTTTTTGTAGAAGGTGCCGTTTGTTTGTTAGTTATGTAGTTGTTATTTCAACCATTTATCAAGCCAGTTGAAGAATACACGTTGGAATAGAATGCCGTTTTGCGGTTGTGCTATCCAGTGATTTTCATCCGGGAAGATCAGCATTTCTGTTGGAACACCTAGCATGCGTGCTGCATTAAATGCTGCCATTCCTTGAGAAGCAAGAATACGATAGTCAAGCTCACCGTGCGTTACGAGAATAGGAGTATCCCATTTCTCTACAAATAAGTGAGGAGAGTTTGCGTATGTTTGTTGCGCGATTGCATTCTTTTTGTCCCAGTATGGACCGCCCAAGTCCCAGTTTGCAAACCAGATCTCTTCTGTCTCTAAGTATTGTTGTTCGAGGTTGAAGATTCCGGCATGAGCGATAAATGCTTTGAAGCGTTTTTCGTGATGACCAGCAAGCCAATAAACAGAGAAGCCTCCGTAACTAGCACCTACAGCACCCAGTCTGTCTGCGTCTACATACGGTTCTTTCTTCATTTCGTCGATTGCAGAGAAGTAGTCTTTCATGTTTTGACCACCGTAGTCGCCACTGATTTGTTCCAACCATTCTTGTCCGAAGCCCGGAAGACCACGACGGTTTGGCGCTACTACAATGTAACCGTTTGCAGCCATTAGTTGCATGTTCCAACGGTACGACCAGAATTGGCTCACTGTGCTTTGCGGACCACCTTGGCAGTAAAGGATTGCAGGATATTTCTTCGTTGGGTCAAAGTTTGGTGGATATACAATCCATGCAAGAAGTTCTTTGTTGTCTGTTGTTTTGATCCAACGTGGTTTTACTTCTCCAATGTGCAATTGATCAAGGATCTCTTTGTTTTCGAAACTGATCTCAGTTGCTTCACCTGTTTGTGTATTTACATTGTAGATCTCATCCGGTTTCATCATCGAACAACGGATGGCTACCATATTGCCGCCAGCCAAAGAGAAGCTCTTATAGTTGTATTGTCCGTCTGTAATTTGGCGGATCTTTTTGTTAGCAATGTTGATATCCCAAATGTGAGTAACTGCTTCTTTACATGCGATGAAGAACAATCCGCGACTGTCCGGATGCCAAGCCAAGTCGTCGGCATTGTAATCGAACGTTTCGGTTAGGTATGTCTTTTCATTGTTTGCAAGGTTGATAACGAACAAACGGTTTTTGTCTGATTCGTATCCGTCACGCTCCATACTCAACCAAGCAAGCTTTGTTCCATCCGGAGAGAACATCGGATGCGTATCGTATCCCATCATGCCTTCCGTAATGTTGCGTGTTTCTTTGGTTGCAAGGGTATATAGGTAAATGTCGGAATTTGTTGAGATGGCATACTCTTTTCCTGTTTTCTTACGGCAAGAGTAAGCAATTGTAGAACCATCGGGACTCCAAGAGAAGCTTTCAACTCCACCGAAAGGCTTCATCGGACATTCGAAAGGTTCTCCTTCAAGTAGATCTACAACATTGGTAAGACCACCACTTGTTACGTCTGCTACAAATGGATGCGGAATGGTCTCTACCCATTCGTCCCAGTGCTTATACATTAAGTCGGTTATGATTTTACCCGTTGCTTTAGGTAGGTCGGGATAAATATCAGATGTACGTTGTCCGTATTTAATATTGGTAAAATAAAGCACTTTTGTTTCGTCCGGAGAGTAAACAAAACCATTTACACCGCCTTCTACGTTCGAGATTTGTGTGCGACCGGTGCCGTCGGTATTCATTTCCCAAATTTGAGACGAACCGCTTTCAGAAGAAAGAAATGCAATCTTTGTTCCATTCTTTACCCATACAGCATTTTGTTCGCTTTGAGGTGTTTGTGTAATGCGCGTTTTGTTACTACCATCTACATTCATTGTAAATAGTTCGCGGTTACCTTTGTTAAGCTCAAGGCTCATGTAGGTTGTTCCGTACAAAACTTTTGTGCCGTCAGGTGAAAGCTTTGCATCGCTCAAACGAGACATATTGTAAAGAATTTCCGGTGTAAGAATACCATTCTCTACTTTTACAGTCGCCTTTTCGATGATAGGCGAGCTCTCGTTTTTGTTGGCTTCAGTGGTACTTCCCGTACCGCATGAAGAGAGAAGTAGGCTACTTGCCATCGCTATTGATCCGATTGATTTCTTCATGTATTTGTATAATTTTTACCGCGAAAATAGTAAAAGTTAACCGAAAGGCCTTAACTTTGCTTTGTAGATTATTAATTAACAGATTATTCTAACAAAACTTAGCTTTAAACAACTTAATTTTGATTACCATGATAAGAAGACTTACAACCCATAAACTTGCTTATTTACTTGTTGCTCTATGTTTGTTTGTTTCCTGCTCTGAAAAGGATGCAATGAAAGAAAACTGGAAAGCCGAACATGTTATTCTTATCGGACTAGATGGATGGGGCGGACAAAGTATGCCCAAGGCGGATATGCCGAATGTGAAAGCTCTAATGAAGAATGGATCTTATACGTTTGAAACACGTTCGGTTCTTCCTTCGTCAAGTGCAGTGAACTGGGCTTCGATGTTTATGGGTGCTGGTCCCGAACTACACGGATTTACAACATGGGGTTCGCAGAAGCCCGATCTTCCTTCTCGCAATTTGTCTCACTACGGACTTTTTCCTACGATTTTTGGGGTAGTGCGTGATGCGTATCCGGATGCAAAGATTGGTTATATCTTCGAATGGGATGGTATGCAATACTTGGCCGAACAAAATGCAATGAATTTGTTTAAGCATACTCCGGTTGCTGAAGACAATCCGAAAGGTTGTACAAATACAGCTGTAGAATATATTAAAGCAGAGAAGCCGGATTTGCTAGCCGTTATTTATGATCAGCCGGATGGGGTAGGACATGGTATCGGATTCTTTTCTCCGGAATATTACACAAAGCTAAAAGAATTAGATTCGTACGTTGGTGAGATTGTACAAGCAACGAAAGATGCCGGTATTTATGATAAAACAATCTTTATCGTAACCGCCGATCACGGAGGTATTGATAAAGGTCATGGTGGTAAAACGATGTCTGAAATGCAAACTCCTTTTATAATGTGTGGTCCTGGTGTAAAACAAGACTATAAAATAGAAAACAGTATGATGATCTTTGATATTGCCGCAACAATGGCTGATATCTTTGCCGCCGAACAACCTCAAGTATGGATTGGTCGTCCGGTCGAAAACGTTTTTGAAAATTAAGAATAGCTCTTTGTAGCATAGATGGTTATGCTCTAAGTTTATTTCAGATAATTATATACTAACTCTAAATCTCAAAACATTAATCAAATGAAGGCTAAATGGTTGATTGGTGCTTGTATGGCTGCTGTGTTGGCTAGTTGTGCAAGTGATAAAGTAGACAGAGAAATAGCTCTGATACCACAAGCAAAAACAATTCAGACTCAAAATGGTGCTTTTGTAATTGGTGCAGGCACAGAAATTGGTTTTCAAGAAGAAGAGCTTGCTCTTGCAGCAGATTATTTAGCTGCAATGTTGAGCAATGCTTCAGGTCAAAATCCAAACATTGTACAAGGAAAGGCAAAAGGTATCAACCTTTCGATTGATCCGTCTTTGCAACATGTCGACGAATATGTGTTGGATGTTACATCAAATGGGATTGCGATCAAAGGTCAATCTTACCGTGGTGTAATGTTGGGTATTCAATCGCTTCGTCAGTTACTTCCAGCCCAAATCGAACAATCAGCTGATAAAAATGCGAAGGTTGTTTGGGATGTGCCGGCAGTTACAATTCAAGACTTTCCTACTACAGAATGGCGAGGTATGATGCTTGATGTTTCTCGTCACTTCTATACTAAAGATGAAGTGAAGAACTTCTTGAATCAAATGGCTTTGTACAAAATGAATAAGTTTCACTGGCATTTGACTGATGATCAAGGCTGGAGAATTGAAATCAAAAAATATCCATTACTAACAGAAAAAGGTGCATTCAGAAAACTAAACTCGCACGATAGAGAGTGTTTGCGTTTGGTTGAGGCTGAAAATAATACAGACTTTAGTCTTCCGGTAGATCGCATTCAGGTTATTGAAGGCGATACCATTTACGGAGGTTATTATACTCAAGAAGATATCAAAGAAATTGTTTCTTATGCAACTCAATTGGGTATTGATGTGATTCCTGAAATTGATATGCCGGGGCACTTCTCTGCTGCTATTGCGAATTATCCATTTATTGCATGTTTTGACAAAGCAGGGTGGGGACATACTTTTTCTGCTCCTATGTGTCCGGGTAAAGACAGCGTTCTTGAATTTGCACAAGATGTATACGATGAGGTTTTTGCTTTGTTCCCATACGAATATGTTCACTTAGGTGCTGATGAGGTTGAGAAAGATAACTGGAAGAAGTGTCCGAACTGTCAAAAGAGAATCAAAGCTGAAAAGCTAAAAGATGAATACGAATTGCAGTCTTGGTTTGTTAAAAGAATGGAGAAGCATTTCAACGAAAACGGTAAAAAGCTTATCGGTTGGGATGAGATCCTTGAAGGTGGACTTTCAGAAACTGCTACCATCATGTGGTGGAGAGGTTGGGAAAAAGATGCGGTACACCGTGCAACAGCGCAAGGTAACCCTGCTATTTTGACTCCTACTTCACATTTCTATTTCGACTATCGTCCGGATGCGAAGACTCTGCCGAATGTATATAGCTTCAATCCAGCGCTCGAAGGTTTGTCTCCGGAGCAAGTAGCACTTGTAAAGGGTATTCAGGCTAATGTGTGGTGTGAATGGATTCCTTCAAAAGAGCGTTTCGAGTTTATGATCTATCCTCGGATGACTGCTGTTGCTGAAGTTGCTTGGGGTAGCCAAGGTGAGTATGCAGATTACGTAACACGTCTTATCCCTCACTATAACCGTTGGGATGTTATGGGTATTAATTATCGTATTCCTGATCTTGAAGGTTTTGCTGCGACAAATGTTTTCTTAGATACAGATACAATTGACATTGCCTGTTGGTTGCCTTCGGTAGAGATCAGATATACAACCGATGGTTCGGTTCCTACAAAAGAGTCGACACTTTATACAGAACCTATTGTGATCAATGAATCGGCAGACTTTACATTCCGCACGTTCCGTCCTGACGGATCAGCAGATGAAGTTGTAAAAACATCATTCGTAAAGCAAGCTTTAGCAGAACCTACAGTTGTAGATGCAGCATCGTTGAAAAAAGGTTTGTCTTGCAAATCGTATGAGAAAAAATATAAGAATTGCGAAGACTTTACTGAAGGAGCTAAGCTATTAAATACGCAACAAGTAGATAAAGTTGCTATTCCAGCAGGAGCTAAAGGCTTTCTAGGTCTTGAGTTTAATGGTTATATTGAAGTGCCTGAAGATGGGATTTATTCTTTTGCACTACTTTCTGACGATGGTAGCCGTTTGTATGTAAACGATTACCTGGTTGTAGACAATGATGGACCTCATGGCCCGAAAGAAGTAATTGGGCAATATGCAATGAAGAAAGGTCTTCATCCGATCAAGATTTATTATTTTGATGGAAACAATGGCGGACAACTTGCTTTAGAAGTAACAAAACCAAATGGTGATGTTTTGCCTATTCAATTTCAAAATTTAAATTAGCTAGATACAATAAAAGGGAGGTTCCATCACGGAAACTCCCTTTTTTAGCTTAGTTTTCTAAATGTATCGGATTAGTCATCGAATTCCACATCTTCACCAATAATCACAAAGTGATCGTCCATGTAGAATGTAAATTCGTAGTTGCCAACTTCAAACTCTACTTTAAAGGCATAGTCTTTACCCATAAATTTGCCAACTTTCTCTTCTATTTCAATACGAGTCAATTCAGTTGGATGTGGTTTATCGGTGTTATGAAGGTACCAATCGTGTAGTGACTCCTTAAATTCTACCGGTAACGTCGCGAATGTGTATTCGTGTTCGCACTCTTGGGAAATTAAATTGTAGTCCTTATCAAATACAAGTTCAATCTCAGTGATATTGTGATGTTCGTCTACAATAATAGCATCTACTTCGATCTTATTGTCGTCATATTCAGCATCAATAATTTGTGCGTGAGGGAATACGGCATGTACCGCATCAATAAGACGTTGATTCACGATGAACTTATCATCATCATTGTTTGAATCTTTATCTTCGTATTCACGAGCGAAGATCAAAGTTCCATGCTCATCGAAGATAAGTTTTGCTTCAAGATTTTTTGTGATCAAGCTCTCTAGTTCAACGATGTATACTGTTTCCATAGCATGACCGTTGAATCTGCATTCAAGATCTACATCGTCCACTTTCCATAATGTAGCGTTAGCATATACAGTTTTGTCAAAAGCAGCAGCGATTTCAGCAGGGATCGTTTTCCCGAAATCCTTGTTGTCAAGAACACGGTTTGCTTTGCCTTTCTCTGTTTGATACCATGCTTCCATAATGAATGGAGCTGATTTTGTTGTTGCTGAAAATTGCGCAACTTCATATCCGTTGCTATTTCTCCATTTAATGTCTGAAAGATTATATTGTGCGTAATCAATCATAAGTTGTTTTTCAGCAATGCTGCGATCTACTGATGGAATTGAATTATCATTGTCGTCGCTGCTACAGGCTGTTCCGGCCAATACGGCACTTACCATAAAAGGAATAAAAAACTTTTTCATACCCATACTTCTTAATTGTGTAATTATTATGATGCAAAACTATTGGGGGAATCTGAAATAATTCTGAAATACAAATTTATTTTAGGTGAAACGTATCGTTCGTGCTATCTTTGTAAATAGAAAGTAACTCTTGGCTACATTTAAATTAATATATCAAACTAAATCGATGAAGAAAACATTAATCTTTAGCGTCGCTGCTTTTGCTTCATTGCTTTCTGTGTCTGATGCAAGCGCACAGAAGAATACTCTTGATCATTCGGTGTATGATGGTTGGAAACAAATAGATCGTACTGCCGTAGCCGACAATGGAAAATGGATTGGATACGAAATTAATCCTGCAAAGGGCGATGGCCTTCTTTATATTCAGTCTCCGGATGGAAAGTCTAAATATGAAATAGAGCGTGGTAGCTCTGTGTCATTCTTTGGCAATGGAGATTATGCTACTTACAAGGTGAAACCTTTTGCTGATAGTGTAATTGTAGCTAAGAGAAAGAAAGTGAAGTCGGATAAATTACCTGTTGATACAACTTATTTATTTGATCTTACTAACAATAAGAAGATTGTACTTCCGGTAAAAGCAACAAGTAAAGCTGCTGCAGAAGCTCCGGTTTTATTTTATGTCAAAGAAATCACAATACCTAAAGATACAACGGATAAAAAGAGTAAAGAACGCAAGTACAAACAGCTTGTTGTAACAAATGTATTGAAGGGTGATTCTCTTTTGATTGATAGTGTAGGCGATTACACATTTGATAAAAAGGCAAACCTGTTGCTTTATACAGTCACTTCTGATTCATTGAAAGCTGTTTGGGCTTCAGACTTCAATAAGCAAGTTAAGTTGTTTGAATCAAAATTGGGCAAATTGGGTAAGTTGGTTGTTGATGAAAAAGGTGAGCAAGGTGCGTTCTTGGCCACCTCAGATACCAACAAAGTGGCACCTTTTAAATTATACTATTTCAATGCGGCAGATTTCAAACAAAAGAAGTTTAATGCCGATAAATATAAGGTGAAAGAAGTTGCAGTAGATGCAGAAGCTGTTCTCCCTGAAGGATATGCCGTAGGCAAGGGCATGAGCTTCTCTCGTAACGGAAGCCGATTGGTTTTTGATTATGCAAAAGTGAAAAAAGAAGTACCTAAAGACACTTTAGCGGCAGAAGAGAAGTTTTCGCTCGATTTATGGAGCACTTCTGATAAAATCAATTATCCGCAGCAGATTGCCAATAAAAAGAAATTGGAAGATGCTGCCTACTCTGCAGTTTATTTGCCAAAAGAAGATCGTTGGATGACGATAACAGATGGAGATGATCAGTTTGTGTCTTATCCTTTTGATGAGAAATCTCCAAACGCGTTGTTTATTGATACAGATCCATATACAGGCTCACTAAACTGGATTAACCCTTACCCGAAGGATGTATATGTGATGAACACCAAAACCGGCAAAAGAGAGTTGGCTCAGAAAGAGATACTAGGAGCTGTATTCATGACTCCTGACGGAAAATACATTATCAGTTTCGATAACAAGAAAGCCCAATGGTTTGCTTATGATATTGCTGCAAAAACTAATCGCTGCATCTCCGAAGCTATACCTTATCCATTATATGATGAGGCTCATGATAAACCGGAATTACCATCAGCATACGGAGCAGTTTGTTACGATCCGTCATATTCCACAATTTATGTATATGACAAGTATGATGTTTGGGCTTTGAATCTGGCAGGTAAAAAAGAAGCCGTATGTGTTACAAATGGCTGGGGACGTAAAAATGAGATTACGCTTCGTTGGATGGATACTACACCGGATAACTTTGCTCAAATCATTGATTTAAGGAAGCCGAATATCTTTACATCATTCAATCGCATAAACAAGCAAGGTGGTTTTTATTCGTTTACAGAAGGTGCAACTCCTGTTAAATTGATGGAAGGTAATTATAAATACACCTTTAAAGGAAAAGCAAAACATGCAGATGTTGCTATTTGGCAGCGTGAAAACTTCAACGAGTTTCGCGATTTGTGGTTGAGCAATCTTTCATTCTCATCACCGGTAAAACTAACGGATGCTAACCCGCAGATGAAAGACTACAAATGGGGTAGTGTGGAGTTGATGAAGTGGAATGACTTTGAAGGGAAAGAGCAGCAAGGTTTGCTTTATAAACCTGAAAACTTTGATTCGAATAAGAAATATCCGGTTATCGTTTATTTCTACGAAACACATACCGATGAGCTCTTTAAGCATCATCAGCCACAACCAAGCTGGTCTATTGTAATCCCAAGTATGTTTACGAGCGACGACTATGTTGTATTTATGCCGGATATCAATTACACTACAGGCTATCCTGGCGAAAGCTGTTACAACTCTGTTGTTAGCGGCTCAAACGCATTGATCGAACGTGGTATTGCTGATCCAAAACGTATGGGGCTGCAAGGTCAAAGTTGGGGTGGTTATCAGATTACTTATCTGGTTACACGTACAAATATGTTTAGATGTGCTAGTCCGGGAGCTCCGGTTACCAATATGACAAGTGCATATAGTGGTATTCGTACGGGTTCTGGTTTGGTACGTATGTTCCAATATGAATACGGACAAAGCCGTATCGGTGCTAACCTTTGGGAAGCGCCAATGCGTTACATCGAGAACTCTGCACTGTTTTATGCACCAAGAGTAGAGACTCCATTACTTATTCGTCACGATGATGCCGATGAGGCTGTTCCGTTCTCTCAAGGAATAGAATTCTTTATGGCATTGAAGCGTTGTGGAAAAGAGGCTTGGATGCTTAACTATAATAAAGAACCGCACAACTTGAAGAGTCGTCCGGCTCGTATCGACTGGACAATACGTATGCATCAGTTCTTTGATTATTATTTGAAGGATGCTCCGAAACCTAGATGGATGGAAGAGGGGATCTCTATTACTGAAAAAGGAGTTGATCAGAAATATGATTACGTAAACTGATACACTGCTATAAAATATAATATAAGTGTCCGGCTATTGGTATATGTCCAATAGTCGGACTTTTTTTTATGTCTCAGAATACATAATTTATTTTATTGGTTAGCTTTGTGGAGTTAAACCGTACAAGTAATTTATTATCACCATGAAACACATTCGAAAGAAAGCCTTTATAGGGGCTTTGTCTTTATTAGCTTTGTGTGCAAAAGCCCAGAGCTCTACTCTATCTGATATAATTCCATTGCCGTTGCAAAGTGTATATACCGATGGATCCTATTGTATTACCCAAGCATCTTCATTGGGATTTGATTCCAAAAACAAAGAAGTAGCATCGATTGCCGCCTTGTTTAATGAAAAGTTTGCACCTGCATCCGGCTTTAGACTTCCTTCTACTGCAAAAGGAAAAGGTGCTATTAATCTGAGTCTTGTCAATGATAAAAGTTTAGGAGATGAGGGGTATCATCTGAAAGTAGGTAAGAGTGGTATTCAAATTACGGCAAATAAACCGGCCGGACTATTCTACGGTATGCAAACGTTGCTTCAACTTTTACCAAACCAGGTGAAAGCTTCATCACCTGTTGTTGATGTAACTTGGTCGGTGCCTTGTGTCGAAATAACAGATACACCTCAATTTAGGTGGAGAGGACTTATGCTTGATGTTAGTCGTCACTGGTTCGACAAAGATGAGGTGAAAAGATACATTGATCAGTTGGCCGAATATAAGATGAATGTATTTCATTGGCATCTAACCGACGACCAAGGTTGGCGTATCGAAATCAAGTCATTACCTCGACTCGCTGAAGTAGGTGGATATAGAGCTCAGCGTGTAGGGCAGTGGTGGCAACGCGATCCTCAACAACCCGGCGAAGCAACTCCGTATGGTGGATATTACACTCACGACGATATAAAGGAAGTATTAGATTATGCGGCAAAACGGTATGTACGCGTAATTCCAGAGATTGATGTGCCCGGTCACAACGTTGCAGCGCTTGTTGCTTACCCCGAAATGGCTTGCTTCAAAGCGCCCGATGCAGTAGGTGTTGGAAATAAGTTTTATGGAATTGATGAGAATAGCCTTTGTGTAGGTAATGATGTAACCTTCGAGTACATGGAAAAGATCTTTGGAGAAGTGGCTCAGTTGTTTCCCGATGAATACATTCATGTGGGAGGTGATGAGTGTTTCAAAGGATTCTGGAATAAATGTCCGAAGTGTAAGCAACGGATGGAAAAAGAAAACCTGAAAGATGTAAATGAACTGCAAAGTTACTTTATCCGTCGAATGGAGACGATACTTAAAAAGCAAGGAAAGAAGTTGATCGGATGGGATGAAATACATGAGGGTGGTTTGGCGCCCGAAGCTACCGTGATGTCATGGCGAGGAATGCAAGGAGGGATCGATGCAGCCAAACAGGGGCATCACGTAATTATGACACCAAATGAGCATTGTTACCTTGACTTGTATCAAGGAGATCCATCTGCAGAACCCGATACTTATTCGATGTGTCGACTCAAAGATTCGTATGCATTCGTTCCTGTGCCTGAAGGAATAGATCCTGAATTGATACTTGGCGGACAAGGAAACTTATGGACAGAATCGGTACCAACATTCAGACATGCCGAATACATGACATGGCCACGTGGTTGGGCCCTAGCCGAGGTATTGTGGTCGAATCCGGATAAGAAGGGGTGGAAACAATTTACCAAGCGTGTCGAAGATCACTTTGATCGAGCAAACTTTGCAGATATAAATTATGCGAAGAGTATGTACAATGCAATTATTCAGCCCTTCACGAATGAAAGAGGGGAAGTAATGATTGACTTGTCTTCCGAATTAGACGATCTAGATCTGTATTATACCTTTGATAATACAAACCCCGATCTTCATACGCCCAAATACACGTCTCCTCTTACGATACCTAAGGATGCTACATGGATTCGTGTAATAACTTATCGCGACAATACGCCAATAGGAGCAATGATAACTGTGCCTATAAAGGACGTAAGAGAGCGAGCTAAGAGCGATGTTCGAAAGATCGGGAATTTATAATTTGTAGGTGCTTCTATATAATCCGCATTAATCAATTAGGTGTATTTTGATTAATGCGGATTTGTTGTAAATAATAAATATATATATATAATATACTTTATGCTTTTAAATGATGGTAATTATATGTATATTATTTATTATTTTTGCAGTAGAGTAGTGTGGATGGTATTTATTTTGATAATATATAGCTGTGTGCTCTATTTCGAGATAAAAGTTTTGGTACTGAATAATGTTTATGTAATGAATTTATTGTATGTCGATGAGCATCTCTCATGTTCCCATTATCTAACCGATATAAAATCTGGCTTTTCTTTAAAACACGTTGATGAAGCTTTTGATATTGCCTCGGAAAGATTGACCTCGAATTATATCATCTTTGTATTGGAGGGTAGCGCTTCTATTGTATGTAATGAAAACGCGTTGCAGTCTATGTCCAAAGGTGAGATGATTTTATTGCCTAAATCCTCAAATGTATATGGTAAAGTAGAAGCAAATAGCACTTTTATTATCTATATGTTTGATCATATTTCACATTTATGTAATAAATACTCTTTACAGAACCTATCAGCATATACTGAGCAAGTAAGCTATACTTTTAGGCCTTTTGCGATAGTCCCTCAAATCATGAAATTTCTGGATATGTTATCAGATTGTCTTAAAGACGGACTTAACTGTACTTATTATCACGAGATAAAATCTAGTGAAATATTACTTCTCTATAGAGCATATTATACAAAAGATGAGTTGGCAAGATTTTTCTACCCTCTAGTGGGTAATTCTATTGATTTCAAAACGAGCGTAATGACTAAATATCGGGATGCAAAAACGGTTGAAGAACTTGCAATGCTACTAGGATACGGTTTATCAAACTTTAAAAAGAAGTTTAAAGAAGAGTTTGACGAATCAGCATACCAATGGATGCTCAAACAAAAATCAAAACATATTCAATACAAATTGTCTTTTGCAGATGTAGACTTTGCAACCATCATTGATGAATTCGGTTTTTCATCTCCGGCACACTTCAATCGATTCTGTAAAACACAATACGGAAAAACACCTTCAGAACTTCGTAAAACGTTAAAGTGTAAAATAGAAGCTTTGTAATAAGTTGTTATAAAATAAAAGCATGTAATTATATTCTTGTATATAAGGTCTGGTTTTTACTTGCAATTGCAAACAAAAAATCATGTATTAATGTTATTTGTAGGTTCAATGGGAAGCATAAGCTTATATTGTTATTTATAAGATGAATGCCTAAATATATAACATGTTGATTTTTAATAGATGTACATTTGCAGTGTGATTAGACAAGAGAGAATCTTAATTCTCAATGTAGTTGATTTTTTTAAATTTTGCCGGAAGTGTCAGATCCAGATAGATTATTTAGCCTCGTAAAGTATAAAAGGTAACAAGTGAAGAGATTTTTGTAAGTGAGCATAAGTGTAAAAACTCTATAAAGTAGGAGACAATCAGTCCGCAAAATTTGAGTAGCAAAAAGAATTTCTTTGATGGCTTTAACCATATCAAAAAATGAGTATCTTCGTTGCTGAATGTTTTAGATATTGAACCGTTCAGAATTCAATTTATATAGAATCCTTGTTAGAAAATACGCATTGCTATGGAGTCGATAAGACAGATCTTTAGAATCGGGCACGGACCATCCAGTAGTCATACCATGGGGCCAAGAAGAGCTGCCGAAATGTTTTTGGAAAGAAACAAAGCAGCAGATCATTTTACAGTTACGCTATATGGAAGTCTTGCCGCTACCGGTAAGGGGCATATGACCGATGCAGCCATCTTGCAAGTGTTGCAAGCAGCTGCACCTACGACTATCTTGTGGGAGCCGGAAACGTTTTTAGCCTTTCATCCCAACGGAATGGACTTCAAAGCTTTTGATGCTGAGGGCAAGGAAACAGATAGCTGGCGCATCTATAGCATTGGAGGCGGAGCCTTGGCCAATGAAGAGATGAACGAAAACAAAGCTACACAAGTATACAATTACCAACACATTGCGGATATTCAAGCTTGGTGCGAGCGCGAAGGATGCGACTATTGGGAATATGTAGAGCGCTGCGAAGGTCCTGAGATTTGGGACTACTTAGCAGAAGTATGGCAGGCGATGCAGGAGTCGGTGCGTCGAGGCCTCGAAGCTCAAGGCGTATTACCGGGCGGACTAGGTGTGAGAAGAAAAGCTTCAAACTACCTCATTCGTGCCAAAGGTTATTCTTCTACGATGAAAGGACGCGGTATGGTTTATGCATATGCGCTTGCCGTATCGGAAGAAAATGCGGGTGGTGGCGTGATTGTAACAGCTCCTACTTGCGGATCTTGTGGCGTGCTTCCGGGTGTATTGTATTACTTGAAAGAGACACGTGATTTCAGAGATTCGAGAATCTTACGAGCAATTGCTACTGCCGGCTTATTCGGAAATGTAGTACGTACCAACGCTTCCGTATCGGGAGCAGAAGTAGGTTGTCAAGGTGAAGTTGGTGTCGCTTGCGCAATGGCAGCAGCTGCATCGTGCCAGCTATTCGGAGGTAGTCCTGCACAAATCGAATATGCGGCCGAGATGGGACTTGAACATCACTTGGGGCTTACTTGCGATCCAATCTGTGGTTTGGTCCAAATTCCATGTATTGAACGTAATGCTTTTGCAGCGGCTCGAGCACTTGATGCCAATGCTTATGCTTCGTTTTCGGATGGTAAGCACCGCGTAAGTTTTGATAAAGTTGTTCAGGTAATGCGCCAAACCGGGCACGATCTACCTTCTTTATACAAAGAAACTTCACAAGGAGGATTGGCCAGATACATTGATTCTGAAAACAGATAAGCAATATACAAGGATACGGTTGTATCCTATATACATAATAAAAGGCTGCATCGATCTATTCGTTGCAGCCTTTTATTGTATAGAAACAATCCCAAGACTCAAAGATATTCACGGGATAATCGCACGAGCACTAAACGATTTTGGGCAGTTGCCAAGGTGCACGGTAATAGGCTTTGGCCAGCATATTGGCCTGATCATTGCCAATAAATTGATGCGAAGCCTCGTCCCAAACCAATCCACTGCCTACGCGCGAAGAGATATTCGCAAAGTGGCAAAGCTTGGCCACCTTTGCGCCGATAGCCACATCTGCATTGGGAGTCTGTCTTGTGCGCATCGCTTCCAGTGTATTTTGGGCATGATTATACAAGCCTTTTCCTTCGCCTTTAGTCATCGCAACCGCTTCCATGCGCGCTTGTTTGTTTGATACTACCGGAATCACCTCCCACCCGCGACGGTCGAGTACCAATGTTCCGTTTTCGCCAAAGAATGCAACCCCTTCGCGCCTGTCATATAAGCCATGGTTGATACCGCAGGCATGATCCCAGATGATGTTGTATTCGGGATAACTGTAAATAGACATCAGCGTATCGGGAGTTTCCATCGCATCGGTTGGATAAGCAAACTTACCGCCCGAGGCCAAGATGTTTCGAGGCAACTCTGCATTCATTCCCTCCATGGCATAGTCGAGCAGATGCACACCCCAGTCAGACATCAGTCCGCCGGCATAATCCCAAAAGAAGCGAAAGTTGTAATGAAAGCGATGTTCGTTGAACGGCTTCTTCGGTGCCGGTCCCAACCACATGTCATAATCTACACCAGCTGGAACTACCGAGTCGGGCATGATAGGCAGCGAAGCCTTTCCATCTTGATAGGCCCAAACCTTTACGGTGCGTACTTTGCCAATCTTCCCGTCTTTTACAAACTGTGCAGCCTGATCCCAATGCGGATCGCTTCGTTGCCACTGTCCCACTTGTACGATACGGTTGTATTTACGTGCGGCTCTCTCCATGAGTTCGCACTCTTCGATGGTATTCGAGAGCGGCTTTTCGACGTAGACATCTTTGCCCGCTTGGCAAGCATAGATCGTAGGTAAGCAATGCCAGTGGTCTGGCGTACCAATAATAACTAGGTCTACATCCTTGTTGTCGATCACTTTTCGCCAATCTTTTACGAGTTGTTTGGGTCTTTTGCCCGACTTTTCTTCCACATCCTTTGCCCGTTTGTTGAGCCACTGATCGTCGACATCGCACAAAGAGATGCATTCCACCTCGGGAAACTGTAAGAATGTATTGAGGTTGCTCCAGCCCATGCCTTTGCAACCGATCAGAGCAACCTTGATTTTGTTCGACGGAGCTGACGAGCCCAAAACGGAAGAAAGGTTAGCACCCGATAGCGGCGAGATGCCAAGTGTTGCCGCCCCGATAGTAGATTTAAGTAGAAAGTCTCTTCGATTCATAGTATTTTTTATTGTTGTAAATTGTGTGTTTTACGATGGTATTGCAAGTTGTCGAAAAAAAACGAAAAGAAGATACATACAGTCTTTTTTTTGAGACCATGCGTGGCTGAAATTCAAACTATTGAATGTGGTGCGGCTTTCTAATGAGGTGTGTATAAAAAGTAAGTGAAGAACAAATCGTTTGATGCCGATCAAACGATTTGTTCTTCACTTACTTTGAATCGTTTGATGCCGATCAAACAATTCTGTTATCATGAAGATAATTTTACTTCTTCTTTAATAAGTCTGGACGAAGACGCATGGTGCGTTCTTGTGCCTGTTGAAGTTTCCATTCGTTGATCTTGCGTTCGTGTCCCGAAAGCAATACATCCGGAACTTTCCATCCCTTGTATTCTGCCGGACGTGTATATACAGGTGGAGCCAGCAAGTCGTCTTGAAACGAATCGGACAAGGCCGATTGTTCGTCGCCAATTGCGCCCGGAATCAATCGAATGATAGCATCAGACATTACCGCCGCCGCAAGTTCGCCGCCGGTAAGCACATAATCACCAATAGAGATCTCTTTTGTGATCAAATGCTCGCGGATACGGTAATCAATCCCTTTGTAGTGGCCACACAAGATGATCAGGTTCTGATGCATCGAAAGCGTGTTTGCCATTTTCTGGTCAAAGGTTTCACCATCGGGCGATGTATAAATTACTTCATCGTATTCTCTTTCGGCTTTCAAAGCACTGATTACTCTGTCGATCGGTTCTATTTGCATTACCATTCCGGCTTCACCGCCAAAAGGGTAATCGTCTATTTTTTTATGCTTTTTTGTTGAGTAGTCTCTTAGGTTATGAATGTGTATTTGTGCCAGACCTTTGTCTTGTGCTCGTTTTAGGATAGAACAGTTCAAAGGGCCGGTAAGCATCTCCGGCAATACGGTAATGATATCTATTCTCATATGCGATGATCGATCTAGTTTTCTTTTTGCAAAGGTACAAATTAATACGATACCTTCCCACTGAGAGGTTCATATTGACTTGTTTTGCATGATAATTATGATTTTGTGATTGAAATATTATATATTTGATAGGATTCTAACAGCTATCTTGCAAGAGCTTTTTAATAATCTAATTCACATGAATAACATCTTTTCCTCAAGAATTGTATTCTTGATCTTGTATTTATGCTTTTCTCAGTTTGCAGTTGCAAAAGAATATTACTTCAAGCACTATCGCAACGAGCAAGGGTTGTCTCATAACACTGTAATATGTACGGCTCAAGACAAAAGCGGCTTTATGTGGTTTGGAACAACCGATGGGCTCAATCGTTTTGATGGCAATCGCTTCAAGCATTATACAAATATAGAGGGAGATAGCAGTAGCGTTACTTCAAATTATATACATGCAATCTATCCCGACAAAGATGGGAATGTATGGATTGCTACCTCAAATGAGTTATGTGTGTATACGCATCGAGACAATCAGTTTGTTCGTTTCTCGAAACTCAATAATCAGGGTCTTATCATTCATGCGGCATTCAATGTTGTAGAAGACCAAAGTGGTAACATCTGGATTGCCTCGGGTAATCGGGTTTATAAGTATAACGTCGATTCGCACAATGCTGAAGAATACAACGATTTTAAATACAGTATACGTACTATCTCTGCTAATCTGTCGGGATCGGTTTGGGCCATTGGCTACGATGGCGAGATTGCGCAATACAAACCTCAGACCAATGAGTTTGAGCATTTTTGTGATGCAGGAGATATAACCGACGGACCGGCTTATATCAACTGTGCTGTTACGGACGACGAATATGGAGTTTGGCTGGGTTCTAATATGAACGGCCTCTTTTTGTTATCTCTCAAAGATAAAAGTGTGCAGCACATTATACCTTCTATTTTTGTGCGCGATATCAAACGTGTATCTGATCACGAGTTATGGATAGCCTCCGAATCCGGTTTATATATTTATGATTTAAACTCGAAGCAAATAAAGAATATCCGCAAGTCGTTGAGCAATCCGTACGCATTGGCCGACAATGCGCTTTACTCCATTACGAAAGACAAAGAAGGGGGGGTATGGATTAGTTCGTACTTTAAAGGGGTGAGTTATCTGCCCAACTTCCATTTACAATTTGACAAGTATCTGGCAGAGCGTACACATGAACAAATGTGTGGCAATACGGTGCGCGAAATCTCGGCAGACAATAGCGGAAAGGTGTGGTATGCAACGGAAGATAATGCGGTTTCTACGTTTGATCCTGCTACTGGCTCTTTTACACATTATCCTTTGTATAGTAAGCGAGGTCAGTCTATAACCAATGTGCATGGTCTTGCCGTAGTAAATGATTCGGTTTGGATAGGGACATTTAACGATGGGATTCATGTGTTGAGTGCTAAAACGGGAAAAGAAATAGCTCATTATGAGGCTAAAAATGCGCCGGGAGCTTTGAACTCTGATTTTGTTCTTTCGTTTTTAGAAACTCGAACTAATAAATTGGTCGTGGCCACAACCAATGGGGCGAGCTTCTTTAATCCTAAAACACAGGGGTTTGATCCGATAGATCTAGGCTTTTCATCTCTTTCCGTTTATAAGGTGTTTGAAGATTCGAAAGGTTTGCTTTGGTTTGCTACAGCTGCGGGCTTGGTTGCTTATGATGATAATACGAAGGCTGCTAAGGTGTATGATCACTCCAATAGCGGATTGGGCTCCTCGATTAGTAATTTGATCAATTATATCATGGAGGATTCGAAGAATAGACTTTGGGTGGCTACACACGAAGGGGGCTTGGCTTTGTTTAATCGCGAAACCGGAAAGTCAACGGTGTATCGTGAGAATGTGGGTATTCCCTCGGCACAGTTGTATAGTGTATTGGAAGACGGTCAAGGAAACTTGTGGATTGCAAGTAGTAAGGGCTTGATTCGTTTTAATCCCGAAAAGGAAGAGTCTTACATCTATACACGTGCCAGTGGTTTGCCCGAAAATCAGTTTAATTTTAACTCGGCCTATAAAGATGTGAATGGTCGCTTTTATATGGGTACGATCGATGGATTGATCTCTTTTATGCCTGCCGATTTGTGCAGCGATACCTTTGTCCCCAATCTGTTTATAACCGATTTGGCGATCGATGAACGCGTAAACGAAAAGTCTAAGCTTTTGACGCAAGCTAAAACCTCTATTGCGGAGTTGTCTGAAGTTGTTTTACCTACTTCGTGTAGCAGCTTTAATTTAAGTTTCTCAGCTTTGTCTTTTACTTCTCCGGCATCTATTCATTATGAATATATGCTTACCGGGGTAGATAAGAATTGGGTACACATTGATAAAAATAGAAGGGTTTATTATTCAAATTTATCTCCGGGTAAGTATAGGTTTATGGTGCGAGCGTGCAACAGTAGTGGTTTGTGGAATGGGCATAACAAAGAGCTAACCATTATAATACCACCTCCGTTTTATGCTT
>JBOFPV010000091.1:0-9470 GCA_051660585.1 Tannerellaceae bacterium
TAGTGATCACATTTAAGATTTCGAACCGGAACTTTATCCCCATACTATTAAGTTTCGCTGCGGGAAATATGTTATTTGCCTCTTTGGTAAAAGTGATTCCGGTATCAATAGACCTTTTTAATAATGTCTATGAAAAACCCATCTCGTTGATCTATTTCTCTGCTGCCTTTTTTATTGGAGTCTTAGCAACGGCTCCAATCGATTATTTATTTACCCATATCTTAAAGAACAAACACGAGCAGACGAAATACAAACCACAAGAAAGGAACAAACTCTATTTTATCATATTCTTATCAATTACATTTCACAACTTCTTTGAAGGCATCGCAATCTATTTGGCTTATTTATCGGAGAAAGCAATCATCGCTCCATTGCTCATCGCTGTGATTGCTCACAACATTCCCGAGGGCGCAGTCATTGGCACAATGACTTACAAGATGACAAAATCGAAAGGCCAAACTCTTCTGTATAGTTTCCTTTGTGGAGCTAGCGGATTGGTTGGAGCTACACTAACCTACTTTATTTTACAAGACATGATGAGTTCAATATTATTGGCCTTCATAAAAGCGATTCTAGCCGGACTTTTAATAAATACTTCGCTAGCCGAGCTATTTACGCGTTCATTACAAAAGGGAGAATATCGAATTTCGTCTCGGGCTCTTATCGGAGGAATGGTCTTTATGTCGATACTTTTGATCATGATGGAATGGTGATAAAAAAAGGCGATGAATTCTTTATTCGAATTCATCGCCCCTTTTATTATACATCGTTATAAGCTTTCTATTTATTGCATGTAAGGAACAAAAATAAACTAAGTGAAGAACGAATCGTCAGTTGGCGGTCTGACGATTTATTCTTCATTGAAAAGAGAATTGTCAGATCGCCTTCTGACGATTCAGTCTTCGTAAAGAATAAATCGTTTGATGGTGATGGAACGATTCTATTATAATGAAGAGGGAATCGTTTGATGGGCATCAAACAATTCCCTCTTCATTATAGATTACCAAACGTTATAGTTTAATGTAAATACGACGCTTGTAAAGTTGATTACCAATCACCCAGTTGATCGAAACGAAAACAAGTGCATAGATCAACGATGACAAATATGGATTGACAAAAAGCATTGTTATACCATCGAGCAGTAGCGTATGAATTGAGGTGTAGTTGCCACCTCCCGCCGGAATCGGCACCGCACTAAACAAAACACTCAATACCGCAGCCAGCACATACAAGAAGAGAGGATTCACTCCAAACGACTCGAACGGTACGGCCCATTTCTTGCGGCCCTTCACATCAATCACCCACATCAGAAAACCGAGCAACTGAGCACCGGCTCCGCAGGTAACGAGTACGAAAGTAGGACTCCATATCGACTTATTGATCGGACAGCCATAACTCAACAAATATCCGGCAAACAACAGACAGGTCCCCAACATAAGAAGCTTCTCAATCTTCACGTCGATCGTTTTGGAATCAAGAATCAACCGTCCGGCGTAGAAACCAATCAGTACATGCGCGATCGAAGGAATCGTACTAAACAATCCTTCGGGGTCAAACGCAACAGCTCCATTTTCGGGATGCCACAAACGGTAGATGTGGTTGCTTCCAAACAATGAGTTGTCGACAATGGCAATAATACTCGTATCAGACAATTCGAAACCGTTGCCCAGATACAGCGCCAATGTGTATCCGCCTAGCAGAACAACGATAATCGGCCAAACGTATTTCTTTCGGGTGATAGCCATAATCAGAACGGCAAAAAAGTATGCAAGAGCCAAGCGTTGTAGTACGCCCAAAATGCGTAGCGACTCAAACTGCTGATACACCGTCGCCATCCGATCGGCAAAAGAAAGGCCATCTTCGACTCGAAATAAGTTATAAACAAAACCACCAAACCAGTTCAACACCAATCCGATTAGGAAAAGAAGAACGCTCCGCTTTACCAGTTTCACGTAAAACTTCTTGTCGAAAGAAAAATTACTTTTCGAGAGGGAGAAATAAACAGCTACTCCCATCATAAACATAAAGAAAGGAAAAACGAGATCAGTAGGCGTAATCCCGTTCCAACTAGCATGCCTCAACGGGGCATAAACATACTTCCAACTGCCGGGGTTATTTACCATAATCATGCCTGCAATGGTGATTCCTCGCATTACATCGAGCGAAAGCAGGCGATTGCTTTTTACATTTGTGTTCATGTGTATTTGTACTATCGGTTTACAATGACTGCAAATATAATAGCATTCACACAACAGCGGCTCTTATTGGCGATGTTTATTCCCTTTTCTCGTTTTGGTGATGCAAAACTTAATCTTCGGAAGGAAGTAAATCTACCGGCGTTTGTCCCTCGTTGTTTAGCAATTCGGGATTCGCTCCCAGCTCAATCAATCGACTCGCAATACGGGTAAGTCCATTCTCGAAAGCATAGTGAAGAGCCGTATTCCCAAACTTATCTTTGTGATTGATTGCGGCTCCACGTTGGGACAATAGCAATACAATCTCCTCGGTATCATTGCCGGAAGCAAAAATAATAGGCGTGCGACCGTTGTAGTCTTCGCATTCGATCGACGCACCTTTGTCGAGCAGTAATAAAGCTATTTCGGGAAAACCATCGGCACACGCAGCATGAAGTGGCGTAGTATCGTACGCATCGCGAGCGTTTATATCAGCTTTTGCTTGCAACAACAACTCCACAACCTTGAGATCACGTATCGCTACGGCCGCATGCAACGGCGTATTACCTCCGTAGTCTGCTTCATTGACCGGAGTGGTTTGCTCATCGAGCAATAGGGCGATACGATTGTAGTTTTGCAAGTAAATAGCTTCGTGCAACGGAGTACCCACATCAGCACCGGCTTCAATGAGCAAACGTGCCATCTCGACCGAATAACCGGCTGTTTCGATCATAATCGAAAAGGCTGTATACATTGACGATGTGAGCACATTTACTTCAGCTCCCGCTGCAAGCAACATTTGTGCAAGTTCGAAGTTTCTATTCTCTACTGCATAGTGAATGGGCGCCCATCCTTCTTCATCGTATACGTTGGGGTTGGCTCCGGCTTGCAGTAAAGCCGCAACGCCCTCGATGTTTCCTTGTCTGCACCAATCGCAAAGTACGCTATTATCCATTTGTGTTTATTTAGCAAATTAAGCAACAAAGATACAACGAGCGCTCTGTATTCGAGTTATGCCTTATGCCATTTATTAATGAATAGATGTTCGGGATCAAACTTCTCGGTTTGAATGCGCGTATTGAATGTGCGCCCGATCATCGGGTCATTTCCTACGCCTGCCTGATAAGCCCAATTGCCCCAGTTGCTTGCAGGATCGTAATCAATGAGCTGCTTTTCGAACCAAGCAGCACCGTGTCGCCAGTCTTGCTTCATATTTTTGGTAAGATAACTCGCTACAATCTGGCGGCCGCGATTACCCATATACCCTGTGGCATTGAGCTGATGCATGAGCGCATTGATCAGTTCATCATCTGTCTTTCCATGTCGCCAAGCATTGATTTTATCGGGATCATCGAGCCAGATGGGCGTTGTAGTCCGATAGCCATTCTTTGCGAAAAAGCGATTGCCTTGTTGCAAAGCGACCAAACTGAAATAGTCTCTCCACATCATCTCGAAAACGATCCAATAGGTAGATTCATTGGCTCCGAACTGATCTTCATAAGCTTTCAACTCATGGTAAATCATGCGCGGAGAGAGTGCTCCTACCGAAAGCCATGCCGACATGCGGGTAGAATAATCGGCTCCCTCCATTGCATTGCGGGTTTCTTTGTATGTACTTGCAGCATGAATCTCCCATAAATAATATCGTAAACGCTGCAATGCTGCCTCGGTTCCGCCTTCGTACATGAAATCGCTGCGCTCATCGTCGTCTTCACTGCTTATCATCCAGGCGTTGTCATCTTCAATATCGAGCAGCTCGATACTATAATGAGTCAAATCGAAGTTCTCGTCATTGATCCAGTCTACTTGCTTTGGAGCCTCGACACATGGAGCAACCTTGCAACGCTTCTCTACCGTTTTGCGATAGGGTGTAAACTGTTTGTAAACAGCCGAAAGCTCAAATGGCATTTCGTATGCCGAATACAACAGTCGATCCCATATAAAGTGTGTGACTTCAAATGCATCAGACTCGCTTAGTTTCTTTTCTTGTGTTACTTCCTCTATGCAAAACAGTCGCTCAGCCCACAGACTATCACACACATAGAGTCGTGCAATCTGTGGCAGCAACGCTACCGGATCTCCTTTAAACAAGTACAAGACTCCTCCTTTGTCCTTGATATCATTGCTCAAGTCTTTTATTGTTTCACGGATAAATCGGCGTCGCCTCGTACCAATACGCTCCCACTCCGCAGGATTTAAAATAAATACCGGAAGCAAACGATTGCATTCTGCCGCTGTTTTGAATACATTATTATCTGTAAGCCTCAAGTCTGTTCTAAACCAATAGATCGATCTCATATATTAAACCTTTTTTCTATGGAACAAAAAGAAATGGATGGTTTCGCAAATTCGTCTTCTTATTATTACTAAGATCTAATCACTTATTTACTACTCGTATCAAAGACCTCAATTACGACCAAATATGATTATCCGGAAGTGTATTCATTTGCTGTAAACATGTATTATTTTAATATAAAAAGAGACATTAATCAATGCCTCTTTTATATTAATTCATTTTGATCTATGTTAATTACAAAATCCCTCTTAATTTGAATTCATTAATCAAATTACCAATCGATTCTGCAATGCCATTTCTCATCTCTGGAGAAAGATCTTTGAATACACAGTCTGATGTTTCTTCTAGCAAATCAAACATAAAACCTGGATATAACTCCCATTTTGTTTCGCGCGACAAATCAGGATAGAACGCCAGTTCGATGTAATCTTTATGCATTACAACTTTACCAAAGAATGTTTCTTTTCCTTTAGCAACGGCCCATACTTCATAATGGTGCTCCTGATCAATTTTTACTTCTAGAGGTGGTACTACTGCGTGAAAGTCTTCACGAATAACTTTGAATATTTCCTTAAGCTTTTCCATCGTCGTATTATTTTTTACAACTAAATTTATTTCTCTATGCAATCTGCATTTATCTAAAAACAGGTAATATCCATGATTGTTTGATTTCAACCGCTACACTTTGTCATAATTAAGTCTAATGAGGCTTTATTATAACATGTCTCATTTAATACCTCAGAGACCCCATCTTTAAACAGCAAGAAAGATTGTAATAATATACATATTTACACATGTAATATATTAATATTTACACATAACTCAATTTAATAATCTCTAAATAGAATAGACATATACATTTCATTATTCAATCTTATGAGATATGTTTATTTAATATATAAACCAAAATGAAATGTTTTTGAAATAAAATGATGTTTTTGTTGTCAGTTAATCTAAAAAAACTATTTTTGCAGTCATAACAATGGTTAAAATTGATCTAATGTATTTAAATGTAGATTGACAATTAAACACCTAATGCTAATATTGAATGAAAAGTAATTCTATGCCAAAGTTGATGCTTCTGGCTAGTGTATTGAGCACATCTGGTGCTTATGCATTTGCAGAAAGCAAAACAACTGTAAGTGACTCCTTCGTTAAGGAACACACAGCAACGATTGAAAACTTAATCGTAAGTCAAAAACAAAAAATTACAGGTACTATCCTTGATCAGGCCGGTGAACCAATGATTGGAGTTAACGTCAAAGTAAAAGGAACTTCAACCGGAACTATCACAGACTTAGACGGTATGTTTACCCTTGATGCCGCACCAGGAGAAATGCTTGAAATCACGTATATCGGATACAAACCGATTACGGTTCAAGCAACAAAACAATCCATGAAAATCAAGATGCAAGAAGACTTGCAGAATCTGGATGAAGTTGTTGTTGTTGGTTATGGTGTACAAAAGAAAGCGAATCTTACAGGTTCGGTTTCATCGATTAAAGCAGAAGCTTTGCAATCGCGTCCGGTATCCAGTGTATCTGCTGCTCTGGCCGGACAAATGCCGGGCGTAACATCTATTCAACGCTCCGGAGCACCAGGTAGCCAGTCTGGATCGATTACCATTCGTGGTAAGAACTCTATCAATGCTGCAAGTCCGCTTGTTATTGTTGACGGGGTTCCTGGCAGTATGGATACAATCGACCCGAATGACATTGAAAGCTTAACTGTACTTAAAGATGCTTCTTCTGCAGCTATCTACGGGGTACAAGCCGCCAATGGTGTTATCGTTATCTCTACAAAACAAGGTAAAAAAGGAGAAAGACCTCGAGTTAGCTACTCTGGAAATGTATCATTAACTTCTCCTGTTACCCGCTTCAAGTACTTGGGTTCGGCTGACTATGCAACGCTTTACAATGAAGCAACATTAAATGAAAATCCAAACGCTGTATTAAAATATACAGAAGAAGATATCGAATTGTACAGAAACGGAACATCTCCTTACACACACCCGGATACTGATTGGTATGCAGAAACATTTAAGAAACATGGTTTCGAAACAATGCACAACATATCGATCAACGGTGGTACTGAGAAAACTACATACAATGCATCAATTGGTTACACACAACAAAATGGTATCATCGACGCAAACAAATATCGTCGTTTCAATGCTCGTTCGGTAATCAATTCTGAAATTACCAATTGGCTTTCTGCCGGTTTGAATCTTTCTGGTTACAGAGGGACTCAACACGATGGTTGGAATAGTGCTTCGAGTCTTGTGCAATTCTCGAATCGTATCAACCCTACTGTTCCTGTATACAACGAAGATGGCTCTTTCCACTACATGGGTCAAGACAATCCGGTTGCTACAGAAGGCCAAGACGGTCATCGTAAGAGTATGAATCAACAAGTAAATGGAACCATTCATGCTACAATCAATTTCTTGCCAAACCTTTCTGTAAAAGGATTATTCTCTGTGCGTAACGACTTCCGTAACAATGAAGGTTTCAAAAAGAACTTCCAATACGGACAAGGAACAAACATCAAGGATTCTGGTCTGAGAGAAGGTTACGACAACTACTATACATGGAACTGGTATACAACTCAAGTACTTGCCAACTATAATGAAAAATGGGGTAAGCACGGACTTGCTATTCTTGCAGGTTTTGAGCAAGTAGACCACAACTATAAATACACTGAAGCTTCAAGAAAAGGCGGTGGTAATAATGAGCTGGGAAATTCCCTGAATACTTTAGATAAATCATCCCAAACAAACAACGACGGAGGCAACGGTACTGCTCGTCGCTCTTATTTCGGTAGAGCTCAGTATGATTTTGCAGATCGTTATTTATTTGAAGCAAACGTTCGTTTCGATGCTTCTTCTCGTTTTCCTAAAAACAACCGTTGGGGCGCATTCCCTGCATTCTCGGCAGCATGGAGAATCACAGAAGAAGACTTCATGAAAAACCTAGATCAAAATTGGTTGTCTAACTTAAAGCTTCGCCTAGGTTGGGGACGTACCGGTAATGAAGAGATCAACGAAACCTATCCTGCGATTGCTACCTATGGGTATGAAAGCTATATGTTCAATAATGGTTTGTATTCTACCATTTATGAAACTCGCTATGTAAACCCTAACTTGAAATGGGCTACTGTAGAAAACTATGAAATCGGTCTTGAAGCAGGATTCTTTGAAAATCGATTAAGCTTTGAATTTGCCGGATACAAAAAGAAAACAAACGACATGCTTTTGAAACTTCCGGTTCCGGGAATCTTAGGAATGGGAGCACCTGCTCAAAATGCAGGTAGTGTAGAAAACATGGGATTCGATTTGCAGATCGGGCACAACAACTCTGTTGGTCGTGACTTCAGATACGATATTACAGCCAACCTAGCTTTCGTTCACAACAAAATTACCAACATGGAAGGAACCGAGGGTCCTAATCCAGACAATGGTAAATATTGGTACATCGAGGGAGAGTCTATTGGTTCGTTCTACGGATACAAAGCAAATGGATTCTTTAACACACAAGAGGAGCTTGACTCATATCCAAAACGTACAGGAACAGAAACACTTGGAGACATCAAGTATGTAGACATCAATGGAGATGGCAAAATCAATGGAGATGACCGTACGGTTATTGGCACAGACTTCCCTAAATGGACTGCCGGACTTGGGGCTAACTTGTATTACAAGAATTTCGATTTGAGTATGTTCTTCCAAGGAGCATTTGATGTTTGTGCTTACTACACCGGAGAAGCTTCTTATGCATTCTATAATGGTGGTAAAGTAATGGAGCGTCACCTTGACCGTTGGACTCCTGACAATCACGATGCATCGTATCCTCGTTTGACAATCAGTGATCAAAAGAACTTCGAGACATCATCTTTCTGGCTACAAAACACATCGTATGTTCGATTAAAGAACTTAACACTTGGATATACTCTACCTACTGCTCTTACTTCTAAAGCAGGTATCGAACGAGTTAAAGTATTCCTAACTGGTGAGAACTTATTCACAATTGACGGTCTTGACGGAATCGATCCAGAATCACCGGCAGATACTCGTGGTGGATATTATTCAAACGTACGTAAATACTCTCTAGGTCTTAAAGTAACATTCTAAACAAAACTCAACGATCGAGCATTATGAAATTAAAATATATCTCAATTTATTTGTTTGCATCAGTAACTCTTCTTGGGTTAAGCTCATGCAACGACTTTTTAGACAAATATCCGGAAGAAGAGCTTTCGGATGCTAGCTTCTGGAAAACACCAACCGACGCAGAAATGTTTGTTGCAGATATCTACCGCAGAGTAATGCCGGGTGATGGTAACGGTGACATTGATGGAGACATCAATTCAGACAATGCGGTGCACGGTATTAAATGGGCTGCCGGTAACGTTTCGAAAGGTGTTTATGACCCCTCAGACTTCGGTTGGTCTGACGACTATAAAGCAATCAGAGCTTGCAACAAACTTTTTGAAAACATCGACAATATTCCTGATTATAATGAAACTGAAAAGAAAAAAGTAATCGGCGAAGGTAAGTTCTTAAGAGCATTTCTTTATTTCGGACTTATCCAAAACTACGGAGATGTTCCTTATATCGACAAGACATTAGATATCAATGACCTTGAAGGTGTTACTCGCACGGACTACAAAGAAGTTTATACAAAAGTAATGGAAGACTTTGATTATGCTATTGCAAATCTTCCTGAACAATGGCCTGCCGACAAATACGGTCGTATTACAAAAGGAGCAGCTTTGTCAATGAAAGCACGCGCTGCATTGTATTTCAAAGACTACCAAGTAGCAGTAGATGCATCAAAGGCAGTTATCGACAGCAAACAATATGAATTGTTTGATGCTGAAGGAACCGGCAAATACGCTGAACTTTTCTGGGAAAGCCAAGAAGCTTGTAGCGAAGCAATTCTTGTAAGACAATTCAAAGCTCCTGAAAAAACAAACTACATCATTGGTTGGGGTTGTTTCCC
>JBOFPV010000092.1:0-21587 GCA_051660585.1 Tannerellaceae bacterium
TATCAAGTGTAAATAAGATAGATAATATTTTCTTATAAAGCTCTCGAATCTGTCGGTTGATATGCGTAATTACGAGTAGAAGATGATGTAAGATTGATAGAACGTGAATGCTTTTTGATAGAAAGGGATAAATGACGAAAAATTAATAGATACAGATCAATTTCTTTAAGGATGTGAAGGAATGTTTTTATTGATTTGCAGCAAACAAGTCGATTGGAGGTGTCAACTCTTAATAATCGAAATGAAAACAACCTTATTTCAATATCATGAAAACAGATTTATTTTTTAATCCTACGAAACCAACAAGATGTATTTTGTGTGGTACGCTAGCCGGATTGGCTTTGTTTTCTGAGGGCGAACCGATGTTTGCGGCAGGAATCAAAGACAACGTGTCTAGTCAGCTCGTAATGAGTAGCTCGTTTGCGGAGTCGACGCAAAACGAACGAAACATCAAAGGAACTATTGTTGACCAATATGGAGAACCGCTTATTGGAGCTAATATCATAGTGAAGGGGTCTACTGTTGGTACCATGTCAAATATGGACGGTGAGTTTGAAATTGCGGTTCCGACGAATGGAAAGATTGAGGTTTCTTACATTGGTTATCTTACGCAGTTGCTAACACCTAAATCAAACACCATTAAGATTGTGTTGCAAGAGGATGCGAAAGCTCTGGAAGAGGTTGTCGTTACCGGATTTGGATTGGCTCAAAAGAAAGAATCGCTAACCAGTGCCATCGCAGTGATTGGTAGCGAAGATTTGGCTCGCTCCTCGGCATCTACATCTTCGGGTGCCTTGGTGGGGAAGATTGCCGGGGTGAATACTCGTCAGCCCGATGGACGTCCGGGGGCATCAACTCAGATTCAGATTCGTAACATGGGTACACCTCTTTATGTGATCGACGGGGTACAAAAAGACGAAGGCCAATTTAATAATATAGACTTTAACGACATTGAGTCGATCTCAATATTGAAAGATGCTTCGGCATCTATTTACGGTGTGAGAGCAGCAAACGGTGTTGTGGTGGTAACAACCAAGAAAGGTGGACTGAATACAAAGAATACGGTCACATTAAACGCACGTTATGGTTGGCAACAGATCTCAAACTTTCCTAAACCTGCCGATGCGACCACCTATATTGGTAATTACATTCAGTCCGAAACATTGCAAGGAATCGAAAATCCCAAGTATTCGAAAGATGATTACGAAAAGTGGCAACAGGGAACAGAAAAAGGATATCGTCCGTTCGACTGGTATGATTTCATCTGGCAAACGGCACCACAATATTATGTCGGCGCCAATGTAAGTGGGGGATCGGATAAGTCGAATTATTATTTCGGACTTAGCCATACTGATCAAAATGCCATGATTGTAAACTACGGGGGCTTTACCCGTACGAATGTACAAATGAATATTGATACGCAGATCAGCAAACGTTTTAAGGTGGGGGCTGCAATGAACGGGCGTATCGAAAAGCGCGAGAATCCGGGTGTGCCAGGGGGCGATGATTACTGGGCTCCGATCTTTGCCACGTATCGTAACTTGCCAATGGCACGCCCATACGCGAATGACAATCCGAAGTATCCGGCTGTTACGGCAGCCAATAAAGACGTGAATTTCGGAATGCTCAACTATGACATGTCGGGACGCTTTGAGAATACATGGCGAGTAATGCAGCTGAACTTCAATGCCGAATATGAAATCTTCGACGGACTGAAAGCGAAAGCATTGGTCGGATATTACCTAGCTCAAAATCAACTCAACAATCAAGAGTATACTTACAAGTTGTATCGATACGATGAAGCGAACGACCAATACCTTGTCGACTATGAAATGAATAATCCGTATCGTGAGCGTAATTCGGGGATGGTAGAGGAATATACATCAAACATTCAACTGGCATACAACAAGTCTTTTGGCGCGCACAATGTTGCGGGTGTGGTTGCGATGGAATCTATCAAACGAGATACACCAAGCCATTGGTTGCACAGTGTTCCTCCATCGAATGCGCTGCATTTGATCGGAATGGACGATATTGTTGAATTTAGAGATAATGGTAACAATACCGAAGCACGATTGGGATATATGATGCGCTTGAATTATGATTATGCTTCAAAGTACTTGGTCGAATTCTCGGGCCGATGCGATGGGTCGTGGAAGTTTCCTCCCAATCACCGATGGGGCTTTTTCCCATCAGGATCTGTTGGTTGGCGCATCTCGGAAGAGGGCTTTTGGAAAGATCAGAAGTTGGGTGAGGTTGTCAACAACCTGAAACTTCGTGCGTCGTACGGTTTGGTTGGAGACGACGGAGTGGGAGGTTATAGTCCGTTCGATTATATGAAAGGCTATAATTATAAGAATGGTGGCGCGACACTCGATGGTGAATATGTGGTAGGTTCCGTTCCAAGAGGCCTTCCGGTTACGAACCTGTCTTGGATGAAAGCAAAAGTATTGGACATTGGTTTAGATGTGTCACTTTTCAACAGCCGACTAAGTGGTAGTGCCGATTACTTCCGTCGCAAACGAGATGGTATAGCCGGTTCTCGTTACGATGTATTACTGCCCTCGGAAGTTGGGTTCGGATTGCCGGTAGAGAACTTAAATTCGGATATGCACACAGGCTTTGACTTTTCGATAAAATGGAACGATAATGTGCAAGACTTCTATTATTCGATCGGGGCGAATCTTACGTATGCTCGCTTTCTCGACTGGAAACAATACAAGCCTCGATTTGGTAACTCATGGCACGAATATAGAAATGGAATTGACCAACGTTATGGGAATATCAACTGGATGCTAGAGGCCGATGGTCAGTTTCAAAGTTGGGAGGAGATTGCTTCCTGGCCTATTGATAACGACCGACAAGGAAATAAAACATTACGTCCGGGTGATATCAAATACAAAGACATCAATAACGATGGTGTCATTAATGGGTTAGACGAACGTCCGCTTGGTTATCGCCAAGGAGGGACACCGAATCTAAACTACGGACTCAACTTTGCCTTTAATTATAAAGGTTTCGATTTGGCATTCGACCTTACCGGAGGAGCCTTGAATAGTTGGGAGCAAGATTATGAGCAGAAACGTCCGTTTCATGACGGCGGAAACAATCCGCAATACTATATGGAAGACACTTGGCGACTTGCCGATATCTTCGACCCGAATAGTGAATTGCTTCCGGGTAAATATCCGACGTTGCTGATTGGTAACGCAGGACATAGTAACTACTGGAAGAGCACATTTTGGGTCCGCAACGTGAGGTATCTGAAGATGAGAAACATCGAGTTTGGTTATACGATACCAAAACACATCTTGGCAAAGATGGCCATCTCAGATCTACGCGTTTATTTCTCAGGACAAAACATGTTTACATTGTCGAATACGGAAGGAACTGATCCTGAGGTGGAAAATTCTGCCGGTTTGGCATATCCTACTACGCGTATTATGAATATCGGTATAACGCTTAAATTTTAAACCATGAAAAAGTTTTTATCCTATACAATTCTTTCTTCCGCACTGCTATTCTCGGTAGTGGGTTGTTCCGACTTTCTTGATAGAGATCCGGATCAGATCTTGACAGAAGACCAGGTTTTTGGTGATCCCAATATGATTAAGTCTGTACTTGCCAACTTCTATGGGCGCATCGACTGGGGGCAACATATCAATGACAACGGATCTTATGTTTGTCTCGACGAAGCGTTGCGCTCGAACGGAGGGCCGGATGAATTCAGAACCTTTGGTGATGGGCATTGGAGGGTATATGATTACGGTTTGATTCGTAATATCAATCAGTTTTTGCAAGGGCTTACCTCTTCTTCTGCTCTTTCGGGTGATGAAAAAGCGTCTATCGGCGGAGAGGCTCGATTTATCAGAGCGTATACATACTTTAATACTTGCAAAGGTTTGGGTGGTATGCCTATTGTAGGCGACGAGGTTTTTGAATATACGCCGGGTATGGACATTACCGCCTTGCAATACCCACGGGCAACGGAGGTAGAAATGTATGACTATATTATTTCGGAATGTGACGAAATAGCAACCATGTTGCCTCAGAATCCGAGTAAGTATGCGGCAAGAGCAACTAAAGGAGCTGCATTGGCCTTAAAAGCAAGGGCTGCTTTGTATGCGGGATCAATCGCAAACTACAACAATAAAATGGCTAATCCGATTCGAACCGATAACGGAGAGGTGGGAATTCCGGCCGAAAAGGCGGAAGGCTACTATAAAATGGCTTATGAAACGGCTTTGCAGATTATGAATCTGGGCACCTATACGTTGCAAAATAACCGTGCCGATAAGTCAGACAACTTTTACAATGCAGTAACAATCAAAGATAACAATACGGAAGTGATTTGGGCAAAGGACTACAAAGGACCTTCCAATTATCAAGGTTTTACCCGAAGTAATATTCCGGTTTCGCATGCTGAAGATATCGATTGTGCCTGGCTTACGCCGGTTCTCAATTTAGTGGAAGCTTTTGAATACGTTGACGGACGAGACGGCGCTTTGAAGTTGACCGAAAACAATGAGTATGTGTATTATGATTCGCCTCAAAGCTTATTCAAAGACAAAGATCCGAGACTTTTTGCTACCGTTATCACTCCGGGTGCTTCGTATAGAGGGAAAACCGTAGACCTACAAGCCGGTGTGAAACGTAAAGAAGGAAACGGGTGGAAAAGTGTGACGGGCGATCCGGGTAAATCGTTTACCGAATCGGGGATGCCTATTACCGCAAAGAACGGACCAGTTGTAAGTGGAGATGCAGAGTATATCAACAAGACCGGATTCTATATGATGAAGTTTATGGATGAAACAACCGGCTCGGCAACACGTGGTAAAGGAAGTGAGGTTTGGTTTCCTCGTTTCAGGATGGGAGAAATTTACCTTATTGCCGCTGAAGCTGCGATGGAATTGGGCGATCAAGGAAATGCCTTGAAATACATTAACGCAGTTCGCGAGAGAGCCGGTATTAGCTTACTTACGCAAACGGTAACAATTGATGATATTGTACAAGAAAGACGTGTAGAGTTGGCTTTTGAGAACCATCGTTATTGGGACTTGAAGCGTCTCAGATTAGCCGATCAAGTTTGGGATAACAATGACAATAACGAAAATGCAGTGCATTATGTATTGTATCCTTATGTGATCGATGATGCTTCTGACGCAAATAACGGAAAATGGGTTTTTGATAAAGAAAAGGCATACATGTCGAAATACCCACGCTTCTTTCAGTTGAGAAACTATTATAACTTCTTGGATCAAAGTTGGCTGAATAACAATCCGAAGTTGACAAAGAATCCGTATCAATCTTAATAATCGAATCTATGAAAACTTTGAAAAACATATATATACTGGCTCTATTGGCCTTGACTACAGTATCGTGTGGTTTGGATAATTACGATGCTCCCGAATCAAAACTACACGGGCAAGTTGTATACAAAGATGCTAATGGTGTGGAACACGCTATTGGTGTAAGAGGAACGGGAGAAGCTGTGCGATTAAAATTGTATCAATATGGCTATGACTTGAAGGACGGGATTGATGTTTTCTTAACACAAAATGCGCAGTTCGAATCGGTGCTTTTTGACGGAGAGTATCATTTGGTGCCTCAAAAAGACAACGGTCCATGGAAAACCATACAGGTGAGTGAAGCGAAAAAGGATACGATAGACTTTGTATTGAAAAGTACGACAACGCTCAAGGTATATGTGCTTCCGTACTATATGCTTTACAATAGCGCGATTCGTTTTGATGGCACCACATTTACCGCTACGTGTGATATTGAGAAAGTGATTTCGGATGCGGCTGTTGATCAGGTAGGCTTGTTTGTCAGTACAACGCAGTTTGTCGACGAGTCGTCCAACTTTATTCGTAAAGATTATGGAAGACAGCAACCGGGTTCGGGGCAACAGTTTGAACTGACCGTGACAGACGAAAATCAGAAGAAAGCAATTGATCTGGCTCGTTCTCGCACCGGCAAAGTGTATGCGCGCATAGGACTGAAACCAGCCGGATCAGATCAATATATATATTCGGATGTACAAGAAATTCGCCTTTAATCAAAGATCTTTTATGAAAGAATACGTATCAACGTTTGCCGGCTCTGCGATATGCGGAGGTTTTGCGTTCGGCATTTGGCCCGAGATGTGGAAAACTTATGGGCTACTGGGCGGATGGTTTGCCGCTACTTTAATCATCGGAATCATGTGGTATATGAATCACTACCATGGTATCATAGCAAATCCAAGTGGGAAAATATGGCTCGATCAAGGTTGGTGTATCGGTTCGGCCGGTATAGCATGGGGTATTGTCCGTTTTCAAGGAGGCATTATCAACTTCTTTGAAGCAGCACCTACATTGCTGCTCTGTATGATTGGTGGCGCGGCTGCCGGTATTTTGGTTTGTTATCTGCGTAGAAACGCTCAAAATAAATGATTATGACGAGTTGGCTATTGACTTATAATGATTTTTTCGGGATGTATAATGCCGGAATATTCACAACGTTGTTTGGCGCGTTTGCCGTGACGTTTACAGTGCTTCAGTGTTGGCCTAAATTGGTGA
This sequence comes from Tannerellaceae bacterium, assembly GCA_051660585.1. Taxonomy (GTDB): domain Bacteria; phylum Bacteroidota; class Bacteroidia; order Bacteroidales; family CAMTPD01; genus UBA12018. The sequence continues at coordinate 6,561 of JBOFPV010000092.1, forward strand.
AAGACTTTGGTCCCATTGGAGGCTTTATGGCTGCTTCGGTTATGATTGGGACCTTTTGGATTGTAAACCATAAACTTCCGGGTTTTGGCTTTTCTACGGGTTTACTTCCCGATGTGGAGGGACTATCCATGCAATTCGGACTTATTCATCAAGGGGCGAGAGGTAGTGCTCCATGGGTGGATATGGGATGGTCTATTGCTACGGGCTTTTTTCTCTGCGACTTGCTTTGTGCGCCGGGTAAAGAGCGAGGTGCTCTTGTAAAGGAGGCGTTTCCTCGTTGGGTTGTAATTATCGTAGGTGGTATTGTAGGCGGTATTTTGGTCGGACTTTCCGGATATACGAATGCGGTGCTTTAACGAATAAATAAGTTTTATCGTATGGCTAAATATATTATTGCTCATGATTTGGGCACAAGTGGCAATAAAGCGACTCTATTTTCTGAAGACGGTCGGCTGATCGCTTCACAAACAGTTTCTTATCCTACTCAGTTTTCGGAAGGAAACAGAGCGGAACAAAACCCGGATGATTGGTGGAAGGCAATTGTGGCAACTACGCAGGCATTGCTAAAACTTGTTTCGGCAGATGAGATTGCGGGTATTGCGCTTAGCGGACAAATGATGGGTTGTCTTTGTGTTGATAAACACGGAACGCCTTTATATCCGCATATTTTGTATTGCGATCAACGTGCAACGAAGGAAGAGGCTTTTCTTGCTGACAGAATCGATGCGGATGAGTTTTATCGGATCACAGGGCATCGCATTAGTGCTTCGTATTCTATAGAGAAGTTGATGTGGATTCGAAATCATCATCCCGAGATATTTGCAAAAACATACAAAATGTTGAATGCAAAGGATTATATCAATTTCAAATTGACCGGCGTGATGGCAACAGATCCGTCTGATGCATCGGGGACAAATGCCTATGATATCAATACATGGCAGTGGAGTGATCGAATCATTGAAGCCGCGCAGCTGGATCTGTCTTATTTTCCGGAGGTGAAGCAGTCTATTGATGTGATTGGAACGATTACTTCTCAAGCTGCAAAAGAGACAGGTCTGAAAATAGGTATGCCTGTTATTTGCGGAGGAGGAGATGGTAGTTGTGCCGGTGTTGGTGTTGGGTCTGTGGCTCCGGGTAGTGTATACAATTGTCTGGGGTCTTCTTCCTGGATTGCTCTAACGGTAGATAAACCGATTGTTGATAAAGAGCGTCGCACCATGAACTGGGCTCATGTGGTTCCGGGCTTATTGCACCCTTCGGGCACGATGCAAACTGCGGGTTCGTCGTATAATTGGATGGTGAATGAATTGTGCAAGCATCATCAGAAAGAGGCGAAAGAGAAGGGGGTTAGTGTATTTTCTTTGATCGATAAAGATATTGAGAAGTCGCCATTGGGTGCAAATAAACTATTGTTTCTTCCTTATTTGCTTGGCGAGCGTACTCCACGATGGAATGTGGATGCGAAAGGGGCTTTTATCGGTCTTACGCTTACACATTCGCATGGCGATATGCTACGATCCGTGATGGAGGGTATTACGTTAAACTTAGGATATATTGTAGAGATATTTAAACAGCACCTTCCGATTCAATCGATTACAGTAGTGGGTGGTGGTGCGCAAAACGCACTTTGGCAGCAGATCATGGCTGATGTTTACAATACCGATATTCTTATTCCGAACTACTTGGAGGAGGCAACGTCGGTTGGTGCGGCCGTTTTGGCGGGGATAGGTGCAGGATTGTATCCTGACTTTTCAGTAACCGAACGGTTTATAAAGACGGAGAAACGAATTCCTCCTATTCCTCAGAATGTAAGGCGTTATCAACAACTAATGCCTGTGTTTGACAATGCCTATTTTGCCTTGTGCGATGTGTATAAGAGTTTATCCAAAATGACGATATAAAATAAGTAAGATATGAGAAGTGTTATTGTACGATCACCAGGTCATATAGAGATAGTAGATATTCCTACTCCGGTAATTTCACCTTATCAAGCGTTGGTGAAAACAGAGATGGTTGCGTTTTGCAATGCAACAGATCGAAAACTGATAGAAGGTCATTTTCCGGGTCAAGATGATTATCCGATGGCACTGGGACATGAAAACGTTGGTATTGTAGTTGCGAAAGGTGATAAAGTAGAAAACTTTGAGATTGGAGATCGTGTAATTGGCGGGTTAATTTCAGACTTATCATATGCCAACTTGCACAGCGGTTGGGGTGGCTTTAGCGAATATGTTGTAGTAAATGATTTTGAAGTGTTAAAACGAGATGGTCTCGCTACGCCGGAAGCTGGGTGTTGGGATAGTTTTGAGATACAGAATAAAGTGTCTAAAACGGTAGCTCCCGATGAAGCTGTTCTTGCTTGTACATGGCGAGAGGTATTGGGTGCATTTAAGGATTTCAATTTAACTCAGGATAAAAAGGTGTTGATTTTTGGAGCTGGTCCGGTGGGCTTAAGCTTTATTAAATTAGGACGTCTATTCGGTTTGAAGCAAATTGATGCAGTTGATGTTAGCACTGATAAATTAAGGTTGGCCAAAGAGATGGGTGCAGATCATTGCTTTGAATCGGGCCGGGTTGCGAGTGAAGAGTTTTTGAAAGAGCATGGAGCTTCGTATGATACGGTTATAGATGCGGTAGGATTGGAGAGTATCGTAAACTCAGCATTAGCCTTGGTGAAAATGGGTGGTGATGTTTGTGTGTATGGTGTGATAACGGGTACTCCTACTTTATATCTTGAAAAGGCTCCGTATAATTTTAATTTACGAATTCATAGATGGCCTACAAGAAGTGAAGAGAAAGCGGCTATGAAACCGTTGACCGAATGGATCGAAGCTGGCACATTATGTGCTTCAGATTTTATATCGCATCGATATAAGATTGATCAAATAGAGGATGCCTTTGCGGCGATAAAGCGAGGCGAAGTAATAAAAACAGTAATGACCTTTTGAGGTGTATAGTAAGATAAATAAATTATGGAAGAGTTAATAAAAAGTTTGAAGGTTGAAGAGTTGGCTGCAATGATTGACCATACGTATCTGAAACCTTATGGTGATAAGAGTAATATGGAGAAGTTATGTGACGAAGCAATGCAGTATGGTTTTGCAATGGTTGCGATCAATCCGGCAGAGGTAGAGACTTGTGCAGCATTACTTAAAGATTCGAAGGTACGAGTTGGTGCGGCAATTGGGTTTCCATTGGGACAAAATACGCGTGAAACAAAATATTTTGAAACCGTAGATGCAATTAAAAAAGGTGCGACTGAAATCGATACGGTGATTAATATCCGAGAACTGCAAAAAGGAAATGTTGCGTTGGTTAAAGGAGAGATTGAAGATCTTGCAACATTGTGCCGTGAAGCGGGTGTAATAAGCAAGGTGATTTTAGAAACTTGCTATTTGACAGACGATGAAAAGCGTAAAGTTTGCGAATTAGCTGTTGAGGCGGGTGTTGATTTTGTAAAGACATCAACTGGTTTTGGTACTGCCGGAGCAACAGTTAAAGATGTAAAACTGATGCGTGAAGTAGTAGGACCAGAGATGGGGGTTAAAGCAGCAGGTGGTATTCGTGATATCGACTATACATTGCAACTTATCAAAAGTGGAGCAACGCGTATAGGTACATCAAATGGTATTGCAATTGTAGAGGCGTTTAAATTATTAAAGAATCAATAAAGATAGAAAGGAGTATTTGTGTTTGCTCAGATGCTCCTTTCAAAAACACTTATGAAGAAGCTTTTTATATACTGCTTGGTTCTTTTCATCCTTCCTGTTTTAACAAGAGCTCAGTCTGTTGATTACTCTTCCGGTCTTTATGTTACCGATTACTCTGGAAATAAAGTTTTGAAGTTAAACAAAGGGAGAGTAGAGTGGGAGCATGAGGCTCCGATGTCAAATGATTTATGGGTGCTTGAAAATGGGAATGTATTGTTTGTAACCGGACACGGAGTTTTAGAACTCACACCAGCCAAGGATACAGTCTTTAATTATCAATCAGAAAGCTTGATATTTGCTTGTCAACGATTAAAAAACGGAGATACGTTTGTAGCTGAATGTAATAGTGGAAAATTGCTGGAAGTTAAGCCCGACGGAACAATTAGAAAGTCTGTTTCATTGTTGAAAGCAAATGAAAAGGCTCCTGATAGTTATATGCGCAATGCTAGGCGACTTGATAATGGAAACTATTTGATAGCACACTATGGAGAGAAACGAGTTTGTGAATACGATACAAATGGTAAATGTATTTGGCAAAAGGATGTACCGGGTGGCCCTCACTCGGTTGTTCGAATACCTAATGGTAATACATTAATTGCCGTAACTGACATGACCGGCGATCCGGGTATATGGGAAGTGGATAAAAAAGGAAATTTAATCTGGTCTTTTAGCAATGAAGACACAGAGGGGGGACCTCTTAAGTTTATTGGAGGAATGCAATATTTATCCTCTGGAGATATTTTGTTTGCGAATTGGACAGGGCACGGGAATGTGCAGGATAAGAAGCATGTATTATTAGTTGATAGAAATAAAAAATTAAAGGTTATACTTGATAATACAGATCTTGTTAGAACCGTATCCTCGGTTTTTTTGTTTCAAAATGGTAATAAAGAGTTTCATTGATTTTCATGGATATTTGATTAGTTAGTGGGAAGTCGGTCTGCGAGGTGCAGATCGACTTTTTTATGCAACTTGATTCAATTCATTCATAAAACGATTGTTTTGCGAAACATATATTCAGAATTACTGTTGTTTATATACTGTGGTTTTTTTAAGCTTATTTATTAGAGCAATGAAGTTAAAACACTGTTTAAATCTGGAGATACTCCAACAGCCCGATGATACGACATGCGGGCCTACCAGTTTGCATGCTGTGTATACATATCACAAGCATAATTTACCTTTGCAAGACGTAATTGACTCTGTTAATGCACTTGATGAAGGGGGTACTTTCGGAGTAATGCTTGGATTGGATGCTTTGAAACGAGGATTTGATGCTACGCTTTATTCATTTAATATGAAACTGTTTGATCCTTCTTGGAGTGATTTATCTCCCGAAGAATTGTTCAACAAGCTCGAGCAACAAAAGAAGTATAAGAAAGGAAAGCGTTTTGATATAGCAACCAAAGCTTATCAAGAATTTCTTAAGCTTGGAGGAAAAGTTGTGCTTAATGAAGTGCTAACACCAAAGTTGTTGTCTAGTTTCTTTGCCAAAGATTTACCGGTTTTGACAGGACTTAGTGCTACTTATTTGTATCAGACTAAAAGAGAATTTACAGGAAAAAACAATCAATCGGTTTATGATGATATGAAAGGTGAACCAATGGGACATTTTGTTGTTCTATGTGGAACTGATCATACAAAAGTATTTGTAGCCGATCCGTATGAAGAAAATCCAATATCAGAAACCAATTATTATGAAGTAGATATTTATCGACTAATCAATGCAATTATGTTGGGTATTATTACCTATGATGCAGTATTGTTGATAGTATCGCCAAAGAAAAAGGCATGAAAAAAGTTGTTGTTGTGAACAGTCCCTCTCAGTGGGACCTAGATATTCCAGATTTAGAGGTTATTACTCCCGCAAAATATTTAAAAAATGATTGTTATGCGGATGTGAAGAATTTACGTGTGTTTAATCTGTGTCAAGATTATGCTTATCAAACAAAAGGGTATTATGTGTCTCTTTTGGCCGAAGCGAGAGGACATAAAGTTATTCCATCTGTAAAGCATTTGTTAGATCTTAAAGTACAACCGGTGGTTAAAGTTGTATCTGAAGAACTAGATGATGTAATTCAAAGAAGTCTAAAACGAATCAAATCTGATGAGTTTATCTTGAGTGTGTATTTTGGGAAGAATCTTGCTTCACAATACAATACGCTAGCGCATGAATTTCATAAGTTATTTCAAGCGCCATTGCTTCGTATTCGTTTTGTACATGCAAATGGAAAATGGGAGGTGAACTCGATAAAAGCGATTCCTTTTAAAGAGATTCCAATGCATCATATGTCATATGTTTTCGAATTTGCAAAAGAGTATTTTACGCGCAAACGTTATGACGAAGTAAAACGAGGAAAATATATCTATGATCTGGCAATTCTGGTAGATCATAATGAAGCAGAACCACCATCAAATAAAAAGGCACTGCAAAAGTTTGCTTCTGTAGCCGAGAAGATGGGTTGTTATGTTGAGTTTATTACAAAGAATGACTACGGAAGAGTACGCGAGTTTGATATGCTGTTTATCCGCACTACTACCGGAGTTAATCACTATACATATCGATTTGCACGAAGAGCTCAGTCTGAGGGATTGGCGGTGATTGACTCACCGGAGTCGATCTTGAAGTGTGCAAACAAGGTGTACTTAGCAGAACTATTGAAAGCTGCTAAGGTGCCTACACCAAAGAGTATTATTGTTTCAAGTGTTAAGGACGAAAAGATTCCTGATTATATAGGTTTTCCTTGTGTCTTGAAACTTCCTGACTCATCATTTTCGATGGGCGTAAAGAAAGCAAAGAATCCGGAAGAACTAAAAGAAAAGCTTGGTGCCATGCTTAAACAATCGGACTTAGTTGTGGTACAAGAATTTGTTCCTACTGATTTTGACTGGCGCGTAGGTGTGCTCAATAATGAAGTTTTGTTTGTTTGTAAATACTTTATGGCCAAAGGTCACTGGCAGATTTACAACTGGGGCACTAAACAAAAAGAAGATGTTTGTGGAGAGTTTGAGAATGTGCCAATTGATCAAGTACCAGACTGTGTGATCAAAACAGCACTTAAGGCGACAAAATTGATTGGAGATGGGTTGTATGGAGTTGATATTAAAGAAATAGATGGCAAAGCAATTGTTATCGAAATCAATGATAATCCGAATATTGATGCCGGTATTGAAGATCAATTGGCAGAAGATACAATCTATAAGAAGTTGATTACACATTTAATTCATTCAGTTGATTTAAAACACATTTGATCATGAAAGAAAGACTACATCTATTTACTGCGATCGGTATTGAATTAGAGTATATGATCGTAGACAGAGATACCTTGAAAGTGAAGCCGATCTGCGATAAGTTGATCGAAAAGATTTCAGGAGAGATTTCAGGAGATTATGAAAATGGAAAGATTGCATGGTCAAATGAATTGGTTACGCATGTGGTAGAGTTGAAAACGAATGGTCCTGCAAAATCATTTGTTGGTCTATCGGATCACTTTTACAAGAATATCGAGCAGATCAATGAACTGTTGGCCTCATTCAATGCGATGCTTTTGCCAACAGGAGCGCATCCTCTCATGGATCCGCATACCGAAACTTCGATTTGGCCGCACGAGTATAATGAAATCTATAGCTTGTATAATAAGATCTTCGACTGTAAAGGGCATGGCTGGTCCAATCTGCAAAGTATGCACATGAACTTGCCTTTTGCGGATGATGGTGAGTTTGCGGCCTTGCATACTGCAATTCGTTTCTTGATGCCAATTATGCCGGCTCTTACAGCTAGTACTCCTATTCTAGATGGAGCTCCAACCGGATTTATCGATTCGCGTCTCGAGACGTATCGACATAATCAGGAAAAGATTCCTTCAATTGGAGGGTTAGTTATTCCGGAAGCAGTATTTTCAAAGCAAGAGTATTACGAAAAGATTTTTAATCCGATTATTCAGGATATAAAACCTTATGATACCGAAGGTATTCTGGAGCATCATTTCTTGAACAGCCGTGGAGCAATTGCTCGCTTCGATAGGGGGGCTATTGAGATCCGTATCCTTGACTTGCAAGAAGCTTCGAAAGTAGATTTGGCAATTGCAGAGTTTATATTTAGAGCTCTAGAACTATTATCGAGTGGAGAGTGGATTTCGATCGTTCAACAATCTGCATTTAAAACAGAGGATTTGTCAAAAACATTCTTGAATGTTGTCAAAACCGGCGAACAGTACATTCTTCTAGATAAGAATTATGTTTCAGCTTTTGGTTTGTCTACAACGAAACCAGTTACGCCAATAGATATATGGGAGGTAATACTTTCGAAAGTAGAAACAGAAATGCAGCATGAAAGTATCAAGTGCATTAAAACGATTTTGGAAGAAGGGTCGTTGAGTACGCGTATTTTAAAAGCACTAAATGGAGACTACTCGAAAGAGGCTATTAATGATGTTTATGAGCAGTTGGCTGTGTGCTTGAATACCAATCAGCAGTTTAAGGTTGCAAAATAAGAAACTAGTTATAAAAGGAAAACCTGTTTGAAATGAGCTTAGCTCAATCAAACAGGTTTTTTTATGAGGGGTATAAAGCTCAACGAGCTCTATAGGATATTAGCGGATAAACAATAGTTCTCTGTATTTTGGAAGAGGCCATATTTGATTATCAACAATAATCTCTAGTTTGTCGATATGATATCTGATTTCGTCAAGGAATGGAACCACTTTGTCGTGGTATGCAATTGCCATGTCTCTAGAGTCTGACATGCTGTTTGCGGCTTTACGAGCATCTGTCATTTCATGAACTTTAGCATTGATTGCATTGATGTGTTTCGAAATAGACTGAATTAAACGAAGTGGTTCTGCAGCCATAACATTAAATTCTTGCTCAGAATAAAGACCCTTCAATTTCGTTACATTGTCAAGAAGAGACGTTTGGTAACGAATTGCAACTGGAATGATGTGATTAAGAGAAAGATCTCCTAATACACGTGACTCGATCTGGATTTTCTTTGTGTAAATTTCAAGCTTCACTTCGTTGCGAGCATGAAGTTCTACTTCTGAAAATACATGTGTCGCTTTAAACATATCTATACTCTCTGGTTTTAGATAGTTGTCATAATTTAAAGGAACACTTGTTTCGCAGTCAAGACCACGACGTTTTGCTTCTTCTTTCCAAGCGTCGCTATAACCATTTCCATCAAAACGGATTGGTTTAGATTCTTTGATATATGATTTTAGAACCTGGAAGATTGCTTCTTCTTTAGAAGTTCCTTTTTCGATCAATGTATCTACTTCATTGCGGAATTGTTGCAATTGGTGAGCCATTGCCGAATAAAGAGCGATAAGTGCTGATGCACAGTTTACGGAAGACCCAGGAGCTCTAAACTCGAAACGGTTTCCTGTAAATGCAAAAGGAGAAGTTCTGTTACGGTCTGTATTATCAAGTAATAATTCTGGGATATGACCTACACCAAGCTTTAAACCTTTCTTATCATCTACTTGAATTGCATCTTGTGGTGTGCTGTTCTCAAATCTGTCAAGAATTTCAGAGACTTGTGTGCCAAGGAACGATGAAATAATTGCAGGTGGAGCTTCGTTTGCACCAAGACGGTGAGCATTTGTTGCAGAAGATATACTAGCTTTCAATAAACCGTTGTGTTTGTATACAGCCATCAAAGCATTTGCAACAAACGTGATGAATTGAAGATTTTGTGTTTGGTCTTTACCAGGAGAGAATAAGTTAACACCAGTATCTGTTCCAAGTGACCAGTTACAGTGTTTACCAGATCCATTTACACCTTTAAATGGTTTTTCGTGAAGTAATACTCTGAAGTTGTGACGACGAGCTACGCTTTTCATTACAGACATGATCAACAAGTTGTGATCTACTGCAAGATTTGCTTCTTCATAAATTGGAGCAAGCTCAAATTGGTTTGGAGCAACTTCGTTGTGTCTTGTTTTTACAGGAATTCCTAGTTTGTAAGATTCGAATTCAAGATCTTTCATGAAAGCTTGAACTCTTTCAGGGATGGCACCGAAGTAGTGGTCTTCGAGCTGTTGATTCTTAGCACTCTCATGTCCCATTAGTGTGCGCTCGGTAAGAGCAAGGTCGGGACGAGCTGCGTATAAGTCTTCGTCAACAAGGAAGTATTCTTGTTCCCATCCTAAAAACGAAGTCACTTTTTTCACTTCTTTGTCGAAGTAGTTACAAACAGCAGTTGCGTTTTCGTTGATTGCTTCGATAGCACGGATAAGAGGCGTTTTGTAATCCAGAGCTTCTCCTGTATAAGAGATGAAGATTGTAGGAATACATAGTGTGCCGTCCATGATAAATGCTGGAGATGAAGGATCCCATGCAGAATATCCACGAGCTTCAAACGTATTTCTCAAACCACCATTAGGGAAACTGGAAGCGTCAGGTTCCTGCTGTACAAGAAGCTTACCGCTAAACTCTTCGATCATACCACCCTGCCCGTCGTGCTCTACAAAAGCATCGTGTTTTTCGGCAGTACCATCAGTTAGTGGATGAAACCAGTGTGTGTAGTGTGTAACTCCGCGCTCCTGGGCCCACATTCTCATTCCGGCAGCTACTTGGTCTGCGATTTCTCTTGGAATGGGATTCCCATTGTCGATAGCCTCAGTCAAAGCCTTGTAAGTATCTTTGAAAAGATACTTTTTCATCGCTTTGCGGTTGAATACATACTCTCCATAAAATTCTGAAGTCTTTTCAACCGGAGTCGTAATCTCTACAGGCTTTCTATTTGAAGCCTTTTCTACAGCATTGAAACGTAAGTTTGACATAAAATGATGTTTGTTGACTAATACCAGTTTAGATTATAGTTCTATAACGATGCAAATATAACGTCATTTTTTGTATACTAAAGTGTCATATGCAACAAATTGAAAGTGAAATATGTTAGAATATATTATTACTGATGCTTTTTGTTGCAGTTTATTATCTTATCGTATATCGAATCGGTAATTACACTTTATTTGCAATGGTTTTATGCCTAGTTTATGTTCTCTGTATGAACTATCTTTTATTTTATAGGTTTTTTAGATTAGAAGAAGTCTCTGGTTTAGTTGTTTTTTTACTGAAGCGTAAACTTCATAGGGAGAACCTGTTGAGAGATAGTTATAACAAATTATATTCAGAGTTAAATATAGATTGTCATGCGTTTAAAAGCGATAGATAAAAAATATGCCAGAGGTTTGGCGTTAAGTGGTGGAGGAGCGAAAGGTTTTGCACATCTCGGAGCTTTGGCTTTGTTGGAAGAAAAAGGTCTGAAACCCGATCTGATCATAGGAACGAGTGTTGGTTCGATTATGGGGGCTTTGTATGCAGATGGCTATACTCCAGCAGAAATCAAAAAGTTATTTACAGGTAGAGAGTTTTCCGAATTTGCAGAACTACAGGTTCCTAAATCAGGCCTATTTAGCAGTAGACGTTTTAAAAACTTTCTTAACAAGCATTTGCGCGCTAAAACCTTTGAAGAATTGCAAATGCCATTAATCGTTGTAACCACAGATTTAGATAATGGACAAAGTGTAGAGTTTTCTTCCGGACCATTGGTGGATGCTGTTTTAGCATCGAGCAGTATTCCTATTTTATTTAATCCTGTTTTTATTGATGGTGTCTGCTATGTGGATGGAGGTGTTTTTAGAAATTTTCCGGTTGCAAATATTCGTTATTATTGCGATATGGTTATTGGCGTAAATGTAAGCCCATTGGTACCGCTCGCATATAAAAAGACGATCCTAAACATAGCAGAACGATCCTATCATTATATGTTTCGAGCCAACACGATTGAGGATCGTGAATTGTGTGATATTTTAATCGAGTCAGAAAAGTTTGGCGATATTCGAATGTTTGATTTGCAAAACGTAGAGCAAATCAGTAAACTTGGATATGATGCAGCCAAAGAGGCTGTAGAAGAAGCGGCAAAGAAAGGATTCCCTTTGCTCAAAAATCATTTAATAGGAGGGTATGACAGTGAATAAGTTGACTATTTATCAGGTCTTGACTCGGCTTTTTGGTAATAAAAATAATACGAATAAGCCGAATGGAACGTTGTTGGAAAATGGTGTGGGTAAATTTGATGATTTCACGTCTGAGGCTTTATCGTCGATCAAAGAAATGGGGTTCTCTCATATTTGGTATACAGGTGTGCTCGAACATGCAACACAAACCGACTATTCAGCATACGGAATAAATAAAGATTTTCCCGCAATTGTAAAAGGAATCGCAGGGTCTCCTTATGCGATAAAAGACTATTATGATGTTGACCCTGATTTATCTGAAAACATTCATAACAGAAAAAAAGAATTTGAGAATTTGATCAATAGAACTCATCATTGTGGTCTTAAAGTTATTATAGACTTTGTTCCTAATCATGTAGCTCGTGTTTATAAATCAGACTCAAAGCCCGGATGGATTACAGACTTGGGTGAATGTGATGATTCGCAATTTGCGTTCTTACCTCAAAATAATTTTTATTATATCCCAGGCACAATGCTTTGTCCGAGGTTTGATATATCGAGTGTAGATAGTGAATATGTTGAATATCCGGCAAAAGCAACAGGGAACGATCGATTCGATGCTTTTCCGGAGCGAAACGATTGGTACGATACCGTTAAACTCAATTATGGTGTTGATTATTGCGGTGGATATATTAAATATTTAGATCCGATTCCTCCAACTTGGCATCAAATGCTTGACATATTAAAATACTGGACTCAAAAGGGTGTTGATGGTTTCCGGTGCGATATGGCAGAAATGGTTCCGGTCGAATTTTGGGAGTGGGCAATTCCTCAAGTAAAAGAAATCAATAACACGGTTCTCTTTATAGCAGAGGTATACAACCCTCTAGAGTATAGAAATTACTTATTTAATGGAAAATTCGATTATTTGTATGATAAGGTCGGGTTATATGATACTTTAAAATCGATTATTTGTCACAATCATTCAACATTAGAAATTACCGGTTGTTGGCAACAACTTGAGGGTATTCAAAAGAAGATGCTCAACTTTTTAGAGAATCACGATGAACAACGCATTGCATCAACTTTTTTTGCCGGTGATCCAATTAAAGCAATACCAGCTTTAATCGTATCTTTTTTGATGAATACAAATCCCGTCATGGTTTATTTTGGGCAAGAGTTAGGAGAGTCGGGAATGGATTCCGAAGGATATAGTGGTTGTGATGGACGTACTACAATATTTGATTATTGGAGTGTTGATACAATTCGAAGATGGAATAACAATGGGAAGTTTAATAACGAATGTTTGACCGAAAAAGAATTGAATCTAAGAGACTTACATATAAAGGTTGTTAATATATGTAAGTCCGAAAAAGCGGTTTCGGAAGGACGTTTTTTCGATTTAATGTATGCCAATACAAATCATGTACATTTCGATTTTAATCGTGTATATGCTTTTTTGAGAGGAGAAGAACATGAGGTTGTTTTAGTTGCAGCTAATTTCTCAAATTACCCACAAAATCTCGATTTATGGATCCCTCGACATGCATTTGATTATTTCAAAATGCCAGAGAGAGTTTCCCTCAATACAGAGGATTTGTTGAGTGGCGAGAAGGGGCAGTTTATACTTGACGAAAGTCTTCCTCTTTGTATCTCAGTAGACTCTAATTCTGCAATTGTCGTTAAAATGACATGGTGATATAAGTTTTTTTTAGCGGAGGCCGCGAAGGTTTGTAAAATAGTTTTACTAATTTTGCGTCCAGATTACAAACGATTTATTCAGGTAAATTTTTCATAACAATGATGCAACAGCCTTCTTTTCTGGTGTTTTCGGGTACAAAGTCCCGTTATCTTGCAGAGAAAATTTGTGAAAGCTTGGGATGTCAACTCGGGCAAATGAACATTGACCGTTTTGCAGATGGTGAATTCTCTGTTTCTTACGAAGAATCAATTCGTGGTAAAGATGTATTCCTAGTGCAATCAACTTTCCCTAATTCAGACAATCTAATGGAGCTTCTCCTTATGATTGATGCTGCTAAAAGAGCTTCTGCCCGTTCGGTAGTTGCTGTAATTCCTTACTTCGGTTGGGCTCGTCAAGATAGAAAAGATAAACCTCGTGTTGCTATCGGTGCAAAACTTGTTGCTGATCTTTTGGCTGCAGCAGGCGTTGATCGTGTGATGACAATGGATTTGCACGCAGATCAAATCCAAGGGTTCTTTAATGTTCCTGTAGACCACCTTTATGCTTCAACTGTTTTTGTTGATTACATCAAAACTCTTCCACAAGAGAACTTGGTAATCGCAACTCCAGACGTAGGTGGATCTAAACGTGCTAGTACTTACGCAAAATATCTTGGTCTTCCAATGGTAATTTGTCACAAATCTCGTCAACGTGCTAATGTTGTTGCAGATATGCAAATTATTGGAGATGTAAAAGGTATGGACGTATTGTTAGTAGATGATATGGTAGATACAGCTGGTACTATTACTAAAGCAGCAGATTTGATGCTTAAAGAAGGTGCTAAGTCTGTTCGTGCTATCGCTAGTCACGCTGTAATGTCTGATCCTGCTACTCAAAGAGTAACAGATTCTTCTTTGTCTGAAATTGTATTTACAGACAGTATTCCTTACAATCAAGAAGCTTCGAAAGTGAAAGTACTTTCTGTAGCTGAGATGTTTGCTGATTCTATTCGTCGCGTATGTGATAATGAGTCGATCAGCTCTCTTTATGTATTGTAATATTACAAGATAATATAGAGTTATAAAAGCGGAGCAATCGACAGATTGTTCCGCTTTTTCTTTTTGCATGTCTTGAGTGGAGGTTTCTTTATGTTGCTAAAACAGAGAGTTTTGTGATTTTATTTTTGATGTTTGCGGGCTTTATTTTTCGTAATGTGTTGAAAATTAGATGTGTTTTAGACGTGTTCATACCCCTTATATTGTAAGAAAAAAGAAGAATTCAGGGTAACGCGATTTTATTGTGGATGCATCATCCACTGGTTCTTGTTAGCGAACGTGTTTTATTGAAATCTTATATTCAGAATACTCCGGTTTAGTATACTTCCTTTTGAGTATTATATGTAGTCAATATTTCTTGCATAGTATTTCAATATGCATAAACGCCAAATACATAATTGAGTATGTGTTTGCTTTTCGATAAATAAGCTTCATTTTAAAACCATGCAAGGTTCTTGGAAAAAGGTCTCTAGGTTTTTAGAAAAAGTAAGTTTGGTTTTTGGAAGAACCTTGCAAGGTTTATTTTGTGGATATATCAGGTTTATTTTTTTGGTGCTCAGTCTTTAATATAGAACGTGGGCTACTTTATCTCTTACTCCTCCTTTTATTACTTTGATCTT
>JBOFPV010000093.1:0-3797 GCA_051660585.1 Tannerellaceae bacterium
CTGCCCCTCGTAAATGTACTCGGTTATGGCTTTACTAGTTCCATAAAGCATGCGGTGAAAGTAGTCTAACTCGCGATTGTTCTGAATCTCAACGATAATTAATTCGCCGTGGCTATTTTCGGCCAGTAGATCTACCCGATTGAATTTGTCGAGCTCATCTTCTTTGTTTGCTTCGCTCTCTAGAAGTTTTTCAATTTTTACCTTTTCTCCTAGCAATGTGGTTAGGAATCCCTCTAGTACCACAAAGCTAGCTTTGTTACGAAGCAATCGCTTCATAGCCCAATCAAAACGAATGTAATTACTCATAGTTAACCTCCTTAATCTGTTAAGTTACAAAGATAAACATAAGTGGTAGATAACCAAAAGAGATGGGGGAATTTAAAGAATAAGTGAAAGAGATGGAGTAAGGTGTCAGGTTATAAGAGATTGAAAAGATGTCGTGAATACGATAGTATACAAGGTTAACTGTGTTATCTTTTTTTAGTGCAGCACGGTTAATGCTAGTTAAAAAAGTATATCTTTGCTTTTTCTTTTGGATAGCTGTAAGATGTAGAACTTCTTGTCTAATCTGAGAGGTCTAGTTGAAAATTTTATTAGACTAAAAGAACCCTATAAATCTGAATGAATAAAATTATTCCATTATCAAAAATGATACTCAACTATTTCAAGAAGCATTTCTAAAATACAGATCAAATATTGATGATCAGAGTCTTAAATTACTAATAGAAGAAGTGAAAGATTTAGAGTGTCAAACCTACCTTTGGTACTTCTTAATGGCTCAATACAGCTACTCCGAATTAAAGGATAGTAAAGAGGCAGCCTTGTTGATTCAGAAATCGATTGACTGTTTCGAGAATATAGACTACAGTGATGATTACTACTGTCCAGAAGTGGATTCAAAAATAGGGCTTGCTGTTGCAGAATCTAAGTACGAGCAAATATATCAATCTAAATTGTATGCGCTAGCAGGGGAGTTATTTGCTACTATAGGTAAAGACAAAGAGTCGTTAGAGGCGTATCAGAAAATGCAGTATTGGGTAAATAGACTCAAAGACCAACACTTTAATGGTAGGGAATCAATCATTCTCTATAGCTTTCGGAGCATTAATGAATACTCACTTGCCGACTTAATCAATAAAGAGATAACAGTCGTTCACCCCTCAAAAATGAATGATCCGTTTGATAGTATTGCCAACTTATGGAGCACTCCTGCTGCTTTGGAAAAGAGATGTGAAAATACGAACCACATTTCAATGCTAAGTAGATCCTTTGATTATTATAGAATTCGTTCGTTTGTAGCAAATAGAGCGAGTTATGATACAGACGATTCGATTGTTAAAAAGATTCTAATGTGGTCGCATTATGCAAGTGAACATACAGGCTATTGCATTAAATACAACCTTTCAAGAAATTTTATTAAGAGGAGTGAAGACGAGCATTATATTCAGCACTACATTAAGCCTATTCAGTATATGAAAGATAAAGCGGTAGATCTAAAGGATCGAAGTATCACGTCGGATGTGGCTTATGTTATGAAGAATGCAGTCTGGGAGTATGAAGATGAGGTGCGGTTGGTTAGCTACAATCCAGAAGTGGAATCTCCCTTTCTTGGTATTCCGCTTGATGAGAAATCCAGCATAGAGGCCATCTATTTGGGTTACAACTGTAGTAGTGAGAATGAGAAGCTTATTAAAAACATACTGAATCGTCAATTAAAGGAAGCGAATGCAAGCTTATTCCGGATGACTATAGATGACACAAAGAATGTGTACGATTTAATTCCCTCTCCAATTGATTACAAATAGAGAGGCCTTTATAAAGAGTGATAATTCAGATTTGTATTAGACTTATACTATTGGTATAGTAGATAAATCTGTATTTAAATAGAAATAGCAAATGAAACATCGACACCAACTTACTACCGCTTTCAAGGCAGTTTTCCTCTTTGCCTTATCACTCTTTTTGTTGCAAGTAGTAGAACCCATCGTGGTAAACTTTTTCGTGACAAATATATGGCCATACGTTGACCTTACAAATCTATTTAATAAGCTGGTAGTATGCGCTCTGTTGATGGCACCTGCGGTGGGTCTAATGATAATTCCCCGAGGGTACATCACGAATGGGTTGCTAATCAAGGTGATTGGCATGCTAATTTTATACCTGTTCTTTCGAGCTGGATGGGTAGGAGGTTCGAATACTGAGTATATCTTGATCCATAAATCATTTGGCTCACTAGTCTATCTAGATATCCTTTTTCTGTTGCTTCCTGTTTGTTACTACAAGTACAAGAAATATCGTTATGAGGCTCTGCTTACATTTTTGTGGATATTACTATTCGCATTGTATTGGTTTTTTAGAGTCAGGATAACATCTATGCTACCAGAAAGTCGCAATTGGATTATTTTATACGCAGATCTTATCTGCCTACTACTTGTAATTTTCAGTGCTATTCAGAGGATAAGTATCGCTCGATTATTCAACTCAATTTTTCTTCGCATTGCAAAGGTCTGTCCTCCTGCCCAAAATAAGAAAAGCTCATCTGGCAGTTTCTCAGATGATCCGATAAATAATCGTGAGGAGGATAAATTTCAGTTCTACGAAGCAGCTCAGCAACTTGCCGAGAATCTAATTGGTAAGTTCTCTAAAACAAGCAAGCAGGCATTGGTCATTGGTATTCCTGCCACTTGGGGCAGTGGGAAAAGCTCTTTCTTTAATCTGTTGAATTGTGTTTTTCAGGAGAAGAGTTTCGCTTATAAGATTGTGAAATTTGATTCGTGGGATTATCATACAGAGGCTCAATTGGTAAGTGATCTATTGAAATCTATTGCTCATAAAGTGAATTGCAACGAGGAGCTAAACGATGCACTTTATAGTTACATGAAACTATTGCATGAAACAACCGCTGGCTGGTGGTGCAAACTATTCATCCCTTTCTTGCACAGAGAGCATACCTTGCGCCAACAGTTTGAAAGGATTAATAAGATATTAGTGTCCAGCAATACGAATTTAATTATCGAGATTGATAATATGGATAGGCTCACTGGCAAAGAGTTGCTAAATGTGTTTAAGCTTATTCGGAATACGGCTGATTTTAAAAATACCATATACATAGTAGCCTACGATAAGGAGTATGTAGAAGAGACGCTAGCTAAAGAGATTGTAAGAGCAAAGGAGTATTTGGAGAAAATAATCAATATGGAATACTACTTGCCTCGTAAATCGATGGAGGATTTACAGCTGTTTTACTCTAACATATTAAATGAATTAATACTGACAAAAAAAGTGGTTGTGGGTGCTGATAGATGGTCTGTCTTGATAGAACGATTTATTAAGGAATTCAATGAAAACCTAGATTTACGTAAAACTAAGAGATTGGCTTCAACGCTATTAATCAATCAATATGAGCTTGCGGGGTTG
This sequence comes from Tannerellaceae bacterium, assembly GCA_051660585.1. Classification (GTDB taxonomy): domain Bacteria; phylum Bacteroidota; class Bacteroidia; order Bacteroidales; family CAMTPD01; genus UBA12018. The sequence goes on from JBOFPV010000093.1 coordinate 3,418, forward strand.
GGGTTAAACCTCTTTGACTATTTGGGTATAACCTATATTCGCATAACCTACCCACGTCTCCATAGCTATTTGTCTGGTTTAATAAATGAATCTCCTAAAACATATGAGATTGATGAGACGAACTCCATGCTAAGGAATAAAGAAGGAGTGATTGTCTTAAACTTCCAAAAGAAGCTATTTTACGAAATGGTTAAAAGGCAGAAGGAGAGCCTCGGAGAAACGGTTAATGACGCAGACTATTTACTCAGTAAGGCTGAATACAAAGAGCGCTACATAGCCCCTTATGTCGAACCCAATGAGATAGATCAAGCTTACAGAGTCTTAAATCTCCTTTTTGCAGAATCAAGGGGTGAAGAATTTTTATCCATTTGCGAACCCAG
>JBOFPV010000094.1:0-11550 GCA_051660585.1 Tannerellaceae bacterium
GACGAATCGAGCAGCAGCTCCATTCGTCCCGTTTTTATTTTGTCGCCTTAATCAATTCATAAGATCAACTGACAAAGCGGGGTTACCTATCTTTTATAAGATTCATAAACTCCTCACGTGTTTTAGCCTGATTAAAAACACCTGTAAAGTCAGACGTTGTCGTGATTGAGTTTTGTTTCTCAACACCTCTCATTTGCATACACATATGTTGAGCCTCGATTACAACCATCACCCCTAGCGGATCTAGCGTATCTTGAATACATTGCTTGATTTGCGTAGTAAGGCGTTCTTGAATTTGTAGTCGACGAGCAAAAACATCTACCACACGTGGCAATTTACTCAACCCTGTAATATGCTTGTTGGGAATATAAGCAATATGAGCTTTACCGAAGAAAGGCAGCATATGATGCTCACACAACGAGAAGAAGTCGATATCTTTTACGATTACCATCTGCTTGTAGTCTTCATTAAACATAGCGGCAGACAGAATCTTTTGAGGATCTTCATTGTATCCTTTTGTCAAATATTGCATTGCTTTAGCAACACGTTCGGGAGTCTTTAAAAGGCCCTCGCGATGTGGATCTTCGCCCAGCAAAGACAAAATACCACGATAATGATCTGCTAAAGCAGTTCTGGCGTCTAATGTACTTTGATCAACACTCTTCATATTACAGCTTTAATTATATAACGGTATTTTTACCTCTTCTTTAACAATAAACATCTCTTTTCCGAAGGAAGGGAATGCTCTCATCAGCTCTCTTTGGAAATGATATGCCTCTTCGTAAGAGCGGAAATCGCCCACGCGAAGTCGCCAAGTAGGAGCATTAAACGTTACATAGCAAGCGATATGTGGAAATGCTTCTTCGATCTTTTTCTTTTTTGCATACGCTTCATCCTTCGATGCCCGCTGATTATTACCGGAAAAAGCCTGCACTCGATACCCTTGAATAGTGAGCATGGTGCTATCGCCTCCCATCTCGGCGCTATACATTGGCATACGTCGGCCAACTAAAGCAGCGATTGAAGGATCCTGAATAATCGTTACCACTCCCTCACCCACGCGGTAATTTTGCAGTTCGGTAAGGATAGATTCACTTTGAGCATGCGCAGAATAAGTCATACACATACCAAATACAGTCAATAAAGAGAGAATATATTTATTTATTAACCTCATATTTGCTTTATCTGAAAATGAGGGATGTCTCTTGAGACATCCCTTTCATTTTATACTGATTAATTGAATGCTTCGATGATTGGCATGAATTTGTCAACACCAAGAGAAGCGCCACCGATAAGACCACCGTCAACGTCTTCTTTTGAGAACAATTCTTGTGCGTTTGAACCGTTACAGCTACCTCCGTAAAGGATAGAAGTATTGTCAGCAACTTCTTTACCGAACTTGTCAGCAAGAGTTTGACGGATGAACGCGTGAATTTCTTGAGCTTGATCAGAAGAAGCAGTTTTACCTGTACCGATAGCCCATACTGGTTCGTAAGCCAATACGATTTTACCGAATTCTTCAGCAGAAAGGTTGAACAAAGACTCTTCGATTTGAGTTTTAACAACTTCGAAGTGTTTGCCAGCTTCTCTTTCTTCAAGAACCTCACCAATACAGAAGATTGGAGTAAGACCGTTTGCTAGAGCCAACAAAACTTTCTCTTTCAAGATTTCGTTTGTTTCGCCATAGTAAGCACGTCTTTCTGAGTGACCAAGGATTACATATTTAGCACCAGTTGAAGCAACCATTGCAGCTGAAACCTCACCTGTGTAAGCACCTGATACTTTATCTGCACAGTTTTGAGCAGAAACACCGATTACGCTACCAGCAACAGCGTTAACTACGCTTGCTACGTGAGTAAAAGGAGTACCAACAACTACATCACAGTTGATAGTTTTACCAGCCAAAGCTTCTTTCAACTCTGTAGCCAAAGCTACACCTTCTTGCAGGGTAGTGTTCATTTTCCAGTTTCCTGCTACGATATTTTTTCTCATGTCAATAAAAAATTTATATAGATGAAATTAAGAAACTATTTTATTGTTTTTCCTTCTATTGCGGAAGTAGTCATATATGTAAACCAACAACAAAGGTAGGGTAAAACACAATACATTGTATAGAAGGAAGCGGTTATAATCGCGGATATTAGCACCATTTAAGTAGTTCTGGTCTAGATTTGCATCGAAAAACGTTTCATTGGGAAATGTTTTAAACGACCACATATCCATGATTGTGCCATTTTTAAGCAACACCAATCCCGGGTTAGATCTCACCACAGTCTTCAATGTAACTTCATCTGTTGTACAAATCGGATACTCAGCTCCCGTATAATCAATCCATTGCTGAATCTCATCCGGTGTAGAAGCCGTTAGTGCGTAATACTTGTAACCATGCTCTACAGCAAAGTCATAGATGGTATTCAATCGCTCCACGTTCACATCGGTTGCTTTTGCAAACTTCGGCGAAATCACAAGGAAAGTATATCCCGGATCAGATAACACCTCATGGGTAATATCGGCTCCATCGGAAGTTACAATCGTGAAATCATGGATAGGCGGTTCATAGCCTTTCTTTACCAATACATTATTGGCACTCACAAATACCCATGTAGAATCGTCTTCAGGATAATTCTCTAGCGTAAACTCTTTTTGCACGCCGTCTTTCTCGTAAATAAACGTCGTTGCATATTCATCCGAAGGCATTCCCTCGGGCACTACCATCAATTCGGGAATATTAGCACCTGCTCTATACGGACGAAAGTCTAAGCCCGGCAGATAGAAGTAACTCCAACAAGCCACTCCAATTGCAAATAAATAAGAGAATACAACGACAAACCACTGCACTTTGGTCGTATAAACTTGCTTCATCGACGCTCTAAACTTAAACGTTGTGATAGCAGCAGCGAGAAGAACAATGTTTTTGAAGAAGGTTTCCCAATTGGTTATTTTCAGCGCATCGCCAAAGCAACCACAGTCGGAAACCGGATTCGCAACAGCCAGATAAAGTGTCAATGGTGTCATCACACACATAAACACAAGAATAAGAAGTGTTGTAAAGAAGCGGTATACACCAAATAAGATGCAGGCACCCAAAGCAAACTCAATCGAAGCCAAAGCTATCGATCCAACCAGTTCGAAGAATTCGGGCACATGAATACCAAATGCAACAAAATAATCGTGTATTTTGTAGGCTCCGCCCAGCGGATCTACGGCTTTCACAAAACCGGAAAATAGGAACGTGACAGCCAATAAAATGCGACAAAGTTCTGTGATTCCTTTTTTAAGCATGATTAGATTTCGGTTTCTTGTTCAAACTCAAGTTTAATAAGTCCGAATACGGCATAGTTGATCATATCCATGTAATTCGCATCAATGCCTTCAGACACCAGAGTAACACCATTCAAGTTTTCAATTTGTTTGGTGCGGTATATTTTCATCAGAATAAGATCGGTATAAGAACTAATACGCATGCTTCTCCAAGCCTCACCATAATCATGATTCTTAGCATACATCAACTCTTTGGTCTTCGTCATGTATTTATCATACAAAGCCATCGCCTGCTCGGCCGTAATATCTGTCGTATCTGAAAAGCCCAACTCGAGTTGAATAAGACCTATGATACCATAATTCACGATTGCTATAAACTCCGGAATGATACCTTCACCCACCTTATTCACCCCTTTGGTTTCGAGGCTTCGAATACGATTGGCTTTGATAAATATCTGATCTGTAACAGATACCGGGCGCATTATTCTCCACGACGGACCATAGTCCTTTAGTTTCTTTTCGAAAAGATCTCGACAAATCGCAAAGATTTGGTCAAACTGTTTATTCGTATCGTTCATAGCTTTTTATGTATGTGACAAAGATAAGAAAAATCATGAAAAAGGCACAGAAGCCTATGCTCCTGTGCCTTTTTTATAACTATTGCATTGATTGTCTTACAATTTCAACACTTTACCAATTCTGAGTGTAGTTGTTGGTGTTATGTTATTATTAGCACACAACTTTTTCACCGTAGTTCCACATCTGCGGGCAATCTTCTCAAGGGAATCGCCACTTCGAATTGTATACGTATCGCCCGAAGCACCGCCTCCGGCAGCAGAAGCATACGCTCTACTTGTTCCTGTACGTGGTTTTACTTTGCGGAATACAAATTCATCTTTATGTGCAACGTAGTTTTCGAAGTCAAAGATTTCGGCAGGATTGATTGCCTGACCTAAGAAACGAGCTTCGAAGTGAAGGTGAGAACCGGTAGAACGACCTGTGTTACCGCCAAGTGCGATTGGTTGTCCGGCCTTTACGATTTGATTGGTATCTACAAGAAATTTAGAAAGGTGTCCGTAAACTGTTTCAAGACCGTTGGTGTGACGTACGATTAAATAATAACCATAACCACGACGCTCAAAATACTTTACACGAACTTTACCGTCGAAAGCGGCACGAATGGTATCGCCTACCTGAACTTTCAGGTCAATTCCTTTATGCATTCTGCGTCTGCGAGGTCCAAACTTTGAAGTTACATGCCCCGTGTGAGGCGCAACATACTTCGAACAATCGATCTTGAATGAATCGGGAATTGCAACGTTACTTCTTTTGTACGGATCCACGTATTGATTCTCCCAAACAGAAGCATAAACGTCGTCGGCCGGAAAAAGAATTGCTTCTTGCTCCATCAAGTCAACCATAGAAAGCGAGTCGATTTTGAACATATCTTTCTTGAACGAAACGCGATCGGCAAGGATTTGCGAGATTGCGGTTTCTACCTTTTCTACGGAAGGGTTTGTTTTGGATAAAGCCTGGGCTTGTACGTTGATGGCAACTGCAGAGAAGATTCCTACAATTAATCCAACACTAAATATCTTTCTAAACTCCATTAAATGTTAGTTTTCAAATTTCATCATTAGCGTATAAGCTTCCCATTAGTTGGGGCACATACTCGAACAATTCATTGTCTGCGAAAAACCTTCTTATCTCAACTTCTGCTGTTGCTAAAGAATCTGAAGCGTGTATAATATTCTCTTGAATACTCATGCTAAAATCACCTCGTATTGTGCCCGGAGCAGCAACGCGACTATTAGTCGTTCCTGCCATGATGCGTACGACACTTACAGCGTCTACACCTTCAAGACACATAACCACTACGGGACATATCCGCATGGCGTCTTTGATACGTTTGAAGAAGCTTTTCTCCTTTAGGTGTCCGTAATGTTCTGTTAATAACTCATCACTCAACCAGACCATTTTCATTCCGGTGATGTGAAGACCTTTTCTCTCAAAACGGGTTATGATATCTCCGATTAATCCTCTCTGAACTGCAGAGGGTTTTAATATAACAAGCGTCTTTTCCATAATAGAGTAAGTAGCCATTTTTCGCCTTAAAATTGTTAACATCTCAAATTTCGGATATTTTCTTCAAGCATGCAACTTTATTATTGAAAAAAATCAGCAATTACAAACCTTTATGTCGTAGAACATACCGAAAGCTTTGTCGGATGAAAGGAGATGTTAACAAAAGAAGTCAATTTAACAGTAAGTAGGTCGAATCTTTACCAATCCTAATAAATATACACGAATGAAATAAGGACACTCAAAATGAAGATTAAGCTTAGACAGGTACGTGTCTAAGATGTGTACACGGTCGTGACGCATTCTTGTCATATACCTGTCTAAGTTGTGTACACGTACGTGTCTAAGCTTAACTTTTACAACCACGGGGCTTCACTCTTCCGATAAATAAAAATAGCGCATGCCATCGTAAAGGATAACATGCGCTACCAACAGACCTCCTTCAGTGGGGAGGCTGATTGAATATTTTACAAAAATCAACTGATGAGTCCCCAGTTGATCTTTTTCGCAAACAAATGGTTGAGTCGCAAGGCTAACAAGCGGTTGTGAGGTTTCGAGAGATCGGGATCGTCGTCGAGCACCTCAAAGGCAATGTCGCGCGCCAATTGCAGCACTTGTCCGTCGGCAGCAAGGTCGGCAATCTTCAAGCTCACCGGAAGTCCGCTCTGCTGTGTCCCTTCCAAGTCGCCGGGACCACGCAACTTCAGGTCGGCTTCGGCAATTTCGAACCCATCCGTACTATTCACCATGATCTCGAGACGTTTGCGGGTATCGTTGGAGAGTTTGTGAGATGAAATCAGAATACAATAAGACTGTTCGGCACCACGTCCTACCCGCCCGCGTAGCTGATGCAGCTGCGAAAGGCCGAAACGTTCGGCACTCTCGATCACCATCACCGAGGCATTGGGTACGTTTACTCCCACTTCGATCACCGTGGTGGCGAGAAGTATTTGTGACTCTCCCGAGGCAAACTTCTGCATTTCAACGTCTTTCTCGGCCGGCTTCATGCGCCCGTGCACCATGCTTACATTGAATTGCGGAAACACCTCCTTCATGGTTTCAAACCCCGTTTCGAGGTTTTTATAGTCGAGCTTTTCGTTTTCTTCGATCAGCGGGTACACCATATATACCTGGCGACCTTTGGTAATTTCCGACTCGAGAAACTTGTACAAAGAAGCCCGCTTGTTGTCGTACCGATGCTCGGTCTGAATCGGCTTTCTGCCCGGAGGTAGTTCGTCGATCACCGACACATCCAAGTCGCCATACAAGGTCATCGCCAGTGTGCGCGGTATCGGCGTGGCAGTCATTACCAGAATATGGGGCACTTCGGTCGCTTTGGTCCAAAGTTTGGCACGTTGCGCCACCCCGAAACGATGCTGCTCGTCGATCACTACCAAGCCGAGTCGGTGAAAATTCACCGTATCTTCGATCAAGGCATGCGTACCGATCAGGATCTGAATCTCCCCTTTCTCCAAAGCCGGAAACAGTTCGTTTCGTTCCTTTTTCTTGGTACTACCGGTAAGCAAACGCACATTCACGTCCATCCCTTTGAGGAACTCGCGGATCGTTTCATAGTGCTGATTGGCCAAGATTTCGGTAGGCGCCATCAGGCAAGCTTGAAAACCATTATCGAGTGCGATGAGCATGCACAACAGCGCAACCAGTGTCTTTCCGCTACCAACGTCGCCTTGTACCAATCGGTTCATCTGTTTGCCGCCCCCCATATCCTTGCGAATCTCTTTCACGACACGCTTTTGCGCGTTGGTGAGTGTAAAGGGAAGGTTTTTTTCGTAGAAGTGATGAAAGATCTCTCCTACCCGCGTAAATACCACACCTTTCAACTTAGCTTGTCGCTGCTTGGTGTAACGAAGAATGTTGAGCTGAATGAAAAACAGCTCCTCAAACTTCAATCGAAACTGGGCATCGTTGAGCTGACGTGTCGACTCGGGAAAGTGGATTCCTTTGAGGGCACTGCTCAGGTCGATCACCTTGGCACGATTGATCACCGCCGGCGTAAGGGTTTCGTCGAAACGCCATTGCAGGGTTTGAAAAAGGGTAAACTCGAGCGTCTGAATTGCTTTCGAATTGAGGTAATTCGACTTCATCTTCTCGGTCGTATTGTAGAAAGGAGTAAGTCCGGCAGCCACTTTGTCGGCTTCTTCGATCGGGTCTACGTCGGGGTGAGCGATGTTGTATTTGCTTCCAAACGCGGTAGGCTTTCCAAACACGATATACTCCTTGTTTACTTTGAGCTTATTGGTCACAAAGTTGAGTCCCTTAAACCACACGATGTCGATCACGCTTCGTCCGTCCGAAAACTTGGCTACCATGCGACGCGTGCGCCCTTCTCCTATCGTTTCGAACGAAAGGAAACGGCCCCGAATCTGTATAAACGGCATGTTGCCGTCTATTTCATGGATGTAGTAAAAGCGGCTTCGGTCGATGTATTTGTACGGGAAGTAGTAGAGCAGATCCTCAAACGAATACACCTCGATCTCTTTTTTCAAGACATCGCCGCGCTTGGGTCCCACTCCTTGCAAGTAAGTTATATCTCTGTCAGAAAGTTTCATTCGTTTATTTCCACAAATCGGTTGCGTTGCAAAGGGCCTCTGCAACAATCAAGTCATAGGTTGTTGTTATTTTAATGTTTTCGCGATTTCCCTGAATCGTATGTATCGGTTGGCCGAAAGCCTCTACGACCGACGCATCGTCGGTAAAGTGGTCTTCGTACTCACACGCATAGGCTTGATGCAGCATATCAGCATCAAAAACTTGCGGAGTTTGCACCAAGACATAACCGGCACGGTTGATCGAAACGCTCGAACTGTCGCTTTTTTTCTTGCGAAGGGAGTCGATCACCGGAACGACAGGAACTACTGCTTTCTCGCCTTTGGCAATGGCATACGCTTGTTCCAATACGCCTTGTTTTACGAAGGGGCGCACGCCGTCGTGTATCCCTACAATCGTATTTTCGGGCACGTGTTTCAAGCCGTTCTTTACGGAGTGAAAGCGGGTTTCGCCACCGTTGCATACCGTATGCGGGATGTCGAAATCGTATTCTGCGCACAGGTTTTTCCAGTAGTCGTGCTGATCGGCCGGAAGTACTAATATGATGCCCATATCGGCTGCGTATTCGTAAAATTGATTGATCGTGTGCATCAAAACCGGCTTACCGCCTATCGGCAAAAATTGCTTGGGAATGTCTTTGCCCATGCGAAGACCTTTTCCGCCGGCAACAATTACTACATATTTATCCATTAGTCTAATTCTTCAAGGATTTTCTTTACTTCTTCATCGGCCTTGTAAAGCTTTTCTTTGCAGAGCTTTATCAAGCGTGAAGCTTCTTTTACTTTGTCGGAAAGAAGATCTACATCGAGATCATTCTTTTCTATTTCGGCAACAATCGTTCTTAGTTTATCGATTGCCTCGTTGTATGTTTCGGTTTTCTTTGCCATATATATAATGTCTTTATGATTCTACAATACTTGTGACTTCGCCGTCTTTGAAGCGGGTCACCAACTGGTCGCCTTGCTTCAGGTCGGTTGCGTTCTTTACAATCTTTCCCTCATGCACGGTGATGGTGTATCCGCGCTTGAGGATGTAATCGGGTGAAGCCATCTGCACGAATTGCTCCAACATGCCGAGCTCGTGCGTGCGACTTACGATCTGATTGCTCATGGCTCCCTTCATTTGCTGGGCGGCCATTGCAAGCTCTTGTTTCCCTTTATTGATCATCGCGAAAGCGGTGTCGGGCAAACGACGTACCATCATATCTTGCGTATATTTTTTATCTGCCAAGAACGAACTCGAAGCCGAGGTAACACCGCGTTGCAACAACTGCAATCCGGTGTTGTGTTGATGCAGCCACGACTGCACCAGTCCGGGAAGACGTGCACTTACGGCTTGCAAAAATCCTTTCTCTTCGGTCAGTTTGATGGTGGTGAGATCGAGCAATCGTTGTTGCAAGATCAGCATCCGTTCTTCGGCTTCACTCATCCGGCCGATCAGGAATTCGGCAACAGCCGTAGGGGTTTTTGCCCTTACGTTTGCCACCAGGTCAATAACGGTGTCGTCGCGTTCGTGCCCAATCCCCGTAATCACGGGCAAAGGAAATTGCGCGCAATTGGCTGCCAGTTCGTAGTTGTCGAAAGCATTCAATTCGGAGGTGGCGCCCCCACCGCGAATAATCACCACGGCATCGTAGTCGTCGAGGTTGAGACAGATCTTGTCCAAAGCCTCGATCACCGACGATGCGGTCTTGTCGCCCTGCATGATGGCGGGGTATAACTTGGTGTAAAACTTGTAGCCTTGTTTGTTGTGATGCAGCTGATTGAGGAAGTCTTCATAACCGGCTGCCGTGGGTGAGGTTACGATGGCAATGCGCTGAACAAGTGTAGGCAACTCGAGCTCTTTGTTGAGCGTAAGTATCCCCTCCTCTTGCAGCTTCTTGATGATTTCTTGTCGCTGACGGGCCATATCGCCGAGGGTATACGACGGATCAATGTCGTGCACGGTGAGTCCGAACCCGTAGAGTTCGTGAAAATCGACCGAAACCTTTACCAATACCTTCATGCCCGAGGCAAAGCGCTGCCCGGTTTGTCCCTCAAAGTAGGGACGAATCATTTGAAAGGTGCGCGACCAGATAGAGCCTCTGGCCTTTGCCAATATTTGTCCGCTGCGGGGATCTTTCTCTACAAATTCGAGATAGCAGTGTCCCGACGAGCTGTTGATCCTCACGTCACTGGTTTCGGCACGTAGCCAACAAGTGTCGGGAAAAGATCGTTTTATGCTTGCGCGAACCATTCCATTGAGTTCGACGAGTGTGAATTCTTTACGTTCCATCAGTTCTTCTTTTGATGTTCGAGGCGTAGCCCCCATTGATAGGCCTTTTGCATATCGGGTATTCCATAGCCGATATCGGCATCGGGCTTTTTATATTGAGAGGAGCTTTCGATGACCAATTGGTATATTTCTCTATTGGATAGCGAAGGGAGTGCCTGCCAAAGACAGGTAATCCAGCCGGCAAGGATGGGTGTTGCGAAGGAGGTTCCGTCAACGAATTCGATAGATCCGTTCGCATTGTACACCGCACATTCGCTTCCGAGTGATACCACTTCAGGCTTTACTTTGCCTTGTGCTCCGGCGGAGCTAAATATACTTTTTTTCTTTTTCTTATCGATTGCTCCTACTGTTAATACGTTATCGGCATCTGCCGGAAATGTGACATTGCGCCAAGTTGCGCTACCTTCATTACCGGCGCTTATCACCAGCAGCATTCCTTTATCGATCGCTTTGGATGCAGCTCGGGATATAAAGGTTTCGTTTCCGATGAGATGTTGTTGGGTATATCCTGCGGGATTGTTTTCGAAGTCCCAATACCCCAACGACGAACTTATTATATCGACTCCGGCACTATCGGCATATTCTACCGCTTCGATCCAATAGTCTTCCTCTATGGAGTACTCAGTTTCGATCACTTCACTTTTGAATAAATAGTAACGAGCATCGGGCGCACTTCCTACCAATACGTTGTTCTGTTTTGCAGCTAGGCAAGAGAGCACTTTCGTTCCGTGGTCGTCTTCTTCATACACCGATACCTCGGGATTGACGAAGTTACGGGTTTCGACTACATACGCCGAGTCAAATGCCGGAATGCGGTTCAGGTTTTTAAATCCGGCATCAATTACGGCTACGGATATTCCTTGTCCCGTATAGCCTTTCTTTTGGAAGATATCGGCTTTGTGTAGTGTGGTATTTATTTTTGCATTGCCCCAATGGTTATTCAACGGCGCATCCACTACTTCGAAATGAGTAGTGTCTTTCCCTTCCTTTTGCTCTGTTGCCTGTCTTTGCTTTCGCATGCCAATCCATTGCACCGAATCGATAAAGGACAAGGGCTTGATGGATTCAATACCTACGCTATCGGCCAATGCTATGGCTACGGTATTCATCCAGCGGCTTTTTGCAAGAATGCGGGCGCCTTGGTTTGCAATTGATTGCATGTACACGGTGTCTACCGGAGCGTCTGTACTGTCTAATTCATATCCTTGCCTCATTCGTCGCTCAATGCTTTGGGTGGATAAAAATTGCTCGGACATTGAAAGTTGCTCTTTTGCCCTTGGCTTATCTCCAAAATAAATCCTAAACAGATATGCTTCTTCCGCAAAGAGCTGATTGCTACATAGCAAAGCTATTGCGACGAGTATT
>JBOFPV010000095.1:0-66735 GCA_051660585.1 Tannerellaceae bacterium
TCCCATTTCGAACAGAGAAGTTAAGCCCAATAGCGTCGATGGTACTGCGTATAGTGGGAGAGTAGATAGCCGCCGTTTTAGCTCGCAGAGAGCAAATAGTAGAGCGAGTCAGTCGAAAGATTGACTCGCTTTTTTTGTAGTACGCCGAGCATGGGCGTAATTCTATGGCTCACCCGATAAACCATGGTGACTATGGATATGCTTGGTTAATCTAATTTTCTTAGGTACAAAAAAAGACAGAGTATATTCTTACCCTGTCTTAATCTTATTGTGTTTCGAAATCAATCAATATTTATATTATTAGATAGATAATATAGCAATTGGTGCAAAGTACAATCTTTTAGAAGAACTGTTTTATCTGTTGAAAGCAAATATAGACAAGGAATTGCTCTAAGGTTATATAGCTCTTTATTTTTAATATCTAATTTGGGGTCATATGCATTAATCCAGGTTTTCGGATAGTCTGCAACATGCTGCTTCCATGTTTCAAGATCTTCATCAGGATATAGAGCAAGAATCTTCAACTTATTCTTTTCAATAGCCGCTTTAATCAAAGGATTTTGCGATAGCTCTTTCTTTATTTCTGCGCATGTATGACAATCGGGATTATTGAAAAACAAAACCGTAAAATCGCTTTTTACTTTGTACAATGACGATATTTTTTTGTCTATAGTCTTATAGGTAAAATCTGCCGCCTTTGTTCCTACTTCATTTTTATGAATATCATCCAACAAATATCGAATTCGAATCTTTTCATCCGCTGAATATATATTAGAAGCGAGTGCATTCTCTAATATAGGCTTGAATAATTCTTCACTGCGGTAAGGTGAATTCGGATCGTATAAATAATGTTCAATTCGATCAAATACTTTCTTGTATGATGCAGAGTCTTCCTTTGCCAGGTTCATCAGATTCTGTTGGGCCTTATCAATTGTCGAGATAGATACTTGTGGTAACAAATTCAAATAAATAGATAGAGCCTCCTCAAAGTTAGAATTGACAATCGTAGTATCATTGAAAGGAAACTTCTTCCAAAACTGAGTGGCTATATGTTTTTGGATTAATGAATCTTCTTTTAATATAGACGGAACCTCTGTATTAATTAGATCTGCTGTTTTATAAGACACTTTAGTTGTTTCTTTTTTATTATTTGTAGAATTACAACTTGCTAAAACAGAAGCAAAAGAGAGCAGTGAAATGAAGAATTGATTTTTCATGTCTGTATTTTTACTTTGAATGACAAATTTATTGAATCTATGCAATTACACAAAAAAAGGAGTCACATACAGTAACTCCTTTTTTTAACTCAATTAATAAACACTACAATCATTTTGTATCTCAGTCGATTTCACAATCTATATCCTTCGATACATTAATAACAATCATATAGTATGTAATTGTTCAAATTGATTTAAAATTATTTATATGCAACGGTCTATTTCTTATAAATAATCATTTGGCAGTGCTTACAATCAAACTCTAAGCGCAATTGAGTTGCATTATATTCAAGAAAGTAAGGTTCCTTAAAAGGTGATTTTGTTTTTTGATACTTAGGACACCAGCCAAAGCTATAGCGCAAGCAATGTTTTGTAAACATCAAAGCCTGATTGTCACATTTCCCATTTGCTTGTTCAAAAGCATCGTCAATATGTTCGACACCACTTTCTGCATAAAAGCGTTTAGACAGCTTATTAGAAACATTCCCTAAGTAAGTCAATGAAGATATAAAGTATTTATTCTCTACAGGCTTTTTATCCGATGGTAAACGATACTCTACATGATAATTGATTCGAGCTACTCGGTCGAGTTTTTCAATAGCCTCACGTCTCATTTCATTCAGAATTGACGTTGGAATAAAATAAGGATGGTTCAGCGTCACTGCAATTGAACTCACTGAGTAACTTGTGTTGCCTAGTTTCGACAATTGTTTGACAATATTCTCCGTTTGATCCTTTTGCGCAAGGTCAAGCGATAGCTCTTTCGATACGATCACACGATTACCTAAAGTATCATCAAGTGATAATGCCATTCCAAATGAAGTATCGTAAAGTTCCACCTCGATCGGAATCGTACGTTTTGCAGTTTCGCGATCAAGTTCTTTATTGAATTCAAAATCGTGGTTACGATAAAGTGACGTCCCTTTTTTGAGGTCAATACGCTCGGTAGTATAGATTGTATCACCTTCCACTTTATTTACGCGAAAGCCTTTTAATTGATTGGACGAATCAAAGAAAACCAAACCATCTCCGTTTGCGAGCTTTTTATCCGACTTGATCCGAATTGCTTTCTGTTCACTTTTTAGCACCGAACCAATGTATTCTCCTTTGAATTTCGGAGTTCCATAATTAGCCACTTCTTTATCACGCTCGTTTAAGTAATAATCTGTGTATTCGCGGTTGAACGTTTTATGAATATTTGGTGTAAATGAAATCTCTGAAACTCCGCGAGAGCTACGTTTGCAATCGTTTCTTTTTTCGAGTACCGCATCGATTGCCTTTCTATAAAAAGCAGTAACATTTTTGACGTATGAAATATCCTTGAGCCTGCCCTCTATTTTAAAAGAACTCACACCCGCTTCGATCAAATCTTCGATGTATTTCGAGCGGTTCATATCTTTAAGAGAAAGCAAATGCTTTTGAGTTTCGATGCGCTTGCCATCAGCATCAATTAGATTGTAGGGAAGGCGACAAAACTGTGCACATTCGCCACGGTTGGCACTTCGGCCCGTAAAAGCGTGGCTGATATAACATTGCCCACTATAACTTACGCAAAGCGCCCCATGCACAAAACACTCTAAAGCAACTTTACAATTCTCGTGAATGGTGCGGATTTCGTTTAGGGACAATTCGCGAGCCAGAACAACTTGGCTAAAGCCGGCATTGGCTAAGAACTGCACCTTTTCTACCGTGCGATTGTCTGTTTGCGTACTTGCATGAATTGCAATTGGAGGAATATTCATTTTCAATACAGCCATATCTTGTACGATCAAGGCATCTACATTGGCATAATATAGCTGACGAATCAGCTCTTCTGCCTCTTCGATTTCTTCATCACGTAAGATTGTATTGAGCGTGACATAGATTTTGGCATTAAATTGGTGAGCAAACGCAACCAAGTTACGGATATCCTCAATTGAATTTCCGGCAGATGAGCGCGCTCCAAACTTCGGAGCTCCGATGTATACGGCATCGGCACCATGCTTGATCGCTTCGATTCCGCATGCTATATTTTTTGCAGGAGCAAGTAGCTCTATTGTTCTTTTCTTCACTTTTGGCGATTAAATAATATTATTCACAATTCTGATTCACGTAATACTTTATCCAATTGTTGAATAAGAGTATCGAATGAGCCCTCCATCTTACTACCGGAGCCAAACGAGGATCATCATTTTTGTAATAGTTGACTGGAACATCGATGGGCAAACCTCTCGAAATGTCCCGTACATATTCTTTGTGTAACGCATCTGAGGCATACTCTGAATGTCCGGTAATATAGAAGTCATTCGAGTCTTTATTTGCAATAATGTATACACCGGCTTCGTCCGATTCCGAAAGTAGAATTAAGTTCGGATTGTTTACAACATCATTCTGTTGTATCGTGGTATGTCTGCTATGTGGTACAAAAAACTCATCATCAAAGCCTCTAAATAAAGAGATCTCGTGATTGTGGATTCTGTGTTTAAAAATACCAAACTGCTTTTGAGGCAAACTTTGCTTGTCGATACCGTGAAAATGGTATAATGCAGCCTGTGCAGCCCAACAGATATATAATGTTGTATTGATATGTTCTTTGGCCCAATCAAATATCATTTGCACTTCTTTCCAATATAATACTTCTTCGAACGGAAGTTGTTCTACCGGAGCTCCGGTGATTACCATCCCGTCAAAGTGTATATCCTTAATTTGATCGAATACTTGATAATACTTATCGAGATGCTCTTTGGATGTGTTTTTAGATTCATGTCCCGAAATGCGAAGCAAAGTTAGTTCAATGTTCAATTCAGAAGATGCAAAGAGTCGGGCAAAGTCGGTTTCGGTTTGCTCCTTTAGCGGCATTAAGTTCAATAGTAGAATCTTTAATGTGCGTTGCGTATCTGTATTAATCGGACAAATGTGGATTGCTTCCTGCTTCAGCATCTCATAGGCCGGTAATCCGGAAGGAAGATTCAATGGCATACAATTCTTTTTTACTTGCAAAATTAAGCAAATCGAGACACTAATCAAATAAAGCAATGGTAAGCAGACTCTTAAAGAATGAATATTCGTAGGATTAGAGATGATTGGGATGAAAGAGGGTAATGGTAGTTCGCAAACATAATGAAAAGTGAATCGTCAGACCGCCATCTGACAATTCATTCTTCACTAGGTTCTAATCGTCAGATGCCGATCTGACGATTAGAACGTCACTACACTTCTCAAATATGATTCGCATAGTTTGTTCAAGATCTATATTTTTATGTAAAATAAAATTTACTCTTACAGAATAAATTGGATCGATTCTTCTACTTTATTTTACTAAAGTATCAATGGTAAACTACAGATTTGTCGATTTGTTTTTCGCTTTTGGAAAGATCTGTTTTGCGGACCTGCTTTGCGTTATTTGCATTCTTTCTATTTTATAAAGATGAACTCTCTGTAAAACCTTAATTATTAATTTTTTTATTATTTACTTTTGTTTGGATTTTAAAAATAATAGAATGGAAGCGCTTTTGCTTTACATTGTTTTAAAAACGCAATTTTAAAGTGTTAAAACGTAACTAAAATAAGCTATTTGCTTAAATAAATAACAGTCTGGTAGTGTATTTGATCATATATTTACATACATTTGACTGGATTTTTAATTTTAGCAAATGTATGTATCTATTGTCTATATGATATTTTATCCTTAAAACTATATTCTTATTAACTATAAATCAATTGTATGAAGAAGTTTAACCTTGTATTATTCTTTATGTTGATGAGCATCGGATGGATGATTGCTCAGACAAAGGTCTCCGGGATAGTGATATCCGCAGATGATGGAGAACCAATTATTGGAGCCAGTGTAGTTGTTGTCGGAACAACAATCGGGATTGTAACGGATATAGATGGAAAGTTTACATTAGATGCTCCTAAAAATTCCACACAATTGAAGGTGACTTATGTAGGTATGAAACCCATAGAAGTTGCGATAAAACCCAATCTACGTATTGTAATGTATTCTAATACAGAAAATCTTGATGAGGTTGTGGTTGTTGGTTATGGATCTCAAAAGAAGAAAGACGTTACCAGTTCAATATCCAAAGTGAAAGGAGACGACTTGTCAAATTTAGCAACTGCTAGTTTTGACTCACAATTGGCTGGTCGTGCATCAGGAGTTCAGGTTATACAGCCTTCCGGTGTGTTGGGATCTGTTCCAGAGTTTAGGGTTCGAGGAGTGACTTCTCTCTCTTCTAGTACACAACCATTAATTGTTGTAGATGGAATGCCTGTAGTTTCGGGAGATGTAAGTATGGGATATGTCAAGTCAAATGCGATGGCTGATATTAACCCTAATGATATTGCATCAGTCGAGATATTAAAAGATGGGGCGGCAACAGCAATCTATGGTTCTCGTGGTGCAAATGGTGTAGTGTTAATTACAACGAAGAAAGGGAAAAAAGGCTCAGCTAGCTTGAGTTATGACGGATATATTGGTGTAGCTTCTGCTTCAAAGAAACATAAGTTGTTAAATGGCGAGCAGTTTACAACGGTCGCAAATGAGTTATTTACTTATTATGGAGAAGAGGGACAAGCTGTATATGATGGAACAAATACAGACTGGAATGATTATATCTATCGTAACGGATTTCAACAAAGCCATACGATAAATGCTAATGGAGGAACTGATAAGAGTCAATATTATGTTTCTCTCGGATATACAAATCAAAATGGTATTATCAGAGCAAATGATTTAGAAAGATTCTCAATTAAAGCAGACTTGACACATGAGGTTAACAAATGGATTAAATTGGGAATTGCCACAAATACGGCAAAGTCAACAATTAATGGGATTGTAGAGGGGGGAAGCTCACTGGGGGATGCATCCTTTGCCGGAATCCGAATGCTGCCAAATGTTTCAGTATATAATCCGGATGATATTACAGGTTATAATATTGATGCGATAAATCGTAAGGCTCTAGGTCGAGGGGCGAATAAAACATATATTGATAATGGTATTCAGAATATTGTCTGGGCGCTAGATAATAATGTGAATAGATCAACAACATTAAGATCAATCTCTAATGTTTTTGGAGAAGTAGATATTGTTAAAGGCTTAAAGTTTAGAACGCAAGCAGGCTTAGATATTGCATTAGTAGAGAACTATATGGTTTGGGATGCAGCCTCTGGTGACGGTTATGGTTATGGCGGGCTTATTGATGCTGTGAATACTAATTACACAAATTGGAATTGGCAAAATGTACTAACCTATGACGTTTCTTTCTCTCAGCTTCACAACCTAAATTTGACTGCGGTACAAGAATACACTCGTTCTGAGTATCATTATACGGACGCAACTGTCAAACAGATATCTGATCCATTTTTTACAGATCATATAATCACAGGTACTTATGGTCAACAAGAAGTATCCGGGGGTAAATCATTTAATGGCTTAGCATCGTATTTGGGCCGAGCAAATTATAATTATGACAGTAAATATTATCTTGGTGGATCAATACGTCGTGATGGACTTTCTAAACTACCTAAAAACAATAGATGGGGGACGTTTTGGGGTGTCTCTGGAGCGTGGCGCATATCTCGTGAACGCTTTTGGGTCGATTCAAGTGTAAATGAGTGGTTCAATGATTTAAGAGTGCGTGGTAGTTATGCAACGTTGGGTAATCAAAACATTAAAGGAAATTTCCCATATCTTGGATCTTATGGAGCAGAAAAATATGGCTCTCTCAACGCGATTATTTGGAATAATATGGGTAATCAAAATCTTAAATGGGAGTCAACAAAAACTTTTGATGTGGGTGTGGATGCTTCAATGTTTAATAATAGGTTGAATGTAGAGCTTGCATACTGGAGTAAAGAAACAAATGATCTTGTCCTTGATGTGCCAACGTCTCCTTCTTTAGGTGTGCCTAATAATAAGTATACACAGAATATCGGTGCGATTTCTAACAGAGGGTTTGAGTTAAGTGTTTCAGGTGCAATAATTCAATCTAAGGACTTTTCATGGAATGCAGACTTGAATTTCTCAACACTTCGAAATCGCGTTAAAGCGTTGGTTAATGGAGCTGATGTTGTAGGAGCATATACTATTGTACGAGAAGGAGAGTCTATGAATGCAATTTATGGATATGAGTTTGCAGGTGTAAATAATGCAAATGGTAATGCGATGTGGTATAAAGCGGATGGTTCTATTGTGCAGTTTGATTTAGAAAATTACAACTATTACTTATTCAATCCAGAAAATCCGACTGATCTGTCAGAGCGATCAAGTTTAAGCGCTTCGACGGATAGAAAAGTGCTTGGTGATGCAATACCAAAATGGTTCGGAGGTTTTAATAATACCATATTGTTTAAAGGTTTTGATGTGAATGTCTTTTTTCGTTTTTCGGGAGGAAATAAAATCATGAATGCAACACGTCAGGATTTATTAAATACTGAATTTGCAAACAAAGGTGTAGAGATACTTGGCCGTTGGCAGAGTCCAGAGAATCCTGGTAATGGATATGTTCCGCAGATTGGTTACGGAGACGGTCAGTATTTATTTAATGAGCGATTCTCAGATTCACGTTTTGTAGAAAATGGAGCATTCTTGAAATTAAGCAACTTGAGTATTGGTTACACTATACCGACTCATCTTGTAGCTAAAGCTGGGATTTCTAGATTTAGAGTCTATGCTCAAGCCCAGAATTTATTCACTATATCAAAGTATAAAGGTTTAGATCCCGAGTTGACCACAGATTTGACTTCATCGAGCAATTTTGTTGGAGGATTTGGTGTGGATTGGAATGCAAAAGCACAACAGAGAGTCTTTACATTTGGTGTCAATCTAACCTTTTAAAAGCAAATAGGTATGAGAAAATATATAAAATTAAGTATTGTAGGTGTACTGCTAATAGGAATGAGTTCATTAATGGTGTCATGTGAGAAAGATACGATTGACCTGAATCCTGTTGATAGAGTTACAGATGAAACAGCTTTTGATACACCTGAACGATGTGAATTAGCAGTTGTTGGAGTATACGATGCGGTACAAGGTAATGGGTATAATGGAGGAACCGAAAATCGCGGATATCCATTTGGATCTGCTTCTATTCAGCAGTCTGAAATGAGAGGAGAGGATATGACATTATCGGCAGTCTTTTATGACTTTACATTTTCTTCATCATACAATACCTCTTCTGCCAATAACTGTAATATGTGGTTTGGGTGTTATTCAGCTATAAACCGAGCTAATGTTGTTGCAGAAGGAATCCAGAAAGCTGTCGAAAAAGGTGTTATATCTGAGGTGCTAGGAAATCAGTATAAAGGTGAATGCTTATTTGTTAGGGCTTTGTGCTATCATAACTTATTGATTCATTTTGCTTTACCGTATGGTCTTGATGGGAATAATAATTATGGAATGCCGTATTATACAGAGGCGCACAATACTCCGGAAAGAATTGAAGAAGGATTAAAGATTGGTCGTTCTACTGTTCAAGAAACGTATGCTAAGATTCTACAGGATTTGGATGAATCGGAACGTCTATTATCTGAAAAATCAAATATAATTAGAGCAACAAAAGGAGCTGCAATTGCACTGAAAACAAGAGTCTATCTACATATGAAGGACTGGTCTGCTGTAATTGCAGAAGCTAAGAAGTTAGCTTCTCAGCAAAGTGCACCGTTTACAAGTGCTATTGGCGGATATGAGTTGGAGTCAAATCCTGCGACTCCGTTTACATCGTATTCCCAAAATAAAGAATCCATCTTTTCAGTTGGAAATTCTGCTGATGATGCTCCATCTGTTAATGGAGCTTTGGCTGTAATGATGTCAGCAAGAGTGGGTGGGCGAGCAATCATTGCATCATCTCCAATTTTATACAATACAAAGTTTTGGAAAAGTAATGACGAGCGACGTAAGCTATTGTATTATATGGAAAGTGCTCAGATATATTTTTGTGATAAATACCAAAGACCTGTTGACCGAGATGAATATGCGCCTATTATTAGGTATGCAGAGGTGTTGCTAAATTATGCAGAGGCGGCACTACGCTCTGGAGATCAAAATATGGCACTTGATTTATTAAATGCAGTAAGAAATAGATCTGTTAAGCCTGAAGATATTTATAGTATGACAGACTTTGAAACAACGAAGGACTTATTGGAAGCTTTGTTGTGGGAGCGTCGTATCGAGTTTATGGGGGAAGGTCGTAGATGGGAAGATATTCACCGTCTAGTAGTGGATCCTGATTTTCCATCAGCTGGAATACCAAAGAAAATAGAGTATAAATCAATAGCAGAAAAAGGTGCATTTGTTGTTGATGGTTCTATACAAGAGAGTTGGTATCATAAGACAGGGTTTATTCCATACACAGATAAACGATTTGTGTGGCCTATACCTCTTGATGATATTCTTCGTAATCCAACTCTAAAAGAGCAGCAAAATGCCGGTTGGTAAGGGGGAATAACTAGATAATAGTTTATTTATATATAAAAAGAGGAAATGAGAAAGGATATTAATCCTTTCTCATTTCCTCTTTTTATAATGTGTTCGTTTATCTATACAAAATGAATAATAATAGATATTCAGTTGTTGTGTTGTTATTTTGTTTTTAATTGTAGAGTTGTTCGTTTTGTGACGAAAGTAAATAAATGGAGCTGTAAATATTAAATTGCAAAGCAAAAAGAGGGTAATATGTATAAAATACTAACATATTTGTGGTGGATATGACTAATTTTATTATATTTGCCATTGATAAAGTGTTTAGTTTTTTAGGATGAAAGCTCTCATTTGTTAAGTTTAAGCCCTTATCAACTAACATAACGCCAGAAAACAAATGTTGCTTAGTGTATAATATCTGTAGCGATTTAATTATTTATATATAACCATTGTTTTATGAAAAGAATTACCTTACTCTTACTGTGCATGGTAATAAGCACAGGTTTGGCCTTTGCCCAAACGAAGCAAGTTACAGGTAAAGTTACTTTTGCTGAAGACGGTGAGCCAGTGATTGGTGCTTCCGTGTCTGTAAAAGGAACCACCACCGGGACTGTAACTGATATTGATGGAAATTATTCTTTGAATGTTCCAGAATCGGCTCATAATCTTGTTTTCACATATGTGGGAATGATTACACAAACACATGCGGTAAAACCAGTAGTGAATGTGATATTAGAGTCGGATACAAAAAATCTTGACGAGGTTGTAGTTACAGGGTATGGTAACTTTAAGAAGGCTTCTTTTACAGGAGCTGCTTCTAGTATTTCGACAGAGAAATTAAAAGACATTCCGTCTGTAAGTATTCAAAATAAATTGGCCGGATCTGTTTCCGGGGTACAAATTACTTCTACCTCAGGTCAGCCTGGTGCGGTAGAGTCGGTACGTATCCGTGGTATGGGTTCTATCAATGCTGGTAACGACCCGTTGTATGTAATCGACGGTGTGCCAATGAATACAGGTAACGCAAGCTCGTTCACTTACTCTCAATCAGGTAATAGTATTTTATCTACAATCAACAGTAACGACATCGAGTCGATGACCGTAATTAAAGATGCTGCTGCAGCTTCTCTTTATGGTTCTCGTGCAGCAAATGGTGTTATCGTTATTACAACTAAAAAGGGTAAATCAGGTAAGACTAAAATCAACTTGAAAGCCGACTGGGGATTCTCAGATATGGCAGTAGATTACCGTCCTACTTTGGGTGGAGATGCTCGTAGAGATCTTCAATACCTAGGATATCAAAACTATTACTTGCAGAATAATGCAGGTGCAACTTCTGAGGCAGCTATTGCTTTTGCAGATAAAAACATTGATACTTATGCGGCTAAGCCTGTAAACGGGTGGACAGACTGGAACAATCTTCTTTTGAAAAACGGTTCTCACCAAAGCTATGAGGTATCAGCTCAAGGCGGTAGTGATAAAACTCAGTTCTTCTCTTCTATTTCATATGTTGATCAGCAAGGTATCACATTGCAGTCTGGTTACAAACGTCTTACCGGTCGTTTAAACCTTACACACAAAGTAAATGATCGTTTGTCTTTTGATGCAAGCACAACTTTTGCAAAATCAGATCAGGATGTAAACAGTGAAGGAACATCATTTGCTAGTCCGATTATGGCTTTAGCTATGACAACATCACCTTCTAGTTATCCTTACAACGAAGATGGTACATTTAATACAACATCTTTCCCTGCTATCAATGGAGCGAATCCATTGCAAACAGCAACTTACAACTATGATAAGAGTTCGATCATCAGAACTTTAAATACTGTAGGTGCTAACTTGAAAATTTGGGATGGTTTTAGCGCGAAACAAAACATTAGCTACGACTTCAACAATACAAACAACCGTGTTTGGTGGGATCCTCGTTCCAACGACGGTCGTTCGTCAAACGGTGTAATGCAACGTTACGTAACCAACAGAAGTACATTGGTTTCTCAAACGCAGTTGCTTTATGCAAACACATTTGCAGAAGCTCATACGGTAGACGGATTGCTTGCTTACGAAATTGAAGACTATCGTTTCGATAATATCTATGCAAATGGTAACGACTATCCGGCGTTCCCTCTTCCTGAAATTGGTAATGCATCTAACACAAGAGCTAGCAGCCAAAAAGAAGTTAGTAAGCTGGTTTCATATGTAGGTCGTTTGAACTACGATTACCGTAACAAGTATTATGGTAGTGTAAGTTTCCGTCGCGACGGAACATCTCGCTTGTCTCGCGATAGCCGTTGGGGTAACTTCTGGTCGGTATCCGGTTCATGGAGAATTACGCAAGAAAGCTTCATGGAGCGTTTTATAGATATTCTTACTGATGCTAAAGTTCGTGCTTCTTATGGTGTGAACGGTACGCAGCCAAAAGATTACTACGGTTATATGGGATTGTATCAGTTTGGTTTCAACTACAACGGCAACCCGGGTATGGCAGAGCAACAAATCTTGAACAAGAATTTGAAGTGGGAGAAAAACTATGCAGCCAACGTTGGTTTGGAGCTTACTTTCCTAAACAGATTCTCTGCTACTGTAGAATGGTACAACCGTGATACAAAAGATCTATTGATGGAACGTCCGGTTTCTCCTACTACAGGTTTTACTAAAATGTTGATGAATGTTGGTGAGATGCGTAACCGTGGTTTTGAGATCGAACTAAAGAGCACAAACATCGATACGAAAGACTTCTCTTGGAGTACTACATTGAATATGTCTCGCAATCAAAATACATTGAAGAAACTTGACGGTGAGCAAGATCAGGTAATTGATGGTCAAATCATCAACAAAGTTGGTCACTCATACTATTCATACTACATGTATGAATATGCCGGTGTTGATCCTGCTACAGGTAAAGAGATGTATTTTAAAAACAGAGATGGAGACCGTTCTACAACAACAAACTATGCAGAAGCAGATCGCGTAATTGTTGGAACAGTTGAGCCTAAATTGGTTGGTGGTCTTACAAACAACCTAAGCTGGAAGTTTATTGATCTTGGCTTTACCTTTACTTATTCATTTGGTGGCCATGCGTTGGATAATGCCTCTTGGTTGCAATCGAATGGTGGTACTTACAACTACCGCGGTAACATCCCTTCATATTATAAGATCGAAGAAATGTGGCAACAGCCAGGGGATAATGCAAAACTTCCTCAATTTGTTTACGGTGGAACAAACGTACGTTCTTCAAGATGGTTGATGCCAACAGATCACCTTCGCTTGAAAAACTTGACAGTTGGTTTTACAGCTCCAAGCAAATGGGCCGAAAAACTAGGTCTTGCACGTTTGAGAGCGTATGCTTCGGGTAACAACTTGTTTACAATCAAATCAAAAGATTTGTATGTTGATCCTGAAACTCCTACGAATGGTGTTGTTACATTCGAAACACCTGCTCTAAGAACAATGACTTTCGGTATCGAAGTTGGATTCTAAACAATACACATTTTTTAAAGCGATTTTATTGATATGAAAAAGATATATAAGTCGGTGTTGGTAGTTTTAGCAGCTGCTACACTTACCTCATGTGGAAACAGTTGGTTGGACGAAAGTCCATCCAACGGTGCAGACACAGAAGTTGCGATCGATAACTATGCTAAAGCCTTGAATGCACTTTATGGTGTATACGACGGATTGCAAGGTAGCTCATCTCGCAACGAGTACTATGGAGCAAGAATGCTTTATTACGGAGACGTTCGTGCCGATGATATGCAATCTTCAACAGGAACACGTACTGTTCCTTTGTACGAAATGCGTTATACAGCATCAAATGCACCTGGTATTTGGGATATTCCTTATAATGTAATTCGTCGTGCAAATAGCTTGCTTGATGCAATTGAAAAAGGAAAGATTGCAGATGGTAAGGAAGCTGATCTTGCAGACATGAAAGGACAATGTCTTACAGTAAGAGCTTTGGCTCACTTCGACTTGTGTCGTATTTATGGCAAGCCTTATCAAATGGACAATGGCGAATCATACGGTGTTCCGATTATTATTAAGCCGGTTAATCCTTATGATGGAGAAGGTTTGTATCCAAGCCGTAACTCTGTAAAAGAGGTTTATGCGCAAGTGATTTCAGACCTAACTACGGCAGTTCCATTGTTGAAAACTGCACAGACAAAAGAGAACGGTTATATTAATCAAGGAGCAGCAAAAGCACTTTTGTCTCGTGTTTATTTATATAAAGGCGACAACCAGCAAGCATTGGCTGTAGCTAAAGAGGTGATTGCATCTGGTTCGTATGAACTTTGGGCTACGGATGAATATGTTTCAGGTTGGTCAAAACCGGGAAGCAAAGAGATGATTTTCGAAATCGTTAATAAAGGAACAGACGACTGGGTAGACCGTGAATCGATCGGTTACTTAATGGCTGAAGATGGTTATAGCGATATGGTTTTGACAAAGAAGTTTGTTGATGAATTAAATAGCGATCCGAACGATGTTCGTATTGGTGTTACATTAGCTGCTGTGAAACAGTCGAATATCGATTTGTACGGAACTAATCGCGTTTACTTGAATAAGTTTCCGGGTAAAACAGGAGATGTTCGTATAAATAACATTCCGGCTCTTCGTATTTCGGAGATCTATTTGAATGCTGCGGAAGCTGCGTTTAAACTTGGAGATAATGCAACAGCTGTAGAATACTTGAATCCGATTGTATTGCGTGCTAATCCTAGCGCAACTCCGGTTGCTGCAGGCGACGTTACTTTGGAGCGTATTTTGCTAGAGCGTTCTAAAGAGTTGGTTGGCGAAGGACATCGTTTCTTTGATGCAATGCGTAACAATCAAACAGTAGTGCGTTATACTTCTGCCGACGATCAAGGATGGCAGTTGAATCTAACAGAAGCTTCAAAAAAGTTCGATAACACATACTTTAGAACGATTCTTCCGATTCCAGCGAATGAAATCGATGCTAATCATGTGATTGCAGAGCAGCAAAATCCTGGTTACTAATCAGGTATCATAATATGTTTGCAAGGAGTTCCGCTTGGCGGGACTCCTTTTTTTTGTTTATACCCTAGGTGAATATTATAAAATGCAGTATTTGTCTTTTTATTTGTATAAATATGCATGAATATTTTTGCAAGAAATATTCAATAAGTTTGTCTTGTGTGACGTTTTTATTGCAAAAAGTTTTATGTAGTATTGCTAGATAATAAAATGGTCGTATATTTGTGTTGTATAACAGTTATAGGTATAAATAATCCAGCTGTTATTCATGTATAAAAATACAATGTAGTGAATTTAGTATATCTGTTATGCAGATTTCAGATGTATATTTAATCGCCAATTTTAAATAAACACTTAATAAATCCAATGAATCTATGAAGAAGTTGACCTTTGTGTTAATTTGCTTAATGCTGAGTGTTGGTTTAGCTTTTGCTCAAACTACGAAAGTAGCCGGTGTGGTTACCTCTTCGGAAGACGGATATCCGGTAATCGGAGCATCTGTAGTTGCAAAAGGTACCACTCAGGGTACAGTGACAGACATCGACGGTAATTTTACAATCGACGTGCCTTCAAGCGTAAAAACGCTAATCTTCTCTTATGTCGGAATGAATACCAAAGAAGTTCCGGTGAAATCAGTGATGAATGTAGTACTTGATCCTGCAAGCCTAGACCTAGAAGAGGTGGTGGTAACAGGATATGGAGTTACGAAGAAAGCAGCCTTTACCGGTTCTGCTCAAACGTTGAAAAGCGAAGAGTTGGTCGCTAAAACAGATGCCAACTTTATGAAGTCTCTTCAAGGTTCGGTAGCAGGTTTGCAAATGAACAACCGTGGCGGACAGCCAGGAGCATACGCTTCGGTAAATATCCGTGGTATCGGATCTGTAAACTCAGGAACTGAACCTCTTTATGTAATCGACGGAATGCCATACTTCTCAGACAAAGTAGGTATGAACTCGGGAGTTGGTAGTGGCCAACAAGCATCTTCTCCTTTGGCAAGTATCAATCCTGCCGATATCGAAAGCATCAACGTACTTAAAGACGCAACTGCAACATCTATTTATGGTGCACGTGCAGCGAATGGTGTAATCGTAATTACAACAAAGAAAGGTAAAGAAGGAAAACCTCAAGTAAACTTAACTGCCAAAGCAGGGGTTTCGAAAGTTTTCAACCTTGATGATAATTATAGAACAGTAAATCTTGATCGCTACCTTGATATTTGGGGTGGTGCATTAAGCAACTACGATCAAGCAAGCTTCCCATCAAAACAAGACGGAATCAACTACTTGAAAGATGGTTTCGGTATTACAGATAAAACAAAATCGGTAGACTGGTTGCAAGAAGTATTGCGTACCGGATTTACTCAAGAATACAACGTAGATGTACAAGGCGGTAAAGAAGGATTGAAGTACTTCGTGAGCGCAGGATACTTCGACAACGAAGGGGTATTGATCGGTACAGGTATGGATCGTTACTCGGGTCGTCTTAACTTGGAGCAAACCGGCAAAGTAGTTTCTTTCGGGGTACAAGCTTCGGGATCTATCGCTAACATCAACAATGCTCCATCCGAAAGTCAGTACGTAAACCCTATCGTAGCGGTTTATGACCTTCGTCCTTGGGAGCAAGTATACAATGAAGACGGATCATACAACTTGGATGCTTATTACAATCCGGTTGCAATCAACGACCCGGACAAAGGGGATATCCGCAAACAAAAACAAACTGTTGCAATCATCAATCCATGGGCATCTGTGAAGTTTGCAAAAGACTTTACATTCAAAACGTCACTTGGTTTGAACTGGTTCAACCTAAACGAATTCAACCTTTGGTCGATGATGAACCCACAGGGTGCAGAGATGAATCGCCAAGGTATTCAAAACAAAGAAGACTTCTTCACTTGGACATTTACAAATACATTAAACTGGGTAAAAACAGTAGGAAGCAACAACTTCAATGTATTGTTGGGTCAAGAAGCACAAAAACAAACACGCAACAGATCATACCTGGCTGCAAACAACTATCCGGCAAATGCAGGTCCTGAAATTGGCAATGCATCTACTCCGGTATCGGCAGGTACTTACAAATATGAAAGCTCATTGGCTTCTTATTTCACAAACTTGCAATACGATTACGCAGGTAAATACTACCTATCGGGAAGTGTACGTGTAGACGGTACTTCACGTGTGGGTGATAACAACCGTTGGGGTACTTTCTACTCTGTAGGTGGTAAATATAGAATCAGCGGTGAAGAGTTTATGGAACCAACATCAGAGTGGTTGACAAACTTGGCAGTTCGTACAAGTTACGGTACTGTAGGTAACCAAGACATCGGTTGGTACGAAGCGCGTCAACTTTACGGATTCGGTTACGACTACAAAGGAAACCCGGGTGCGGTGCCAACACAAATTGGTAACCCTGACTTGAAATGGGAGAAATCGGCGAAGTTTAACGTTGGTTTGGATATGATGTTCTTCAACCGTCTATCTCTAGATGTTGAATTCTACGATTCACGTACAAAAGATATGATCTTCTACGTTCCACTATCGCTAACAGGAGGTATCGCAACAATGCCGATGAACGTAGGTGAAATGAAGAATACAGGTATCGAAGCATTGATCAATGCAACCCTTATTCAAACAAAAGATTGGAACTGGACAATGAAGCTAAACTTGTCTCACAACAAAAATGAGATTGTGAAGCTAAGCACAGAAAAACCAATCGAAACTTCTACTACAATTCGTAAAGCCGGAGAAGCTTACAACACTTTCTATTTGAAAGAATATGCAGGTGTAGATCCTACAAATGGTAAAGCGATGTGGTACAAAGGAACAGAAGGTAAAGAAACAACATACAACTATAACGAAGCAGGACAACGCATCGTAGGTAAAGCCGATCCTAAGTTGTTTGGTGGTGTGGGTACAAGCGTTTCTTACAAAGGCTTTGATTTGAACCTTGACTTCTCGTACAAGATTGGTGGAAACGTATACAACTCAGGTTTCAACTATGATATGCAAGTAGGTCACTACAAATACGGTCCGGTATCAAACTATGTATACGAAAATGCATGGACTCCGGAGAATCCTTATACAGACGTTCCTGCTTTTGTATTTGGTGATCGCTCGCAAGCAAACGAACACTCTTCACGTTTCTTGATGGATGGTTCATACCTTCGTCTTAAAACAATCATGCTAGGATATACATTGCCACGTGCAATTGCATCTAAAGCTAAAATGAGCAACGTTCGTTTCTATGTAAGTGCAGACAACTTGTTTACAGTTTCGGCTAAAGACTATATCGGATTCGACCCTGAGACAGATGCTACAGGTATTCAATCTTGGTCGTACCCGGTTCCTACAAACGTAATGTTTGGTGTAAACATTGGCTTTTAATTTGCTTTCAAATACAATCCGGTAAAGGTACTTCCCTTTGCCGGGTTTCATTACAACACTTGCAAAACGATAACAACATGAAAAAATATATTGGATATTCAATCTTAGCTTTGGCTCTGTCGGCAGGCTTTACTTCATGTGGAAGCGATTTTCTCGACAACGATCCGCATCAGCAGGTAGATACCGACAAGGCTATTACTTCTGCGGCAGAACTTGCATCGGCTCTTAACGGTATTTACTATCAATTGGGTAGAAGCCAGTTTGTAGGTCGTAACTTGATCGCTACCGGAGATGTTGCTTCAGACAACTCAAATCACAGCGGAAAGACTTCACACTTTTATAATATCTTCAATTTCGCAATCAACGAAAACAACTCATATCTTTCGGATATGTGGGAAACAGGATATAAGATCGTAGACTTCAGTACACGCGCAATCTTGGCCGGAAATAAGATCTTGGCTGGAGAATTCGGTGCGATCTCTGAAGCCGACAAAGCTGAAGTATACACTCAGTTGGGGCAAGCATACGGCTTGAAAGCTTATGCAACCTTTATGATGGCAAACGTGTATGCACTTCCTTACAACAGTGCAAACGCAAATGCTAAAGGTTTGGTTTTGGTAAACGAACCTATCAAACCTTTCGAGAAAGTAAGCCGTGCATCTCTTCAAGAGACTTACGATTTTGTTCTTGACAACATCACAAAAGCACGCGAATGTTATGCGCAGAATGATGTAGAGTCGCCAAATGGCTTTTACATGTCGGTTGCAGCTGTTGAGGCGTTGGCAGCACGTGTCAATTTGTATATGGAAAACTTTGATCAGGCAGCTTCGGCAGCGCAAAAATCGATCGACCTAAAAGAAGGTGCTTTGATTTACGATGCAGCTAAGTATGCAGCATTGTTTGATGCAACAGATATCAACAGCGAAGATATTTTTGTTGTTGGTAAAGCGGCAAACGATAACTTGAGTGCAAACTCATTGAATACACTTTGGTCAAACTATGGTGTTAGCTACTCAAGCGAGCTAAGCAAGCTTTATTTCTCAGATTCAATATTGGTAGATGATAAGAAAGAATTAGTAGAAGATATCCGTCTTCCACTAGTGAAAACAACCGGAGGTAAATACAAAGGTTTGCCAAACAATGCAGCGGTATCGAACATTCCGGTATTCCGTTTGCCTGAGATGTATTTGATCCTTGCCGAAGCGAAGCTAGCAAAGGGTGATATCGCCGGAGCGCAAGAAGCGTTGCTAGTGGTTGCAAAACGTAATCCTGCTATCGAAGAGGTGAGCGATCTTCCTGCAACAAAAGACGCGTTGCTTGCTTTCATTATCGATGAGCGTCGTCGCGAGTTGTACCAAGAGGGGCACCGTTTGTTCGATGCACGTCGCCTTGGTTTGGATATGAAAGTTACAAACGGAACTCAGTTGCTAGACGCTGCTAAGTTTGTATTCCCGATTCCAAACACAGAGATCAACAGTGGTATGGGCGTAGAGCAAAACGAAGGCTGGAGCCAAAACTTACCAACCGAACTTTGATATAACATAGCAACATTTAGATAAACCACACACACACTTGACAGAGGCCTCTTTTCGAAGAGGTCTCTGTTTTTTTGTATACCATAGGATAGGAGGAAATATACACGAAGTCGGTTGTTCGCCTCTTTTCCGAATACTTCAAATCTGTTCCGGAGGGCGTTTTTGTGGCTATTTTATCGCACAGATGTGCTGATTCTGCTGTTTTTTGAGGTTTAGAAAAAGTAGTTTTCAACGGGGAGATGTGGTGTTTTTTTGCATTTCCCTCTTTTTTCAAGCAAAAAGCACGTTAGGTTTTGAATAAAAGCTAGTAAGGTTTGTTCAAAAAGGTCGTTTGCTTCTTTTTTAAAGCTTATTTGGTTCACGA
The DNA here is from genome assembly GCA_051660585.1 of Tannerellaceae bacterium. Lineage (GTDB taxonomy): Bacteria > Bacteroidota > Bacteroidia > Bacteroidales > CAMTPD01 > UBA12018. Next base: position 19,896 of record JBOFPV010000095.1, read on the forward strand.
AGAGACTAAATAACGTTTCTGCGAAGCGTGTTTATTTTCTTCGTGAAGAGTGAGAAAAGTCTTCGTGGAGATTGTTTTTACTCTTCGTGGAGATTGTAAAAAGTTTTCACTGAAAAGATTGCGCATCATTGCGAAGACTTTTTGCGGTTGTTTTGATTTCGTACGGTTGTAGGTGTCTCATGGTGCGTCAAAATGGGCCGAGACTACGCAGCGGGAGTTGGCGGTTTTCAAATTGCGAGGCTTTTTACTCGGTTGGTTTCTTTTTGAAAGGTGTTTTCGATCGGCTTTATAGACAATAGGATGTGTGTGTAATCTAAGGCTTGTGTAGAGCAGAAATGTGTAAGCTGAGGGATTGTTCGGTTTTTGTGTGAACGAGCGAATTTGGGCTTGTTTTGCCTGTTTTGTAGCGATTTTTCAACAGATACTAATAAGGTGTGGCTAAAAATGTTTTTTACACTAAGGGGAAGGGGTATGGCGATCCGCTGAAGATGGAGTAGGTATAAAAAAAAGCGAAGCAAAAGCCTCTCGGCTTTCACTTCGCAAATTATCTATAGTTCAATTAAAATACTTGATTAGATAATGTTTAGTTGCTTGAAGCACTTTTGGATTTTCTCCATAGCGTAATCAAGCTGTTCTTTTGTATGCGTTGCCATCAATGAGAAACGGATCAATGTATCATCCGGTGCTACTGCCGGCGAAACAACAGGGTTTACAAAGATTCCTTCGTCAAATAACATCTTTGTTACAAGGAATGTTTTGTCGTTGTCTCTTACATACAATGGAATGATCGGAGTAGATGTGTGGCCGATCTCGCAACCCATGTTGCGGAATCCATCCAATGCATAGTGTGTGAGTTTCCAAAGATTCTCGATACGCTCCGGTTCGCTTAGCATAATGTCTAGAGCCGCGCTTGCTGCCGCTGTTGCCGCAGGTGTGTTGCTGGCACTGAAGATATATGAACGCGAGTTGTGACGAAGGTAATTGATAACCGGTTCGTCTGCTGCAATGAATCCTCCGATAGAAGCAAACGATTTACTGAATGTACCCATGATAAGGTCTACATCGTTTGTTACACCATAGTGATCACATACACCACGACCGCAATTGCCTAGTACACCAAAGCCGTGTGCTTCGTCTACCATTACGTTTGCATTGTATTTTTTTGCCAATTCAATAATTTCAGGAAGTTTTGCAACATCTCCCTCCATACTGAACACGCCGTCTACAACGATTAGTTTTACTTTATCGGCTTCGCATTTCTTCAATTGTTTTTCCAACGATTCCATATCGTTGTGTTTAAATTTCAGACGAGTCGAAAAAGATAGTCTTAAACCTTCGATAATCGATGCATGGTCAAGCTCGTCCCAAATGATGTAGTCTTCGCGTCCTGTAAGACATGAAACAACACCTAGGTTTACTTGAAATCCGGTAGAATATACAATTGCATCATCCTTACCTACAAACTGTGCGAGTTTTTTCTCCAGCTCGATATGAAGGTCTAGTGTTCCATTTAAAAATCTGGATCCGGCACAACCCGTTCCGTATTTCTTGGTTGCTTCGATTGCGGCCTCTTTAACTTTAGGGTGATTAGTCAGCCCTAGGTACGCATTCGAACCAAACATGAGGACCTTTTTGCCATTTATAATAACTTCAGTGTCCTGATCGCTCTCAATTTGTCTAAAGTAAGGGTAAATTCCTGCGGCTTTAGCTTTTTGAGGGATGTCATACTTCGATAATTTCTCTTGTAAAAGTTTCATATTGTTGTAAAGAGAATGATATTATTGTTTTTTTGATTACAAACAACACTGCATCAAGGCAAATGGTTTTTTTATTGCCCGTAAGGCAGGCTGCAAAAGTAATAAAATATCCATTGTGTAAGATGCTTTTGTTCAAAAGTTTTGAGAAAAGATGTATTTTTGCGGTTGATTTAACGATATAAAGCCGTAAATATTAAGGTATGAAAGTACAGGTAGTCATTAACCCCATATCCGGAGTAGGCTCTAAACGCAAGATTCCTCAAATGATACATGAGGTGTTTAGCAAGAAAAAAAGTGTGGATTTGGCGATAGATTTTACCGAGTATCCGGGCCATGCCAGTGAGCTAACGGCAATCGCTATTGACCAAGGTGCAGAAGTTGTGATTGCAGTGGGTGGCGACGGAACCATTAATGAAGTAGCCCGTGCAATGGTAAATACCAAAGCAACGTTGGGTATTATACCCAAAGGGTCGGGCAATGGTCTTGCTCGCTCATTACATATCCCCATGGATGTGAAGGGGGCTTTGGATGTCATAGAGAAAGGATTGATTAAAGCCATTGATTGCTGTAAAGCCAATGATCGAATCTTTTTCTGTACTTGCGGGGTAGGCTTTGATGCAACCGTAAGTCAGAAATTTGCCTCTAGCAAACGCAGGGGTTCGCTTACGTATATCATGAAGACGATCGAAGAGTATTTGCGTTATAAACCCGAAACGTATAAGTTGGTGATCGAAGATCAAACGATCGAAGAGAAAGCGTTTTTGATTGCTTGTGCCAATGCTTCGCAATATGGCAACAATGCATACATCGCGCCACATGCCGATATGCAAGACGGAAAACTCGATATCACGATTTTGTCTACGTTTACACCGCTCGATATCACACCGCTTGCGCTGCAATTGTTTGCCAAGCAAATTGATAAAAATAGCAAGATCAAGACACTCCGTGCAGCCAATGCGCGTATTGTGCGGGAAAAACCCGGCGTGATTCATCTCGACGGAGAACCTTTTGAGATGGGAGAGGTGTTGGATATCTCAACAATGCCGGGTGCAATCAATGTGTTTACTGCGAATTATACACCTTTTGCCGAAGAGATACAAAACTTCTTTTACGAGGTTTCTCGTTTTTTTGATCATCAGATCAATCACATTTTAAGATAAAAAGCTTTGGTAAGACGGATGTAATCTTCAGAATACTGATGTCTTGCCAATTCAATTACTAATGTATCTGTTTGTGTTGTACACGATAGGAGCTGGAGTTCGATCAGAATACGCTTGGATGCAGCCTCCGGCTTAGGCAATACATGTGTGAGACGCGATATGAAAAGATTGCTTTCGCGGGCTGCAAGTTCTACATTATTCAACGCTTCGGTGGGTAGTACCAACGAGAGTTTGCCATTGTCTGTTAGTAGCGTTGCTGCCAGATTGATCAATGTTGCAATCGGCAATGTGTCATCGTGTCGTGCAGTAGAGCGTTTGCTGCAATCGCACTTCAAAGCGTTTGCAAAGTATGGAGGATTGGAAACAATGTGATCGTATTGTTTCTTTTCGCCTGCATTTGATGAGAAATCCACAAAGTCTTGATGGATGGTTTTGATACGCTCGGCAAACGAAGAAGCTTCAAAGTTTTCATTGGCTTGTGTTGCCGCGTGTGGGTCTATTTCAAGTGCATCTATTTGGGCCTTACTGCGTTGAGCGCACATAAGGGCAATTAATCCCGAACCGGTTCCGATGTCAAGTATCCTTGAAGCGTGTTCTACATCACACCACGCCCCTAGCAAAACTCCGTCGGTTCCTACTTTCATTGCGCACTTGTCGTGATGGATTGTAAATTGCTTGAATTTGAAAAAGGGATTAGGCATAAAGGGATTTATTGATTGAATACTACAAAAATAATCGAATTGGAAATAATTGCCTAACTTTGGCATGACTATTGTATCTATTTATATTATTATATAAACAGTGAAATTACTTACACTATGATATTACTTCAAGAAGATAATTACAATGATTTAGAAGACAATGCTTCTGCAATTATGCCAATCTTGACAGAATGCGAGAAGGATGATGACTTCAGCGAAGGCCTTGAAGACCTGACTGAAGAGCTTCCTATATTGCCGTTGCGCAATATGGTATTGTTTCCTGGAGTTGCTATGCCTGTGGTAGTGGGTCGAACAAAATCGATGAAGCTAGTAAAGGAAGCCTCTAAAAAGAATATGCATATCGGTGTTGTTTGCCAAAAAGAGGTAGAAACAAGCGATCCCGAAAGAAATGATTTGTTTGATATCGGTGTGGTTGCAGAGATTGTGCGCGTATTGGAAATGCCGGATCAAACAACTACTATTATCCTACAAGGAAAGAAACGTTTCGAATTGAAAGAGCTTACTCAGCTTGATCCGTATTTGAAGGGACGTATCGAAATGTTGGATGATAAAGTTCCGACCAAAGCAGATCCTGAACTTGACGCATTGGTTGCAACCATCAAAGAGATGACAGTGAAGATGCTTTCTATGTCGAGTGAGCCTCCTCGCGACATCATCTTCTCTATCAAGAACAACAACAATCCGATTTATTTGGTAAACTTCTCGTGTGCGAATGTTCCTAACACGGCTGCCGAAAAGCAAATGTTGCTTTTGGTTCCGGACTTGAAGAAAAGAGCATTCAAGTTGTTGGCGATTCTAAACAGAGAGTTGCAGCTTCAAGAAATCAAGGCGGGTATTCAGATGAAGACGCGTGTAGATCTTGATCAGCAACAACGCGAGTATTTCTTGCAACAACAAATCAAAACCATTCAAGAGGAGCTTGGCGGAAACATCCAAGAACAGGAGTTTGCCGAGTTGAAGCAAAAGGCTCTGAAAAAGAAATGGTCTGAAAAAGTAGAAGAGACATTCGAGAAAGAGTTGAAGAAACTGGAGCGTTTGCATCCGCAATCACCGGATTTCTCGATTCAATCGAATTATGTAAATACAATTGTAAACTTGCCTTGGAACGAACTAAGCAAGGATAATTTCAACTTAAAGCATGCGCAAAAAGTTCTAGACCGTGACCATTATGGTTTGGAAAAGGTGAAAGAGCGTATTATCGAACACCTAGCCGTGTTGAAGTTGAAAGGAGATATGAAGTCGCCGATTATTTGCTTATATGGCCCTCCGGGAGTAGGTAAAACATCGTTGGGTAAGAGTGTGGCCGATGCGCTTGGTCGTAAGTATGCTCGTATTTCATTGGGTGGCTTGCACGACGAGTCGGAAATTCGCGGACACAGACGTACGTATATCGGTGCAATGCCGGGACGTATTATCCAAAACTTGTTGAAGGTGAAGACTTCGAATCCTGTATTTATCCTTGATGAGATCGATAAAGTTGGAAAAGACTTTAAAGGAGATCCCTCGGCAGCTTTGCTAGAGGTGCTTGATCCGGAGCAAAACAATACATTCCACGACAACTACTTGGATATCGACTACGATTTGTCTAAAGTACTGTTTATTGCTACAGCAAACAACATCAATACGATTTCGCAACCGTTGCTCGATCGTATGGAGTTGATCGATGTGAGTGGATATATCCTTGAAGAGAAAGTAGAGATTGCACGTCGTCACTTAGTACCTCGTCAGTTGCTTAATCACGGATTGGATAAGGATGCGATTTCTGTACCAAAGAAAACACTTCAGATTATCGTCGAATCCTATACACGTGAATCTGGTGTGCGCGAATTGGATAAGAAGATTGCAAAATTGGTACGTCGCGTTGCTAAGAAAGTTGCGATGGGCGAGGAGTATCCGAAAACAATTTTGCCGGAACATTTGCACGAATTATTGGGGCCGGTTGATTACTCAAGAGATAAATACGAAGGGAATGACTATGCCGGTGTTGTTACTGGTTTGGCATGGACTTCGGTTGGCGGTGAGATCTTGTTTGTAGAAACAAGTTTGAGCAAGGGTAAAGGCGGACGTCTTACACTTACCGGTAACTTGGGTGATGTGATGAAGGAGTCGGCAATGCTTGCTCTGGAATATATCAAGGCACATGCCTTGAAGCTTGGAATCAATGAAGATGTGTTCGAAAACTGGAATGTTCACGTTCACGTTCCTGAAGGTGCGATTCCGAAAGATGGTCCATCGGCGGGTATTACAATGGTAACTTCAATGGTGTCTGCATTTACACAACGTAAAGTGCGCAAGAACTTGGCAATGACAGGTGAGATTACATTGCGTGGCAAGGTGCTTCCGGTAGGAGGTATCAAGGAGAAGATTCTTGCAGCGAAGCGTGCGGGTATCAAAGAGATTATTCTTTGTAAAGAGAATAAGAAGAACATCGATGAAATCAGTGAGATTTATTTGAAAGGACTTACTTTCCACTATGTGGATGATATCAAAGATGTGCTTGCAATAGCATTGCTTGATGAAAAGGTAGAAGATCCGATTCAACTTGAAATAAAGCCTAAAGAGCAGGCGTGATAATAAAAAAGCCGTTCAGATATTCTGAACGGCTTTTTTTATGCTTTGTTGTTTATTACTCAGCAACTTCTTCTTCTGCAGTTTCTTCTGCTTCGAAGTCTGTCATGTTGGCATTCACAAGAATGTTGTACCAAGATAGAAGTTTCTTAATATCTGTAGGGTACACTCTTTCTCTGTCGAATGTAGGAAGGATTTCAGCAAAATAAGCTCTTAGCTCATCTGGTGTGCTGTTTAACTTGATAGAAGCTGGTTGTCCGTTTTCTTTTTTGTAGATAGCACCAAGAACCTTTTGGATTGGCTCTTCTGTTTCTTCCGTATAGATTGCGATATCTCCTAATGAGATGATTTTGTCTTTTCCGTAAGCAGGAACTCTTTTACCGTCTACAAGCGATTCAACGATAAGCATGTTGTTTCCTTGTGAAATAAGCTTGTATAATCCTGGTTTGCCTGAGATGGCTAAAACTGTTCTCAACATAATTATTATCCTTTTATTATATCTGTTATGTATATTGCAAATGTAGTGTAGTGTATCGAAATATCCCACTAAATGAACAAAAAGTAAGCATATTTTAAGTGATACTTAGCTTATTTGGTGTGTTCATTAGTCTTGCCGTTGAGAATCGAAACGATTTTTTCAACCTGAGGAATTAATGGATGTATGCCATCGTTGACTACAACAAAATCAGAGCGTTTCTCTTTTTCTTCTTGCGGCATCTGATTGTTGATGCGATCAAGAATTTGTTGCCGACTTAAATTGTCTCGTTTGGTAGCTCTCTCAATTCTGGTTTCTAGCGGTGCGCTTACACAAATGATGTAGTCTACAGTATCTTCAAATCCCGATTCAAATAGAATGGCCGATTCCATCGCTGCAATGGGTTTGTTTGCACTCCATCCTTTGAAATCGTTTTTTACGACCGGATGGATGATTTTATTTACAGCTGAGAGGGCTTCTTGATCGGTAAAGATGATCGATGCTAATTTTGCTTTGTTGAGGCGGCCATCCAGATAGATGTCTGTCCCGAACAAATGGGTTAATCCTTTTTTTATTTCGGAAGATTCTTCGGTGAGGCGTTTGCTCTCGGCATCGGCAAGGTATACCGGAATACCGTATATGTCGAGTAATTGGGCAACAACTGTTTTGCCGCTGCCAATGCCTCCGGTGATCCCTATTCGTATCATTGATTATTGTTTTGCTCTAATATATATTCGATTCGGTCCGGAGTGATTGTATAGTTTTTGATCCACTCGGGTTTCTCTATTAGTTTTACAGGGATAGTCGATTCTTTTAAATCAATTGTTTCCTTATAGTCTATCTCTATCTTAAAGTCAGACTCGGTGAGTTCTTTGAACTTGGAAAGAGGTACTTGTGCCGTTATCTTTACCTGATCCGGGAAAGTGCGGAGTGTGAGATCTGTTGGAAGCCCAATACATTCGATGGGAATAGTCAGCGTTTTTTCTGTATATTCCTCAACATTGAGAGTGACAACAACTGATGCCGGATCACACTTAAATCCAACTTCGTTTAAAGCTATTTCTCGTCTGAGATTCTTTTCTATGTTTTTGAGTTCGAGTAGTTGTGTTGATACACTGACGATTGTGTCGAGTGTAGAGGCTGGTGCGTATACTTGGACTTCGTCGGGTGTAATGGTGATTGGTCCGGATATCATATATCCGAGCCGAGTAGATATGTCTCCATTAAAAGTAATGGGTACTTTCTTTTGCCCTAGTGTGTCAACTTCGACTTGTATTATGGAAGGTTCAATATCTTGAACAAGGGTTGAAGTGATCAATCTTTTCTGAACGTCTGATTCTAATGCGCGACGTGAAATCTGTGCTTCGTTGTTTTTGAAATCGAGTTTTGCTAAATCGATATCAATTGGTAGTGCTTCTTTCCCGAATGTGTAGTTGAGAAGAAGGGTGCCTTTGTCTTTGATCTTTACGTCTATTTGTGTAGGTAGAGGATTTACCACTATCAAATTGCTGGGTAAGTCTTTGTATCGAATAGGGAAAGATACAGTTGTTTCATACTCATCCTGCAGGCTTTGTAAAAACCAGAAACCGGTAGCCAGGAGTATATAAAAAAGAAAGATTAAAGTCTTTCTCCCGTTTGAAGCTCCGGGATTGACTTTAATCTTCTGTATCCTAGACTTGAGCTTCAGTACGTACTGTTCAAGTCGTAACATAGTTGTTGTATTTTTTTTACAATTGACTATTTTGTTTGTTGGTTGTCTTCAGCAGCACCATAGATAGACGATTTGTCTACAGTAATGTTTACGCCCGAAGCAATCTCAACAACGATAGAAACATCGTTGATCTCTTTTACTTTGCCATAGATACCACCTGCGGTGATTACTCTGTCGCCAACTTTAAGAGCATCGCGAAACTTTCTGATCTCCTTTTGTTTCTTTTGTTGCGGTCTGATCATGAAAAAGTAGAAAATCGCGAAAATAGCTACCATCATAAGGATGCTAGTCCATTGTTCCTGACCTGCCATATTTTGCAGTAAAATAGTCATTAAGCTCATTGTACAATCTTTTTATAGTTAATAATTGCGCTTCGCACAAATATAGACAAAAAATTAGTTTTTGAATAATAGATTCTCATTTTTAAGCTCTTTAACAACTGCATCTAAAATACCGTTGATAAACGTACTACTTTTTGGAGTACTGTAGTGCTTAGCCGAATCAATATATTCATTGAATGTAACACTGATTGGTATCGAAGGGAAACTGATTAGTTCGGCAATAGCTACTTGCATAATTACAAGATCCATGGTTGCGATACGTTCTGCTTCCCAGTTTTTAATATGCTTGTTGATACGTTCTTTGTAGTCTGATCCTTTAACGATTGACTGACGGAACAATTTGATTGCAAATTGATGGTCTTCAATATCTCTGAACATAGGAAGAAGCTCGAAGTCTGCACCTTTTTCTTCTTCAAATTTCTTGATTGTTTTCAACACAAATGTTTGTACAATTTCGATGTCGTCGTTCCAGTAGATACTTTTATCTTCAAGATAGTCTGTTACAAATTCATTGTTGCAAATGAATTGTTTGAAAACCTTGCGCCAGAATTCACGATCGTTTTCGAAGCTGTTGTCTTCTGATGCTAAATATTCAGCGTATATATCTGATGTAAGAATAGTGTCGAGTAGTGATTTTACAAAATTATCGTCGGCTTCCCATACAATAGCATGCTCAGAACAATACTTCTGCAATTGTAGGTTTTGTGCTACTTGCATTGCAAAACGGTTGTCGATAAACTTTGTGTTGGGATTCAATTCTTCCTGTGAAGGCATGAATTTGTTTTTCTTTGAGTCGATGATTCTACGCTGGAGATTTGTCAGTTCTACGATTAATAGAAGGAAGTAGTGATATAGATCGTATGATTTACGTAGACTGAATAGAAGTTCGCTTTCAGCAGCTTTCAGGTCTTTGCTTTCAGTTTGATAGTAAGAATATACTATCTGTAAAACTTTAATACGGATTAAAATTCTGTTGATCATCTTTTAAAGAGCACTTTATTTGTTTTGAGTTGCAAAAGTAGTTGTTTTTTTGCGAATCTGAGCGTTTTTGCAACTCAAAATGGTGAAATGATTCTTAAATCTGTTTACGACGTGTTTATTTGTTTCTTAAATTGTATATTAAAATGTTTGAAATTAAATCAAAATTGTATATTTGGTGAGTTTTAATTCGTTTATTATAAGAATAGTTCAATTAAAAGGGATGCTTAAATGAGAGAAGTTGCCAGAAAAACAAAAGCGAGTAGTGATAAAGAAATCATTTACTCACGCACTGTGAAAGCCGGAAGGCGTATTTATTATTTAGATGTAAAGCAAGACAAACGTGATGAATTGTTTGTTTCGATAACTGAGAGTAAAAGGTTAGATGGACCCGATACTGAGTCTCATGTTTTTGAAAAGCATAAACTGTTTATCTTCAAAGAGGACTTTGGGAAGTTTCATAAGGCGATGGAAGATATTATGTCTTTTATTTATGAATCACAAGGACCATCGTATCATGTTGAAAAAGGAGCTTGCCGAGCAAAATCAAGGCAATATGACTTTGAGCAATCTGCCGAAGAGGAGTTAGATTCTGACGAAAAGGCAAATGTGTCGATACGTTTTGATGTTGATTATTGAAAAGAAGTATGGATGGTTTATGACATATCAAACTAATAATAAAAAGCAACGAGCAGTTTCCATTGATTGAAAACTGCTCGTTGTTATATGAGCCTGAATAGTAATGCTCAAATATCCGTCTTTAAATTACAGTGGGCGGATTGCTTCAGTAGGACATACGTCAGCACAAGTACCACAATCTGTACAAAGTTCTGGATCAATTTTGTAGATATCGCCTTCAGAGATAGCATCTACTGGACACTCATCGATACAAGTACCGCATGCGATACAATCGTCACCAATAATGTAAGCCATGTTGATTTATTTTTAAAATTAGTACTAAGAAGTTGTGGCAAATTTATAGTATTTCTCGAACAAAGAAAGAGTTTTGGCTCATTTTTTTTAATAGAAAATCCATTGCTTTTTAATTATGTGGGCAAAAAGGTATTTATCGTTTGCTTTTACTAAAGCATTATATGCTCGTTGGCATTTTCTTTTTACTATAATACTTGTCTATGATCATGAAGATTAAATATGCGTTTGTTTTTATTTTATTGTTGCTCTGCTTCGGGGTGAATGCTCAAACGGTAGATCGTGCTTGGATCAATGAGCAGCGATCTTTTTCGTTGGGTATTGTGTTGGGTGGTGAGCTTGATTATTTTACAACAAAGCTAGAGCTTAACGATGGAAGTAAGGTTCTTTTTATGACTGCAAATAAGGAGATCATTTCTCCTTGCTCCGGTGTTGAGGTTTCGTATAAATTGAGTCGATATCTTTTGCTATCAGTGTCACCTCTTATTCGATTTTCTAAGTCAGAATTTCGATTATATGGGGAGAATCGTATCGATAAAGTTGTAGATTATAAGTGGGGGAGTCTTGTGTTTCCCTTGTGTGTGAAACTCAAAGGAGAGAGTATTAAGAACTCGCGTCCGATATTGTATGCAGGGGGCTTCGGATTAATGAATCTTGGAAATGTGCCAATGAAAGACTTGCTTGAAAAAACATTGATCTCTTATGGGATTCAGCTTGGTGTAGGGTGGGAGTTTCCAACAAAATATGTTACACTTGTGCCGGAAATAATGGTGCGTTTAGCTTTGACAGATTTATTTTCTATAAAAAGAACCGGCCTTTTTGATCTTTCACAAGAGAATGTCAAAAAGGCCGGTTCTGTACGTATGAATATTATTTCGTTTACGCTTAACCTTGAATGATATATAATATATAAATGTATGCGGCAGGAATTGCTAAAGAAATACTATCTATGCGGTCAAGCATTCCTCCGTGTCCCGGTAAAAGATTACTGGAGTCTTTTACACCAACCGTTCTTTTTAAAAGGGATTCGGCAAGGTCGCCCCATGTTCCGAATACAACTGTTATAGCTGAAAGTGCAATCCAATTGTACCATGCGACTTCTGTGAAGAAGTACGAAAACCCAAGTGCACCAAGTGCAGCAAAGAGCATTCCGCCCCAAAATCCTTCCCATGATTTCTTTGGTGAAATGCGTTCGAATAGGCGATGTTTTCCAATTCTCGATCCTACAAGATATGCTCCGGTATCATTCAGCCAAATAAAAACAAAAAGAGAAAGAGTTATAATTGGAGTATAATAAGCTCCCCCTAATTCATCTTTTCCGAATGAAATAAAGTTGAGGAGACAGAATGGCAGTACGTACATGATTTGTGCCAAAAATGTATATGCCCAGCCTTTAATCGGATTGTGGGCTTTGAGATATAGTTGTGATACGATCGAATAAATTGCAAATAATATGTATGGTAGAAAGATTGTTTTATCCATTAGTTGTGCTGCATACATGAAAGTGGCAAAGAACAAATAAGTTCCCCCTAGTACAGCTGTCAATTTATTGAATTTTACATCTGAGTCGTGTGACACCAATTTGTAAAACTCCCATTGAGAAAGAGCCGTGATAATTGTAAATACAGCCCAATATCCTATTGGATTGAACCAAATACCTGCTATGATAGCCAGAACGAATAGTGCACCAGTTAGTGCTCGTTTAATGAAATTGTTCAAGATGACTTTATTTAATTGTTTATTTCTAACTTCTTTATTGTACAAAAATATAAATTCTATTCCATTCGTAATAGAGCCAATATGGAATAATTTATACGGGAACTGTCTATTTCTATATGCTATAAAACAAAAAAAAGGAAGATCGATAAGATCTTCCTTTCATTCGCTATATAAGGTTGTTTTTATTTTTCCTCATTTGTTGAAGATGTTGATTCGGCTTCAATTGTATCAACGGGAGTTTCTGTTTCTTTTTCAGAGGTCTCCTCTAGTTTCTTTTTAGCTTCTTCAGCATCTGCCGCAGCTTTGTTGGCCTTGTTTTGAGCTTCTAGAATTTCTTCAGAGCGCGAAACCCAAGGTCGTTTGCCAAAAATGTTTTCTACATCTTCTGTGTAGATAACTTCTCGGTCAAGTAGTATTTGAGCAAGTTGAGCATGTCCTTCTTTATTGTTTCTCAGAATTTCTTTTGCTCTTTCATACTGTGTATCGATGATTCGTTTTACTTCTGCATCGATTAGTTTTGCAGTATCCTCACTATATGGTTTAGAAAACCCGAAGTCTTGTCCTGTAGAGTCATAGTAGCTAAGGTTGGATAGACGATCGCTCATCCCAAAATAAGTAACCATTGCTAAAGCTTGTTTTGTTACTCTTTCAAGGTCGTTTGAAGCACCTGTAGAAATTTTACCTAAACAAACTTCCTCCGCAGCTCTACCGCCCAAAGTAGCACACATCTCGTCGAGTAATTGCTCTGTGGTTGTGATTTGTCTTTCTTCAGGAAGATACCATGCTGCACCAAGGGCTTTTCCACGAGGTACAATTGTAACTTTAACCAGTGGATTTGCATGTTCAAGCATCCAGCTGATTGTTGCATGTCCTGCCTCGTGTGTTGCAATTGTTTTGCGTTCTTCTGCAGTTGTTATTTTAGATCTTTTTTCCAATCCTCCAACAATACGGTCTACGGCATTCATGAAGTCTTGTTTTTGAACAAACTTTTTACCGTTGCGGGCTGCGATAAGAGCTGCTTCGTTACAAACGTTTGCAATATCTGCACCCGAAAATCCAGGTGTTTGGCGAGCAAGAAACTCAATATCTACAGACTCATCTATTTTGATTGGGCGAAGATGAACTCCGAAGATTTCTTTTCTTCCATTTAAGTCTGGTAGATCCACGTTGATTTGTCTGTCGAAACGACCAGCACGAAGAAGTGCTTTGTCTAGAATGTCAGCTCGGTTTGTCGCAGCCAAACAGATAACACCACTGTTAGAACCAAAACCGTCCATTTCTGTCAAAAGTTGGTTCAATGTGTTTTCTCTTTCGTCGTTGCTGTTCATGTTTGGATTCTTACCACGTGCTCTACCAACTGCATCAATTTCGTCGATGAAAATAATGCAAGGAGCTTTTTCTTTAGCTTGTCTAAATAAGTCTCGAACACGAGAAGCTCCAACACCTACAAACATTTCTACAAAGTCAGAACCAGACAAAGAGAAAAAGGGTACATTTGCCTCACCAGCTACAGCTTTAGCCAAGAGTGTTTTCCCTGTTCCAGGAGGGCCTACTAGCAATGCTCCTTTTGGAATCTTACCTCCAAGCTCTGTATATCTTGTCGGATTTTTCAAGAAGTCTACAATTTCTGCAATTTCTTCTTTCGCTTCCGATAAGCCGGCTACATCTTTGAATGTAACTTTTACATCTGAATCTTTATCGAATAATTGAGCTTTTGCTTTGCCCACGTTAAATACGCCTGCGCCAGCTCCCCCACCACTCGACATTTTTCGCATTAATAGAATCCAGATCAAGACAATTAATACTAGCGGTCCAAATGAAATAAGGAAGTCCCAAAGTACGTCCTTACTATCTTCGTATGCAACTTTAGTGTCGACATGATTTTCGGTTTTAATCTTATCCATAAAATCAGATAACTTATCCGAAGAAGGAATTGTGACAATAACCTTAGGAGATTTTCCAATATCCTTGGTGTCTTTATTGAATACGTTTCCGATTTTATCTTCTTTTACTGTAGCTTCAAGCATGTTCTTATTATTGAAGACAGTAATATTTGAAAATGTATTTTCCTGAGCTAGTTTCTGAAAATCTGTCCAGTTTTCCTCTTTTGTTACAGATGTGTCATTTGTAACATATAGCACTCCCAGCATAAGCAAAATAAGACCATACATCCAATATAAATTGAATTTGAAAAAGCCTGATTTTCCTTTTTTGGGAGATTTGCCAAGCATATTGTTTTTATCTTCCATAAGTATTATCTAAATTCTAAATTAACCGAATCTTAGTCTAGATCAGGGATGGATGTAATCTTTGCATCAGCCCATAGATTTTCGAATTGATAGAATTCTCTAAGTTCGGGTAGTAAAATATGTACAATAACTGTGCCGTAATCAACAGCTATCCATTGTGCATTTCTTTGACCGTCTTGTCCGATAGGTTTTTCTCCTGTTTCTTTTCTTACATAATCCCATACCGAATCATACAAAGCAGAGATTTGAGTTGGAGTTCTTCCTTCACAAATAACGTAGTATTTGCATACTGCGCCCATGTGTTTGGAAACGTCTATAGTAACAATATTTTTTCCTTTTTTTTCTTGTAATCCTTCAACAATTTTCTGTACAAGATTTTCTGTTTCGTTCATCTTATTAATAATCTCCTCTATTAGTTTTATGTTCAGGACTGCAAATATAGTTTTATTTCTGTTCTTTACGAAGATAATATTTTATTTATATATGCCTCCAACAAGCATAAACAAAACAACAATTCAAGAATAAAGGTTCAAAAGTGATTTTTTTATCAGAATGCTTGCAGAATTAAAAATAATGCCTACCTTTGCAACCGTATTAATGATTGTCTCATGGTGTAATGGTAGCACAGCAGTTTTTGGTTCTGTTAGTCAGGGTTCGAATCCTCGTGAGACAACGATCTAAAGCGATAAGATTTTTCTTATCGCTTTTTTTATGTAGAAAAAATAAGCCGGCAGAAAGTTTACAAACTTTTCTGCCGGCTTATTTTTATTTATATTGAATCCATTTAATAATCTCCTTGATCGAAGGCTTCTTGCCATACATAAGTATACCTACTCTGTATATTTTTGCTGATAACTTAACCATTAAAATAAATGTTGCAAAAAGTAGGGTTAATGAAAGTCCAATCTGCCAATAAGGCACATCAAAAGGTAATCGTACCATCATGACAATTGGTGATGTCAATGGAAATAATGAGCCCCAAAAAGCTAAAGGACCATCGGGATTCTCCATGCTATACATTCCGGCATAGAAAGCAAAAAGCATTAAGATGGTAACAGGTGTCATAAATTGTTGAGTATCCTCTTGGCTGTCTACTGCTGCCCCTATTGCTGAAAATATAGACGCATACAATCCATATCCACCAATAAAAAAGAGTATAAACATAAAGGAGATCAGAGGAAGGTTGATTGCAGATAAAGACGATGATATAAAATCAAAGACTCCAGCATTAGAGACTGCATCACCATTTGAAGAAACAACAACTTGTCCCACAAGCATAAGTATAAGCGATAAAATAGCCCATAAGATCATTTGTGTAATCCCAACTAGTCCGATTCCGATGATTTTACCCATCATCAAATCGAAAGGTTTTACTGATGAAATAATAATTTCGATGATCCGGCTTGTTTTCTCTTCAATAACACCTTGCATTACCATTGCTCCATAAAGCATAATAAATAGATAGATGAAGAAAGTAAAAGCTATTCCTATACCCGAAGCGATCTCTGTTGATGATTTTTGCACGGAACCATCTCCTCCCCATTTTATGGTTTGTATGTCAACTCTAATTTTAGAGTCTGTAATGATTTGTTTTAAGTTTGGAATATTATATGATTCTAGTTTGAGATCGGTCAAATAAGAGTTTAGTGTATTCGAAATATAGCTCTTAAGATCACTCGGAATTTGTTTGTTGGAATAAATACCAATATTAGAAGGTGTTTCGAGTAAACTTCCTGTGATGTTAACAATTGCATAGTAGTTTCCTGTTCCATTTTTTTGAAACTCGGAAAGATCTTGATTACTGTCAATGAAAACGTAGTTGTCGAAGTCTTTGAAAAGCTTATAATACTCACCGGTTCGATCAATTACTGCGATGTTTCGGGTGTCATTACTTTTTACGCTCGACAAAAAGAATGTTCCAAAAATCAGAGCTACAAAAAGTAGAGGTGTAAGAAACGTAAGCAAGAGAAAAGACTTTTTCGAGACGCGTCTTAGATATTCTCTTTTAATGATTATTCCAATTTTGCTCATGAGATTCAGATATTTGATTTTTGTTGGGAGACTGTATCTATGAAAATTTCATTCATTGAGGGAAGAAGTTCTTCGAAGCGAATGATTTCATGGTTGTCGATTAGTGAACTGATAATTACAGAATTGCTAACTGCCGGTTTTTTGTGTAGTTTTAGATTGATAATATTGCCTTGCTTAGTTTGTGTTAAAACGTCAAATAAAGGGGAGGTGTTCAGTAAATTATCACCTTGAAGACTAAGGTTGATAATGTCACTTTTGTAGCGTTGTTTTATTTCTGCTACTTTACCACTAAGCACAACATTTGCTTTGTTAATAAGAGCAATTTCGTCACATATTTCCTCTACTGACGACATGTTGTGTGTAGAGAAAATAATTGTTTTACCCTTTTTCTTGAACTCTAGGATCTCTTGTTTTAAAAGTTCAGCATTTACGGGGTCAAAACCACTAAAAGGTTCGTCAAAAATTAATAGTTCGGGATCGTGTATAACCGTAATAATGAATTGTATTTTTTGCTGCATACCTTTCGATAGCTCTTCCAGTTTTTTATTCCACCATGGCATGATATCAAACTTTTCGAACCAAACTTGCAATCTTTTCTTTGCAGTGAAATAATCTAACCCTTTGAGTTGAGCCATATATATGGCTTGTTCGCCCACTTTCATTTTTTTATACAGTCCACGTTCCTCCGGTAGGTATCCGATTTTATACACATCATCTTGAACCGATGGTCTACCATCTATTAAAACGGTTCCACTATCGGGGGCTGTGATGCGGTTGATGATTCGGATTAATGTGCTTTTTCCGGCTCCGTTGGGTCCGAGTAGTCCGAATATTTCGCCCTTTGGAACTTGAATGCTCACTTTATTAAGGGCCAAATGATTCGCATATTGTTTTACAATATCATTTGCTTCTACAAAATTCATGTATTATAATGGTTTAAGGTGTGTATTGTATTATTTATTTGAATTGAAGACGATCCTTTCGCCCAGCTCTTTGGCAAGATAACTTTTAATTTCATACATCTTATTAAGAGATGTCATCAAATTGAGAATTTCCTGCATGTCGCCAGATTGTTGTATCGTTTTCAACTTATGTTGCAGATCTTTGATCTCTTTGGTAATATAAGCATCTTTGAGAGCAATAATATCTCTAGGAACTACTAATGAAAGTCGGTCTGTTTCATTTTCAATCTCACGATATTTAGTATGGTATTTACTTAATTGATATTTATCACTTACAAGATTAGCTGCAAGTTTACTTACAATGGGGTCTTGATGTGCCAAGAAATATCGATTGGCAATGAAATGTTCGTCGTTTACTTTACGAGCAGCTTCATCAAGCATGCTTTTGTATAAGCTGTTTTGAAAATGAAGATCATCTCTTTCCAAGTCAAACTTGATGTAATCCGCGACATGATAAATAATTCGTTGACCAGTAGTTTCGTCTGTATAATCGAATAGAACAACTTCGCCGTAACGTACAACGTATCTAAGAAGGGTAAGCTCATATCCATCGAATGCCGATCTTATGATTTGTTTGGGAGTATTAGGTGTTCCCATTTCATCAGCCGGAGGGAGAGGAGCTTCTTCCATTGGGGGTAAAGGTATGTCCGGCGGAATCACGCCGTAAGCATCATTGCCTATCAAAGAGTTGGGTGTGGCAGTAGGTTGATTTGCTGCAAATCGATTGTGTTGAAGACGACTAGCATTCTCTCTTTCAATTTTTGTAACGCGAATCTTATTTACTTCATTGATTAGGATGGCTTCGTCGATTTCGAGCATAACACTACACTCTCTGATATAAACAGAACGCGCAATATTATCAGGGATAACAGCCACACTCTGTACAATATCACTGATCAGTCTCGAACGTTTGATCGGGTCATTTCCTGCTTCTCCGATAAGGAGGTTTGTTTTGAAACGAATAAAATCCGATTGTTTAGCCTCAATGTATTGGATAAAGGATGCTGCACTTTGTTTGCGAGAAAAAGAGTCGGGGTCTTCGCCTTCTGGAAGCAATACTACTTTTACATTGATCCCCTCTTCGAGCAGTAAATCAATCCCTCGAAGTGCCGCTTTTATACCGGCAGCGTCACCATCGTAAATCACGGTAATATTATTTGTGAAACGATGAATTAGCTTGATTTGGCCGTGGGTAAGAGCTGTTCCTGATGAAGCCACAACATTCTCGATACCCGATTGGTGCATCGATATTACGTCGGTATATCCTTCTACAAGAAAGCATCGATCCGATTTTACAATTGCTTGTTTCGCAAAGAACAGTCCGTAGAGTTCTCTACTTTTATGATATATCTCACTCTCGGGAGAGTTTACATATTTTGCAGTCTTTTCGTCCTTTCGTAATACACGACCACCAAATGCAACCACTTTGCCCGAAAGCGTATGTACCGGAAACATCACACGCCCACGGAAGCGATCGGCCACATAGCCATCTTCTTTTGCAATAATAAGTCCGGTTTGTTCGAGGTATTCTTTTTTATAGCCAGCCTTGATAGCTTCTTGATAGAAGGCATCTTTTTGCTCAAGACTATAACCGAGTTGAAACTTCTCGATAATCTCGTCTTTAAAACCACGTTCTTTGAAGTAGGAGAGACCTATACTCTTACCTTCCGGGTGTTGGTGTAGGACTTTTGAGAAGTATTGCTGTGCGTAGGTGTTTACAATTAATAAACTCTCTCGAATGCTTTGAGCTTTTCGTTCCGACTCAGAGAGTTCTCTTTCTTGTACTTCAATGTTGTATTTTTTTGCTAAAAATTTTAAAGCTTCAACATATGAGAGCTGTTCGTGTTTCATTATAAAGTGCACAGCCGTACCACCTTCACCGCAGGCGAAACACTTACAAATATTCTTGGAAGGTGAAACGTAAAACGACGGAGTCTTGTCTGAGTGAAAAGGACATAAACCAACCATGTTGATTCCCCGTTTACGTAAAGTTACAAATTCAGAGACAACATCAACGATATTGGCCGCATCTAGTATCTTGTCTATGGTAATCTGATCAATCATTTTTTATCCCTTGTTTTACTCGTGCAAAAGTACACCATATAATTCTTTTTGGTGTACTTTTACGCCAAATTTGACTATATCAATGATTCGTAAGTTAATTTTTTTAGTATCACTAATGTGGGCGCTTCCGCTAATTGCGACGCCGAAGTATGAAATTAGAGCCGTGTGGTTAAGTACGATATACGGACTCGACTGGCCTGTTACACAAGTAACATCTCCAGCCAAGATAGAACAGCAAAAACAACAACTTTGCTCGATTCTAGATGAGCTTGAGAAAATAAATATCAACACCGTTTTCTTTCAATCTCGTATACGAGGAGATGTTGTTTATCGCTCGGCGATGGAGCCATGGAGTAAAACACTGACCGGAAAAGCAGGTAATGCACCGGGTTACGATCCTCTGACTTTTGCCATAGAAGAGTGTCATAAACGAGGAATGGAGTGCCATGCTTGGTTGGTAACCTTTCCATTGGGAACCGAAAAGCATGTAAAGGAATTGGGCAGTTCGTCTGTGGTGAAAAAGAATCCATCAATCTGTAAACGCTATAATGGAGAGTGGTTTCTAGATCCGGGAAATCCAGGGACTTCAGACTATCTTACACGTTTGGTGCGCGAGCTTGTACAAAACTACGATGTAGATGGAGTGCACTTCGATTACATCCGTTACCCGGAGAAGGCTAAAGGCTTTCCCGATAGTGATACGTTTAAGAAATATGGAAAAGGGAAGTCTCTTAGCAATTGGAGACGAGAGAACATCAATAACATTGTGTATCGAATTTATGATAATGTGAAGCAGATAAAGCCATGGGTGCAAGTAAGTAGTGCTCCGCTTGGCAAATATAGTCGCATACCAAAGGTGCCTAATGCCGGCTGGACTGCTTACGAAGATGTATACCAAGATCCGAAAGATTGGATTACAAAAGGGAAGCACGACTTTATCGCTCCGATGATGTATTATAAAGAGCATCTGTTCTTTCCATTTGTTGATAATTGGGTCGACGATTCGAATGGACGATTTGTTATTCCGGGACTTGGAGCATATCGCATGAACAAAGAAGAAGC
The DNA here is from genome assembly GCA_051660585.1 of Tannerellaceae bacterium. Classification (GTDB taxonomy): domain Bacteria; phylum Bacteroidota; class Bacteroidia; order Bacteroidales; family CAMTPD01; genus UBA12018. The sequence goes on from JBOFPV010000095.1 coordinate 40,625, forward strand.
CAACTGGAGTGTAAATATTATCACGGATCAAATTGATTATGGTAGATATTATGGAACTGCCGGAGTTGCATTTTTCCGTTGTGGAAATCTTCTGTCAAATACAAAAGGTATTTTAAAAGAGCTACAGTCCAGCTATTATAAACATCCGGCAATGTTACCACCTCTTTCATGGCTTAATAACGAAGCACCTTCTGCGCCTTCACTTGTAAAAGCATATAAAGATGGTACCGACTTGTGCTTAGAATGGGACATGTTGCTTGATTACATGAAGAAAGATCTCACGTTTACAGTATATCGGTCAAAGGTAGAACCTGTAGATATCAATGATGCTGCCAATATTGTAATAACACGTGCAATGGGAAATAAAATATGGATTCCGCTCGATGAGTCGAGAGAGGAAGGTTTTTTCTACGTGGTTACCGCATCGAATCGCTACAGAACAGAAAGCGAAATATCTCCGTCGGTTTATTATTACGCTAGTAAATATATCAAATAAAGAGGCAAGCATTGCATTGTGCATCTATTGCAAGAGTAAGATTGATATAAATAAAAAGCTCGATTCCGTGATTTCTCACAGAATCGAGCTTTTGTATAATGTCTAATTGAACTTAATCTTTTAGAAGCATACCTTTGGCAACCTCAATTGCTTTTAGTTCTCCCGCAATCGCTTCTACAAGAGTCAATGCAAATTGAGTTGCAAAGCCAGGACCTTTACCGGTGATAATTTTGCCATCAACAGTTACAGGTTCTGCTGTATATCGAGCCCCTTTTAAAGTATGTTCAAAGCCCGGATAACAAGTAGCATGCTTTCCATTCAACAAATCAATACCACCTAAAACCAAGGGCGCTGCACAAATTGCTGCTACATATTTACCTTCTCTATGGAAGTGTTTTAGTTTATCTTTTAGCGCTGTGTGTGCATCTAGATTTACTGCACCGGGCATTCCTCCAGGCAGTACAAGCATTTGTGCACCATCAAAGTCTGCATCGTCAAACAGAATATCAGCCTGTACAGGTATTTTATGAGCACCATGTACATGTTTGTTGCCTGTGATCGAAACAGTTTGTGTTGGGATATTGGCTCTACGAAGCACATCAATGATGCTTATTGCTTCAATTTCTTCAAATCCGTCAGCAAGAAATACGAATACTTTTTCCATCTATCTTCTAATTTTAGGATGTTTGTAATCTGATATCTTTATCTTAACGTATAACGGTATGTAATTGTTCCGGCTTGATTGTTGGTTCCGCTAATACTATTGAATTTGGCACGCTTAGCTGCATCAAGAGCAGACTTTCGTAGCGAACTGTTATCAATGTTGGTACCTCTTCCTATTTCCGCAAAAATCACATTTCCTTTAGGATCTACAGTAATGTTTACAACGATACGGCCTTCTTCTTGTGCCGTATACGCAGGACGAGGTAAACCTCCGGCACCAATCGAGCGTCCGTCGAGCGAGAAAGAACCGTAGCCACCTACACCCTCGTTTGCTCCTTGGTCTGAATTGCCAAAAGGACTTCCTTGGTTGCCCGCACCTTCGGTTGCATCGCCTTGGCTTGATCCGGGATTCGTGCCCGAGCCAAATGCTCCTGCTACTTTGTTGCTGATAGCTTGTTGTTTTTTCTGTTGCTCTTCTTCCTTGCGCTTGCGTTCTGCTTCTTCGCGCTTTTTACGCTCTTCTTCTTTACGTTTCGCTTCTTCTTCTTTGCGCTTCTGTTCCTTTTTCCTTTTTTCCTCTGCCAGGGCCACTGTTTCTTCATTGTTTTGAGTCACAACTTCTTCTTCGGCTTTTGGCATAGGAGTAGGCGGAACAGGAGGCGGAGGTGTTACTTCCGGAACTTCCCCTGTATTTTTAGGTTCAAAGGAGCCGGCCGCAGTATTGATATTTCCAAAGTTGACAAGTACGCCCCCCTCTTCTTCTTCCGGAATATCGGTTTTCAAAACCATAAACCATAGCAGAGCGAGTAGCGCGGCATGAAAACCGATCGAAACGCAAAGGCTGAATATGTCGTCTTTATTTAATTTCACGCTAAATCATCTTTGATGGTTATCGATTATTTACGTAAAGGTTTCGTTGCCAAAACCATCTTGAAATTGTTTTCGTTTGCAATATTCAAAATTTTCACGACTTCTCTGTAAGGGACAGCTTCGTCGGCGTAGAGAGCTACATACATTTCAGGGTCTTTGGCAAGACTTTCTTGTAGAAACGGAGTAAGCTCTTCAAAAGTTACAACCTTTTCTTTTTGTTTGCCATAAGCCACATAAATGTTGAGATTAGCATCTACCGTAATGCGTGTAAGCGGCTTTACAGATGTCTGTTTTTTTGATTGAGGTAGATTTACTTTAATAGCATTCGGGATTACCACCGTAGAGGTAATCATGAAGAAGATCAACAACAGAAAGATAATATCTGTCATTGAAGCCATACTAAAGCTAGGATCTACCTTTGTACGTCTTTTTAGTGCCATACTTTAATTCGGTATTAGTTTGCAGGTTCATTCAATAAGTCCATAAACTCCATGGTACTAGCTTCCATTTTGTTCACAACTTCATCTACCTGAGCAACTAAATAATTGTATGCAAACAAGGTAAAGATACCAACAACAAGACCTCCTACAGTTGTGATAAGAGCTTCGTAGATACCCGATGAAAGCAAGGAGATGTCTACGTTACTACCAGCGTTTGCCATATCAAAGAATGCACGAACCATCCCGGTTACAGTACCAAAGAAACCAATCATCGGAGCACCGGCAGCAGTCGTTGCAATCCAAGGCAATCCTTTTTCAAGTTTTGCGATTTCAAGATTTCCTACGTTTTCGATAGCTACTTGTACATCATTGAGTGGGCGACCCAAACGAGAAATACCTTTCTCAATCATACGAGCCGAAGGAGTATTGGTAGAACGACAAAGATTAAGAGCCGAATCTATTTTTCCGTCGGTAATATAATCTTTGATACGATTCATGAAAGTTTCGTCTTGCTTACCAGCTCTTTTTATAATCAAAACGCGTTGAATAAAGATATATGCAGCTAATACAGAAAGCACCAAAAGTACTACCATAACCCAGCCACCTTTCATGGCTAGCTCCAGTATGTTTAGTTGAGCCTCAGTAGGCGCTGCAACATTGGTAAATTCGGGCATATTTTCGGCAGCACCGCCTACAGACTGTACTCCCGCTTGAAGTGACAATAACATGCTCATAGTTTTAAACTTTTCAGATGTCTATTATTAATGTTGATTAAATTTTTGATTATACAAATTTAGTGTTTACAATAAACACTCTTTGTAACGACGAATGGTTTCTTTAAGACCTAGGTAAAGTGCATCACTGATCAGTGCATGACCGATCGATACCTCTTCTAGCCAAGGAATAGACTTTGAGAAAAATTCGAGGTTTTCAAGACTAAGGTCGTGTCCGGCATTTACGCCAAGACCAAGACTACGTGCCAGTTTTGCTGCTTCAACAAAAGGAGCAACTGCTTTATCCGGCGACTCAGGATATTCTTTTGCATAGGGTTCGGTATACAATTCGATGCGATCTGTTCCTGTTTTGGCTGCAAGCTTGATGTTTTCAAGATCAGTACCTACAAAAATAGATGTGCGGATTCCTGCCGATGTAAATTTATCTACCAACTCGGTTAGTAATTCGAAATTAGAAGCAACGTCCCATCCTGCATTCGAAGTGATTGCATCCGGTGCATCGGGAACTAAAGTTACTTGATGTGGTTTTACTTTTAGAACAAGATCGATAAATTCTTCACACGGATACCCTTCGATGTTGAACTCGGTTTTGATTTGAGGCTTTAATTGATATACATCATTGTAGGTTATATGACGTTGATCGGGACGTGGATGTACCGTGATTCCTTCTCCTCCAAATAACTCACAATCTTTGGCTACCGCCAGTACATCAGGTGTGTTTCCACCTCTGGCATTTCGAAGTGTGGCTACTTTATTGATGTTAACGCTTAGTTTAGTCATTATAATTATTCTATTCGTTTGTTTTATATAACAGATTATTATCTAAAAATAGACAAATTAATAATGATAATAATGAAATATTTTTTCATTTTTGTATCATATCTCCTGCAAATGTAGTAGGATTCAAGCAATATACGGAACAATGTTAGTGAAAGATTTTATAACGACACATATTCCAGTGTTAAAAAGTTTTGACACAACAGAGCATGCAATTAGCATGATGGATGAGTTGAAAGTAAAGCATCTTGCGGTTGTAGACGATGGAACGTACAAAGGTCTGTTGTCTGAGAAGGACTTGCTGAATACTCCCGGAGCGATATCAGAACATCTGGAGTTGCAACATTTCTCGCCGGCAATAGCTTCCGAGCAACATCTTTTTGAGGCATTGAGATTAATGTCTCATTATGGTCTTACGTTGTTGCCGGTGGTTAATGACCAAGGAGAGTACCAAGGATGTGTGACTCAAGAAAAAGTAATTGAGGCGGTGGCCGAAGTGTGCCAAGTTGCAACAGAAGGTACGGTATTGGTTTTAGAGATCAATCCGCAAGACTATTCTCTGACCGACTTGGCTCGCATTGTAGAGTCGAACAATGCACATATATTGAGTTTGACATCTCACCAAATTGCATTGACCGGAAAAATGATTGTGTCACTAAAAGTCGACCTCGAGGATGCTTCCCCTGTGATTAGGAGTTTGGAGCGATTCGATTACAACCTGCTTTATTACTTTATGAAAGAAGGTATGGTCGACGATGTACTCAAGAAGCGCATGGACGAGCTTCTTTATTATATGAACTTATAAGCAAAATATAGAAATGATTGTAGGTGTTTTTGGAAGCGAATATCAGGTTGAGAAAGAAAGTCAGATTCGACGCATCTTTTCCAAACTCGAGGAGCTTGAAGCAACAGTGTATGTAGATGCTCTGTTTGCCAATTTTATCGAAGATGCATTTGATTTTCGCCCCACAATCAGTGGGTTGATTACAGATGTACTCCCTCAAGTTGATGTAGTACTTAGCGTAGGAGGAGATGGTACATTTTTGCGAACGGCTACGCGCATTGGCAAACTAGGGATTCCGATTTTAGGGATCAATACCGGACGACTTGGTTTCTTGGCAGATGTGAGCAGCTATGAAATAGAAGATACATTGGACGAACTCTTCAAAAACTATTATAAGATAGAAGAACGCACACTACTCAAAGTAGAGTCTAAAGATCATGCTATCAGCGGATATCATTATGCCTTGAATGAAGTGGCGATTCTCAAAAGGGACAGTTCATCGATGATCACGATACGAACGTTTTTGAATGATGATTACCTGACCGATTATCAAGCCGACGGACTGGTGATTGCTACACCTACCGGATCTACAGCCTATTCGATGAGTGTAAACGGACCTATCATATTGCCTCAGGCCAATACATTTGTATTGAGTCCGGTTGCGCCTCATAGTTTAAATGTGCGCCCCTTGGTAATTCCCGATACCTATAAGATTACGATGGATGTAGAGAGTCGAAGCGATCATTTTCTGGTTGCGCTCGACGGTCGTTCTACTGTAATCAGAGCCGGAGTAGAAATAAAAGTCTCAAAAGCGCCGTTTACTACCAAAGTAATCAAGCGGCACAATCATACGTTTTACATGACACTCCGCGAAAAACTGATGTGGGGTGCAGACAATCGAAATCAATAACATGGCAGATTGTTACAGTTAAGACGATCTGTTTAACCTAATCTTTTTAATACATGAAACACTTACTGATGTCGTGTGCGCTAGCTGCAACTGTATTTAGCGCTTGCAACACGAAGCAAAGCACACAACAAGACGAAACTTCGACAAAGGCTGAAAACTGGATTCAGTTGTTTAACGGCAAAGACCTCTCGGGATGGACTCCCAAGATAACCGGTTATCCCTCGGGAGAGAACTTTGCAAATACTTTTCGTGTCGAAGATGGAATCTTGAAGGTTTGTTACGACGGATACGATGAGTTTAATAATCGATTCGGGCACTTATATACAAACAAAGACTATTCTCATTACAAACTCCGAGTAGAGTATCGTTTTACGGGTGATCAGCTAAAAGGTGCTCCCGGATGGGCTATACGCAATAGTGGCGCCATGCTGCATTGTCCGGCTCCTGAAACGATGGATTTGAATCAGGATTTTCCGGTTTCGCTCGAGGCGCAAATGCTAGGAGGGGATGGCGTCAATGAACGTTCTACCGGCAATTTATGTACACCCGGTACAGAAGTGTTTATTGAAAAAGAACAATACAACGGGCATTGTGCCAGCTCTACCTCCAAGACCTATCACGGCGATCAATGGGTAACGATGGAGATGGTAATGCTGGGCGATAGTATTGCACACCACATTATCGATGGCGACACCATTATCACCTATTCGCAAATGACCTATGGCGGTGGAAATGTATCACCGGATCCGGGTTTTGTGGCCGGGACTCCGATCTCGAAAGGTCGCATAGCTTTGCAGTCTGAAGGGCATCCGGTAGAGTTTAGGAAAGTAGAGTTGCTTGATCTGAGTGATCAGTATAAATAAAAACCGGGGAGAGATTGGGATGTTAAAATAATGAGATTTAATCAATTTATTTGAGCTTTTATATAACCACAATCCAGAGTTGATTGTTAGAAAGAAGGTTTGTAAAAGCATAACATTGCTTTGAACCGGAAGATTTGTTTAATCTATTAAGAATACAATATGTTGATAAATGCTATTTGGTCGAAAAGGATTCTTTCGCTTGCCATGGTAGGAGCGAGTTGTTTTTTTACACAGCAAGCGTTTGCGGCAAGTGCAGATGTTGAAGAACCTATACAAGTGTCGGCTACCGATACAGTTGCATCACCGTACACTTCTCCTCAATTTCCGGGGGGCAAGCAAGGGTTGAAAAAATATGTTGCTGCTAACCTCAAGTATCCTAAGAAAGCAATGAAAGACAAAACACAAGGAATTGTGGTGTGTCGTTTTATTGTAGATGAGGTGGGGAAAGTTACCGATGCAGAAGTGGTAAGAAGTGTGTCTCCCGAGTTAGACAAGGAAGCATTGCGTATTGTAAACTCTTTGCCGGATTGGACACCTGCCATGATGAATGGCGAGCCTCAATTAGTAGGGCTTTTGATTCCGATCAAGTTTAATCTTGCCGAATATAGTGACGCAAAGAAATGATAATTTGAATAATGGGTAGTCGTTGTGGCTACCCTTTTTTATTGTTGTGTTTCTGAATAAAGAAGCTTGTGTTTGTGGTTTGCCCACAATGCAAGCTTCTTTTTGTTTTGATGTAAGGTTTATTTTAAAACCTCTAGAGAAACGAATCGTCAGATGGCGACCTGACGATTCGTTCTTTACTATGTTTAAATCGTTCGATGCCCATCAAACGATTCGTTCCTCGTTTAGTTTAAATCGTTTGATGCCCATCAAACGATTTGTTTATCATTAAGTTTGCCGATCTTGCTTATGTAGATTATTTTTCGAACTTGAGAGGCGTGATTTCAATTAAGGGAATAAAAAAACGGAGCGCCTCAATAGAGACACTCCGTTTATGTAAAATATGATCGATGCAAATACGCTTCAAAAGAAAAGCGTATCCGTCAAAAGAACTTCAATTAAAGAACGTTGATTTCTTTAAGAACTTCGTTTGTAGCACGTACAGCAGCAGCGCTCTTTTCGAACAATGCAGTTTCTTCTTCGTTCAATTCGAAGTCGATAACTTTTTCCCAACCTGTGCGGCCGATCACTACAGGAACACCGATACAGATGTCGTTTTGTCCGTATTCACCTTCTAGAGATACACAACATGCAAGAACTTTCTTTTGGTCGCGGATGATAGACTCAACAAGGAAAGATGCAGCAGCACCCGGAGCCATCCATGCAGAAGTACCAAGAAGTTTTGTAAGAGTTGCACCACCTACCATAGTGTCTGCAGCTACTTTGTTCAATTCTTCTGTGCTAAGAAGTTTAGAAACCGGAAGACCTTTGTAAGAAGCGTAGCGAGTCAAAGGAATCATAGTAGTGTCACCGTGGCCACCGATTACGATACCTTCTACTTCGTTAGCGTTAGCGTTAAGCGCTTGGCTTAGGAAATATTTGAAACGAGAGCTATCTAGAGCACCACCCATACCGATTACGCGGTTTTTAGGAAGTCCACTTGTTTTAAGTGTAAGGTAAGTCATAGTATCCATTGGGTTAGATACGATAACCAAGATTGCGTTAGGTGAGTGTGTCAATACGCTTTCTACTACAGATTTAACGATACCAGCGTTAACACCGATAAGTTCTTCACGAGTCATACCCGGTTTACGAGGAAGACCTGAAGTGATAACAACTACGTCAGAGTTAGCAGTTTTTGAATAATCGTTAGTTGAGCCTGTTACGATAGAGTCGAATCCCATCAATTGCGCAGTTTGCATGATGTCCATTGCTTTACCTTCAGCTACACCTTCTTTGATGTCCAACAATACAATCTCGTCTGCAACTTCGTTAACTGCAAGAACATTTGCACAAGTAGCACCTACGTTACCAGCGCCTACAACCGTTACTTTTGCCATAATAATTTACTGTTTATTCTATGATTTGTTAAGAAAATAGTTTCTACTTTCTCTACGCAAATATACGTTGTTCGTTTGAATGCAGAAATATTTCTTTATTGAATTCGCACCGAGATAGTATTAAAATAAACAAAAAGAATAAATATATATCAGAATGTTAGGTATTGGGGCTTTGTAGGGTTTGTTTTGTGTCTTTGTGCTGTCAGAATGTAAGGCTTGTATTCTGAATTAGGCATGTCGATAGGCTTCGTTGCATTTTGATAACAATAAGAGATAGGAGTGTAGTATGCCTTGTTTGATTTATAAATGAAGTGTAAATTCTTGGTTGCACTTAAAAATTTATAAATGTTAATGGGTGAAAGGATATTAATACGAGCTTCCTATTATTTTTGTCGTTAATAATGAAACGTATAAATTCTTTTGAAGTAAGATATGAGTTTAGATTCGAATGAAAACAAAGACATTAAGAAGCAGTCACTGCTCATCTTGATTGTTGTAATTTTATTGTTGGTTGTTGCCGGTGGAGCATACTATATTATGCAACAAAAGTCACAGATGTCTGATTTGGTTCAGCAGTTTGATTTGGATAAGGAAACCCTAGAAGACGAGTATAACGAATTGTCTTTGCAGTATGAAGGATATAAATTTAGTGTGAGCAACGACTCGTTGAATACGCTTTTGTCTACCGAGCAAGCAAAGGTACAACGTTTGCTGGAAGAGTTGAAAACGGTAAAAGCTACTAACTCTAAACGTGTAAGCGAGCTGAAAAAAGAATTGGAAACATTGCGTAAAGTGATGCGTCATTACGTAGTTCAGATCGATTCACTTAACAATTTGAATCAACAGCTAAAAGAAGAAAACGTAGCAGTAACAAAAAAATATCAGCAGGTAACGCAAACGGCGCAAAAGCTGGTAAAGGAAAAAGAGAAACTGACAGAACGTGTAACCTTAGCTTCAAAGCTTGATGCTACCGGTATTACGATTCAAACATTAAATAAGCGCGGAAAGAAAACAGACAAGATCTCAAAAATGGAGGAGATTGTTTTCAATTTCTACATCGCTAAGAATATTACAGCTCCTGCCGGTGAGAAGATTATTTATCTTCGTATTATGAAGCCGGATGATGATGTGTTGATCAAAAGTCGTTCGGATGTATTCCGCTATGAAAACAAGGATATCAACTATTCCATTGCTCGCCAAGTAGAATACGAAGGTGAAGAGGTTGCGGTAACTATGTATTGGAAGATCGAAGAGTTTCTTTCGGAAGGTACTTATCGCGTAGATATCTTTGCAGATGGTAATTTGATCGGAAGCAAATCTTTTACATTGAAAAAGTAATAAGTAACTATTGGTGTCTTGTTGTATAAGCACCGACGGATAGAATATTGATAAGAGTTCTCGCAATAATGCGGGAGCTCTTTTTTTATGGGGGTAAGCTTTTGAGGACATGGGTATATAAAAAGGGAATGCTGTATGTGCAGACATTCCCTTTTCGTATGTATAATTCGAAATGATATGGCTTAGCTTAGTTTGTAACCATCGCGATATTGATAGTGTAGTAGCTTGTTTGCTTCTTTGTCGTTGACAAACTTTTCTTTCTTTGGATCCCACTCTACAGGACGACCTAGTTCGTAGGCTATATTGCCGAGCGTGCAAACGGTACAACTGCTGTGTCCTACTTCTACCGGAACTACCGGATCTTTGCGAGAACGCATTGATTCGATGAAGTTGGTTTGATGTGGAATGCGTGTTTCGTATGGTCCTTCTTGCTGAGTGGTAGCCGGAGGTAGGAATGAATCGTCAGAGGCTAAATATTCTCCGCGGCATACTTGGATCCATCCGTTGTCTCCATAAATCTTAACTCCCTTTTTGTCTCCGTCAAATTGTTCTTCCGTGATTTGAATTCCATCGTCGTAAACAAATGTAAGATGTTTGGTATCGCTATATCCGGCTGGTATAATTTTAGACGGTCCGCTTTTGTCTCTGTTCAAAGCCCATTGTGAAATGTCAAACATGTGAGCTCCCCAGTCGGTTGTAAAACCTCCGCCCATTTCTTTGTACCAGCGCCATCCGCCCCAAAAGGCTTCGTTCTGTTCCGGAGATAGAGAGACTGGCGGGTTTAATTCTTTGTTGTAATGAATGGAGGTGGGTAGTGGGCCTAACCAAAGATCCCAATTGAGACCGCTTGGTAGCGTTTCTTGTGGCAGATTGTATGGTGTGGGCGGTGCTCCAACATAAGCTTTGATGTTTGATATCTTGCCTAATTTGCCCGACTGTACCAATGCGGCAGCGTGTTGGAAATTTGAATCGGAACGTTGCTGACTACCAACCTGAAGGATGCTTTTATTCTTGCGTACAGCTTTGCATAGTTGTTGGCCTTCGAGAATCGTAAATGTCATTGGCTTTTCAAGGTATACGTCTTTACCGGCTTTGCAAGCTTCAGTTGCGATGATTGCATGCCAGTGGTCTGGTGTAGCAATCACTACAGCGTCGATGTCGGGTCTGTTCAAGATGTCTGTGTATCTTTCGTATACCTTTACATCTGATTTTTTGTTTTTCGAAGCATAGAAGTCGGTCACTCGTTTTTTGAAACGATCGCGTTTTACATCGTAGACATCTGCTCCGGCAATTACGCGTACTCCCGGTATTTGCATAAATCCGTTGAGCAGATACATGGCTTGTTGTCCCAGTCCTATAAAACCTAAAGATATTTCATCGTTTGCTGATTTAAAGTTTGCCAAGGATGCAAACATATTCCCCGGAAGTACTACCATTCCGGCGGCTAGAGCAGTTCCTTTCAGAAAGGCTCTTCTTGATAATTTGCTTTGTGTGTTCATGTTTTGTATGTAAGGTATTATGTATGTTATTGATTTGTGGTTGCGTAAATATAGGACATATATATGAAAGGTATTGATGTAAATTGATAAAATTAATGGTGTATTGTAAAAGATATTTATATATTTGTGAATAACTTAAATCAATTAGATACGTAATACTATGCAAAACAGACGAGATTTTTTGAAGCATGCGTCTATGCTTCTTGCCGGTACGGCATTTTCATCAAACTTATTTTCTTCTTGTTCTCAATCGAATAAAAATATCGGACTTCAGCTTTATTCGTTGAGAGACTTGGTGAAAGATCAAGGTATTCAAACAACTTTGGAGACTGTCTCTAAAATGGGGTATAAGAATCTGGAACTTGCCGGATACAATGATGGTAAGATGTACGGATTAGCTCCTTCCGAATTGAAGAAGATGGTGAGTGATTTGGGGATGAAAGTTACAAGCTCGCACGTGGGGCAAGCTTATAATAAGGAGAAAGAAGCTGAAGTTATGGGCTGGTGGGATCAAGCAATTGATGCACACAATGAGTTGGGTGTGAAATATATGATTCAACCTTGGATGCCGGTAAACGACCAAACAACTTTAGACGACTTGAAGACTTATTGCGATTACTTCAATACGGTGGGTTATAAGACTGCTGCTGCAAGTATGGCTTTTGGTTACCATAATCATGACTTCGAGTTTAAAAATGTAGAAGGTCAGCGCATTTATGATTACTTGCTAAATAATACAAGTAAGAATCATGTGTTCTTCCAAATGGATGTGTATTGGGTAGCTCAAGGTGGGGCTGATCCTGTTGAATATATGCAGAAGTATGCTGATCAAATGAAGGTATTGCACATTAAAGATGAAAAGGAGATTGGTCGTAGTAAACAAATGGATTATAAGCCGATCTTTGATCAAATGTATGCGAATAACATTAAAGATTATTATGTTGAGGTGGAGCGCTATTCAGAAAATGATCCTGTAGCAAGTGTTACGGAGAGCTTTAACTTCTTGAATGATGCCAACTATGTGAAATAAAAAAAAGAAAAGCGAATGTTTAGATTGACATTCGCTTTTCTTTTTATGAGGTATGCTGTTTGTTATCTATTGTTGAATGTATGCATGATCTCATCCCAAGCTTCGGCAAGAGAAGCCATATTTGGAAATAGAAGATCTGCTCCGGCGTCGAGTAGTATATTGTCAGCGAGTGGTCCTGTATTAACAGCGATAGTGAATAGTCCTGCTTTATGTGCCGATTCTATACCTAATGGTGCATTTTCAATGACAATGGCCTCGTTGATTTGGCAGTTTGCTTTTTTTAATCCCATTAGGTAGGGCTCGGGGTGTGGTTTGCCATGTTGAACATCATGTGCTGTAACCATCATGTCTTTTCTAAAGCATCCGGGATAGTCTGTGTTTAGTTTATTAATGAGGGTTTCTTGTCCCGATCCGGTAACCAATACGGGTTGTAGGTTGTATGTGGTTACTTTTGCTAGAACCTTATCTGTGTCTTCGATTGTTTCACCTTTGTTGTATTTGTTGAAAAGCGCGGATTTTATGGCATAGATATCTGCTTTTTCAATATCAGTAGCACTTCGTCCTTTTTCACGTTCAAATAAATAATTGATTGTGCTTCGGCCAGTTCTTCCCTCGTATAAGTAAAATTCGTCACGTGTACTCGATATTCCAATACTGTCCATGGTTTCTTTCCATACTTTCGTGTGATATCTCATCGAGTTGTATAACACTCCATCCATATCGAATAAAACAGCCTTTAAATTCATCTTTTCAATGTGCTGTTGTGCTAAATATGTATTGATTGCTTTTCTTATAGCTGTTATCATAAATTCTAAGAATAAAAAAAACCTTCCGAAAGGGAAGGTTTTTAGTGTTATTGATTTCTGTTGAACTTGCTTGATATCACTTTCAACTGCATGTAGTCTTTGTCTTTTCTAATTTTTACACCTGAAGGGTAAAAGTAGTGTTTGACAGATAGAATCGTTCCTAGTGTTTGGCTTATAGAAGCACTAACTGGAACAAGAACGTAGTTGAGGTTTGCTTCAGGTTCTTCTTTTATCTTTTCTTGAAGCAATGTGGCAATGTTGCCAAAATTGTAAGAAAGCTCATTCTTGCTTAATGCAGCCAGGTAAGAAGATTTATTATCTGGAAGTTTCTGATCTTCGAAGAATGTTTTAATAGAATCTTGTTCGATCAAAAGAAGATATGAAGGAGGATCCAAAGCGTATCTGTAATCTTCTTTGTTTGTTACTTTTATCTTCAAAGATGCTTCATTGATGATACGTCCTTCAAGTGTTTTGTACATTTCTTGAAGAGGTAATTCCATTTCGGTATAAACACCAGCTGGAGTTTTCAAGAATGTGTATTCGTCGTTTGGAGTAAGTAGCTCACTAAGATCCGAATTAACAACATGGTTTAGCTGTATAATCTCTGGAGTAACGTTGAAGATAGTAACTCCGTCTGCGATATAAGTTGAGTCTTGTCCTTCACTACCTTTGACAGTCTTCTCATAGTTGTAATATACATTCATGTGAGTAAGTTCTACTTTTAGAATATTACCATCACCAAATGTGTTTGAAACATAAATGCCTGGAAAATATTCTGCAAATTTCTCAGGCGTTTCGAAGATGGACGGGTTTTTCAACGATTCGTCATAGAGTTTTTGACCAAGTTCTCGAGGAAACTTCATCGTAAAATGAGGAACAAAGTTCGTATTGTTTCGAACAGAATCTGGGACAGTACGATCGTAAGAAGTGTAAGAAGCCTCTCCAAGGAGGGTGCTCATGTCACAAAACTCCTTTGGATCTATATTTGTGTAATAGTCCTTTGTTAATTGGGATGTTACAAGATATGCAGTAGCTTGCATTGGTGAAAGAGAGTCGCCAATCCAAGATCTGTAAAATACCTTTAAATCAATTGAGTCAATTTTACCATTTACTACTTTTTCAGGGAATTTATATTCGTCTGGGATGTAAAATTGACATACATAATCAGCTTTCAATTGGCCATATACAGGATCATTTAAGTTTCCTAATAATCCATCAATTGTTTTTGCATAGATAGAATCAACCTGAATCGTTTTCGATTTCATGTCAAAAGTATCAGCGAAGCTAGTTATTTTATCTTTGTCGGGCTGCATAGAAGTGCCCACATCGCTCAAGTCGTCGTTACATCCAATGAAGATTAAAAATAACGAACTTAAAAGTAGTAACTTGTTTTTCATTGTCTTACTGATTGTTTCCGAATACTACATCGTAGAAACGGTTTGTTTCATTGATATATGTCTCTGGAGATTGATACGGAAGAAATGGAGTCTCGTTTTTCGATTTAATGTAATCAAGAATTTCAGGGTTAATCGTTTCGCTACCTTGGATTACACCGTCTGAGAAGTCAATCGCAAGTTTGTTTAATGCAGCAAACGTTTTGTCTCCTTCAATTGATTTTAAATCAGTTGGAGCTACGCCATTCAACATTAGTTTTTGAGCAAACGAATCGTTAAATGGAGTTTTAAAGTCATTGTCGTATACTGAGTACACGACCTTTGTATTGCTGTAGAACGGATCATCAGCATAAGCCTTTTTAATATATAAAGGTGTTAAAGCTGACATCCAACCATGACAATGGATCATGTCTGGGATCCAACGAAGTTTTTTTACTGTTTCAAGCACTCCACGCACAAAGAAAATACTTCTTTCGTCATTATCGTCAAATTCTACGCCGTTTTCATCAGCAATTGTATATTTTCTTTGGAAAAAGTCTTCGTTGTCGATAAAATACACCTGCATTCTTGCAGCTTGTATAGATGCTACTTTAATGATCAAAGGGTGGTCTGTGTCATCAATAATAAGGTTCATTCCCGAAAGTCGAATCACTTCATGAAGTTGATTGCGGCGTTCGTTGATGGTTCCATATTTTGGCATGAATGTTCTGATCTCTCTTCCTCTTTCCTGTATACCTTGTGGAAGATTTCGGCTGATGCCGGAAATTTCAGTTTCAGGAAGATAAGGAGTGATCTCTTGCGTTATAAATAATATTCTTTTAGCATCCATTCGAATCGAAATTATAAAATGTTTTCGAGACAAAGATACGAAATTTTTACAAGAAGCTATCAAAACAATGTCTAAACCTTTTGTGCTAAACCATTTTAATAGGTGTTTTAAGACATATTCAGAGGTTAGTTACCAATAAATTGGGGTTAATTCTTTTAATTCCCACAATAATTTAGTTGCTTTGCATCGTTTTAAAACAACAATGTCAATGAAAATTGTAGGTTCTATTGCAGAGTTGCAAAAGTGTGTTGCAGAGGCAAAAGCTGCAGGAAAACAGGTCGGTTTTGTTCCCACTATGGGTGCATTACATGAAGGTCATGTTAGTTTGGTGAAAAAGAGTGTTGAGGAAAATGGGTACAATGTGGTAAGCATCTTTGTTAATCCAACTCAATTCAATGATAAAAATGATTTGTTGAAATATCCGAGGATGCTAACAGAAGATAGTCAACTGCTAGAAGCTACAGGCTGTGACTTGATTTTTGCACCATCTGAAGATGAAATGTATCCACAGCCAGACACGAGAATTTTTGAATTCGGAACATTGTCTACTGTCATGGAAGGACAGTTTCGTCCAGGACATTTTAATGGTGTCGCTCAGGTTGTAAGTAAATTGTTCGACGCAGTAAAACCGAATAATGCGTATTTTGGAGAAAAAGACTTTCAGCAATTAGCAATTATTCGTCAGATGGTACGAGACTTAAACATGCCAATAAATGTTCATGCTTGTCCGATTGTTCGTGAAAATGACGGTCTTGCAATGAGTAGTCGAAACCTTCGTTTGACCGCTGAGCAGAGGACTGAAGCACCAGCGATTCAAAAAGTATTGAGAAAGAGTGCAGAGATGATTAAATCTCATAATGTAGCCGAAGTTAAGGAATACGTAATTGATTCTTTAAATCAAAATGATGTATTTGACGTTGAATATTTTGATATTGTTGATGGTGACACCCTGCAGTCTATAACTGCATGGAATGAGTCATCTTTTATTGTCGGTTGTATTGCCGTATATTGCGGAGAGATCAGATTAATCGATATCGTTACTTATAAATCAAACTAAATAAGATGTATATTGAAGTTGTAAAGTCTAAAATTCATAGAGTTACAGTGACTGAGGCGAATCTAAATTATATCGGGAGTATTACGATTGATGAAGATTTATTAGATGCTGCAAACTTGATTGAAAATGAAAAAGTTCAGATCGTAAATAATAATAATGGCGAACGTCTAGAGACTTATATTATTAAAGGAGAGCGTGGTTCTGGCGTTATTTGCTTAAATGGAGCTGCTGCTAGACGTGTGCAACCTGGAGATGTAGTAATTATTATGTCATATGCAATGATGGATTTCGAAGAGGCTAAAATATTTAAGCCGGCAGTCGTTTTTCCAGATACTGCAACGAATCGAATAATTTAAGATATCACTGTAGAGTGCATTAAGAAGAGCTTGTTTTTCTTTCTAAATAGTAGAGGGAAAGCAAGCTCTTTTTTTATTATTTTATTGTATATAGTATTTGAATTACACCATTTTTGAAAAAAAATAAGGGCTTTTTTAGTGCTTGTGAATTTGCATTCTAGAATGTACCTTTGTAAAATCAGAAAAAAATAATAAAAACAAGATATAACTATGTTTGAGAATTTAAGTGAAAGGCTTGAACGTTCATTTAAGCTACTGAAAGGTGAAGGAAAAATCACGGAGATAAACGTAGCCGAAACATTAAAAGATGTACGCAGGGCTCTTCTTGATGCTGACGTAAACTATAAGGTTGCAAAGCAATTTACAGATACTGTAAAAGAAAAAGCACTAGGTCAAAATGTTCTGAATAGCGTAAAACCAAGCCAATTAATGGTGAAGATTGTGCATGATGAATTGGCACGATTAATGGGTGGTACCGTATCAGATATAAATCTAACAAGCAATCCTTCGATTATATTAATGTCAGGTCTTCAAGGATCTGGTAAAACGACATTTTCTGGCAAGCTAGCCAAAATGTTGAAAACGAAGAAAGGCAAAAAGCCATTATTAGTTGCATGTGACGTTTATCGTCCTGCGGCAATTGAACAATTGCGCGTATTGGGCGAACAAATAGATGTTCCTGTTTACTCAGACTTGGAGAGTAGAAATCCTGTTGAGATAGCATTGAATGCTGTTCGTGAAGCTAAACAAAAAGGTAATGATGTCGTTATTGTCGATACAGCTGGACGTTTAGCTATTGATGAGCAGATGATGAACGAGATTGCCGCGATTAAGTCAGCTTTAAATCCTGATGAGATTTTGTTTGTTGTTGACTCGATGACTGGTCAAGATGCTGTAAATACTGCTAAAGAATTCAATACCCGTCTAGATTTCGACGGTGTTGTATTGACTAAGCTTGATGGTGATACTCGTGGTGGTGCCGCTCTTTCGATAAGATCAGTAGTCGATAAACCAATTAAGTTTGTAGGTACAGGTGAAAAGTTAGATGCAATTGATAATTTCCACCCTGAGCGTATGGCTGACCGTATCTTAGGCATGGGGGATATTGTGTCACTTGTAGAAAGAGCTCAGGAGCAGTATGATGAGGAAGAGGCAAAACGTCTTCAAAAGAAGATCGCTAAAAATCAATTTGATTTTAACGACTTTATTTCACAGATCCACCAAATCAAGAAAATGGGTAACTTAAAAGAGTTAGCCGCAATGATTCCAGGTGTAGGTAAGGCCTTGAAAAATGTTGATATAGATGATAACGCATTTAAAAGTATTGAAGCAATAATCTATTCTATGACACCAGAGGAAAGAAGCAATCCTGCTATTCTCAACGGTTCAAGACGTCAGCGTATTGCGAAAGGTAGCGGTACTAATATCCAGGAAGTAAATCGTCTGATTAAGCAATTTGATGAGACTCGAAAAATGATGAAAATGTTTTCAGGAGCACAAGCTGGTATGAAACGTTTTCCAGGATTCGGTAAAAGATAAATAAAAACTCAAAGTTATGAAAACCATGCAGTTGATTGATGGAAAAGCAATTTCGTCCGCGATAAAACAAGAGATTGCACAAGAAGTTAAAGATATTATAGCAGCAGGAGGTAAAACTCCACATTTGGCAGCTATACTTGTAGGAAATGATGGGGGAAGTGAAACATACGTAGCTCATAAAGTTAAAGCTTGTGAGGAAGTTGGCTTTAAGTCTACATTAATTCGTCTGCAAGAGGATATTTCAGAAGAAGAACTTCTTCGTAAGGTTGATGAATTGAATAAAGATCAAGATATTGATGGTTTCATAGTACAGTTACCATTACCAAAGCATATCTCAGAGCAAAAAGTTATAGAAGCTATCGATTATAAGAAAGATGTTGATGGCTTTCATCCAGTCAATGTTGGACGTATGTCTATAGGTTTACCTTGTTTTGTTTCTGCTACTCCTGCAGGTATATTGGAGCTTTTGAAAAGATATAATATACCTACGTCAGGTAAACATTGTGTGGTGATCGGGCGTAGTAATATTGTTGGAAAACCAGTTGCTCAGTTGATGATGCAAAAAGGATATCCAGGTGATAGTACAGTGACGGTTTGTCACAGTCGTTCTGAAAATTTAAGAGAAATCTGTAGAGAGGCTGATATCTTAATTGCAGCAGTAGGTATTCCAGAGTTTGTTGAGGCAGACATGGTTAAAGATGGAGCTGTAATCATAGATGTAGGAACAACTCGAGTACCTTCCTCTGTAACAAAGAGCGGTTTTAGATTGATGGGAGACGTGAAATTTGATGAAGTTGCTGCGAAAAGTTCTTTTATTACACCCGTACCAGGAGGAGTTGGTCCTATGACAATTGTTTCTCTATTGAAAAACACATTGTTAGCAGGAAAGAAGACAATTTATAAATAAATTATAGTAGAAAACTGTAGAAAATATTTGCAAGGTTAAATTAAATGCTTACCTTTGCAACGCAATCGAGGAAACGAGATTGCTAGAATGGTGGATGTAGCTCAGCTGGTTAGAGCGTCGGATTGTGGTTCCGAAGGTCGCGGGTTCGAACCCCGTCTTTCACCCCATCAAAAAGAGTATTGCTCTCTTAAAAGCAAACATGGTGGATGTAGCTCAGCTGGTTAGAGCGTCGGATTGTGGTTCCGAAGGTCGCGGGTTCGAACCCCGTCTTTCACCCCATGTTTTTTAAAGGTCATCTGATTCAGGTGACCTTTTTTTGTATCTTAATTTAAATTGTAAAAGCACGAATTCTTATCAAACTTCTTCTATTGTAGAGTTGTTACTTGTGAAAAGCCGATTCATATGGAACAACGATCTTACAACACTACAACACAATTAAGAAGATTATCTTCAATAATCCTACTAGGTAGTATCTGGGGTATGATAGAAGCAACATTAGGTTGGACTCTTCATATACTTCACTTTCCTGGGTCTAATCTAATTTTATATACCATTGCTGTAACTATAATGATGCTTGCAATTCTAAATACCAAAAAAGCGAGTTCTGCTTTTATGGTAGCTTTGGTTGCAGCAATAATTAAATTAACAAACCTTGTTATAGGTACAATCCCTCCATTTTGGGTTATAAATCCAGCGGTATCAATAATTTTAGAAGGCTTATCGTTCTATTTGGTTTATGTGATTCTACAAAAAGGAAAATTGATTCTAAGCAGTAGACTATATCTTTCATCCTTATTTATATTATTCGTCAGTCAAGTTGTGTTTGATGTCTGGAGAATAATAAGTCATGAATTGATAGGTTTCAATCCAGCGATCACTTCCACAAACTTATTTTCAGAGTTTTCATCGTGTTTATTTCAGAGCGTTTGCAGACTAGTTTTGATTATAGCTACTATATTTTTACTGAGGGATAAGAGCTTATATTTAAGGATAGTAAAACCGGCATTATCATGTGCATTGTTGATTATTGCAGTAATTTTGACAAATACATTAATCTAAAATGGAGTCTATGTCTGGTTATGTATTAGCTGGTGGAAAAAGCTCACGTTTTGGTAGTAATAAAGCATTGGCTCTATTAGCTGGAAAACCCATGATTGAATATAGTTTAGACTTACTTCGTCAGTACAGTCAATATATATATATCAGTGGGGTAAAGGATGAGTATAAATCTCTGAATTTAGCCATGATTGAAGATCTTGTAAATGAGAAAGGGCCTATAGGTGGGATATATAGTTGTTTGAAAAATGCAACAACTCAATACAATTTAATCTTATCATGTGATATGCCTTTTGTTTCAAAACAAATGATTGAATATCTTTTGGCACATACGAAAACAAATGATGCTATATATTTTACAAGTGATCAGAAGAGTATATATCCATTTCCTGGAGTTTATTCCAAGAAGTGCTTGCCTGCAATAGAGCAGATGCTGAAAATGAATAATTATCGAATGAAAAGTTTATTTGATCGTATTTGTTCAAAAGCTTGTGAAATAGATAGAGCAGATCAATATCGATTAACGAATATCAATCGCAAAGAAGATCTAAATGATTCTTTAGAGTTTATATAAATTAAAATTCTCTATTATGAATAACCTATCATTAAAAGGATCTCCACAACAAGGACTTATTGGTGCAACTTTAGGTTTCTTTTTTGGATTTGCAGCGGTTGCGCTTTATGGACCGACAGCACAAAACTTTCAGAGCGCAATGGATTTAACACCCGCAATGGTTGGTTTTCTTGTTTCGATACCATCATTGTCCGGTTCTTTATTGCGAATACCTTTTGGAGCGTGGGTAGATGACAATGGCGGAAAGAAACCTGTTTTTATTCTTTTATTAATATCCTTAATAGGTTTAGGCGGAATTACGTTTCTTCTTAATACTGCATATCCTGACAATATGAAGAATCTTTATTGGTTAGTATTGTTGTTCGGATGCCTAAGCGGCTGCGGTATTGCAACTTTTTCGCCTGGTAATGCAATGACTTCCTATTGGTTTCCTCAAAAGAAACAAGGATTAGCTCTAGCTATTTATGCAGGTATAGGTAATCTTGCACCAGGCTTCTTTTCTTTTATACTACCTCTCTATTTACACAAATACGGATTTATATCAGCATATGTAGCATGGACTATTTTCTTAGCCATAGGTGTTGTCTTATTTGCTTTTATTGGAATAAATGCATGGTATTTTCAATTAAATAAACAAGGGTTTCCAAAAAATGAATGTAAATCAATTGCTCAAAGTAAAGGAGAAGAGCTGTTCCCTTCTGGAACAGCAAAACAAAGCTTAATTCAATCAGCAAAAGTTCCTAACACTTGGGCTTTAGTTGTACTTTACTTTGCAACCTTTGGAGGCTTTCTTGCTTTGACTGCATGGTTTCCTACTTATTGGATCAAACTTCATGGGTACACTGTTTTGACAGCAGGAATGTTAACAGGCGGTTTTTCAATTCTAGCTTCAGCAATACGAATTCCGGGAGGAAGCATTGCAGATAAGATTGGTGGAGAGAGGCTGTGTTTGATTTCAATGTACATTATGCTATTAGCAGCTATCCTTCTTACATTTACAACTCATACAGTTTTAGCTTTTACTGCTGCAATCTTAATGGCAATTGCGATGGGATTTAATAATGCAGCTGTTTTTAAACTTGTACCAACTTATGTACCAACCGCTGTAGGTGGTGCTTCGGGATGGGTGGGAGGACTTGGTGCTTTTGGTGGGTTTGTCATACCTCCTATAATGGGATGGATTGTATCTCTCTACGGTCAGATTGGATATGTGAGAGGCTTCTTTGTTTTTATAGTTCTTGCGATAATAAATATATTCATTCTATATCTGTGGTTGATGCGCTATAAAGCCAAACAAGCAACAAAGGCTCATTAACCATTAAAAAATAATCGGTATGCTAGACAGTCTACGATATTTTAACCGAAAAAGCGAATTTACAAAAGACGGTCATGTTGAGGTGACAGCCGAAAATAGAGCTTGGGAACGATTTTATAAAAGACGTTGGCACCATGATAAAGAAGTGAGGTCAACGCATGGTGTTAATTGCACAGGTTCATGTTCATGGCGTGTTTTTGTAAAAAATGGTGTTGTTACCTGGGAAATTCAAGAAACGAATTATCCACGTACACGTCCAGATATTCCAAACCATGAACCACGCGGTTGCCCACGCGGTGCAAGTTATTCATGGTATTTATATAGCTCGGCCCGAATAAAACACCCAATGATTAGAGCGTCTTTATTCGATGCTTATAAGAAAGCAAAACTGCAACAATCAGATCCGGTTAAAGCATGGGAACACGTGATGTTTGATCCGGCCGCTTGCAGTCAATATAAAAGTGAACGTGGCTTGGGAGGACTGATTCGTTTGTCATGGGACGATGCATTGGAAATAACCGCTGCCGCCAATATTTATACGATAAAGAAATATGGACCTGACCGTGTAGCCGGATTCACGCCTATACCTGCATTCTCGATGGTTTCCTATTCATCGGGAACTCGTTATCTAAGTTTGATTGGAGGTGCTTGTTTAAGTTTTTACGATTTCTATTGTGACCTACCACCCGCCTCTCCTCAAACATGGGGCGAACAAACCGATGTGCCGGAAAGTGCAGATTGGTTTACTTCTACATTTTTGATGCTTTGGGGATCCAATGTACCCGTAACGCGTACTCCCGATGCTCATTTTATGACGCAAGCGCGTTATAAAGGAACCAAAGTGGTGGTGGTGGCACCAGATTATAACGATGCGACCAAGTTTGCCGATATGTGGATGCGACCAAAACAAGGCACAGATTCCGCATTAGGCATGGCAATGGGGCATGTCATTTTAAAAGAATTCTATGCAGATAAACAAACTCCATATTTTGTAGATTATGCCAAACAATACACAGATTTACCTTTTCTCGTAAAACTTGAAAAACGAGAAGATAAATGGGTCTGTGGGCAGATGTTACGCGCATCAGACTTCGATGACTCGATGCAAATGCAAAAGAATGCCGCATGGAGACCTTTAATGATGGATCAAGAAGGATCGTTGGTGATACCTAATGGTACGATTGGTTCTAGGTGGGACGGAGATAATAAATGGAATCTCGAATTAAAAGACGTACGCACAGGCGCCGAGTTTGATCCATTATTATCGGTGCTGGATAAGCGAGAAGATATATTAACAGTGACGTTTCCTTTCTTTGGCGGCGCTGAGTACAAGAATCCGTTTGTCAATGCAACTCAGCATTCGGATACAATCGAGCACAAAGTGCCGGTTGTTAAAGTAAATACAGGGAAAGAAGAGATTTACTGCGCATCAGTTTTAGACCTCATGTTTGCAAATTACGGAGTTGATAGAGGGTTAGGAGATAATAATGCGGCACGCTCATATGCCGAAGATTTACCGTTTACTCCTCATTGGCAAGAGCAAATAACAGGAGTGCCAATGCAACAGGTAATTACAACAGCACGCCAGTTTGCCGATAATGCGGCAAAAACAGAAGGGAAGTCTATGATTATTATTGGAGCAGGAGTGAATCAATGGTATAATTCAGATATGACCTATCGTAGTGCAATAAACTTATTGGTACTATGTGGCTGTGTTGGTAAGCCCGGAGGTGGCTGGTCTCACTATGTAGGACAAGAAAAGATACGACCATTAGCAGGTTGGGCTGTATTGGCTTTTGCATCAGATTGGCAACGTCCGCCAAGACAAGTAAACTCAACCTCTTATTTTTATATGCATAGTGACCAATGGCGTTATGAGCGAATTGGTTTAAATGAGATATTATCACCATTGGCCGATCAAAAGCGATGGAGTGGAATGTCGCTTATTGATTGCAATATAAAGGCTCAGCGTTTGGGTTGGACTACCTGTTCTCCTGAATTAAATATAAACCCACTCGATATTGTACCGAAAGCAGAAGCAGAAGGTAAAGACCCAAAAGATTGGGTAAGAGAAAAACTACATAGTGGAGAAATTACCATGGCGAGTGAAGATCTGGATAATCCACAAAACTCACCACGTAATCTCTTTATTTGGCGTTCAAACTTGATTGGATGTAGTGCCAAAGGTATGGAGTACTTTATGAAGCATTTACTTGGCGCACAAAATGGAGTTGGTGGCGAGAATTTGAAGATCAGAGGTGAAGCATTGCCTAAAGAGGTGAAATGGGTAGATGAGGAGCCGCATGGAAAACTCGACCTCGTTGTAACGGCAGATTATCGAATGACTACATCGGCACTGCATTCAGATATTGTTTTCCCTGCAGCAACTTGGTATGAAAAGAATGATATCAGTAGTACTGATATGCATCCGTTTATTCACCCATTTTGTCAGGCTGTAGATCCTGTTTGGGAAGCACGTTCGGATTGGGACTTATTTAAAGGTTTGTCAGAGAAGTTCTCTGAATTATGTAAAGGTCACTTGTCTAAACAAAAAGACGTCGTTTTGCAAGCTATACAGCATGACTCTCCGGTTGAAATATCTGAACCGCTAGATGTTGAGGACTGGCGTGAAACAGGAGAAATGCCAACACCTGGTGTGAATATGGCAAATATTGCAATTGTTGAGCGTAATTATCCAGAAACCTACAAGCGATTTACCTCATTAGGTCCTCTAATGTCGGCCAAAGGAAATGGCTCGAAAGGAATTAGTTGGAATACTGAAGCCGAAGTAGATATGCTTAAAGCGATGAATTTTGTGGTGACCGAACCCGGAGAATCGTATGGTTTACCTCAAATTAATACAGATGTCCAAGCTGCCGAAACGATTTTGACTTTAGCACCTGAAAGTAATGGAGAGGTAGCCATGAAAGCATGGGAAAATCTGGAAAAACGAACAGGGCGAAAGCATACGCACTTAGCCGAAGGAAGATCAGATGAACTGATTCGTTACGATGACTTGGTTGCACAACCTCGAAAAGCGATAACGTCTCCTTGCTGGAGTGGTATGGAGTCTGAAAAAGTTAGTTACAATGCTAGTTACATCAATGTACACGAGCTAATTCCTTGGCGTACGCTTACCGGGCGACAATCAATCTATCAAGATCATTTATGGATGCGCGAGTTTGGGGAAGCATTGGTTACTTATAAGCCACCAATCTCAACAAAGGCAGTTAATTCGTTAATGTCTCAGATTGATGGAAAAGAAGAAGTGTTAGCACTCAATGTAATAACGCCACACAACAAATGGACCATTCACTCTATGTGGTCTGATAATCTGCTGATGTTGACTCTTGGTAGAGGAGGTCCTGTTGTTTGGATTAGTGAAACAGATGCAGCTAAGATTAACATCAAAGACAATGATTGGGTCGAATTGTTTAACGACAATGGGGCTACCATGTGTAGGGCAGTTGTTTCACAACGTATTCCCGAAGGCGCCTTGATTCTTTATCACAATCAAGAGCGTTTTATCAATATGCCGTTGAGTAAACATACCGGACATCGTGGTGGACTTCATAATTCATTAGCACGTATTTGTCCTAAACCAACCCATATGATAGGAGGATATGCTCAACTATCTTATAGTTTCAACTATTATGGAACCATTGGAGCCAATCGTGACGAAATTGCAATCATTAGAAGAATTGCCAAAGTAGAATGGGGTGATGAAGAAGTAAAATAAAATGTAAATACGATACAGATGAAAATCAAATCACAAATATGCATGGTATTGAGTCTCGACAAATGCATAGGCTGTCATACCTGTTCGGTTACATGCAAGAATGTCTGGACCTCTCGTCAGGGAGTTGAATAT
>JBOFPV010000096.1:0-19245 GCA_051660585.1 Tannerellaceae bacterium
CAGAACCCATTGGCGCATTGATCGCTTTTGCGTTCTTACTTCCGTTTTGGAATCCGATTATCAACGCCTTCGTACTAGCAGCCGTAGCCGGAATCATGGTATTTATTTCGCTCGACGAACTACTACCAAGTGCCGAAAAATACGGAGAGCACCACCTATCCATCATTGGGGTCGTAAGCGG
The DNA here is from genome assembly GCA_051660585.1 of Tannerellaceae bacterium. GTDB lineage: Bacteria > Bacteroidota > Bacteroidia > Bacteroidales > CAMTPD01 > UBA12018. Next base: position 182 of record JBOFPV010000096.1, read on the forward strand.
AATGGCCGTAATGGCAGTGAGTTTGTTCCTCTTTATATAACAGAAAACAAGCATCAAAATACAAAACGTCCCGATAGTCTGTTACGATTATCGGGACGTTGTCGTTATATAATCTTGCAAGTAGGTTTAAATATCATTTAAACCAGTATTTAATAAGTATGGGATTTAGCTCCGTATCAGATTGCAATAACTCGTCAAATAGCTTTTGCTGTTCCTCGCTAAGCATCTCCTTGTTTATTCGTTTTTCAAGATCAATCCATTGACAAGGCATCAAAGCATATTCATCTGTAACTATAAATGCTTCGCCTCGATAAGAGTTAAACCAAACATCCTCGTCGAAGTCCGCTATATATTTTGCTTTACCTGTTTCTTTATCATAGATAATATTGCTCTTTGACTGATTTGAAGCGTCGCGAGTCAAGGATGCAAAGACATATTTATCATTATGCCTTACCGCATGAATCATGTAGCCAAACTGATTGAACATCTCTTCTACAAGTCTCGGAAAGTCTCTTTGAGATTCTTTTGATAACGTCACAGTCCTGCCTTCTGTAGCATATTTCCCAAAATCAAACTCAAAGGCAGTCTCCAAGCTATCTTTCCCCATCTTATATACAACCGGGTGAATAGGTCGGAAATAAAACCATTCGCCTTGATATTGATATGCACCAAAAGAAAAACGCCCCAGATCATAATCCTCTTCAAACTCTGTGTGCAACAACTTTCCCTCATCAAGATTATAGTAAATAATTTTCTCTGGAGCAAAATCAGATCCGAACACATATGTCTGACTGTCTATAGCCGCAATTGTATGCACAACACTGAAATCTGGATAAGTAACCCTTTTAGTTTCAATATAATTACCTAGTAAATCATACAAATGCACCTTACCATACGGATTGAGTATCTCCAAGTTCCCAGAGTAAGGATTGATATTGAAATCATCAAAGGACAAGTATTCGCCCTCCCCCTGTCCTCTTTTCGCAATCTTATAAAGAAAGTTTCCCTCTTTATCATACACAAAAAGAATTTGTTGTACCGGATCAAATGTATAATAGTTATCTTGATGGATAACCATTTTAGTGATCCCAACAATAAGAGCATCAGACGTAGTTTCCAACGGAATCAATTCAATGGAACTAAAATAATCGAATAGCGAAGCCTTCTCAGGCTTATCCAAGTCGACGGAAATAACATTGTCACCCTGTGGTTTCGACGTACACATGGTAAAACACATCACAAAAAGCAGAAAGAATACGTTTTTCATTTTTCTTATTTTCTGGTTAGCAATAAACATCCGAGTACAATAATACGAAATGCTACCGAATCTACCAGACTTCCGTAACGACTTATTCCTTCAAGTGCAATATCATCAAGATAGGATTGTCTTCGGGATCTACCTTTGCAGCCAGTCTATTAAATGCTTTTATTGCAGATTGAGGACCTTTTGCTTTTATCTTTCTCTCCTTATTCTTTTCCAGAATTTCCAAAAACTCATAAGCCGTAAAAACTGTTCGAGCCTCTTTATTCTTTTGTCCTAAATATATTCGGGCCGAGAAGTCTAGACCTCCATCGTAATTATTAGGATAACCTGTTGTTGGAAACTTATATAACTTTCCACTCTTTTTATCGTAAAAGACACATCTAAACTTCCACTGATGGAAATACTCAATCAATAACCGATCAGACTGCTCGATCATATCATGTATAATAACTTTGTCTACAATACGATCGGCATAGTTTTTAATATCAGCTTGTATCTCCGGAGTTACTTTATATTTACCTAGATTTAAAGTATACTTTGGAATAAATTCGTTAGACCTACTGACCATATAAACTGTATCGTTTAAATACTCCCGAATATGTGGTCTATTTTGATAAGTGTAAAGAGGTATTATTAATTTATCACAATAAGATATTCTCCATTCCGGATCCTTTTTCAGTGGAAAAGCTACTGAGCGTACTGCCTCTTTCAAGATCTCTCCCTTATCATTATTAATTGAATAAACATTGAATGTAGAGTCTCTAAAGTAATAACTCGGCACCATACGTAAAAATTTGTTATCATAGCTAGCGACAACAGATTTCTCATCTATTGGTAAAGCTATTGCTTTAACGAATTTCCCCTGTTTATCGAAAAACGAAGCTTTATTCTTACTAATTACAATAACATTACCAGAATCAAGAAATAAATTACGAATATCTATATACTCTTCGGGACCTTGACCAAGCCGCCCTATTGTCCGAATAAAGCGGCCTTTGCGATCAAATAAGTATACTGTTTTGCAATACTGATCCCGAACTATGATATGCGTTTCGTCCGTATCAAACATAATTCTATCACCAATCACGCAATCGTCGGTAGTCTCTAACGGAATGTATTCGATAGACTCGACAAACTCGTTTAATCCTGCATCGCTCATCTCCATCTTTTCAAGATCAATCTTGATTTCAATTGGCTTTTCTTGTGCGAAGCCAATAAAACTGCAAAAGATAAAAAACAGAACATATCTTTGTTTCATAATGTGTATAGATTCTATTGTATAAGATTATTAAGCGAAAGTTCAATCCGGCTTACTTGAGGTTCACAATCATCAGAACAGGATTGTCATCGACGGCCAACGTATTGCACAATGACTTGAAACGATCAACCGCAGCTTTCGGTCCTACGGGCTTTATGGTTGACAGGTCTTTGCGCTCGGCAAACTGCTCGGCATTATAGAACGTAGTCCAAACGTTGTTGTTTTGTCGCACATTAAAGTGAAACGAGAAATCAAAACCGCCATTATAATCATTCGGAATCCCTTTCGATGAATTAAAATGCTTTATTGCCCCGTCTCTTTTATCAACAAAGCAATATTTTATCTGCCGCCTGTACAAATAAGCAAGCAAATAATATAAATCTGTTTCATACGTCGAATAAAACCCCAAATGGCTTTCTTGCTCTCTTAGGAAAAGATTGTAATCAGATTTCATTTCCTTCGTATATGCAAGTTTGCCCGCCGTTATTATGCATTTTGGAACTACCCTATAATCTGCACCAAAGGTGTATAAGGTATCATTCATCGCATTATCTTTCATACAAACTTGTCCCTTATAGCGATATTGACTGATCATCGAAGGAATTCCGATGTATGCAACCTCTCCCGCTTTCACTTTCGTATCTAACGGAACAGACTGCACTGCTCCACTGATAAAGGACCCTTGTTTGCCCGATATATCAAATAACCGATAGATCGGATACACAGAATCACCTTTTACCGAACCGGGAAAGCAGGAAAATAACCTAGACTCATCTATTTGCAGTTGAAAGTCCGGCCCCGTATGCAATGTTGATGTTCTTAAAAACTTCCCTTGCAGATCAAAAAACTTTATTCCAACGATGTCATTTATAATGATTAAGTTCTTCTGCTCATCAAGCTTCAGCCCTTTTATCGATATAAACTCTTCGGGGCCTTGCCCGTGACGGCTAATGGTGCGAAGAAACTTTCCTTTGCGATCAAACAAAGCCAATGTTTCTCCCTGCCGACAATGAACTAAAATATACTTCTCCGATATATCATAACTTCCTACGTTGCCGATCAAACACTCGTCGGTGGTTTCGAGCGGAATGTATTCGATCGAGGTAATCAGGTTACTCAACTTTAAGTCGCCCGTCTCAATCTTCGACGGTACAATCTCAATGGTCTTTAATCCATCTTTTGCCTGCAAGGAGGCAATACTAATACTAGCTAACAAAGCAATGCATAAGGTTCTCATACTAGTCTCTTTTCGTGGTTGGTTAACGTATTTAACAGCCCACAACATACTAATTATTAACATAATACACAACAACCAGAAGTAAATAAACAGCAAAATATTTATGCTTATTGTATTCTTTTTCTTTTTTAGGATTCGAGGGTGTTTGCTGTGCAAACCAGCCTATTTGCTTGAAAATAGTCGTTTGAGAGCTAAATGGTTGTAGTTTGTGAAGGTTTTGAAAGTGACAGTTTGCCGGTGATGGACGGGCTTGGATTGACAGGCATCGTAATTGCTCGGCGGCAACTTCTTTTTGGGGTGTCGGGATGATCTTGAAAAGGCGTGATTGATTACGTTTTGTATTGGCTCAACTCCGTGTGCTTGGCTTGGCAGGTATCGGTGCGGACAACGAGGCACACACACGCTTGTGCGTGCGTTGAAGGCAAAAGTTTTCAGTGAAGACAGTAAATTGTTTTCACGAAGAGTGTTTCGCATTACCGTGAAGAATGTTTTCACTCTTCGTTATGAATGAATTTACTCACCGCGGTGACTAAAAATGGTCTTCGCAAAACGGGGCGGCCGTGTTTACCAAACGCATAGCCCCTTTTTAAAAACGCCGGGCAGCGATTGGGAAAAAGGAAACGACCTTTTTTTGAGAAGGATATGAGGTTTTTGGAAGAAGGAAGCATGGTTTTTGCAAAAAGCTTGCTTGGTTTTGACAAGTTATCAACAATATGTTGATAACTAGGCCTACAGCCCGACTTGAAAACACTGTTTTCTGAACGTGAAAAATCGGTCGAAATCTGCAATCTAGGAGGGAAAATCACCGAAAAACCGGCTTTGCAAGCTACAGGAAGCCTGTTTGCCGTATGCCGCAACAACAGCTTATTGTAATTTACGGAAGGGTGAATAATGGTTTATAAAAAAAGGGATACCCGAAACGGATATCCCTTTTGCCTTATCATGTGGTGTGAATTACATCATACCGCCCATGCCACCCATTCCCGGGTTCATTGGAGCAGCAGGAACGTTTTCTTCCTTCTTATCTGCGATAACACATTCTGTTGTTAGGAACATACCTGCGATTGAGGCAGCGTTTTCCAATGCAACACGTGTTACTTTAGCAGGGTCGATAACACCCGCTGCGTATAGATGTTCGTATACATCTTTGCGTGCGTTGTAACCGAAGTCACCTTCTGTTTCTTTTACTTTTTGTACGATAACCGCACCTTCTTTACCAGCGTTGGCAACGATTTGGCGAAGTGGTTCTTCGATTGCACGTTTTACAATCTCGATACCTGTAGTTTCGTCTTCGTTTTCGCCTTTCATGTCTTCCAATACTGCTGTAGCACGGATGTAAGCGATACCACCACCAGGTACTGTACCTTCTTCAATTGCAGCACGTGTTGCGCTCAACGCGTCGTCTACACGGTCTTTCTTTTCTTTCATTTCCATTTCTGAAGGAGCACCTACATAAAGTACGGCAACACCACCCGAAAGTTTTGCAAGACGTTCTTGAAGTTTTTCTTTATCGTAGTCTGAAGTTGTTTTCTCGATTTGCGTACGGATTTGAGCAATACGTGTATCGATTGCGTCTTTGTCGCCTGCACCGTTTACAACTGTTGTGTTGTCTTTGTTTACAGTTACTTTCTCTGCTGTACCAAGCATATCCATTGTAGTGCTTTCAAGCTTCAAGCCTTTCTCTTCCGAGATTACTACACCGCCTGTAAGTACTGCGATATCTTCAAGCATTTCTTTGCGACGATCGCCAAAGCCCGGAGCTTTAACCGCACAGATCTTCAAGCCTGCTCTCAAACGGTTTACTACCAAAGTAGCCAATGCTTCGCTGTCGATGTCTTCTGCGATGATCAACAACGGACGACCGCTTTGTACTGTTTGCTCAAGGATAGGTAGCAATTCTTTCAATACAGAGATCTTCTTGTCGTAGATCAAGATGAATGGATTTTCAAGATCTGCTTCCATTTTCTCCGGATTCGTTACGAAGTATGGAGAGATGTAACCACGGTCAAATTGCATACCTTCTACAACGTCTACAGTTGTTTCAGTACCTTTTGCTTCTTCTACAGTGATAACACCTTCTTTTTTCACTTTGCGCATTGCTTCTGCAATAAGAGCACCGATCGCTTCGTCGCCGTTTGCAGAGATTTTCGCTACGTTTTCGATCTTGTCGAAGTCGTCACCGATCTCGATTGCTTGTTCTTTGATGTTTTCAACAACTTTAGCAACCGCTTTGTCGATACCGCGTTTCAAATCCATCGGATTAGCACCTGCTGTAACGTTTTTAAGACCTACGCCAATGATTGCTTGTGCCAATACAGTTGCAGTAGTAGTACCGTCACCCGCATCGTCGTTTGTTTTCGATGCAACTTCGCGTACCATTTGAGCACCCATGTTTTGGAATGGATCTGAAAGCTCAACTTCTTTCGCTACAGAAACACCGTCTTTTGTAATGTGAGGAGCACCGAACTTTTTCTCGATGATTACATTGCGTCCTTTAGGACCTAGTGTTACTTTTACTGCATTTGCCAACTCGTCTACACCTTTTTTCAAAAGGTCGCGAGCATCCATATTGAATTTAATATCTTTAGCCATGATGTTTTCTTTTTAATGTTTACAAATAGTGATTAGATAATTGCCAAAATATCAGATTGACGCATGATTAGATACTTCTCGCCGTCTAGTTCGATTTCAGTACCAGCATATTTGCCATAAAGGACAACGTCGCCATTCTTTACAATCATATCTTCGTCTTTCGTTCCGTTACCTACAGCAACAACTTCGCCTTTAAGCGGTTTTTCTTTTGCTGAATCAGGAATGATGATTCCACTAATTGTTTTCTCTTCTGCAGCTGCTGGTTTGATCAGCACTCTGTCTGCTAATGGTCTGATGTTCATGATAGCTTATCTTTATTTTGTTTATTAATAATTTGAATTGTTAATAGCCGTTCGTTTCAGGAGCGACTACGTTTAATCTATTACCAATATTATGCCAAATTGTTTTTGTCACTTATACGCTGACAATATTTCTTTATAAATGTAAACAAATATGACAGAACTGACAGGATGGCTTTATTCATGCACTCTCTGTGTCAGTTGTGCATGCAAAAAAAGCGAAAGCCTCCTTCGCAATATGTGCTGCAAAGGAGGCTTTTATTCTTATTTATTTTATATTAAGCTTATAACTGCCTATTTATGTTTAATCCAATTTCTATATATTGAAACGATATCCATTACATAGCTTTTATCTGACAATTTCATATAACTTGGATGATATGCATTAATATAAAGTTTATCTTTTGTATAGTAGAAGTGATTATTATATGGAGAAACCATTCTCGTTGCATTCTCTAATCCAATGAAGTCAGCAGTGTCTACAAACCCCATTGTATTACAAAAAATGATTACATCCGGATTGTATGTTTCGAATTGAAGTTTTAGTAATTCTCGATGTTTCTTAAACGCAGACTTTAATTCATCATGATTAGCAACTGCACCTCCCGGTGTTTTTTTTATATTTATTATTGCTATTTCCTCTAGTGATGATCTACACAAAGAATCCTTTGAGCTTGGAAACTCTTCCCATGAACGAAGACCAGACTTTAAAATACCATACGATGCATAAGTTATTCTTCTTATAGAAGCTAAGCTATTACACTTATCTAACCAATAATCACTTCGAAAAGCATCTCTATAATTCCAACTAATATCCGAATTGGCCTCTTTCAAAATCCATAAAATTCGAGGAGTTACATTTAAATACTTGTCGCGATCAATTAATCCATCTGTTACGATCGTCCCTTCTCGTGTTAACTGATCAAAAATAGAATCGATCCGATTACAGTTTTCGTGAAATGTTTGTTTTGTCATGAGTAAATTTGATTCTAATAAATAGACTTATTGGCTTACATTTACAAATGTAATACCACTACTCTCTACAACTCGTAAATCAGGAGAATGAAAATGACCATATAATACAAGCTTCGGCTTTACGTCTTGTATTAAACCTAATAATTTATTACAACCCGAACTCTTAAAATGAAACCCTTTAGGTGGACCATGGCTTATCAAAATATCAATAGGCTCGTCTATTTCTGTTTCGTAAAGCATATATGGTGTTGCCTCGATCCCAGCAATCGTAATCCCTTCTATCTCGATAATATTATTTTGCAAATATAATATGCTAGTTGGAATTAATTCATTTGATAATTCGGGATAAAGCTCGAATGGCAAATCATGATTTCCCGAAATGAATAACTTATATCTAGCTGGTTGCTCTACCATCCATTCGAAAAAATCTATTAATTGCGTTATATCCCCAGCCTCGCAAGCGTCTCCCAAATGCAGTAAAATATCACACTCCGGAATAATAATATTTCGGTGACAACCATGCGTATCAGACAATGCGACTATTTTATGCTGCTTATATATAAATTCGTACATAAAGATGAAAGTATAGATTCAACAGACAATGTCTGTTGAATCTTCAAGTGTTGATAATGTTAGAAATCGGTCAGACTTCCTTTTTTATCAAAAATGTATTAATCGAATGTGGTGCCAGCGATAAGCGATAGAGTGTTTTATCTACTGCGGTGTTGATCGTCGCGGCATTGTCTGTTGTGTTGGCAACGAGCAATACCATCGATCCGTCAAGATTGACAAAGGCGATGGCGTCTTTGTAAGTTCCTTGCGTAGTTACGACTGACGCGCCGGGTTTTACAAAGTGCGATGCGTGCTTCATCACATAATATTCGTAGGTATAGTTGTAGGCCTTGGTTTGCGGATCTACCACTACCAATGAGTTTTGTGCCCATCCCCAACGACTCACGCCGCCTTTCTCGAGTGCCATATTCCAATACATGTAGGCATTGGCTCCGTTTTCGAGGTAAAAGCGCATCAAGTTCCATGAGTATTCGGCTCCCTGCCAACTGTTTTTTCCGTCGCCACATTCTTGCTCGGTTTGGTAAAGGGTAAGAAGCGGGAAGCGCTCGCGCACCACTTTTAGAATGTCTTTACCGGCCCACTGAAAGCCTACGCCGGAGATGAATTGCTTGGCTACGGGGTCGAGAAGTATGGAGTCGATTTGTGCAAAGTCGGGACGTTCCATCGTTCCCAACATGACCGATACGTTTTGCTTTTGCATCTCCGGGCCAAGGTAGTTGCCGATAAAGCGAGCCAGAGAAGTGGCTGTCCACGTACAACTTGGGAAAATTTGGCACGAATTGAATTCGTTTTGTGGCATCACGGCCGAGATCTCGATGCCTTGTTTGCGGTATGCGTCGATGTATTTTGCAAAGTAGCGGGCATAAGCATCGAAGTGGCAGACAAGCCAAGCGGGAGGCGACCAAGGGGATGCCCACAGTTTGAGTGAAGGGTTTACGCTGAGTGCAGATTTGATATACGGAATAAGTGTTTCTTCGTCGTTTTGGATGGAGAAGTTGGCCAATTGAAAATCGCCCTCTACTTCATCGTACGAATACCAGTCGCGCGAGAAATCGTTGGCACCGATCGGGGTGCGGCAAATGGTAAACGACGCGCCGAGATTGGTGTCGAATAGTTCGCGCATGATGGATGTCTGCGCGGTATCGGGGAGTGATTGTAGGGCTACCCATCCCATCTCGTTGAAACATCCGCCGAAGCCGTCGATTTGTTGTTTGGTTTCGTGTGGAAGTACAATCAAGTCGGGTACCTCGTCTGTTGTGGTTGCTACTACCGGCTGTTGTGATTGCCAGCATGCGTTTGGCGTGGTGCTTATCCACTCCATAGCGGGTTGGTTTTTACATCCTACCAACCCTAGAGTGAATAAGGCTAACAAAGTAAGTTTCTTCATGTATCTTTATTTATTGTTACTCGTTACAGCGTGATCTTTGCGATCAGCTCGTCCGGAGTAAGGAGCTCTTGCTCGCCCGAAAGCATGTTCTTCAAGTTGACCTTGCCTTCGTTCATTTCGCTTTCACCTACAATGGCAACGAAAGGGATTTGCTTGCTGTCGGCATACGACATTTGCTTCTTCATCTTTGCTGCCTCAGGATATAGCTCGGCTCTTACTCCTGCCTGACGTATTTTAGAAACAATTGGCAACACGAAATTCTCTTCTTTTTCACCAAAGTTTACAAACATTATCTGAGTAGAGTGCAACGTTTCTTGCGGATAAAGCTCCAATTGGTTCAATACGTCGAAGATACGGTCGGCACCGAAAGAGATACCTACGCCCGACACACCGCTAAGACCAAACACGCCTGTAAGGTTGTCGTAACGACCGCCGCCGGTGATGCTGCCAATCTGTACGTCTAGTGCTTTTACTTCAAAAATTGCTCCGGTATAGTAGTTGAGTCCGCGTGCTAGTGTAAGATCGAGTTCCAACTCGCAACGGATGCCCATCAAGTCTGTTTTGTCTAGAATGAAGCTCAACTCTTCGATTCCTTTCATTCCTGCTTCTGAGGCAGCAAGTACGGTGCGAAGTGTTTCCAACTTCTCACGGTTGCTTCCGCTTAGCATGATGATTGGTTGTAGTTTTTCGATGGCTTCGTCGCTCAATCCTTTCGTACGCAATTCTTCGTTTACGTTGTCGATTCCGATCTTGTCCAACTTGTCGATGGCTACGGTGATGTCGATGATTTTGTCTGCTTCACCCAATACTTCGGCAATACCGGTAAGGATTTTGCGGTTGTTCATCTTGATCGATACGCGGATACCAAAGCGGTTGAATACTTCGTCCATGATTTGAATCAATTCTACTTCGTTGATCAACGAGTCTGATCCTACTACGTCGGCATCGCATTGGAAGAATTCGCGGTAACGACCCTTTTGCGGACGGTCGGCACGCCATACCGGCTGAATTTGATAACGCTTGAACGGAAAGCTGATTTCGTTGCGGTGCATTACAACGTAGCGTGCAAATGGTACGGTAAGGTCATAGCGAAGACCTTTGTCGCACATTTGGTTTGTCAACTTACCAAGGTTGCGGGCTACCAATTCTTCGTCGGTAATTCCTTTGGTGAAATCGCCCGAGTTTTGAATCTTAAACAATAGCTTATCTCCTTCTTCACCGTATTTACCCATCAAGGTAGACAGGTTTTCCATTGCAGGTGTTTCTATCTGCTGGAATCCGTAAAGATGGTAAACGTCGCGAATGGTATTGAAAATATAATTACGTTTCGCCATTTCTAGCGGCGAAAAATCTCTTGTCCCTTTTGGAATAGAAGGCTTCTGCATATCAATTTATTTAAGCGGACTTTGTTGCTTGGGCGCATACGCCTGCTCAAGTCCAGGTTTTAATTTTGTTTCTATCGGAGGCTTTTGCTTCAACCTCGTTTCATTTAGATGCAAAGTTATTATTTTTTGTTCATTGACTCAACCTCAGAGCTTAGTGCTCTTTGTTTTGTTGAGATATTTTTAGAATCAGGGCAAAGAAAAAAGGGAATACCTTTCGATATTCCCTCTATGGAGTGTTATTTTCAATTACCTGATAAGACGTTTGTTTTAGTCGCGGCCTCTTGCTCCCATAAATATCCACACATAATATAATAGGGTAGCTAGCGATCCCAACGCTGCAACGACGTATGTATAGGCTGCCGAACGTAGTGCGTCTGCGGCCATATCGTGATTGTAGGAGTTGGTTATGCCCGAACGATTGAGCCATGCGAGTGCTCTGCTACTTGCGTTGATCTCTACCGGAAGGGTAATGAAGCTAAACAACGTAGTCATCGCAAACAGGATGATTCCGAACAAAAGTAGTTGCGGAAATGAGTGTATCATCAGCATTCCGCCCAATAATACCCACGATACAATGTTTGAAGAGAAGCTTACAATGGGTACCAATGCCGAACGCATCTTGAGTGGTGCGTATGCATGGGCATGTTGCAAGGCGTGTCCGCATTCGTGCGCCGCAACTGCTGCTGCCGCTACACTGTTGCTATAATATACCGGTTCGCTCAGTGCTACTGTTTTGGTTGCCGGATTGTAATGGTCGGTAAGTGTACCGGCGGTAGGAACTACCTGCACATCGTAGATACCGTTGTCGTGTAGCATCTTTTCAGCAACATCTTTTCCGGTATAGCCCGAGGCCAATGGTACTTTCGAATACTTTTCGAATTTCTTCTTGAGACGATACTGCACAAGCCAACTCACCAAAGCAACTCCAATAAAAATGATCCAATAAAGTGACATCGTTTATTTCTTTTTGATTTATCCTTTCGAATTGAATATGGGAAGATAGAAAGAATTCTTTTCCCTCAATCTATTCTTTGCTATAAAGATCGTTGCAAAAAGTTTGCCAAATAAAAAAATGGCAGAAAAAGTTACCCTTTTCTGCCATTCTTACTGGAGTATCGTGATTATTGCTCGCCGTAACGTACAATAGTTTGCTCTCTGTCAGGACCTACTGATACGATCTTGATTGGAACTTCTAGTTCTTCTTCAAGGAAGCTCAAGTAAGCGTTGAATTCTTCTGGGAACTCATCTTCGCTCTGCATCTTTGTCATGTCTGTTTTCCATCCTGGAAGTTCAGCGTATACAGGCTTCAATGAATCTGTGATTTCGAATGGGAACTTGTCTGTTACAGTACCATCGATTTCGTAAGCTACACATGCTTTGATGCTTTCGAACGTATCCAATACGTCGCTCTTCATCATGATAAGTTGTGTAACACCGTTGATCATGATTGCATATTTCAATGCAACTAGGTCGATCCATCCGCAACGACGTTTACGTCCTGTTACTGATCCGAACTCGTGACCAATGGTACACATTGCGTCGCCGGTTTCGTCAAACAATTCTGTTGGGAAAGGACCCGCACCTACACGTGTACAGTATGCTTTGAAGATACCGAATACTTCGCCAATCTTGCTTGGTGCAATACCAAGACCTGTACATGCGCCTGCACAAACAGTGTTTGATGAAGTTACAAACGGATATGATCCGAAGTCGATATCCAACATCGTTCCTTGTGCACCTTCGGCAAGGATTGATTTACCTGATTTTAGGTAACCGTTGATTTCGTGCTCACTGTCGATAAACGTGAATTGTTTCAAGTATTCGATACCTTCCATCCATTGTGCTTCGATTTCAGTGATATCGTATGAAAAGTTCAATGCTTTTAGCATTGTTTCATGCTTACCTTTTGCAGCTGCGTATTTTTTATCAAAATCATGTAGAATGTCTCCTACACGTACACCGTTGCGGCTGATCTTGTCTGTATAAGTAGGACCGATACCTTTACCTGTAGTACCGATTTTACCCTCACCTTTAGCAGCTTCGTTTGCAGCATCCAACATACGGTGAGTAGGAAGGATTAAGTGCGCTTTCTTTGAAATCAGAAGTTGTTTGGTAATATCGTGTCCGCTTGCTGCCAAAGACTCTGCTTCTAGCTTGAACAAGTAAGGATCAAGAACAACACCATTTCCGATTACATTGACTTTACCACCCTGAAAGATACCTGAAGGAATAGAACGAAGTACGTACTTTTCACCATTAAACTCTAACGTATGACCTGCGTTAGGTCCGCCTTGAAAACGGGCAATTACATCATAATTTGGAGTTAGTACGTCAACAACTTTACCTTTGCCTTCGTCACCCCACTGTAATCCTAATAAAACATCTACTTTCATCTTGATTATATATAGGCTATTAAAACTCGGAAAGAAACCGCAGTGATATGATACCGCATAAATATCGCATCAAAGCGGGCATCAGAACCGGGTATACTTAGTTTATTTCGTATTTTTCTGCTCGAAAAGCATAGCACTATTATGTTGAAGAGTGCGAACAAAGTTAGCTCATTTATTATTAACGACAAAAGTTATCGATAATATTCGAACTCAAATTTTAGATCTTCAACTATTTCATGCTTTATTTGATTTGTTTCTGTCTCTTTTTGTTTAAAAAAGAAAAGAATATCGGATGCATTCTGCTCCGATACACGCCCCATGCGTTTGAGTGTGTTCAACGCGGCCAATGCCAGTCGCGACGGTGCTTGCTCAAACTCTCGATCTGAGGCTTTTAGTATGTGTAAAGCGGATACTTCGTCGATGTCTTGCTTGAGCATAAACAAACGGGTAAGTAGAATAAATCCGGCCAACTTGACAAACTCTTCCGAAGCATCGATCCAGCGTAGTGCGACTTCTTTTGCAAAGGTTGTGTTTTGCATAAGGTTCATGCAGAATTGCTCTACCAACTCGGTGTTGTTGATTTGTCGTACCCATTCGTCGGCCTGCTCGGCTGTAAATTCGGATGCGGGATATAGAAGGGTTGCCAATATCTTTAGCTCACGCACATTCTCTTTCCACAATCGCGATGCTAACTCTGCCGATGGTGCAAACTCTGTGGCCATGGCTTTGAGTCGTGGCAAGGATACGCCGAAGTTGATTTTATAATCGATTCCTTTTTCTCGCATGCTGGTAGATACGACTCCGTTCATTGCCAAGCGTAGCTTCTTTCTGATCTGTCTTACTATTTCGTCCATAAAGTGAATACTTGATATTTCGTGTTGTGCAAATCTAGTATTTATGCTTTCAATGATGAAGCATATCAACAAAAATCTCCCGAAGCAATACGTAGGTGTACTGCATCCGGGAGATGTTTTTCATAGAGGAAAGTTTGAAGCTTTCCTTGTATCATGTGAGCAAATCGGTATGCGATCTGCGTCGATTCTTAATCGTTGTAGGTAGGAAGTGGTGAGTAAACTGATGAGTAACGCATCATTTGTGTTGCGTAGTCTTCATCGTATGATACTTTGATATCTACAACTTCGCCGTTTTCGTTCTTTACTTCTTCCATTACCGGATTTACAAATCCGCGGTATGGTGCAAGGTTCAAGCTTTTGTAACGAGCAAGGATTTCGTTGTGTCTTGCCGGATCTACTTTCACTGCATAGGTTTCGATCATGTTTTGTGCTGCATTGAAATCGCCTTCCGACTTGATGCGTTGGATTTCGCTCAACAACTGACCAAACAAGTTGCGTAGTTTTTCGTAGTCGTTTACTACAACGAATGTTTTTCCGTCTTTTTGTTTCAACTCAACCACATTTTCCGCTTGTCCGTTTTGTAATACCCAATTTGAGATTAGGTAACGACAACGCATGTGTGCTTGCTCTACGTTTTTACCCGGTTCGATGCGTACAAGTTGTGTAAGCAAACCGTTCATCAGGTATTTGTAGTATTGTGCTTTGTAAGCTTCTTGATCTGGAAGAAGTCCTAACTCTACCGTTTTCGCATCTGCCATAAAGTACAAACCGTAAAGGTCGGCACGTGCTTCTTCGATCGGAGCTCCATAGGCACGTAGCGCATCTGGGTCTACTCCCGGAAGCAACTTACCTGAACCGTGGCCCAGACATTCGTGCAAGTCGGTGTGTAAGTTGTCTGTTAGAAATCCGTAGTTTTTCAACAATTCACGTTCTGTATCGCTCCAAACAAATTCTTCACCAAAGCCATTGCCTTGTGATGCTTTGTCGTATGCTTCTGTGATGTTCTCGATCGTTACCGATTTAGAACCATGATCGCGACGAATCCAGTTTGAGTTTGGTAGGTTGATACCGATTGGTGTTGTCGGATAGCAGTCGCCTCCCAACATCGCTACGGTAATAACTTTCGCTGTTACTCCTTTTACTTCTTCTTTTTTGAATTGTTTCGCAACAGGAGAACGGTCTTCAAACCATTGCGCATTGTCGCTGATTAGTTGTGTACGCTTCGTTGCTTCGTCATTTCTGAAGTTTACAACTGCTTCCCAACTTGCTTTCATTCCTAGTGGATCACCATAGGTTTCGGTAAATCCGTTTACAAAGTCAACGGCCGAATTGGTATCGTTTACCCACAAGATCGCGTATGCGTCGAATTGCTTCAAGTCGCCGGTGTTATAATATGCGATCAACGCTTCAATTACTGCTTTCTGCTGATCGTTTTCTGCGTATTGTTTGGCTAGCTCTAGTTCTGCAACTACTTTTTCCAAAGCTTGTGTATACAGACCGCCTACTTTCCATACTTTTTCAACAACCTTGCCGTTTTCTTTTACCACACGACTGTTTAGTCCGTGCGAAACCGGAGTATTGTCTTTTGCGTCTTTCATAGAGGCATAGAATGCTTCTACTTCTTCTTGTGTAAGATTGTCGCCGTAATAGTTGTTTGCCGATGTAAGGATCAAGTCTTCACCATTGGTTTGGTTACTACGCTTGCCCATTACGTTTGCGTCGAAGATGACCGGAGTTATTTCTGCAATAAATGCATCTACAGTTTGTCCGTCTTTAAGAGGTAGTTTGGATGCATCTGCACTTTTTACTGCTTCAACGAAAAATGCTTGAGAGAATTCTGGCTTGAATTTATCTTCGCCGTAGTGGTGGTGAATACCGTTTGAGAACCAAATACGTTTTAGATAGCTTTCTAGATTTTTGTAATCTGCCGAGTTCTTATCGCCATTGTAGTTTGCGTAGATGTTTTCCAATGTACGACGCACTGCCAGGTTGTAACGGTTGTTTTGATCAAACAAAATGTCACGTCCCCATAGTGAGGCTTCCGACAAGTGATACACCAATTGCTTCTGTTGAAGTGTAAGATTTTCGAAAGCCGGAACTTTGTATCTTAATACTTCTGCATCTGCAAAACGATCTACAATGTAATTAAAGTTATCGTTAGTAGTAGACTCCTGCTTCGAGTTGTTTGAAGAGCAGGAAGACATCGCAACTGCTGCCATAAGCGCAACTATCTCTTTCTTCATAAATAAAATATTAATCTATTCTTCGCCTTACAAAGTTAACTATTTATTCTATGTTACAGGCATTTCACATAATTAATTCGTAACTTTGCATATGAGGCTACAAGCGTAAACAAATCATTAAAATCGTATTTTTTCACTGAATGTAAAGCGGTTATCGTTTGCATTCTTGTGCCTCTTCTTATTATCAATATAAAATAGTTTATCAGACACATTATATGAAAATTGCTGCATTGGTTTCAGGTGGTGTAGACAGCTCAGTTGTTGTACATCAATTGAAAGAAGCGGGCTATGATCCCACAATCTTTTACATCAGAATCGGTATGGAAGACAAAGATGGTTATATCGACTGTCCGGCCGAGGAAGATATAGAAATTACATCTTACATCGCACGTAAGTACGGCTGTAAAATGGAGATCGTATCGCTACATGATGAGTATTGGGAAAATGTGGTGAGTTATACCATCGAAGGGGTACGCCGCGGACTAACGCCAAACCCGGATATCATGTGCAACAAAATGATTAAGTTTGGTTGCTTTGAACAAAAGTGGGGCCATCTTTTCGATAAGATTGCTACCGGACACTATGCAACCACTACCGAACGTGACGATAAGATCTTTTTGTCAACGGCTGCCGATCACGTAAAGGATCAAACTTACTTCCTAGGCCAAGTTGATTACATGCAGGTTTCGAAGTTGATGTTCCCAATCGGTCATCTGCAAAAGAGTGAGGTGCGTGAGATTGCAGCAAGCCAAAACTTGCCTAGTGCAAAACGTAAGGATAGCCAAGGTATCTGCTTCTTGGGCAAAATCAATTACAACGATTTCATCAAACGTTATCTTGGTGAAAAGCCGGGTAAGATCGTAGAGCTTGAAACGGGTAAAGTGGTAGGACAGCACAAGGGTTATTGGTTCCATACCATCGGCCAACGCAAAGGTCTTGGTCTTAGCTGCGGACCTTGGTTTGTGATCAAAAAAGATATTGAACAGAATATCGTGTACGTGTCGAATGGTTATGATCCGGAAACGCAATACGGCAAGGTGGTAAACTTACAAGGTTTCAATTTTATCACAGAAGATCCATGGGGTAACTTCGAAGGTGAAAAAGAGATTGCTTTTAAGATTCGCCATACCCCTGACTTTACGTTTGGCAAACTTAAAAA
Organism: Tannerellaceae bacterium; assembly: GCA_051660585.1. Classification (GTDB taxonomy): domain Bacteria; phylum Bacteroidota; class Bacteroidia; order Bacteroidales; family CAMTPD01; genus UBA12018. The sequence continues at coordinate 17,801 of JBOFPV010000096.1, forward strand.
GATCAACGACATTTACCGTATCGAATCTGAAGATAAGATACAGGGGATTGCAGCTGGTCAGTTTGGTGTGATCTACGATAAGGATTGCAAGATCTGCCACGGTAGCGGTATGATCATCGACGAAACAAAGTAAGATTTTTATTCTACATATATGAACGAGGGATTGGGCATACGCCTGATCCCTTTTTTTATGCTGCATATTCATTCAAGCTGCGTTTCAATATGCAAGTATTTTAAGGAAATGCTTATTTTGCATGAGTTGTCTTTCTTTCGAAGTTGCGATTTGAAGTATATTTACAACTATAAAGAGATGGACTAATCAGTAAAAATAGAATATTGAAAGATGAATAAACTTACGGTTATTAAGGTTGGCGGGAAGATTGTTGAAGAACCAGCTACTCTGAAGCAGCTATTGGAAGATTTCTCAAAATTAGAAGGCCATAAGGTTTTGGTGCATGGGGGTGGACGATCGGCAACAAAGATTGCAACACAACTGGGAATCGAGAGCAAAATGGTGGACGGCCGACGCATCACCGACAAAGCTACATTGGATGTGGTTACGATGGTGTACGGCGGTTTGGTGAATAAGCATATTGTTGCCGGACTACAAGCTTGTGGTGTAAATGCATTAGGTCTGACTGGTGCAGATATGAATATTATCCGCTCCGTAAAACGTCCGGTAAAGGATATTGACTATGGCTTTGTTGGCGATGTAAAAGAGGTAAACTCTGATCTTCTGGCTGCGTTGATTCAGCAAGGAGTGGTTCCTGTATTGGCTCCGCTTACTCACGATGGCGAAGGAAACATGCTCAACACAAATGCAGATACAATTGCTGCTTCAGCGGCAAAGGCTTTGTCTAAACATTTTGATGTAACCTTGATGTATTGCTTTGAAAAGGCTGGCGTACTTCAGGATGAGCATAACGATGATAGCGTAATTAAGCACATCGATAATGCTGAATTTAAAGAATTAGTTACATCAGGAGTTATTCAAGGTGGTATGATTCCTAAACTAGAAAATGCTTTTGATGCTATAGAAGCAGGTGTTAGCTCTGTTGTAATCACAAAGGCAGATGCACTGGAAGCTGGTAAAGGAACGACTATCACAAAGTAGTTTTGTATTAAACAGATAGTATTGATCAGATGAATCAAGACAGGGTAAGAATCTACTCTGTCTTTTTTTTTCACCTCAGAAAATTAGATTAACCACGCTGTATACAATTCCGATGGTTTCGGGCGAGCAATAATCCATCATTCTAATCTTGCGAATTCTAGCTTGCTGATTGTTTATAAATAATTAGATACAAAAAAAAGCGAGTCAATCTTTCGACTGACTCGCTCTACTATTTGCTCTCTGCGAGCTAAAACGGCGGCTATCTACTCTCCCACTATACGCAGTACCATCGACGCTATTGGGCTTAACTTCTCTGTTCGAAATGGGAAGA
>JBOFPV010000097.1:0-21933 GCA_051660585.1 Tannerellaceae bacterium
TCCCATTTCGAACAGAGAAGTTAAGCCCAATAGCGTCGATGGTACTGCGTATAGTGGGAGAGTAGATAGCCGCCGTTTTAGCTCGCAGAGAGCAAATAGTAAAGCGAGTCAGTCGAAAGATTGACTCGCTTTTTTTGTAGTACGCCGAGCATGGGCGTAATTCTATGGCTCACCCGATAAACCATGGGGACTTCCTTTTTAATAGTATCTTTTAAGGAAGAGTATGGAGTCCGAACTGACTGTCTGCTGTTTGCTTGAGAATTGCGATTATATGACTGGAGATATTTTTAGAAGTAATATAAAGAGCTGCTAAGTGACTTTCGGTAATTGTATGGGAACAATGGTCGGAGTTTTCTTAAGAATATAGAATAAAGTATCTGCATTGATGGAATATCTACCAGTAAATGAGAGCTATATACTATTCTAATTAATAGAAGCTCTAGGATAGATCTGTTTTTATATTGTGAAAAAAAATGCTATTAGCTGAAATAGCCAATAGCATTTTTGACCTCAGTAACAAATAACAATTTAATAATGTCATTGAATTTTGTTATCAGAATATTATCGTAAGATAAATATTATGTTTAGAAAAGTCGGTGCCGAGATGAATAGTTCACCGACTTTATTTGACCTCACTATTTTTTGAACAAATAGTGATTAATTTATAGATATTTCATCGATAAAGACCCAAGCATTTGATTCTTTTCTTGGGTGATCACTTGGTAGTTTCTCTGTGTTTACGGCTATTATCTTAACATACTGAGCTCTATGTTTGTCAAATGTAAGTTGTACGCTTTCAATAAATGCATCTGGAAATGGATTATACTTAATCTCTTTCTCTTTTACTAATGTGTAGTCATTACCATTTAACGAAGTATATATTTCGACTTTAGAAGGAAGCATAACAGATGTGGATCCAATATGCTGAAAGAAGTTTGCTGTGAATTCAGAGACTTCTTGTTCAACACCAAGATTTACGATAAATTCAGCATTTACTTTTTCAAATCCCTGCCAATTTTTGTCATCTCCACGCTTGATTGCAAATTTATTATCGATTAAAGCTTTATCTCCACCACCATTGTACTGCTCATTAAAATCTGTAATATAATCTACCGATCCTTTTGTTGCTTTATTTAATAAATTAGGGAGTTCAAGTGTATATCCTACTTTCTTGTCATGTCTGAAAGTGGCAGCTTTGAGAAATGATGTGTTATCAATCTTAATTGTGTCTTTATATCGACTAGAGGAGATTGAAGGTTCACTCCCATCTAGTGTATAGAAGATAGGATACATATCTAATTCTGTATAAAGAGTAATAGATAAATTGTGATTGATTGAATCGTAGTCACAAGATTGAATCATAGGTGTATTTGAACTATTAGAATAATTGTAGCCTAATTGGTCATAGCGATCAAATTGAACATCAAGATTATTTCTAAACCTATTCCAATCTTTATTACTATTCCAAACAGCCTCAGAAAGCGCTGCTAGACGAGGCATAAGCATATATTCCAGATGGTCTGTTTTAGAAATATTTTCAGTCCAAAGATTCGCCTGTCCACCTAAAATATGTTTTCTTTTTTCGGAAGTAACAGCTTCTGGTATCGGATTGAAAGAATACACTCGCTTTAGTCCATTATAGCCACCCCAGCCTTGAGGTTCATTGTTGTTATATCCTTGGTAATGGTCTAGATAGCAATAGTCTATTGGAGACATAACTACATCATGACCGCTATTTGCAGCTTTGATACCACCTTCTTGCCCTGTCCATGACATGACAGTTGCATTTTCAGCTAATCCTCCTTCTAGAATTTCATCCCAACCAATAAGCTTCTTTCCTTTTGATGAAATATACTTTTCCATTCTTTTAATAAAATAGCTTTGTAGCTCATGTTCGTCTGCAAGATTTTCTTTTTTCTTTCTTGTGATACATTTCGGACAATTAGACCATTGCTCTTTTCCTACTTCGTCACCACCTATATGGATATATTGAGATGGAAATAGCTCTATTACTTCATCAAGGATATTCTGTAGAAACACAAACGTTTCATCATTTCCTGCACAATAGATTCCACTTCCAGGTTTTGCTCCTTGACATATGTATTGTGGATAGCAATAAGTAGCAGCTTCGGAGTGTCCTGGCATTTCAATTTCAGGAATGATTGTAATAAATCGAGAGGAAGCATAATCAATAATTTCTTTAATATCATTTTTTGTATAGAAACTTCCGTAGGTATTAAGGCTTGTTTTGTTATCTGCAAGCTCAAATTCTTGCCATGGATTCTTATTCTCTTTGACTTTCCTAAAAGCCCCTTTATCCGTTAAGAGAGGATATTGGTCTATTTCAATTCTCCAGCCTATTCCATCTGTTAAATGCCAATGGAATGTGTTGATTTTATGAAATGCTAATATGTCAATAAATCGCTTGATATATTCCTTTGACTGAAAGTGTCTTGAAACATCAAGCATGATTCCACGCCATTGAAAAGCCGGTTTGTCTTCAATCTCAACAGCAGGTATTTCAAATGACGTATAATCTGCTTGTCCTGTAGTTGCCATTTGTAATAATGTCTGAATTCCATAAAATAAACCATTTTCGGAAGCTGCTATAATATTGATGATCTTATTATTAACAGTAATGGAATATCCTTCTTGCCCAAATCGAATTGTGTCATTATTCAACTCAAGATTGATGCAATTGCTTTTTGCATTACTATCGATGTCTAGTTTATAACCAATTGTTTCCTTAAGTCTTGTGTTTAAATAATTGATTAATTCTTTGTTTGCTAAAGTGTCTGTTGCAATGGAAACCTTTGGTGAAAAGATAAATTTATCGTTGTTTATCTTTATTTCTGTTGGATAAGGTATAAGTGCTAAATTCTGTGTTTTGTGCGTTTCAGAGCAAGCAATAAATGATGTCGAAATTGCTGATGCAAAAATGAATGTGCAAAAAGAGTTGGTTAGTTTGTTTATTATCATGTTTTGTTTTGTTTATTATGCGAATATATTATTTTTTTAATAAATCTACAATGTGATATACGATCAAATATGTCTTTGCAGAAGTGAAAAACTTTGTGTACGTTTGTGTTAACATCATATCAGAACTACATGAAGAAGTTACTAATCATTTTAGCAATATTCAATATCTCAGCGGCATCTCTATCTGCTCAAATCAATACAGATAGAGTCATGTCAATCGGGCGAAATGCACTATACTTTGAAGATTATGTATTGTCTATACAGTACTTTAATCAAGTGATTAAGGCGAAGCCTTGGATGGCAGAGCCTTACTTTTATAGAGCAGTTGCGAAACTCAATCTTGATGATTTACAGGGAGCAGAATCTGATTGCTCTCTTTGTATTGAGCGTAATCCGTATATAGCAATGTCGTATTTTTGTAGGGGGATATCTCGGCAAGGGCAAGAAAAATACGCAGAAGCAATTGCTGATTATTCAACGGGACTAAAGTATAAACCTGATGATAAGCAAATGTTATTAAACCGCGCTATTGCCGCTATCCAATCAAAAGATTATCAGCATGCAACTCCTTATTTTGATGAGTTGTTTGAGTATTATCCTCACAATACGATGGGATATATTGCTAGAGGTTCAATGAGCTTAGAACAAGGCGATACTATAAATGCGATAACTGATTATGATAAGGCAATCGAAATAGATAAATATTTTGCTCCGGCATATTCAAATAGAGCAATTCTTCGTTATCAAAGGAATGATTTTAATGGAGCCTTATCTGATTTAAATGAGGCAATACATCTTGAACCTCAGCAATTGGGTAATTATATAAATAGAGGTTTGGTGCGCTATCATATAAATGACTTACGAGGAGCAATGGCTGATTACGATAAAGTATTAGAACGAGATAAAGAAAATATTGTAGCACGTTTTAATAGAGGTTTATTGCGCTATCAGGTTGGAGATAATAATCGTGCTATTGAAGATTTTGATGTTGTAATCAGACAAGAGTCTGATAATTACTTGGCATATTATAATAGAGCATTGCTTCGCACAGAAACCGGAAATTATAAAGGTGCAATAACAGACTTTGATGTTGTTTTAGATAAATATCCTGAGTTTATTCCTGGTTTTGTGAGTCGTTCTGAAGTTAAACGAAAATCTAATGATATTGTCGGTGCCGATAAAGATTATTGGTATGCAATGAACCTAGAGCAGGAATATAAAAAGAAACGTGAAGATAAAAAGCTTTTAGCCGTGAATGATTCTATTACTTCAGATGAAAGCAAAGATTCAGAAAATAAAGTCCGTGAGAAATCTGATATAACAATTAATAAGTTTAATCGCTTAGTTGTATATGATAAAGATGACGAACGCAAAAATAAGTATAAGAGTGAGGTGAGAGGACGTATCCAAGATAAAAATGTAAGAATTGATCTTGAACCTCAGTTTGTATTGACTTATTACGAGAAAGTTGAAAGTATTGATAGGCCGATTAACTATATTAAAATAATCGATGAATATAATAATCGTCAGATATTGCCACGTCGATTAAAAATGACAAATCAAGAAGCTTCTTTATTAGAAGATCAAATATCTACACACTTTATGACAATTGACGATATCTCAAAAGAGATAGGAGATCGTAGTCTGAATAAGGATTTATATTTTGCAAGAGGATTAGAATATATGTTAGTTCAGAACTTTGAAGAATCGATCAAAGATTTTGATAAAGCGATAGAGTTGGATCCGAATTTTTTAATTGCATATTTTAATAGAGCGGTTGTTAGATACAGGCAATATCAATTCAATAAAGCTGAAACTGCGGATCAGTCTGAGTCTACTGCTTCTATGAATTTGAATAATGTGGGTCGGATCAATAATCGTAAAAAAACTGTTGACAAAGTTGAGCAAGCAAAGATTGTGGAAAATATTGCAAAACAGAACTCGTTTGACCATGAGATGATTCTGAGGGACATTAATAAAGTAATTGAGTTAGACCCTAACTTCTCGTTTGCTTATTACAATCGAGCTAATATAAAATGTTCTATTCAGGACTTCCGTAGTGCTGTGGAAGATTATACTAGAGCGATTGAAGTGAATCCGATGTTTGCAGAGGCTTATTATAATCGAGGTCTTTCTCGTTTATATCTCGGCGAAACACAAGAGGGGATTGCTGATTTGAGTAAGGCTGGAGAACTTGGTATTTATAGTGTATATAATAGTATAAAGCGGATGACTGAATAAAAAAGAAAGGCGACTATACAATGGTCGCCTTTCTTTTTTATGTTTTATGAGGTCTTTGCTGTTTAATAATTACGGTTCTTGTAACTAAATTCTGTAAACTATAAGTCTAGACAGGTTTTGAGCAAACAATATTTAATCAAAACTGTTTATAAAAGTATGAGTAACGCTAGTATATAAGCAGAATTTTATATATTCATGTAGAGATATAAAAAAAAGAATACTAAATTTGCAATGAAATAGCATATACAAATTGTTAGATATGATAAAAATTACTTTTCCGGATAATTCCGTTAGAGAATTTGCTAAAGGAACAACTGCGTTACAGATAGCTGAAAGCATCAGCTCTCGATTAGCTCAAGATGTTTTAGCCGCAAATGTTAACGGAGAGGTATGGGATCTTACTCGTCCGATCGAAGCTAATGCTAGTGTTAAGCTTTTAAAATGGGATGACGAGGAAGGTAAACATGCCTTCTGGCATTCAAGTGCACACTTGATGGCCGAAGCCTTGCAGGAGTTGTACCCTGGCATTAAGTTCGGTATTGGTCCGGCTATTGAAAATGGATTTTATTACGACGTTGATCCAGGCGAGCACACTATTAAAGAAGGAGATTTTGCTACTATCGAAAAGAAAATGGCAGAACTTGTGTCTCGTAAAGAATCAATCATGCGTAAGGACATTTCAAAGGCAGAAGCTCTTTCTGTGTTTAATGAAAGAGGAGAGGAGTACAAAGTCGAGCTTATTTCAGAGCTAGAAGATGGTACAATTACGACATATACCCAGGGAGATTTTACAGATTTGTGTCGTGGTCCTCACTTGCCAAATACATCATACATTAAAGCGATAAAACTTCTAAGTGTAGCAGGTGCTTATTGGAGAGGAGATGAAAAACGTAAACAGCTTACTCGTATTTATGGTATAACTTTCCCTAAAAAGAAAATGCTTGATGAATATCTTGCTCTTTTGGAGGAGGCAAAAAAACGAGATCATAGAAAAATTGGTAAAGAGCTAGAGCTATTTATGTTTTCTCAATCTGTTGGCCAAGGGTTGCCTATGTGGCTTCCTAGAGGTGCTCAGCTTCGCTCAAGCCTTGAGGATTTTCTAAAAAGAATTCAGAAGCGCTTTGGATACCAACAAGTAATTACTCCTCATATTGGACAAAAAGAACTTTATGTTACTTCTGGCCATTATGCTAAATATGGAAAGGATTCATTTCAGCCAATTCATACTCCAGCCGAAGGAGAGGAGTTCTTGTTAAAACCGATGAACTGTCCTCACCACTGTGAAATATTTAAAGCGTTCCCTCGTTCATACAAGGATTTGCCTGTTCGCTTGGCGGAGTTTGGGACGGTGTACCGTTATGAGCAAAGTGGAGAGCTTCATGGTTTGACACGTGTTCGTGGCTTTACTCAAGACGATGCTCACTTGTTCTGTCGCCCAGATCAGCTTAAGGATGAGTTTCTTAAGGTAATGGATATTATTTTTATTATTTTCCGTGCATTGGATTTCAAAGATTTTGAAGCACAGATTTCGCTAAGAGATCCAAATAATAAAGAAAAATATATCGGATCAGATGAAAATTGGGATAGAGCAGAGAGTGCAATTGTTGAAGCATGTCAAGAAAAAGGATTAAATGCTCGTGTTGAGTTAGGAGAGGCTGCTTTTTACGGTCCTAAACTAGACTTTATGGTTAAAGATGCTATTGGTAGACGTTGGCAGCTTGGCACGATTCAGGTTGACTATAATTTGCCTGAGCGTTTCGATCTTGAATATACAGGAGCCGATAATCAAAAACATCGCCCAGTGATGATTCACCGTGCACCATTTGGTTCAATGGAGCGTTTTGTTGCTGTTTTGATTGAACACACAGGAGGTAAATTCCCTCTATGGCTTACTCCAGATCAAGTTGTGATTTTACCTATCAGTGATAAGTATAATGATTATGCTCATGAAGTTGCAAAACAACTTTTTGAAAAAGATATTCGTGTATTAGTTGATGACAGAAACGAGAAAATAGGTCGTAAAATTCGAGATAACGAATTGAAGCGTATTCCATATCTTCTTATCGTTGGTGAAAAAGAAGTAGAAAATGGTGAAGTTTCTGTAAGAAAACAGGGAGAAGGTGACAAAGGTTCGATGAAAATTTCTAACTTTGCAGAAATGATTACTGGTGAAGTTGAAAGCATGATGAATCAGTGGCAGCAGTAACATTGATAGTTGAGATACTATTTTATTATATATTACTAATTAAAAAAGAGAGATTAATCTTTTTGAATGAGACAAGATAATCGAAATAAACAGCAAAATGATAAGCTGAAAGACCAGTACAGAATCAACGAACGTATTCGCGTTCGCGAAGTGCGTGTTGTTGGAGATGACGTAGAAGCTGGTGTTTACCCAACTCAGGAGGCCCTAAGAATGGCTGAAGCTCAAGGTTTAGACCTAGTTGAGATTTCACCAAATGCAGCACCTCCTGTTTGTAGAATCACTGATTATCAAAAATTCCTTTATCAACAAAAGAAGAGACAGAAAGAACAAAAGGCGAAGTCTGTTAAAGTTGTAGTGAAGGAAATCCGATTTGGACCTCAAACCGACGATCATGACTACAATTTTAAATTGAAGCATGCTAAAAGTTTTCTAGAAGAAGGAGCCAAAGTAAAAGCATACGTATTCTTTAAAGGACGTTCAATCTTGTTTAAAGAACAAGGCGAGGTACTGTTGCTTCGTTTTGCAAACGATCTAGAAGACTATGGACGCGTCGAGCAGCTTCCTGTTCTTGAGGGAAAGCGTATGATTATTATGCTTACTCCCAAAAAGGCTGCGGCTGTAAAACCTGTAGCTCCTAAAACAGATTCTCCAAAAGTTAAATCTGCCGAGAATAAGTCAGACGAATAAAAAATACCGATATTTTATCGGATATGTTTAATAATTAAATACGTGAAAAGATGCCTAAGATGAAGACTAATTCCGGTGCCAAAAAGAGGTTCGCCCTTACCGGATCAGGAAAGATCAAAAGAAAACACGCTTTCAAAAGACACATCCTTACAAAGAAAACAACTAAGCAAAAGAGAAATCTTACTTATTTTGCTATAGTTAACAAATCTGATGAAGGAGCTGTTAAGCAATTGCTTGCAATGAAGTAATTCATTCACTTTTGATAAGCCAAGTTTACAAAGATTTTTATTAACCGAATGTTTAGCTCTAAGATCATTTTTAATGACGCTTACATTCAAAACAGATTACAACTATGCCAAGATCAGTTAATCACGTTGCTTCTAGAGAAAGAAGAAAGAAGATTTTAAAACTAACCAGAGGCTACTATGGTGCAAGAAAGAACGTTTGGACAGTAGCAAAAAATACATGGGAAAAAGGTTTGCTTTATGCATTCCGCGACCGTCGTAATAAAAAACGCAACTTCCGTGCATTGTGGATTCAGCGTATCAATGCTGCTGCACGTTTGGAAGGTATGTCTTACTCTCGTTTGATGGGTGCTTTGCACAAAGCTGGTATCGAAATCAATCGTAAAGTTCTTGCAGACTTAGCTGTTAATCACCCAGAAGCATTCAAAGCTATCGTAGAGAAAGTAAAGAACGCTTAATTAGGTATTAATCATAGCATTTAAAAGGGGAGCATCTCGTACAGAGGTGTTTCCCTTATTTTTTTCTGTATAATTGAAAAGATTGGCTAATTCTGGTACTGTAGCTATTAATTCATAACAATAGTATTTGGTGATGAGTAACCAATATGAAGAAGTTGCTAAAGATCATAGTTTGATAATGAATGATATATTTCGAAGAAAGAATGTGTGAAGTCTAGGATATGTTTGTGTAGTAGAACTGATTTAGAGAAGTCGTTTAAAAATTGCTATACCTGGAAAGATTTTGTATAAAAAAAGAGTGTATCATAGATACACTCTTTTTTTATACAAAATCAAGATTGTTATTTGCAATTTGTAAAGCCATACCCCTCTTGTTGTGGGCAAATATTTATAGCTGAATCCCAAAGATCCCAATTTTTGCAATTTAGAACTTCTGAAGGAATATCTCCAGACAGTTTATTTTGATCCAATATTAAAACAGTTAGGTATTTAATAGAGCCGTATGATACAGGAATCGAACCGGTGAAATTATTACCAGTAAGCGAAATCGTTTGCAAATTGCTTATTTTTCCAAGTGCCAGAGGTAATGTCCCCGATAAATTGTTTGTAGAAAGGTTAATTGCTTCTAGCGCTGTTAGATCTGCGATTGAAGTAGGAATTTCACCTCTCATTCTGTTGCTAATAAGAGAAATTGATTTAACCGATCCGTTAGCATGCGTTGTGATACCATACCAAGAAGAAACAGGCTGATCTGAGTTCCAGTTTAATTGATTAATCCAATTTTCACCATTTGTGTTTTCATACAAAGCAATAAGTGCATCACGTTCACTTTCTGATCTGATTCCGCGTTGGATAATTGTCATTGTATCTGCGTCTAATGAATTTGTTGTTGAATAAGCAATAACATAACCTATACGATCTTCAATGTTGTTGTTTGCACTTACACTAAATATTGTCGTGTCAGTTTCAAGGCTTTTGGTTGTTGTATGTCGAATCCAATTAGATGATTCATCAATCTTAATTTTATATTCAACGTTATGATCAATGTAGACATCTAAATCGTTTCCTTTTTGAGGAACTATATATTTGTCTGTTTTGAATAAAACTCCAGGCTTTTGAGCCTGTATAACTTGGATTATTTGTTCTTTCGAAAGAGCTTTAATCTTCAAGTTTGCCTCACGTTCAGCATACGTAGTGTTTTCTGAAACCTTAATTGTAATTGTGTCTTTCTTGGCTGCACTACCTGATGTGGGAGATGCAGAGCACCAACTTTGCGTACCAACTAAAGACCAATTAGTATTCACTTCTACAATTATCTGCTTTTCACCACCTTCAGGTCCAACTTCAAATTTCTCGGCTGATACATTAATTTCAACCCATTCATCTTTTGAGTCGTCTTTACATGAAGATAAAGTAAGGGCAGATAAAAGGAGTAGGGATAAAAAACTTTTTTTATTTATAGCTCCCGCAGTTCTCATAACTGTTTATTATTTTGATATGATTGATAATTACTCTGTATTTTTCATTGATACATACAAAAAAAGTCTTCTGTTTTCTGCAGAAGACTTTTTAGTGCTCAGGATGAGACTCGAACTCACACGGGCTAACGCCCACTACCCCCTCAAAGTAGCGTGTATACCAATTTCACCACCTGAGCTACATAATAAATAACTTATTGAGCGAAAGACGGGGCTCAAACCCGCGACCCTCAGCTTGGAAGGCTGATGCTCTATCAACTGAGCTACTTTCGCAAATAAATAATGCTTCTATTCGTGAGCGAAAGACGGGACTCGAACCCGCGACCCTAACCTTGGCAAGGTTATGCTCTACCAACTGAGCTACTTTCGCAAATAATAAAAATAAGCATTCTTTGAGCGAAAGACGGGACTCGAACCCGCGACCCTAACCTTGGCAAGGTTATGCTCTACCAACTGAGCTACTTTCGCAAATAATAAAAATAATCGTTCTTTTGAGCGAAAGACGGGACTCGAACCCGCGACCCTAACCTTGGCAAGGTTATGCTCTACCAACTGAGCTACTTTCGCAATAAAAAATCAAAGAACTTCTTATTAAGAAGAGAGCGAAAGACGGGGCTCAAACCCGCGACCCTCAGCTTGGAAGGCTGATGCTCTATCAACTGAGCTACTTTCGCGTTATTGTTTTCTCGATTACGGATGCAAAAGTATGATGTTTTATTTAAACAAACAAATACTAAAGCCTGAAATTTTATAAAAAATTTTATCATGCTTGATTTTCAGATCTTTTGCTTTACGTAAAAACGGAGAAATGTATTACTATATACAATCCTTTGATTGTATAATAATCTTCTTTTTTATCCCAAGATGTCAATTACCGCGAAGCGAATATAATGATTAATTTAATAACTACATATATGATACACAAAACTAACTGTAGTATTTTGAGGCTAGAGCGAGACTAATATGTTTTATAGACTAAAAAAATATGCTATGAATATGATAATATGCTTTATTTTTGTATTCTGAAATAAGATAATAAATATGAATACAAGCAGACTAACACCTTATAAAGTTGCATTTATTGCTGGGATAACCCTTGCTTCTTGTACATCTCATCAAGGTGAATATAGTGTTGTTCCTCAACCGGTAGTTTTAAAGCAGCACTCGGGTTTCTTTAATATTACCGAAAATACTTCTGTTGCCGTCAATTCTGGCACTGAACGTGTAGATTCAATCATCAACGGATTACTTGATACATACATTGATTCTCGATATGGAGTGGTTGTGCAGCGAGATAAAAGTAACAACCCTACGATTGAATTTAAAATAGATGGCGCTGTCAATAAAGAAGTTGGAGCAAAAGATGGATACATTATAAATGTAACAGGTAAGTATGTATTGGTTTCATCATCGACCGATACAGGTTTATTTTACGGTTTGCAAACATTATTTCAATTGATGGAAGCTGATGGTATTCCTCAATGCGAAATAAAAGACTGTCCTCGATTTAACTATAGAGGGATGCATTTAGATGTATCACGTAACTTTTTCCCAAAAGAATTCATCTTTAAGATGCTTGATGCGATGTCGTATTATAAGCTAAATAAGTTTCATTGGCATTTGACCGATGGAGCCGGATGGCGTATTGAAATCGATCAATATCCTGAGTTAACGAATAAAGCCGCTTATCGAAAGGGTAATACTTGGAAAGAGTGGTCTACAACAGGAGGCAAGTATTCAGATAGCAAGGATTCTACTGCTTCAGGTGCATATTACACAAAAGAAGATGTATGTGAAGTTGTGAAATACGCGCAAGATCGTTTTATTGAAGTAATTCCTGAGATTGAAATGCCAGGGCATTCTGAAGAAGTGTTTTGGGCATATCCAGAATATAATTGTGAAGGAAAACCCTATACATCTAGTGATTTTTGTATCGGGAATGAAGGTTCATTTGTATTTCTTCAAAATATTCTCGATGAGGTAATCGAATTGTTTCCATCACAATACGTACACATCGGTGGCGATGAAGCTGCAAAAGGAGGGTGGAAGAAGTGTAAGAAATGTCAGAAGCGAATGAAAGATGAGGGACTTAATAACCTCGACGAGCTGCAAAGCTATATGATCAAACGCATCGAAAACTATTTAATTTCTAAAAACAAGCAACTGCTTGGCTGGGATGAGATCGTCGAAGGCGGCTTAGCTCCCGAAGCAACTGTTATGTCATGGCGCGACTCTACTTTTGCAATCACTGCATTAAAAGATGGTCACGATGTGATCATGACTCCAGGGGGATATTACTACTTCGACCATTACCAAGCAGTTCCATTTGAACAACCAGAGGCAATTGGCGGATATTCTCCATTGAAGAAGGTTTATAGTTATAATCCTACTTTTGCAGGACTTACTTCTGAACAACTGAATCATATTATTGGAGTACAAGCTAACGTGTGGACTGAATATATTCCAACACAAGAGCATGCCGAATATATGATCTTTCCACGTATACTGGCAGTTGCAGAAACAGGATGGACTCCGGATAGCTTGAAAAACTGGGAAGACTTTAAGAAAAGAGCAAATCATCATATTGGATATTTACAAACGAAAGGTATTAATGCGTTTCCATTAACCGATGATATTGAGGTAATTACATCTAGAGATTCGGTAAATAATACCTTGGTTGTAACTTTAGATGCTGAAAAGTATCCGGTTGATATCCGCTATACTGTAGATGGATCCGAAACGACAAATACTTCAGATTTATATATTACAGACATTGTAGTAAAAGATTCTGCTTTATTAGTAGCATCATTATTTGGAGACAAAGCAGATTCGTCCAAATTTACACGCAAGCGTATCGATAATCATAAAGCGATAGGTAAAACGGTAACATACTTGACACCTATTAATAAATCATATCCATCAACAGGTGAAAATGCTTTGGTAGATGGTCGTAAGGGTGGATTTGGTTATAACGACGGTATATGGCAAGGATATACAAATGACCTAGAGATCGTAATTGATCTGGAAAAAGAACAAAATATTCATCGTATATTTGGAAACTTTATGCAGCTAATTGGCCCTGGTGTATTTCTTCCGGCATCTTTAGAGTTATATGCTTCTATTGACGGGAAAGAATTTACACAATTTGCCAATATTACTAATGAAGTATCCGTAGAAGATCCTTCATTAATTATTAAAGAGATGGGTTGGGATGGAGATATCAATACCCGCTATATCAAGGTTGTTGCAAAACAATGCGAAAAGAAAGGTTTCATCTTTGCCGATGAGATTGTAGTATGGTGAAAAATATAGAAACACAATAGACATAACTAAAAACTGAACAAAATGAAGAAAGTCTTTTTTTCATTATTAATGGGAGTGAGTGCAACACTCTTTGCACAAAAGCAGCCTGTTGATTACGTAAACCCGTTTATAGGGTCAAGTAATTACGGGACAACTAATCCGGGCGCAATTTGTCCAAACGGATTGATGTCTGTCGTTCCATTTAACGTAATGGGCTCAGACTTAAATAAGTTTGACAAAGATAAGCAATGGTGGTCAACACCTTATTCATCAGACAATAGCGTGTTTACAGGTTTTTCTCATGTAAACCTTAGTGGAGTAGGATGTCCAGATTTGGGTAGTTTGCTTTTGATGCCAACAACCGGAGCGCTAAATGTAGATTATAAAGAATATGGTAGCGAGTATAAAAATGAAGCTGCGAAACCTGGTTATTATACAAACTTTCTTACAAAATACAACATTCGTACAGAAGCAACAGCTTCTCAGCGTGTAGGATTGAGCAGATTTACGTTTCCTGCCGGACAAGCAAATCTTCTGCTAAACTTAGGAGAAGGGCTAACTAATGAAAGCGGGGCAACAGTACGTATTGTCAATGATACCGAAATTGAAGGGTCGAAATTGTTAGGGACATTTTGTTACAACCCAGATGCTGTATTCCCAATTTACTTTGTGATGAAAGTAAACAAAGCTCCTAAAAAAATGGGATACTGGAAGAAGCAACGAGAAATGTCGGGCGTAGAGGCTGATTGGGATGCAACTTCCGGAAAATACAAGATCTATTCGAAATACACCCGTGAAATGAGCGGTGATGATATCGGCGTATGGTTTGAGTATGATACAGAAAAAGATGAGCAAATCGAAGTTAAGATGGGAGTATCTTTCGTAAGCATTGAGAATGCTCGCGAAAACATGAATACAGAGCAGCCTAACTGGAACTTTGAGGAAGTATATAATCAAGCAAAAACAGCTTGGAATAATGATTTGTCTCGTATCAATGTAGAAGGTGGAACAATGGATCAAAAGACAGTATTCTATACTGCGCTTTACCACGTTTTGATTCACCCGAACATCTTACAAGATGTAAATGGTGAATATCCGGCAATGGGTTCTTTGAAAACAATGAAGACTTCAGGTAATCGTTATACAGTATTCTCTCTTTGGGATACATATCGTAACGTGCATCAATTGCTATCATTAGTGTATCCAGAGAAGCAAATCGAAATGGTACGTACCATGATCGATATGTATAAAGAAAGCGGTTGGTTACCAAAGTGGGAATTGTTTGGTCAAGAAACTCTGACAATGGAAGGTGATCCATCTCTTGTTGTGATTGCAGACACATGGAGACGAGGCTTACGCGATTTTGATATGGAAACAGCTTATGAAGCTATGATCAAGTCTGCAACATTGCCACAAGCTGAAAACCTAATGCGTCCTGATGCAGATGACTATTATGCCAAAGGATATGTTCCATTGACATCTCAATATGATAACTCTGTTTCTCACGCTTTGGAATATTATATAGCAGACTGGAACTTAGCAAAACTTGCAGAAGAAATGGGACGCAAAGAAGAAGCTAAAATCTTCTACAAACGTGCTATGGGTTATAAAAATTATTATTGTAAAGAGTTTGGAACATTGAGACCAATTCTTCCAAATGGTGAATTTTATGCACCCTTCGATCCTCTTCAAGGTTTAAACTTCGAACCTAGTCCGGGCTTCCACGAAGGAAATGCATGGAATTATACTTTTGCTGTTCCTCATGATGTAATGGGACTTGCTAAATTGATGGGTGGTAAGAAGAATTTTGTTGAAAAACTACAGATGGTATTTGATAAAGGTTACTTTGATATGAGTAATGAACCAGACATCGCTTACCCATACCTGTTTAGCTACTTTAAAGGTGAAGAATGGAGAACGCAGAAATTGGTACGAGAGCTTCTTGCTGAGCACTTCACAAATAAGCCTGCCGGATTACCGGGTAATGATGATACAGGAACAATGTCTGCTTGGGCTGCATTTAGTATGATGGGATTCTATCCTACATGTCCGGGAGATATGAACTATACATTGACATCTCCGGTGTTTGAAAAAGTTACAATCAGACTTGATCCTAAGTATTACGGAAAAGATAGCATTGTAATTACAACAAAAAATCCTGAGAATGTATATATCAAGGAAATCAAGTTGAACGATATAAAGCACAACAGCTACTTTATCTCACATAAAGAACTTGTAAACTCTGCTAATTTATTCTTCGAACTAGAGAAGAATCATAAATAATTGAAATTATCAATTTGATATAATGAAGGTCTTGTTGCGTAGCAACAAGACCTTTTCTTTGTTATGAATGTATCATTCACGTTCCTACTATCTTGTAAACACGTATTCTTTATCATTGCTCAATTCAGAGTTATATACGTATCCATTCCATGTAAATAGCTTTAAGTCCACAGAGTTGTTTAGTCGATTACGTGTGATGTAATCGATTAAATGTCCTTCAGCTGGCTTTGCATACGCACGTTCTGATAGGAACTTTCCATCACCTTTGTTTTCTTTAAATTCAACCTTAATAAACTTGACTTTCCTCGACATGGCTTTTGTGTCGATTACGTGTTCAACCTCTTTTGATGTTAGATTGATGATAATGCCGTCATCTTTGATTGCTAGACTATTTAGGTGATCGGTAATTTTCATTCTCCAAAACTCATACAAATCATTGCCCGGAATTGAATCTATTTTGAGATGAAAATTAATTCGATAGGGCTTTATTAAATCAAAAGGCCTAAGTAATCCATACAAAGATGAGATAATCAAGACATGTGCTTGAAGGTATTCTAGTGAAGCCTGAGTCATTGTGTGCAAATCAATATTACGGTATACTGATCCTGCATAGGATAAAATTGCTTGTTTGGGAGCGTACTTACCGTTGTCAAAATTGAGATAACGATCGCGATTTACTTGTGCTAAATCATGACTAAGATGCAGTGTTTGCTCTAGTTGTTCGACTGATAACTTTGACATCTTTTGGGCAATAAGTTCTGCCTCATGATCAAAAACCGGATTGCTCTGCGGTAAAGCAAGATCTGCATCCGATGAGTTCATTGTGTTGGAAGGAGAGATTAAAGTAATCATATTTGATGAAATTAGAAAAAAGACAAGCTCATGTAGAACTTGTCTTATCATTTGTTATCTAAAATCTTTGAGTTTGCTTTGCAACGTTTTGCGTGCAAAGAATATTCTGCTTTTGATCGTACCTAAAGGAAGATCAAGTTGCTCGGCGATTTCGTTGTATTTATAACCGGTTAGAAACAATGAAAAAGGTATTTTTAAATCATCGTTTAGTTTATTAATTGCCGAATTGATTTCATTCATTGCATATGCTCCATCAGGTGAATCAAAGCCTGACTCTAAAGAAAGATTAAGGTTGTAAAGATCAATTTCTTGATCTACTACAGTTTGTGTGCGCAATACTTTGTGATAATTATTGATAAAGGTATGTCGCATGATTGTTAAGACCCAGCCTTTGAAGTTAACATTATCGATAAATTTGTCTTGGTTATCTAAGGCTTTTAAGGTTGTGTCTTGCATTAGGTCCAGTGCATCATCTTTATTTGCTGTAAGCATCATCGCAAAACTCATCATGTTACTTTGTAGTCTCATTAGTCTCTCTTGGAATAGTTGCGCATTCATAAGCTTAAATTTTCTAGGTGAAATTAAATTCAATGCTATGAAAACTTCTGTGATTCATTAGGAATCGCTTTTGTTTTCAGATAAGATCTTGATTTGATGGTAAGTCTATGCTTATAACTCAATTAATCAAGAAGTGGTGAGTGGAATACTAATAAAAGTATGGTGTACAGTTTTGGTTCTTTCTTAAAGATATTTGTCTTAAATAAATCTGTAATCTTGTTTTTGTTTATTTTATACTTTTACCATTTATATATAAAACAGATGAAAGATGCAATTGTTTTATATTAAGATTAGGTTTGTAATGATTGATATGTTAAATGTAGATTATCTATCTAATTAATGAAAGGCGTTGTGGACTTGCCAACTTTTATGGACAAAACGTTAGGCAACATTTGAAAAATTTATATTTTTAAGATTATGCTGCTCCCAAAACTCTTCGATATTAAGACTCCCCAGATACGAGTGTCTTCTTTTTCGGTTATACCAGATTTCTATATACTGAAAAAGCTTTAGTTTCATCTGTTGTTTACTCACGAGTACCCATAAATAAGTTCAGTTTTGAGCGTCTTAAAGAAGCTTTCAGCAACAGCGTTATCCCAATAATTGCCCTTTCGATATTGTGAGAATTGATTATATTGCGAGTTTTAAAAGATGTATATTGCACTCCGCGATCGGAATGAAAGATCGAGTCTTCAGCCGGTTTCCGTCTCTTTATAGCCATATTTAATGCAGCAATACCAGTCTCATCCGTACTCATACTCTCATTGATACCCCATCCTATAACTTTTCTTTCAAACAAATCCACAACTGTTGTCAGGTATAGAACCCTTTCTAAGATGTGTATATACGTAATATCAGAAACCCATTTTAATGATAGACCAATTGGTTTAAAATCTCGATTTAGAATATTGTTTAACACTGGATTTCGATGATTCGAGTATGTTGTAACTCTAAACTGCCGGCGAGATTTACTTTGTATATTGAGCTGCTTCATATGTAAGGCTACTGTTGTACATGAAACCTTTGTCCCATTTGCCGTTATATCAGCTACTATGCGAGGTCTCCCATATAGTACTTTATTCTGGAAGTAAGAATCTGTAATCTGTTTATCCAGACTATTCTTCTTTACAAGACGCTTACTTGTTGGAGCTTTCTTCCTATAATAATATCCGCTTCTTGAGACCTTTAAAACGTGGCACATCAGTTCAATCGGATAAAGAGATTCATGATCTTTTACGAACTGATATCTTACCGATTGTCCCGAGAAAAGATGTGCACGGCTTTTTTAAAGATTTCGTTCTCTAGTTCAAGTATACGCATTTTCTCTTTCAGATCTGCCAGCTCTTTTTCTTCAGGTGTCATCTTCTGAATACCATTACCCGGAAAGGATCCGTCCCCGTACTCTTCCGCTTCTTTTCGCCAGCGATAAATCAAATTACTTGAAATACCTGGCTCTCTCGCTAATACACTTACATTTTTTCGCTCATAGCTTAATTTGAACGCATTATCTTTAAAGTTACAATCATACTGTGTACGTTCTTTTCCCATACTGCAAAGTTAAGTTTTTATCCTTAACCTAATGTCCGAACAAAGTTAGCAACTCCAGTTCTTTTCGATTCGTCGTAATTGTAGATGAACAAGTCGAAAGTTTATACATGAAAAAACTATTCATAGTTAGATATTAATAAGGTAAAATCAATTACTTTTAATCCTGAAATAAGCATATCTGCAACTATACTTAAAAACGATTACGGAATGCTCTTAGAAAGTTTATACGGAAATTCGAAGTTTAAAGAAACTCCAAATCAAATGTATTTGGATTCGCAAATCTCAAATATCACAGCATTAGCATGTGTAGAACAAAAAACGGTGATGATTATTGATCATTTTTCCAGAGCGACACATATTGCTAATTATAATACATCGGTTAGCTCTATGTTTGGTAATAACAAATCTGGGGTATTGTCACTTGAACTAAATATAGATATGTGTGTAGACGATCAAAAGATATTGACTCGTTACTTTAAAATAATAAATGATTATTTGGCCGATAAAAAGAAGTTGGAGGAACGGTATGTATATTTTTCAATTTTATATACACCGACATTCTCGTCACATGAGCGATATGTATTCAAGGTTGTGCCATATGTGTATACTGAAACAATTGATTTAGCATTAACGCTCTGCTTTTTAGAAAATAGTAATCATAAATCGCGAACTATGCTGCTTTTGCATAAAATACATGAAGATAAAACAATGATTTACTCTCAGACTTATAAGAAATTTGTGAATAATGAGAAGATGATTCTGACTAGCGATGAGGTAGAGATTCTTAGAATGTCTGGAAATGGAACTAAAGAGCAAGAGATTGCGGAGATGTTACATACAAATTTGTCGAGTTTGAAACGTTGTAAATCAATTATATTTGAGAAACTGAAAGTGAAATCTATTTCTGAGGCAATCTATGTTGCTTATAAGCAAGATTTGTTATAATGAGTAAATCCTAAAAAATTAATGTCAGGTTTAGTAACATCATATGAAGAAGCTTCAGGTTTGCATATTGAGACCTATAAATCGGAAATAGATGATATAATTCGACGTATTGAAATATATAGTCAGGCGATGGGGCATGCTGCTTATATATCTATTAATAATACCGGATTACCATTATTTATTTCAGATAAATATATTAAGCTTACAGGTTATAGCAAAGAAGAAGCTGAAGGATTCGGTTTTAATTTCCTAAGCAAAACGATTGACTCGAAAGATCGTAAACGCTTTATGAAGATAGAGCATGAAGTTTCCAATTGCTTTGCTTCTTGGATGAGTGAAAGTAGACTTAATAATTTTATTATACAATACAATTATAGATTAGAAACGAAGTTGGGTACTTTGATGCCCGTTGATTGTACACTAATGCCTGTATTATTTAATGCGATCGGACGACCTTTACTATCAGTTACATATGCTAATGTTGCAGAGGGAGTTTATAAACCAAGATTTCTTATATATGATGCTATCGGAGATAAACGTTTTATCTATAATGAACGGATGAATAAGTTTGTGCTTGAGGCTAAAGTGGAACTTAAATCCATTGAAGTGGAAATTCTGAGGTTTATTGCAAAAGGTAATAGAGAGCTAGCTATTGCCAGAAAATTGGACATTGATATTAATTTACTCAAATACTACAAAAAGAGTATTCTTGCAAAATTTTCAGTCGGTAATATGCCAGAAGCTGTATATTATGCATTACGAAATGGTATTATATGAAGTCTATATTTTTAATATAATTGATGTTGTTTGGAAAAATAATGATTTTTAAATTGATTCTATAAGAGGGGCTAATAAACCTAATTGTATAAACATCGATTGATAAACAATAGCTTTCTTTTCGATTGATAACGGATAGGCTCTTGAAGAAGATGGCATGCGGTAGAATTTCAGTACTCGCTCGTCAATAACAATATCACTATAATTACCTATTGTTGGTTTATCACAATCAAATTTTGCAATGATTGTGCCTGTTGCTTTTTCACCGGTAGTGACAATAGCAGTGCATTGTGGTAGCTCTTTTATGATCTGAGAGATGTCTGTGGGGTCTACTATGAATAGAAATTTATCCGATGCATTGTCTTTCAATCTTTTTATGGTTTGAGCTGTATCAAATATTGCTAAGCCTTTCTCTTTACAAAATTCAATAATCTCATCATATTTGAATCTATTATTTATCGTATCCACAAAATACTGTTTATCGTCATAAAATATATAGCCCATAATACGCCACATATCATTTTGTAGATTCGGATAGAAGAAGTCTATCGACCATCGCTCTTTTTTGGGGGGAAAGCTTCCTAGCATGAGCAGTTTTGCATTTTCTGGAAGAAAAGGAGATAGAGGATGGTGCTCGTTAGGTATGTTGTCTAGTTCATTCATTTTTTTTGTATTTCCTTAAATCTAAAATTCTGACAAAAATAATACATCATTTGTACAGGATCTCTGATTTTACAATGTTTTAAGTTTAGTAGCATCGAAAGTTTCATATATTGATCAAGCATAACGAATATAAAATAAGATTGTATATTTGTGCAGATTTAATTTCAAGCTTTAATAAACAATTACGATTAGTCCTTTATATATGGAGAAACATAACAAAAGAAACTTTTTAGTCTTGGTTGACTGTCAATATGACTTTTGTGACCCTCGAGGTTCGTTATACGTAGAAGGTGCGGCCAATGATATGAAACGTCTTTCTAATCTTATTATAGAAAAGTCAAACTTCTTCTCGAAGATATTTGTTGGTCTAGATTATCATCCCATTGGCCATTGTTCATTTCATACATCTTGGAAAGATATACAAGGGGTAATACCCGCTCCGTATTCACAAATTTCAACATTAGAGTATGGTCATGTTGTTTATAAGCCAATTGTTGGTAGTGTAACAAATGAATCGTTCGTTGATAATCAATTTGATATATGGCCAGAGCATTGTGTAGCGCATAGCATTGGAGCAACTCTTGATATTTCCATTTCAAAGGCTTTGTCTCATTATTTGCTTGAATCAGAAAAGTCTGGATTCGTAGAATATTATACAAAAGGAGAGAGTATAATGAATGAAGAATATGGTAATATCGAATTAGCAAGAG
>JBOFPV010000098.1:0-61743 GCA_051660585.1 Tannerellaceae bacterium
CCATTTCGAACAGAGAAGTTAAGCCCAATAGCGTCGATGGTACTGCGTATAGTGGGAGAGTAGATAGCCGCCGTTTTAGCTCGCAGAGAGCAAATAGTAAAGCGAGTCAGTCGAAAGATTGACTCGCTTTTTTTGTATCTAATTATTTCGATGAATACATCTATTTTAGTTTGATTCAATATTTCTATATTTCTTCTTTTTATTCAGTTCTATTCTTCTCAATAAAACAATCTATGGACTTTCTTGATTTATAATTGATATATGCATAAAAGATATTGAACCTTTATTTATTTTTGCATTCATATATAATTGTCTAACTATTCACAAGAATGAGAACTTTTCGTCTAACATTATTACTTGTCTTGCTTGCTGCATGCAATTTCTTATCTGCACAAACGCAGCCTAAACGTGAGTTTAGAGGAGCTTGGATTCAGACTGTTTTTCAAGGACAGTATGCTTCAATGTCACCTGCGCAAATGAAACGATATTTTATCAATACACTTGATGAATTAGAAAAGCTACATATTAACGCAATCGTGTTTCAAGTGCGCCCGGAAGCCGATGCATGGTACGATTCTAAATACGAGCCATGGAGTCGTTTTCTAACAGGGAAGCAAGGTAGAGCTCCCGAAGGTGATTTCGATCCGATGGCTTTCATGATTGAAGAATGTCATAAACGCAATATGGAGTTTCATGCATGGCTCAATCCTTACCGTGCGGCCGTAAATGAAAGTTTGGTGATGGATCGTAACCATGTTTACTATAAACATCCGGAATGGTTCGTAAAATATGGCCGTCAGACTTTATTTGATCCAGGAGTACCAGAGTGTAGGGAGTATATTTGTACGATCGTAAAAGACATTGTTTCTCGTTATGATGTCGATGCAATACACATGGATGATTATTTCTATCCTTACCCTGTGGGAGGAGAAGACTTTCCTGATCAAGCAAGCTTTGCCCGCTACGGGCGTCCCAAAGGCTATAAGAACTCTCAAAAGAATGCATGGAGACGTAATAATGTGAACTTGTTGATTCAAGAAATACGCATGACCATGTTTGCAACCAAACCATGGGTTCGTTTTGGGGTAAGTCCTTTCGGTATTTATCGAAATAAAAAGAGCACCACAGACGGATCGGGTAGCAATACCAACGGACTTCAAAACTACGACGATTTATATGCCGACGTAAAGAAATGGGTAAAAGAAGGATGGATCGATTATAACATACCACAAGTATATTGGGAGATCGGGCATAATGCGGCAGACTATGTTACTTTGGTTAAATGGTGGGCAGAGAACAATTACAATCAACACCTCTATATTGGTCAAGATGTAGCAAGAACGATGAAAGCAGACGACTTAACACGTAAGATGCGTTACATTCGTCGCATTCCTCAGATACATGGAAATTGCTTTTGGCCGGCAGGTGAGATTACCGCGAATAACAAAGGAGTGGTAGATAGTCTGGCTAATAATTATCATCGCTATCCGGCATTGATACCAGCTTATACGCATCTACATAATCATAATCCGAAAGATGTAAAGAAGCTGAAGGCTAAGTGGACTGAAAATGGATACGTATTGCAGTGGAAGCAAAATGGCAAACCACAGAATCCGGAAACAGGGTCTTACTATGTAGTCTATCGTTTCAAAGACAAAGAAAAGGTAAACCTAGAAGATCCATCTAAGATTGTTAAGATCACACGCGATACTTACTATCAGCTACCATATAACACTGGTAAAACAAAATACAAGTATGTGGTAACTTCGGTAGATAAGTTTCACAACGAAAGTAAAAAAGGGAAAAGTAAGACCGTTAAACTATAAACGACAAAAGGCTCCAATCATTGGAGCCTTTTCTGTATATCATAAAATAGAATTCATTTTACAATCAGGAAGTTGACCTCTATTCTTTACATATAAAGAACAACACCTGCCACACCCGACAAGATGATGGTGATAATTGGGTTTATTTTTCCTTGCCAAGTAACTAAGAACACCGCACCAAAAAGCAAATAACTTTTGAGGTCGATAAAGTTTTGATCATTCATCAGGATCAGAGCAGCAGAAGCGATAAGTCCGATCGAAGCAGGTCGTAGTCCGGTAAAGAAGTTCTCCACATACTTATTTGTTCTGAACTTCTTAAACGAATACGAGATTCCTAAGATGATAAGAAAAGCCGGAAGGCAAACTGCAAACGAAGCAATAAACGAGCCTATCGCATTTCCGGTAACCTGATAACCGATATATGTCGCACTATTTATACCAATCGGTCCAGGTGTCATTTGAGAGATAGCAACAATATCGGTAAATTGTTGCTCAGTAATCCAC
Source organism: Tannerellaceae bacterium (assembly GCA_051660585.1). GTDB lineage: Bacteria > Bacteroidota > Bacteroidia > Bacteroidales > CAMTPD01 > UBA12018. The sequence continues at coordinate 2,331 of JBOFPV010000098.1, forward strand.
TGGTGATTGTAAATAACCTCTTGTTGAATCAAAGGAAGCATCGCATATCCTCCACCGAAAGAGAAGATACCGATCTTTAGATATGTAAGAAATAACTGAAGATAGATCATAACTATTTACGTAAAAAGTTTCCGAATGCAAGGCCGATAATACCGGCTCCTGTGATCACATAGATTGGAGAAACACCAAGTAACCAAATGAGAAGAGCCGCAGCAATGGGAATCCATACATTATACTTGGACAGTTTGATTTTAATTGCCATTTTGATAGCCGGGACTGCAATCAATGCAACCACCGCCGGGCGAAGTCCTTTAAAAGCTCTTTCTACCCAGATATTATCTTGCACCTTTGTAAAGAACATTGCAATCAGAAGAATGATAATAAAGGAAGGCAGAACAGTAGCAATAGCAGCCGTTATTGCACCGGGAAGCTTCTTGATTCGATGGCCCACAAATACAGCCATATTTACTGCGAAAATACCGGGAAGCGTTTGACTGATAGCAAACACATCCATGAAATCCTCTTTGTTCATCCAGTTGCGATCTACAACTTCCCTTTCAATCAAGGGCAACATAGCATATCCACCACCAATGGTAAATGCTCCAATTTTGAGGAAAGTCAAAAATAAGTTTGCGTAACTGCAATCTGAGTTTGTTTCAGTTTCCAAAATCAATTCGTTTAGATTAGAAATTTATCGCTTTACAGAGCGATGAGGACTACTGTTCATGGTCTTTTTCTTTCTGGTAGGTAAGGAGTCTTGCGGAGTAAAATAACGATGCTCCGATTGATTGATCTCTAGTTTTAGGATCGAATCATTGTAGAGACTACCTTTTTGATTGTCCTCTGTAGCCGTGTAGGAAGTACGTTCAAAACGTTCTCCCAAGCGGATGATATCGCCTTCATATAAATGCATACGAAAGTAATCATTTAATGAATAGCTATCATTATCATTTTTGTTATAAATTGATGTATTCAGTAGCATTAAGAAAGGTTCAATATCATTGAACTTAATCCATGCTAATGGATAATACCCACTTTCTTCGTCGATGTATTCTACATATAAGGGGCAGATTGCCTCGATTTCAAATTGAAGTCGCGAGTCGTTTGCCGACAGATAATGAACTTCCTTAATCAGATAAGCACCAATAGTATTCCAATCGATATCGGAAATTTGCATCGTCATTGAAGAAGTAGAGTCAGAAGGTCGTATATGTAATTTATGTGCCCATAGGATTGAGTCCGGTTTGATTGGATCTAATGCCGAAAGATCCGTAAATGAAGATTGATATGCAAATGCGGGAATTCTATCTAAAAGAATACTACCCACCACCAACTCCGTAAATGTAATGTGGCGATCTTTATAAGATGATGGAAAAAAGAGGGGTTTATTCTCTTGTTCCGTTACACAAATTCTACGGTAGATTACTTTTCTGTTTTGCTGAGAGCGGTTTGGTATTCGTTGAGTTTGTTGAATCCATTCCCGTTGCGAAGCTGAAGGTACGGGGAGATGGTCAACAAGTAATTGAGCCGATAAAGCATTGATACTGCAATACCCGATAAAAAGAAAAATAAAGAGCTTTTTCATACGATGGTTTATTGAAGGGTTAATCGAAAAGATGCAAGCGTCTGCTCATAACTGTTATTCACTACAAGTCGGATATCAGTAAGTAACAATATTTTCTCGTCACGTAATTTGTGCGCAATCGATTCAAAATCGTATCCCGATTGAGACGGACGAATCACTTGTTTGCTTGCATTGCCTAATGCATCACGTTGCACAATAGAAAACTCAGATAACTGATAAGAGACTTGAGGAAACAGAGAATTCGAAAACTGTAGAGACTTACTTCCCAGTAAATGTGAACGAAGAATCCGATCATGCATGCGGCATTGCGTGATCGAGGAATCACTTGAAAATAAATACAGTAAATCAGGCAGAGGAAGTTCTCTTGCTTCAAAAGAATAACGATCAAGCAATGTCTTCCCTCTTTTGATATCAATAGAGAATTGCTTCATTGTTTTCAACGGAGTTATCAACACTCCCGAATCGCACCAAGCAACAGTGGCATTGTCCGATTCGAACGAAAGCTCAGCTGGATGGATATCTGAAAGATGGAGGTTGAATACGTTTTCAATACCGGTAAAAACAATTGTATTCGGTTGCTCTAATCGCACGAATGGTTTATACCTTGCACTTTCGTTACCAGAAGCAGGCATCATCACCTCTAATGTTGAATCTATTTGGCTAAGCGATTGTATTTGTTCGGATGGAAGATCCAACGACAATGCAGCAATACTTAGTTCTTCACTGTTTGAGCTAGACTCAGATAAGTCCGTATCAGAAGATTCGTCCAGAAAAAGCAACGCAATACACACGATATAGAGGATGTTGATCATCTTCTGACGCATTGAGAAAGAAGATTGCATGTTACTCATCATACTTTTTTTCGTGTAAGGATTGCTGTTTGGATAATACTTTGTTTTGGATTTGAAGAATGCTCAAGTAGCTTTTATTCATCTCAGCCAGTGCTGAAATCATCTTTTCGGTATTGGCTTCTGCTTCTTTATCCACATAAGGAGTATGATGTTCTTTTCGGACCAACTCTTCGATCAAGGTATTTAGATCTTGGATATTTTGATTGAGTTGTGCAATTTCTAAATATGCTTTACTGACTACCTGATCAGTCGTATCTTGTAGCGGAAGGGATGACTTCTTCTTTTCTATCGGATCAAAAGCGGAGAAGAAAAAGACAATAATCTCACTGATCATACCCACAAAGAGCATTTCCTTTGCATACGGAAGGTTAGTTAATTTAAATAATACTCCGGTGAGAATGATTGCAGCTCCCCAGCTATACATAATTGAGAAGATACGCTTTTTGTGCTTCAAGAAGGGATTGTTGAAAAGTCTTGTTTTCATATCTTAGATTTAAAAGGTTTGTCAGGTTTATTGTTTGCGTGGATCAACCACTGTTTTTACGCATCTAAATCCCACAAACGAGTGTGCGGCATCTTGGTGTGCATAACCTCTGAGATCGGATCTGATTTGTTCGCTCACATCTTTCCATGATCCGCCCCGCACCACCTTTTGTTTCAAATGATCCGGATCACTTTGCGAAGCACGATAAGAAATAAACGGATTGATATCGGAAGCCATTGCGTGCCCGGCTTCAAAATAAGCAGAGGCCGTCCACTCCGAGACGTTTCCGGCCATATCAAATAGCCCATAGGCATTGGGCTGATAACTCATTTTCGAGGAAGTAGTCAGTGCTCCATCAGAAGTATAGTCTCCAACGCCCGGTTTGAAGTTGCCTACAAAGCACGATTGGCAATGGGCTGCATCTTCTTTGCGCCACGGATATCTGGCTTTGTTATTTCCAGCTCTTGCCGCATACTCCCATTCGCCTTCGGTAGGCAGTCGAAACTCCTCAGAAAGATCGATCCCGGTCTTAGCATTTCCTTTTCGAAACATCATCGTACGCCATTGGCAATAAGCCATTGCTTGGTGCCAACTCACACCCACTACAGGATATTCATTGTAATCGGTATGCGTGAAGTAATTGCGCACAAGCGTTGAATTATTTGAATTCTTGAAATCTGTTATCCAACAATACTCGTCCGGATAGATTGGAATGATGTACGTATGTATGAAATCTGCGCGTGAGGAGAGAGGCCTTTCTATGGTTTGGGTCACGATTGCTCCATTGGTATCCAGATAAGCGGTGTCTTTTGTGATCAGAATCGAAGCAGCCTTGTCGGTCGAAAGTAAACGTCCGTATTTCAAAGCAGCGTAAGAATCAAACCATTCAAACGTAAATAAAAGTTGTTTTTCATCCATCCGTTTTTCTCCCGAGATAGGATCAATGCAAAAGAGACTCTCAATGGCGGCAAGTTCTTCATCGCTTCCGTTCTTCCACGGAATCTTTTGCGACCAGTCGAGATAAGGCGAAATTGGATCTCCATACTCATCTTCGTCAATTTTAAACAACTCATTATCTCCTAGGTTTGGGTCGGCTAGTCGTTCTCTGATGATCGAGTCCCTTACCCAGACGACAAACTCTCTATACATTTGATTCGTGACCTCATGTTTGTCCATCCAAAACGAAGAAAAGGAGGCCCCCTGTCGATAAAGAGGAGTATCGATAAGGGAGTCTTTCGCGAGTAATTGATTAAACTCGATCGAGCCGCTTTTGATCAACACCATTCCCGGAGGTTGCGGATCGGGCATACGTTTGTTTTTTGAGAGAGATTGAGCAGTTCCTGAAATGAAAATGCAGAAGAGTATACACACAAGTATGGTTCGATACACTGGTTTCATGGTAGTAATTAGATTAGGTATGTGGAAAAAGTAAAAAAGCGAAATCTCGATTTTCATCAGACTCCGCTTTTCAACTATAATTTTTTCTTAGAAATCAATATTCTTCCTCATTAAAGAAGAAATCTTCTTTACTTGGATAATCAGGCCAAATGTCTTCAATACATTCATAAATTTCGCCTTCATCTTCCATTTCCTGAAGGTTTTCGATTACTTCAAGAGGTGCTCCCGAACGTTGAGCGAAGTCAATCAGCTCATCTTTGGTTGCAGGCCATGGGGCATCTTCCAGCTTTGAAGCTAATTCCAGTGTCCAATACATATCTGAAAGGTTTAAAATAGTTAAACTCCTGTTTTTGCCGCAAATATAGAAATAAAAGGGTTAACTACAAGTATAATCCCACAATATTTCTTTTTTATTGTGTATCAGGGCTTCTTTACGTCCAAGAACGAAAAAGTAGTCTGATAGTCGGTTCATGAAAATAAGTACCGGAGATTCTACAGTTGCCGTTTCCGCCAAGCGATACATTTCGCGTTCGGCTCTGCGGCAAACGGTACGACAAATGTGCGCCAATGATGCAGATCTGCCCCCTCCGGGAAGTACGAAATTATTCAACTTCGGTAGTTCGTTGTCGATCTTATCAATCTCACTTTCTATTTTGTGGATTGTTTCGTCAGACACTTTGCTTTCTACCTTCAGGTTGGTGTGTTCTTGATCTGTTGCCAGATATGAACCGATTGTGAATAACTTGTGCTGGATAAAGAGTAAAAACTCGCGGTCTTCTTCTTGTTGTATCTCAGCAATCAAGGCACCAACAAACGAATTCAATTCATCAACAGTACCATAACAATCGAGGCGAGGATGTGTTTTCGAAACACGTTCGCCCCCTACCAGTGATGTTTTCCCACTGTCGCCGGTTTTCGTATAGACGATACTTTTTTTCATAGCATATTATTTCTTCGATTGTCAAAAGTAAACTTTATAATTTCTTTTGTGCAATTTCGGATTAAAGAAAATAATACCCATCGAATACAAGTCCATCGTAACTGAAACTTTCGGATTATGAATGATCTCGTTCCACAGTTTCGACGTACAATTACACCTACTGATGTTGTTGATAACAAACACCGTATTCTCATGAGCTTTTTCAATACATAGTGAGAACAATTGAAGATTCACTTCGTATTCGCGTTCTAAGTTAAAAAAGACAAAGTCTACCTTTTCTATCTTACTCATGATTTCCGGAATCAGATTTGCATAATTGCCGGTATGTAGCGTGATGCGTTCGTTTCCTTTTATCACATCCGTAATATAAGGGACAAGCGATTCGTTGCTTTCAATTGCGTTCACCTTCACATCCGAACCATAAGCCGCCAGATAGAGTGATGAAAAGCCCAGTGAAGTTCCCAGTTGAATAACCTCTTTCGGCTTAAAGAAGTTGGTAAGTCGAAACAACAACTTTCCTTTCTTTGACGAAATGGCTTCTTGTTTAAACAACGAGGCATAGCCCACCGCGTGCTTTTTCCCTTTTCGGTCTGTGTATACAGCTTTTCCGGGATGTGTGATAAAATGCTCTTGAATGGTGCGTATGTCATTATACGCATAGAAATAACTTTTCTCTTCGATTACTTTTGTGATTAGATCAAAAGCAAACGGAGAATGTACACCAAACCCTTTTCTGAATCGCATTTTGCGATACAACCGTATTCCGGTTTTCTTTATTCTGTATTTACTCTTTAATAAGCGCATAATAGAGAGGATTGGATATAAAAAAAGCCCTGCGCATGCAGAGCTTTCTTTTTCTGTACCCAGAGCCGGGATCGAACCGGCATGGAAGTGAATCCACTGGTGTTTGAGACCAGCGCGTCTACCAATTCCGCCATCTGGGCGTTTCAGTGCTATCGTTTTTCCCGATTGCATTGCAAAGGTACGCATTATTTTCATTCCTGCAATAGTTGCACCACTTTTTTTTCAAAAAAAATCAATTTAATAGGTTCGGAATAAATATTTACTACATTTGCGTATATCATATTTGTATCATAAAAGCGCTGATTATGAAAGACAATTACTGTGTAATTATGTGTGGGGGGATAGGAAGTCGTTTCTGGCCTTTTAGTAGAGAAATTTATCCAAAACAGTTTCTTGACTTTATGGGCACAGGCAGAAGCTTACTTCAATTAACGGTTGATCGTTTCAAAAAAGTGATTCCTCAAGAAAATATTATTATTGCCACGAATAATCGATATGAAGACCTCGTTAAAGAGCAGCTGCCTGAATTTTGCAGCGATCAGATTCTTTTAGAACCAAAACGAAGAAATACATCCGCGACGATTGCGTATGCGGCATATCATATCAAAGCACTGAATCCGAAGGCAAACATTGTAGTTTCTCCTTCCGACCACTTGATTCTTAAAGAAGATGAGTTTTGCAAAGCAATTGCGAAAGGGCTTGAATTTGTAAAGGACCATCAAGCACTTGCAACGTTAGGAATAAAGCCCAATCGGGTAGAGACCGGATATGGATATATCCAGGCTGATGAAGATGTAATCGGAGATTTCATGAAAGTGAAAACGTTTACAGAGAAACCGGATCATGAGTTGGCAAAGATTTTTGTAGAGAGTGGCGAGTTTTATTGGAACTCGGGACTATTCTTCTGGAACATCGATGCAATCATGACGGCACTACAAAAGTTTATGCCCGAAATAACGACGCGCTTTGATACCGGCATTGACTTTTTCGGTACGGAAAAAGAGAATGAGTTTATTTTCGAAAACTATCCGTGTTGTCCCAACATCTCGATAGACTACGGGATCATGGAAAAGGCAGACAACGTATATATGCTTGCGGCAGATTTCGGATGGGCCGATCTCGGAACTTGGAACTCTTTGTATGAGTTGGCTCCGAAAGACGCTAGTGGAAATGCATGTCTCAATACAAAAACATTGACCTACGAAGCCAGCAATAATGTTATTTCGGTAGAAAATAAAGGAAGGTTGGTTGTAGTGCAAGGAGTAGACGACTGCATCATTGCCGAATCGGGCAATGTATTGCTCGTATGCAAACGTGAAGATGAAGAACGCATCAAGCAGTTTGTAGCCGATGCCAACTTAGGCTTTGGCGACGAATACAACTAATCGTATACCGAATAGATACAATATAGCCCGGGAGATCTCGTCGATCTTTCGGGCTTTTTTGTGCGATGAAACCGCAGCTATACGCAAAAAGGAAGTGCGCATAAAGACCTCTACGTACATTCATGGTATTGTCTAAGGGTGGTAGATCTATATAATAAAGCCCCGATACATGAAGACTAAGCTTAGACACGTACCAGGACACAACTTAGACAGGTATATGACAAGAATGCGTCACGTACCTGTACACATCTTAGACACGTACGTGTCTAAGCTTAATGTTTTAATAAAACATGCATATTGGTTGCATTGTCGGTATCTACTTCTAGCGATAATGAAGCATACGAGATCATACTAACCTTTACCAATGCCTTGTTTCCCTTTGGCAATTGTAACGAAAAAGCCCCGTTGATATCGCTGTAATACTTTTTGCCATTCACTTCGATGGAAGCGCCTGTTAGAGGTTCGTTCGTTCCGTTTTCCAATACTTTACCTTCGATGGTTACGTGATTGGTTTCGGAAGGAAGTTGTTCTTTCTTGACACTGTCTGCTGTTTTGTCGGCCGCCCAAGTAGGCATTGCAGTTGAGCAAAGCAAGATGGATGCTGATATGGCAGCGAGAAAATTGTGTTTGTTCATACAATTTACTATTAGGTTAAATCAAATCCTTTTTTGTTCGTTGCAAAATTAAGCTGAAGTTATTACCGCGTTGTGTCATTCGTATTACAATGTTGTAGCATTGATTACGTGATGATTAGTGATAGGTGTGGGAGGATGTGAGCTTCCCTTCTTCGTCCCAGATACTCCAGGTTCCCGACTTGCGTCCGTCTTTGTAGTACATTTCGTAGCGCAAACGCCCCAGGTCGTCCCATACGCGCCAGCGTCCGTTCTTTTTGCCGTTGCTGTAGTTGGCCTCGGCCACCAGGAAACCCACTTCGGTATAGGTGCGCCAAAGTCCGTTGAACTGCCCGTGTTTGTAGCCGCGTACCTCCTGCGGCCGTCCGTTTTCGAAGTAAACTACATAACTTCCCTGCGGCTTGCCGTCTTTGAGTGATACTTCGAGTCGGAGCGCTCCCGAGGGATAATATTCGAGATAGTCGCCCGTATACGATTTGGTTTGTGTAGAGTCGGTATAGTAAACACCGTCTACAAGCGTCAGCTTTTGTTGGGCGTTGAGACTCGGTAAAAGCGTGCAAAAAAGAAATAGAAGCAATATACGTGTGTGCATGGATTCAATGATTTGTTTGGATAATAAAAAAAGAGAATCCGCACGGAAGCAGATACACCGGCAGATTCTCAAGTATTGATTTAGAGTTGGATGCGATTAAAGCGAGCGAGTCCAGCCTTGTGTCCAGTCGTTGTCGGCAGCAACGGCACCTTTGTATGCTGTTTTCACGAAGAAAGCGTCGCTACTTAGGTCTTCGCCACCTGCTACGGTACCGATGAAACCGTTCAATCCAAGGTCAGCGTTGATTGCATTGGATTCGATTGCTGCAAGGTCGAATGTTTTTGCCACTTCGCTAGCTTTGTCAAATTCGCCCGAAGCCCATACATACATCACCTGCGATGTATTGTCTTTAAAGCTCTCGATGGTTTCGTCTGTTTCTATCGTTACGGCTCTCGATTTGCCCGTAATCAACGCATTGTACATCTTAACGAACGTACCGGCGCGAAGGCGTACACCGCGAGCAGCGTCTGCGCTATTGTTGCCGATCAATGTAAGGTTTGCAATCGTAGGGAACGATACCGGCGTGCTTTGGAAGTTGCCCGAAAGGTTGTCGGCTTCGATGAGGCAATCGCCCGATTCCGCTTGTTGCGCCACCCAGAACTGACCTTTACCTACCCAGCCTTCGGTCCAGTCAAACGAATCGTCTTCACTTCCGGTCGAAACCAAGTATTTCGCGTTTACGGTTCCGCCAAACCATTCGAACCCATCGTCGGCTCCCATGTACGCTTGCAAGTATTCGGCGATTGTACCGTTGCCTACGCCGTAAAAGGTATATCCGTTCGATTCTTTCTCTTCGTTGAATGCGAAGCCGGTGTATTCGAGGCGAATGTAACGCAATACGCCCGAGTTGTCGGCCGCGTCATTACCGCCGTATTCAGCGTCGCCGATTTCCGATTTGCCCTTTCCACCGCTTAAGTTGATTGGTGCTTTCCCGCAAATGTGGATTCCGCCCCAAGCACCCGGTTGCGACTTATCCGAAGTCATTACGATTGGTTTGTCTTTTGTCCCTTGCGCATTGATCTTACCGCCTTGTTCGATCAGGATGTAAGGTACCCCTTCGGTAGCAGCTTTGATGGTAACGCCTTCGGGAATGACCAATTCACCGCCTTGCTCTACGTGATATCCTCCTTTGAGTGTATATGTTTTGCCCGCAACCAATTCGAGTTTGCGCGTTAAGGTTCCTTCCAAAACGGTAAGGTCTTTGTCGGGATTGTCGTCACCGCCGTTACCGGGATCATTTGAGCTGTCGCACGAAGCAAAACTAACGGCTATCATGGCAAGCATTGTGCCGAATGCAAATTTTAAATACGACTTTTTCATTTTCAATTCTTGTTTAAGTGTGAATCTTATTTTGTGTGATTAATAGAACGAGTAGCTGAAACCAACTTCGAGCTTCACGCCTTCTTTCGATTTACCTACGGTTTCTTTCTTGCCCGTATCGGAGATTTCTTGTTGAAGGATGCGCGATTGGTTGATGATGTTTTTGGCCTGAAACGTTAGTTTGGCCTTTGTATTGAGTTGCCACGACCCGATGAAATCGAGTGTATGTACTTCTTTTTCGTTTACATTGCCGATGCCGTTGATGCCTACCGCATAGATTCTCGGGCCGCGCAGGTTGTAAACCAGCGCCAACGAGGCGGAGTTGTTTTTGCCCCATTGCGGATTGTAACTAACGTCGGCATTGATCAAGTACGGCGAAGCACCTTGCAGTTGTCTTTTCGAGTCGGTGTAGACACCATCTTCGGGTAGTTTGATAAACGTGTAGATGTACGAGGCATTGATCCCTGCTTTCCAGTCGCACGCCAGGTTTTTACGCCATTCGGCTTCTACACCGGCCACTTGCCCTTGTTGTACGTTACGAAACGTTTGAATCGCCGAGCCCGAATATTCCTGTACACGCTCAATTGGTTTGTCGAGAAACTTATAATATCCCCCGATCGAGATGAGTTCGCCCGTTGCCGGAAACAACTCGTAGCGCAAGTCGAAGTTATAGTTGTAAGCGTTTTGCAAGTCGGCATATCCGCGAATGGTTGCACTTCCGTACGATTCTTTGTAATCGAAAGGAGCCATCTCGATAAACGACGGACGGGTGATGGTGCGTGAAGCAGCCATGCGCCATGCGTTGCGGGCCGACGAACTATACTTTATGTTTATCGCCGGGAAGAGGTCAAAGCCTTTGATTTCTGATTCCTTGGCGGTGCCCGCATCGTTGAAGTAGTTTACGGTTTGTGTGGCGTATTCACCGCGAAGCCCCACGTTGAGCAACCATTGCTGATTGAGGTTCCAAGCCAAATCGGCATAGGCAGCGGCAATTTGCATCGATGCTTTGTAGGCATCTTTGGGGAGCGTTCCGTTTACGATACTGATATTGCCCGAAGCAATGTTGCTTGCATTGATGAAATCGGGAGTGTATATGTCGGAGATCACAAGGTCGTTTGCGAATGAATTTTTATAAGCATAATAATACTTATGCGAAGAGTAGTCGCGGTTCTTGTTGCGGTAAGCAGCTCCGAAGTTCAAGGTGTTTTCTTTGTTGCTTTGCTTGCTGATGAAATAAGTTGCACGTGCCGAAGCGGTGGTTTCGTGCTCGTTCAGGCTCCCGAAAAAGCGCATGGTCTCTTGCTGATTGAGGCGAAAGATTTTATAGCCTTCGGGTGTGCGCTGGTACATTACTTGGCGACGATCGGGTTCGTTGCTTTCGGTGGTTCCGTACGATGCATTCCAATTCAACGCCCATAAGTTACTCAGCGGATGACTTCCGCCTACCTGATTGTTGAGCAGCGAATAGGCATGGTACACACTGTTGCTTCCTTCCAGTTCTACCCCTTCGGCGTCGAATCCGGTACGTCTCGAATACATGTCTTCGGTATTGTGTGCATACAGAAGTTTGTAATAGAGCTTTTGATTTTGTGCAAACGTGTAACCTACTTGTCCCGTAAGGGAGGTCGTGGTTTCGTATAGGTACTGATCGGCTTCGAACTCGTCGAGTTTCACGCCCTGTGCCGTAAGGGTTGATGACAGCACATGCTCTTTAATCTGGTAACCGTTCTTGAAGTTTCCGGCCGCCAATACGTCGAGCGTATTGTTTCCGATATTGTAAATACTTCCCCACACGGCAGTGAGCCCGATGTTGGGTAGTGCTCTTTTTTTGTGAATGTCGAAGTTGGTTTTAAAGAGGTCTGCTTTCAAGTTTTGAAAATCATTCCAGTTCATATCTTTTACTTGCTGTGAAAGTTTTCCACCACCTGCATAACCAAGATAGGGTATACCTCCTTCTAAGTCTGATGAATAGAAGCTTTTCAACAGGGTGTTGATAACTCCGCCTGCTGTTGCCGAGACCGACAAATAGTGTTTGCCCATGTTCTCTTTGGTTTCGATGTCGATCATGGCTCCCGAGTAGTCGGCAAAGTGTTTCGGATCATACACTTTACTTACTGTAATATTCTTTACTACGGCCGAGGGGAAAAGGGTAAGAGGTATGAGTTTGTTATCGGGATTGGGCGACGCGATAGGCATGCTGTTGAGCGCGGTTGCGCTGTAGCGGTCGCCAAGTCCGCGTACAATCACCTGACTGCTTTCGCCAATCGAGATTCCGGTTAGCTTCTTTACGCCATCTTCTGCGTTGGAAATTCCTTTGACACTCATTTCCGACGCACCGATACTTTCTACGGCCAAGTTGGAAAGTTGGCGTTGTTGCAACAAGACGTTCTCGCTTTCGAGGTTGCGTTTTGCAGTGACTACTACTTCTTCGATTTGTAGATTGGCTTTGCTCATCTCTACGTCGAGTGTCGTGGTCGCTCCGGCTTTGATTGCGATGTTGCTGAATCGTTTCGGCTCGAACGAGATGTATGAAACGTGAATGGTATAGCTGCCCGGTTGGATGTTGTCTAATACATACTTTCCGTCTATATCGGTAACGGTTCCGCGTGTGGTACCGTCTATCTGAACGGTTGCGCCCAATAGTGGTTCGTTGTATTCGAGGTCGAAAATGACGCCCGACAAGCTGCCTGTTTCTGCTTTCGTTTGTGCGGCTCCTTTTGCTGTGCATACGAGCAACAAAACAACAGTGAATAGAGAAGTGAGAATTCTGTTCATTGGTATCAAATCTTCATCATTGATTTACAATGGCAAAGAAATCATCTGTTTGTTGCAACGAGGTAACGACACTGTTACGTGAAAATTAATTACTTAAAACAAAACTGTTGCGCTTGTTAAGGGAGTGTGTCGGTCTGCGACGAAAAGTAATATCTTTGCGTACAGTAATGAATTAATGAAATTGACGTATGGGGCTTTTAGGAAATATTCTTTTTTGTGTGGCAATAACCTTATTGCTCGGATTGGTTTTGTCGGGCAAGTCGGCCCTTCGCGGACGCTTTATTTCTGAAAACACGGCAGAGTTCGCTTATCTCGAATTCAAGGATAAAAAGATGGTGACGATTGCTATTAGTGAAACGGAAGAGTGCTATACGGTGTCGTACATGCGAAAGGGCGATCGAATCACGATTGAATCGGTTCATGGTGATTTGGTGTTTCGTGTTGTCGACAACAAGCGAATCGTTGGAGTAGGGAGCACGATTGGTGCTTATGTAAAGATCTGATTAAATTTAGTATATATGCTTACAGTTATTTCTTGTATGGTGATCGGTATTCTTACCGGTTATGTATTACGCAAGCGACATGTTGCCGGCTTGGTGGGCAAACTGATCTCGGTCGCGATTGTTGGTTTGCTTTTCTTTTTAGGTATATCGGTAGGGACTAATAAAGATATTATGAACAACCTCTCTACCATAGGGGTAAATGCGATGTTGATCTCTTTTGCGGCAACAATAGGCAGTGTGCTTGTGTCGTGGTTGGTATATACGATTTGGTTTAAAAATAAAGAGTCATGAAGAGTACGCTTATTATACTTTCCTTTTTTGTAGCAGGAGTTTTATTGGGGATTACCGAACTGGTTCCCGGCTATTTTATAGAGAACGATTTTACAATCTACGCACTTTATTTTCTGTTGTTCTGTGTGGGAGTGAGCCTTGGATGCGACGATCAGTTGCGTGGAATGGTGAAAAAGATGAAGCCAAAAGTTTTGTTGGTGCCTATTGGTACCATCGTCGGGACTTTATTAGGGTCTTTTGTAATCAGCTTTTTTATGCGCGGCTTTTCTATTTCTGATGTGATGGCCGTAGGTTCCGGCTTTGGATACTATTCGTTGTCAACGGTGTTTATTACGCAATACAAAGGGGCCGAACTAGGCACGATTGCGCTAACGGCAAATATCTTTCGAGAGATCTTTGCGTTGTTGTGCGCGCCTTTGCTGGTTACTTTTTTTGGAAAACTGGCACCCATTGCAGCAGGCGGAGCTACTACAATGGATACCACGCTTCCTGTCATTACCCGTTATTCGGGCAAAGACTGGGTATTTGTCGCGATTCTACACGGTTTCGTCGTAGATTTCAGCGTACCTTTCCTCGTGACTTTTTTCTGTACGATTTAGTTTGCCCGCAATCTTATCTACGATTACTGCAATGGCACCGTCACCGGTTACGTTACATGCAGTACCGAAGCTGTCCATTGCGATATAAAGAGCAATCATCAATGCTTGCGCGGTTTCGTTGAATCCGAGCATCGTTTGCAGTAGTCCCAATGCGGCCATAATGGCTCCTCCCGGTACGCCGGGTGCAGCTACCATGGTTATACCCAGCATCATTACAAAGCCGGCAAAGGTGGCAAAGTCAAACGGCATTCCCGACATGATCATGATGGCAAGCGCGCAGCTTACAATTTTCATGGTGCTACCGGCCAGGTGAATGGTTGCGCACAACGGCACGGTAAAGATGGCGATGTTTTCGCGTACACCGTTCTTGATGGCCTGATTCATTGTTACCGGAATGGTTGCAGCCGACGATTGTGTTCCGAGCGCGGTCATATAAGCGGGAAGCATATTGATGAGTAGCTTGAACGGATTGCGTTTGGCTACGGCTCCGGCTATCGAGAACTGGATTAGAAGAAGTAATATATGTAGTGCAAAGATGACACCGATTACTTTAAGGAATAGGAAGATAATTTGAAATACTTGCCCGCTTACGGTCATATTGAGGAATATACCGAAGATGTGTAAAGGCAATAAAGGGATAATTACTTTGGAAATAAGCAGGTCGACGATGTCTTTGAAATCGTTGGCCACACCTTTTAGTTTGGTTCCGCTGATGGCTGAGATACCCAAGCCGAGAACAAACGACATGATGAGCGCGGTCATGATGTCCATGATCGGCGGCATTGCTACCTTGAAATAAGGAAGTAAAAGGAAGTCTTCAGGGTTGTCGATGTTACTTAACTCTGAGTTTGCCGGCAGTATATGCGGAAAAATTGTGTCGCTGGCAAAGTAAGTAAAGAAGCCTGAGAAAAGTGTGGATCCGTATGCGATAAGGGCGGTGATGAAGAGAAGTTTACCCGCGCCTTTGCCCAGCTCACCAATAGCAGGGGCAACAAGCCCTACAACGATAAGCGGTATACTAAAACCAAGAAACGACCCGAAAAGGGAATTGAAGGTTACAAAGATTCTCGCGATTGATACCGGTAAGAACTGACCCAGCAGCACGCCCGCCGCTATGGCCAGTATCACCTTACCCAGAAGGGATAGCTTAACTTTTCTCATACTTTATACGTTTTATTTTATAACCTAAAGCCGCAATGATCATGGTCATTATCGGGCTTATCAAATTAAAGAAACAATAGGGAAGATATGTCAACGTAGGTACGTTTAGGATGGTAGACTGTGTCATACCACACGTATTCCACGGAATCAATGCAGAGGTTACCGTAATGGAATCTTCCAGGGTACGGCTTAGCAGACGGTCTTCGTAGCCGTCTTTGTCGTATATTGACTTAAACATATTACCGTTTAAGATAATGGCAATGTACTGGTCTGATGCGGTAAGATTCAACAAAAGCCCGGAAGCAACGGTTGATGCTACCGTACCAAACGTGTTGGTCATAAAGCGAATAAACATCGACGTGATAGTACCCAACATACCGCTGGCAGTCATCGCTCCGCCAAAACACATGGCGCAAATAATCAACCAGATGGTATTCAACATACCGCCCATACCACGCGTAGCTATCAAATCGTTTAAGTCTTGAAATCCGCTTTCAATTTGTGTAGATCCGAAAAGGATCTTTAGTCCTCCGGCATAGCTCGCAGCGGCTCCGGTATATTCGCTCCCAGCAATTTGTTTAATCAGTTCAGGTTGGAAAATATACGTTGCAATGAGTGCTAATGCTGCCGATACAAACAAGGTTACGATCGAAGGGATCTTTTTTGCAATCATAAGCATCGTAACTGCCGGTACTACTAATAACCAAGGAGAAATGTTGAATGTTTGTGCAACGGCTGTATTAAATCGCTCAATTTCTGCCGTATTAGTGACTTCGTTGCTAAAGCCAAAGACTGCAAAAATAGTTAGCGAAATGATCATCGTGGGTACGGTGGTAATCAACATGTAGCGAATGTGACGGAAAAGCGGAGTCTCCGATACCGATGCGGCTAGCACGGTTGTATCGGATAGCGGCGACATTTTGTCTCCGAAATAAGCTCCGGAAATGATTGCTCCGGCAATCCAACCTTCCGAAAATCCTTGTACTTTACCAATACCCAAAAGGGCTATACCAATGGTGGCAATGGTAGTCCAGGAGCTTCCGGTCATCAATGAAACAATGGCACAAATCACACAGGTGGAAGCCAGAAAGAAGCTGGGGTGTATCACCTGCATCCCATAATAAATCAGTGTAGGCACTACGCCACTGACCATCCAGGTACCGGCAACTGCTCCGATCATTAATAAGATTAAGATCGAAGGGGCTACACTATCGATATTGTTTACCATTGCATGCTCCAACGTTTTCCAGCTAACCTTTAAATAACCTACACTAATTACGCAGCAGAGTGCTGTTGCGACTAAAAGTACAATTTGGCTTGCACCGCTAAGAGCGTTGTTATTAAATACACTTACGGTTATGATAAGCAAGATAACGAGTGCTGTGATGGGCAATAGTGATAGTAATATGCCGGGTTTACGAGTCATTGTGATTGTAATTTGTTCTTTATTATATCGCAAAGATATCAATATGTAGGTTTTTTCGTTTATAAGTAATGGAAACGTGTGTTAAATTGACTTTTGATTATGATTTGTTATGATGAATTATTTAATGCTTCTAAATTCAAGTTTTAAAAGTTTATTTTTGGTAGACTTGCCATAGGCATAGTTGCCAATGCCTCCTGAGGCAGGAACAATGCGGTGACAAGGGATAACGATGGCAATCGGATTCTTACCTATGGCTGTTCCTACGGCACGAAAGGCTTTGGGATTGCCGCAGGCTGTGGCGATTTGTTTGTAAGAGGTTGTGGTTCCGTAAGCTATCTTTAGAAGTTCTGACCATACTTGTTGCATGAAAAGGGTGCCTCCTTCGGGTGCGAGAGGAAGGTCAAACACACTTCGTTTGTGGTCGAAGTATTCTTCCAGCTGTGCAATCGCGTTGCTTATTATCGGGCAAGAAGAGGTTGGTTGGTTCTGTGGTTTTTCCTCAACGAAACGGATTGCCGTGATGGCAACTCCGTTTGATGTAATCTGTAGTATGCCTAAAGGCGAATGGTAATATGCTATACTTTTAGACATAAGCTTGTAGTATCTTAGAAAGTTCCTCGACTCCTTCGGATGCACTCTTTTGTATAAATGTAATGTCGTTGCGGTTGGTACGAACTTCATTCGGGTCAATCAAAAAGATAGGCTTCCCTTTCTTTACGTACGAAAGCAGTCCTGCTGCAGGATACACATTGAGAGAAGTCCCAATTACCACAAATATATCGGCTTCTTCTGCCCATTTGATCGCCGGATCAATCATAGGGACAGCTTCCCCAAACCATACAATATGCGGACGTAATTGTGAGCCTTTTTCACAAAGATCACCCAGCTGAATGTCTGGTTTATCCGCAGTAAGTTCATAGATTAGATCGGGATCTTTAGATGATCTTACTTTTAGTAATTCGCCGTGTAGATGTATAATGGATGTATTGCCCGCACGTTCGTGTAAATTATCTACGTTTTGAGTAATGATGCGTACATCAAATAGCTTTTGAAGATCTGCTAATCCAATGTGCCCTTTGTTGGGTTCAACCTGAAACAATTGGCGTCTGCGTTGGTTATAAAAATCAAGGACAAGTTTTGGATTTGCATTAAAACCTTCGGGGGTTGCTACGTCTTCAATTTTATATTGTTCCCACAGTCCTCCATTGTCTCTGAATGTGGAGATTCCACTTTCGGCACTCATGCCTGCTCCGGTAAGTATAACTAGCTTTTTCATATGAAACACAACTTAGTAAAAGCAAATGTATGAAAAAGTTGAGTCTTAATGGAGGAAGTCTGTTTAATTAGTTTATTTTTGTCGTTTATTATTAATTGTATAGACATATCGCATGGATAAAGTAAGTTATGCACTTGGATTGAGTATTGGAAACAATTTCAAAAGCTCAGGAATCAACGCTATTAACGTTGAAGATTTTGTAAACGGGTTGAAGTCTGTAATGGAAGAAACAACTCCGGCTATTAGCTATGATGAAGCAAAAGCTATCATCAACGAGTTCTTTACAAAGTTGCAATCTGAAAAATTAGAGTTGAATCTGAAAGCAGGACAAGAGTTTCTTGAAGTTAACAAAAATCGCGAAGGTGTAGTAACGCTTCCTAGCGGTTTGCAATATCAAGTGCTTCAGTCGGGCAATGGAGCTCATCCTACGGCTACAGACAAAGTTAAATGTCATTATGAAGGTTCTTTGATCAATGGTACAGTTTTCGATAGCTCTGTAAAAAGAGGTGAGCCTGCTGTATTTGGTGTAAACCAAGTGATTCCGGGATGGGTTGAAGCTTTGCAATTAATGAAAGAAGGAGATAAATGGCGTTTGTTCATTCCTTCAAACCTAGGCTATGGCGAACATGGTGCAGGTGAAGTAATCGAGCCAAACAGTGCATTGGTATTTGACGTTGAATTATTGGAAATTGTAAAATAAATAAACGACATGAGAAAATTTAGTGCTATTGCTGCGGTAACAGTTGCTGCAGTAGGTGTAGTGGCTACATCGTGTGATTCTAAGAAAAGTGTAAAGTTAACAACTGATATGGATAGTGTAAGCTATGCAATCGGTGTTAGTACAGGTGCAAGCTACAAAGAAAACCTAAAAACTATTCCTGGTGGCGAAGCGAATGTAGATGCGCTTATCGCAGGTTTCGCAGAAGCAGTGAAAGGTGAAAAAACAAGCATGACTCCGGAAGAAGCTCAAGCTTTCATGCAAACTTACTTCGTTCAAGCTGCTCAAAAAGAAGCTGATGCAACGAAGATCGAGGGAGATAAATTCCTTGAAGAAAACAAAGGTAAACCAGGTGTGATCACTACAGAAAGCGGTTTGCAATACAAAGTAGAGAAAGAAGGAACAGGTGCTCGTCCAAAAGCTTCTGATAAAGTAAAAGTACATTATACAGGTAAACTTCTAGACGGAACTGTATTC
This sequence comes from Tannerellaceae bacterium, assembly GCA_051660585.1. GTDB lineage: Bacteria > Bacteroidota > Bacteroidia > Bacteroidales > CAMTPD01 > UBA12018. The sequence continues at coordinate 21,548 of JBOFPV010000098.1, forward strand.
GATAGCTCAGTAGAGCGTGGCGAACCAGCAGTATTCGGTGTAGACCAAGTTATCCCAGGTTGGACAGAAGCATTGCAATTGATGCCTGTAGGATCTAAATACATCCTTTGGATTCCTGCTAACCTTGCATACGGTGAGCGTGGTGCAGGTAGAGATATCAAACCAAACTCAACACTACAATTCGAAGTAGAATTGATCGACATCGAAAAGTAAGAGTTTTCATAATATTTAAGGCGGGTGAAGATGTTATTTGGCATCTTTTACCCGTCTTTTTTGTCTATAAGATACTTTTGTTTGATAAAAGTATTCGTTTTGAAAGAGATTTCTTATTTTTGATTTGTTTTTGAGTAAGAGATCTATAACTAAAAGTTTATGGAAAAAATAGATAAACTGGACAGGAAGATTCTGAACATTATTTCGAAGAATGCCAGAATTCCTTTTAAAGACGTAGCTGAAGAGTGCGGCGTATCACGTGCAGCCATTCATCAGCGCGTTCAACGAATGATCGACATGAATGTAATTGTCGGATCCGGTTACCACATCAACCCGAAAGTTTTGGGCTACAATACGTGTACATACATCGGAGTGAAACTCGAAAGAGGCTCTATGTACAAAGATGTAGTTCCTGAGTTTGAGAAGATACCGGAGGTTGTAGAGTGTCACTTTACAACAGGGCCTTACACCATGCTGATCAAGCTGTATGCAAGAGACAACGAGCACTTGATGGAATTGTTGAATGACAAGATTCAAGAGATTGAAGGAGTAGTTGCAACAGAGACCCTGATATCATTGCGCCAGAGTGTAAAACGTGTGATTCCGATTGAAGACGAGCAATAATTGCCAACGTCTGTTTAAATCATAAACACGATATTTAGATTCATTCGACAATCGAATTCTATCTAAAAAAGGAGCGTAGCCATAGTTTTGTGGTTATGCTCCTTTTTTGTTATAAGTCGAGAGGAAGAGAAGCGTCATCAAGGATAGAAGAAATCGCAACCTTATCGAGCGAAATCTGACGCTTAAGAGCATCGAGCCCGTCAAACTTAGCATCTCCACGCACGAAATCAACAAAAAGTATCGTAAGTTCTTTGTGATATAAGTCTCGGTCAAAGTCAATGATATTTGCCTCGATAGAGATTTTGGTATTATCGTGTACAGTAGGACGATTACCAATATAAACCATTGCTTTGTAGATTGCATGATCGATCACGGCCCAAGCCGCGTAAATTCCAATTGCAGGAATGATTTTATACGGTTCGTCGATATGCAGATTGGCAGTAGGGAAGCCAATTTTGCGGCCAATTTGAAAGCCTTTTACCACTGTTCCCTTTAGATGATAGGGATAAGCAAGCAGGGAAGAAGCCGTCGCAACGTCGCCTTGTTGCAGCAATCGTCGTATCTCGGACGAACTCACATGCGTATGTCCGTTATCGTATTGCAGAGCTTGTAAGATCTTCATCCCCACGGCAGCACCATAACGCACGTAGTCTTCAAAACCTTCCCTGCGGTTGTGGCCAAAACGATGGTCGTAACCAATCAAAAGTGTAGATACAGATAGTTTATCATGAAGCATTTGTTCGATAAAATCTTGCGCACTAAGGCGAGAGATCTCTATCGAAAAGTCGAGCACAATGCAATAGTCTATACCTGTTTCGGCAAGCAGTGCAATCTTTTCCTTGTATCCGGTAAGTAGTTTGGGTTGATAGTCGCTATGCAAAACCTGGCGAGGATGCTGACGAAACGTAATCACAGCCGAAGCCTGTTGTTGCTTCGCTGCTTCTTGCTTTACTTGTTCTATCAAAAAACGATGTCCGAGATGTACACCGTCGAAAAAGCCAATTGTAGCCGTTAGTGCAATGCCCTTCAGATCGGACAAGTTTGTAACTGTAATCATTCCGCCATTTACCTTTATACCTACGAACAAAGGTATTAATTATTCTGCTTTTATTCTCTTTTTCCTTACTTTTGTAATACACTATTATAGATAAGAACAGATGAAGTACCGTGTAACAGGAATAGATAAGATCGAAGGCAACATACACTTGCCGGCATCAAAAAGTATCAGTAACAGAGCATTGATTCTCGATGCGTTGAGCTATAGTCCGTATGGAATCGACAACTTGTCTCGTTGCGACGACACCGATGTAATGGTGAAAGCCTTCGAGAGCGACAGCAATGTATTCGACATCAAAGCTGCCGGAACTGCTATGCGTTTTCTTACAGCATTCCTTTCCAAAATTATCGGAGAGTGGGTGATTACAGGTACCGACCGCATGAAGAATAGACCCATTCGTATTTTGGTAGATGCCCTTAACAGCATAGGTGCACGCATCGAATACATGGAAAAAGAGGGGTATCCTCCATTGAAGATCTATGGTAGTGCTTTGCAAGGAGGGGAAATCGAGCTTGACGGAGGCGTAAGTTCTCAATATATTTCAGCCTTACTGATGGTTGCTCCAACCATGGAGCACGGTCTCGTGTTACGTCTCAAAGGCAACGTGATCTCGAAACCCTACATCGCGCTTACCCTTTCGTTGATGAAACGCTTTGGAGTAGATGCCGAGTGGAATGAAAATACCATAACGATTGCACCGCAAACGTACAAGCCAATTCCTTTTAAAGTAGAATCGGATTGGAGCGCGGCATCGTATTGGTATCAGATGGCTGCACTGGCAAAAGAAGCAAACGTATTCTTGGTTGGCCTCGAAGCCAACAGTGCGCAAGGAGATAGCAAAGTGGCAACACTGTTTGAGCAACTAGGTGTACAGACAAATTATGAAGAAGGTGGCGTTGTACTCACAAAGACCGGAATGCTTTGCAAGCGTTTCGAGCACGACTTTGTCAACGAGCCCGACTTGGCACAAACCTTTGTTGTGACCTGCTGCATGCTAAACGTTCCGTTCCGTTTTACAGGGCTACAAAGCTTGAAGATTAAAGAAACCGACCGCATCGAGGCGTTGAAAAACGAATTGCTAAAGTTCGGTTATAAGATAACAGATCACGAAGACAGCATTTTGGAGTGGAATGGCGAACGCGTAGACGTTACCGCTGTTCCGGTTGTAAAGACCTACGAAGACCATCGCATGGCAATGGCTTTTGCTCCGATTGCACTGTTGGGCGAAACTGTATGGGTAGATGAACCGGGCGTTGTGTCGAAGTCGTATCCCGAATATTGGGATCACCTCAAGCAAGTCGGTTTTAATGTTGAAGAATAAAATAAAGAAAGAATTATGTGGTTGATAATCTTAGGAGTTGTCATCCTTGGCCTAGTGGCCGCAATCATTGGTTATTTCCGTAACCGCAAACTAGAGCAGATGCTCGAACGTGGCGAGATCGACGCAATTCCCGAGCCACAAGAAGCAGAAGAGGAATGTTGCGGTGCGCATGAACTATGTGAGAAAGACAGTCTGCTTGCGGCAGTAAGCAAAGACATCGAATATTACGACGACGAAGATCTCGACCGCTTTCGCGGACGACACGGCGACGAATACACCGATGAGGAAGTATCCCACTTCGGAGAAGTTTTCTATACACTCAAAAGCGAGGAAGTAGCCGGCTGGCTTCGCAGTTTGCAGTTGCGCGGCATCGAATTGCCTGATCAGCTCAAAGACGAAGCCTTATTGGTGGTATCCGAACGCAGAATTCATCCTTAAACCTATGGAACTAATATCATACACTTTCTTCCAGAATGCTTTGCTTGGTAGTTTGTTTACCTGCATTGCATGCGGAATTATCGGGACTTACATTGTGTCGCGCCGACTGGTATTTATTAGTGGCGGCATTACGCACGCATCGTTTGGCGGACTGGGACTGGGCTTTTACCTCGGTATCAACCCCATTATCTCCGCGCTATGCTTTTCGGTGCTTTCGGCCTTTGGTGTCGAATGGGTTTCGAAGAAGTATGATATTCGTGAAGACTCTGCTATCGCTGCCTTTTGGTCGTTGGGGATGGCACTCGGCGTATTGTTTATTTTCATGACACCGGGCTATGCTCCCAATCTTTCGGCTTTCTTGTTTGGGAATATACTCACGGTGAGTTTTTCAGATATTACCATTGTAAGTATCCTTGCCGCGGTATTGTTTGCGCTGTTTCAGCTCTTTCGCCGCGAGATACTCTATGTATCGTTCGACAGCGAGTTTGCCTCTACCAAGCGACTTCCAGTAAAGCTTATCGAATATACGATGATGTGCCTGGTTGCCGTCACCATTGTGTTGGCCATTCGTTTGGTAGGGATCATGCTGTTGATGTCGTTACTCACGCTTCCGCAGATGACGGTAAATGTGTTTAGTGCTAACTTCCGAACCATCGCTTTCGGGTCTGTGTTGCTCGGCTTCGTCGGATGTTTGGCCGGACTTTATCTCTCTTACTTTCTCAATGTGCCATCAGGTGCATTTATCATCCTTACCCTTGTCGTCTTTTTTATGGTTGCCAAAGCAGTGCATTCATTGAAGAAAACCTAAATAGATTGTGTTGACCTTACTTCGAAAACTACCATTTCTCCTTCTTTTACCTCTGTTGTTGGGCGGATGCTCTACGCGCAAAAACAACAAATATACGCGTTGGTATCACGGATTTACCACACGCTACAACGGCTATTATCATGCCGAAAAGAAATACAACGATCAGGTTACCGCAATCAACGACCGCATTGCCATTCCCGGAGGAAAAGACTTTGCCGAATTCTATCTGCTACTTGCTCCCGGAAATCACCTTGTGGAGCAAGCGGATGCAGACGTATTTCTTGACGTGGCAAAGCGGTGCGAAAACTTAATTGCCAAGCATTCCGTATCCAAACCTCCGCGTCGCGATCGGCGTAGGCAAACCGATGTCGATTACCAACGTTACCTTCGGCGCAAAGAATTCAACCCCATGATGCATCACGTATGGTTGCTGAAACAAAAAGCATTGCTGCTAGGTGGCCATACCAACAAAGCAATAAAGGTCGGTAGAACCATCGAACAATATTTCGCCCACGATACCACCACGCTGATTCAATCCCGTATCATAACTGCCGTTTCCTACAGTCTAAGAGGCTGGATCTATGCGGCAAACAACCTGCTGGCTCCTTTGCAATATCGCCCCGATGTCTCATACATCTCCGATATGCTGAGCCATAACGAGACGTATTATTTGCAAGCTCAAGAGCGTGTCGCGGTAACAATTCCATCCCAATCTATTTCTCCTTCGGTACAAAACAAAGCCGTTGCAGATCACACTCCTCACGAAAAACTCAATTCGGAGCACGTTTTGCCCGATTCGCAACCGTATATTCAATTCATTCTTTATCCCAAACCAACCGTTGCGGTAAACGAATCCTTGCTTTATGATATAAACAAAGCAGCCATGTCTTTTTTGCGCGAACACGCGTTGTCGGTAACAACCGAAACCAACAACCGCATGCAGGCGATAATCATAGCGCCGTTTCTGTCTCAAGCCGAAGCCGAGATTTTTAGATCTTTTCTAGACAAGGAGTTAAAAGTAACCACCCTTGCAGACAGCATTTGCTATGAACAAAGAAATTCATTATTTATAACAAATAGATAAAGTGAAAATAAAGCGGAAGTAATATATCTTTGTGAGAGAACAGAAAACGAAACAACATGACAGAAATAACTATCAACGGACTCGACTCGATTCGTGACGCGGCTAAAGCTTTTATCGAAGCAATGGACGACCGCACGGTGTTTGCTTTTTACGGCGACATGGGAGCGGGGAAAACGACTTTCATTAAAGCAATTTGCGAAGAACTAGGAGTAGAAGACGTAATCAACAGTCCTACGTTTGCCATTGTAAATGAGTATCGCTCGGATTCGGACGAACTAATCTATCACTTCGACTTTTATCGCATCAACAAAGTAGAAGAAGCCTACGATTTTGGTTATGAAGATTACCTGTACTCGGGTGCATTGTGCTTTATCGAATGGCCTGAGAAAATCGAAGAACTCCTTCCTTCAGACATCGTAAACGTAACCATCAAAGAAAATGAAGACGGCACACGTACCGTGTCGGTAAAATAAAGTCATGGCAGATAAGTTTGTATTTATACTCTTTATGCTCATCGGCGCCTTGTCTGTTGCAGCTTCGGTATTCAACTTTGAGTGGTTTTTCAAAACCAACGGAGCTGCAACCTTCATTCGTATCTTTGGCTACAAAGGAGCACGAATCTTTTATGGCATTCTCGGTATCCTGCTTATTGGCGTAGGGCTTTCATTCTGGTTTGATTTACTTTCCTAAAAGATCACACATCTAATACCCTCAAATGTTGCTTAACATCCCCTTGGTTTAGTAACCAATCTAAATTATTCCTTGTTATAGTTTATAAAAGCTATAACATATGCATACCGAAGATTATATCAATCGCGAGCGTCAATACGGCGCACACAATTACCATCCGCTACCCGTAGTATTGCACAAAGGCGAAGGCATCCATGTATGGGATGTCGACGGCAAGCAATACATGGACTTTCTTTCCGGTTACTCCGCACTCAATCAAGGGCACCGTCATCCCAAGGTGCTCGAAGCCATGATGGATCAGGCCGGTTTACTCACACTTACTTCCCGTGCATTTCATTCCGACGTGTTGGGCGACTATATGGAATATGCCTGCAAACTGTTTGGTTACGACAAACTTATCCCGATGAATTCGGGTGCCGAGGGCGTTGAAACCGCACTTAAACTCTGTCGTCGCTGGGCGTATGTGCGAAAAGGAATCCCCGTAAACTTAGCAAAGATTGTAGTTTGTGAAGACAACTTTCACGGGCGTACCATCACGGCAGTTTCCATGTCTACCGATCCTGCTTCTTACGATCAATTCGGGCCGTTCACTCCCGGTTTCATTAAGATAAAATACAACGATCTCGATCAACTTGCAGAGGTTTTGAAACAAGAGCATGTGGCCGGTTTCTTGCTCGAGCCCATACAAGGCGAGGCGGGGATTGTAGTTCCCGATGAAGGTTATCTCAAGAAAGCATACCAGCTCTGCCAAGAAAACGATGTCTTATTTATTGCCGATGAAATACAAACCGGTTTGGGACGAACCGGCAAGATGCTTTGTTGCGATTACGAAGGCGTGCATCCCGATGTGCTTATCTTGGGCAAAGCCCTTTCGGCCGGTGTATTCCCGATTTCGGCAGTATTGGCGCGCGACGAAATTATGTTGTGTATCAAACCCGGCGAACACGGGTCTACCTTTGGCGGAAGTCCGCTCTCTGCCCGCGTAGCCAAAGCAGCAATCGAAGTGGTGATCGAAGAGAAACTTGCCGAGAATGCCTTTGTGATGGGACAATTGTTTCGTGAAGGACTTGAAAAGATTGATTCTCCGCTCATCGATACCGTGCGTGGAAAAGGACTGCTGAATGCAATCGTTACCGTTCCGCAAGATGGAGTTACCGCGTGGGACATTTGTATTGCGTTGCGCGATCGCGGTTTGCTCGCTAAGCCAACCCACGAACACATCATTCGTTTTGCGCCGCCGCTTATCATCAACGAAGCACAACTGCAAGAATCCATCCACATCATTACCGAGGTATTCGCTTCGTATCACGGATAATAAAGTAGTCAACAAATTCTCTAAATACCGTTTGCCATGAAGATAAATGTAATAGGCGTTCCGCTCAATTTAGGCTGTGACAGACTCGGCGTAGAAAAGGCTCCCAATAAAATACGAGAGCTGGGGCTGATGAAAACCATACGAGAACACGGACACCGAGCCTTCGATCTTGGGAATTTGTATGTGCCTCCGGTACATGAAAAAGACAAGTATTCGAAACATGCACGTATGAAATACCTCGATGCCATTGTTGAAGTAAATAACAACTTGGCCGAGTTGGTTTACGATACCCTCAAGGGTGGAGCATTTCCCATTGTGCTGGGCGGCGATCACGCACTAGGGCTTGGCAGCGCGTCGGGTGTGGGGAAATCGTACGAAGACTTTGGTATCATTTGGCTCGATGCTCACGGTGATATCAATACCTCCGAGACTTCGCCCAGCGGCAATATACACGGAATGGCACTCGGTGCTTTGATGGGAAAAGGGAGCGATGAATTGGTCAATATTTATGCGCCCGGCAACAAAGTTGATCCTCGCAACGTGTTTTTGGTAGGAACGCGTAGTCTCGACGACGGCGAAGTAGAGTTGATCGCAAAAGAAAACATCAGTATCTATCCGATGACTGTAATCCGAGAAAAAGGAGTTGCCTTCGTCGTAGAAGATATCAAGCACAAACTCAAAGAACGGAAGATACGCAACATTCACTTTAGTATTGATGTGGATTCGCTCGATCCGGCATTGGCTCCGGGTACAGGAACCAAAGTGCCCGACGGACTCACACGTGACGAATTCTACGGTTTCATCGATCCTATTCTCGATACAAACCTCATCAAATCGCTCGACTTGGTAGAATACAATCCCGATCTCGATGAAGAAGACAAGACCGCACGCATGGTATTGGATATAATCGACCACATCACGGCGCGATTGTAGCAGCAGAAACGATTGGGGATTGAATATTTCATTATATTTATCCCCATAACCTATATCTAAATCGTTTCTACATGAAGAAAAAGATCTATGTATTCGCAGCAGCCTGCGCACTAATGAGTAATGCATTGTCGGCACAGTCGGTCACGGGCAAATGGAATGGAAAGCTCGACATTCAGGGAATCATGAAACTTCGCATCGTTCTCAACGTAAAAGAAGCCGGCGGAGTGTATACGGCAACCTTGTTAAGTCCCGATCAAAATGCGGCAGAAATCCCGGCCTCAAAAACCACATTCGATCAAGGCGTACTTACGATAGAGTGCGCTTCCATCGGGATGAAATATTCCGGCAAGCTCGAAAAAGATTCGTTGAAAGGGACCTTTACGCAAGGAGGAGTGAATATGCCGCTCAATCTGGGACAAGGAGAAGTGGCGCTCGTACGCAAGCAAAACCCCGTTGCACCGTATCCTTACAACAGTCAGGAGGTGGTATTCTCCCAAAATCACGACGGAATCAACTTGGCCGGTACGTTTACTTATCCCAAAGAGGGTACAAACTTTCCGGTGGTTGTGCTGCTTAGTGGCAGCGGACCGCAAGACAGGGATGAAGCGTTGATGGGGCATCGTCCGTTTTTGGTACTGGCAGACTATCTTACGCGCAACGGTATCGCCGTGCTCCGATTCGACGATCGCGGAGTTGGGAAGTCGCAAGGTGTGTACGACAAAGCAGGGGTAAATGATTTTGCAAACGACGCCGACGCAGCCATCCAATACCTAAAGACGAGAAAGGAAGTAAACCCGAAAAAGATCGGAATCATCGGACATAGCTTGGGCAGTTCCATCGCTTTCATCGAAGCGGCAGGCAGAAACAAAAACAACGTTGCGTTTGTAGTGTCGATGGCAGGCATGGGGGTAAAAGGCGATGCTGCCTTGAAAAAGCAACGCGAAGTGCTGAATAAGAAATTTGGCTTGCCCGATGCCGCGGCACAGCAAAGTGAGGCAATGATTACTCAAATCAATGAATTGATCGCAAAAGAAGGCGTGACTGCCGTGCAGGAAAACCCCGATAAATACATCGATCAGTTGATACCGACACTTTTGAAAGGAAATAATCAGGTACGTGAAGGCTTTAAAAAAGCATTGGAACAATGTGCTTCGCCTGAGATTGTCTCATTATTGGCATACGATCCTGCCGGTGATTTGGCCAAACTATCGTGTCCTCTGTTTGCGATCAATGGTACCAGCGACCTGCAAGTCGACGCCGATCAGAACCTGACAGGCATAGCAACAGCAACGGGCCACAAGGCCACGACCAAGAAATATCCCGAACTCAATCACATGTTTCAGCCGAGTAAAAACGGCCTTCCCACCGAGTATAATGAGATAGAAACAACGATTTCACCGCAAGTATTGCAAGATATCGCCACTTGGATTCAAAGTGTAACCAAGTAAACAAAACAAAGAAACCTCTTTTATCCGCAGAGCTCGATGCTCCGAGATAAAAGAGGTTTTATTTTGTAGATACGTTAACGTAGTCTGATTAGAACGTTTTGAAGCCCATGATCTCGCGAACTTCACGAAGGGTTTTCGCAGCACTTTCGCGTGCTTTTTCCGCTCCCAATTTCGCAACCTTGTGTAGGTATTCTTCGTTGTTTTGGATATCAAGGATGCGCTCACGAATAGGAGTTGTCGCGGCAATGATATCTGCAGCAAGTTGTTTCTTTAGGTCTCCGTAACGAATCTCGCACGCATTCCATTTTTCGTTGTAGAAGTCTACAACTTCAGGCGTAGAAACAACGTTAAGGATGGTAAACAAGTTTTCGATATAGTCCGGTTTCACCGAGTTCATCTCTTGTGGACCTTGGTCGGTAAGCGCACGCTTTACTTTCTTTTCGATGGTCTTTGCATCGTCAGACAAGTAGATACAGTTTCCTTCCGATTTACCCATTTTGCCGCTACCGTCAAGACCCGGGATCTTGATCAAGTTTTCGCCAAAGTTGTATGCTGTTGGTTCAGGGAACAATTCTACGTTGTAGAAGTTGTTGAAGCGACGAGCAAACTTGCGTGTCATCTCAAGGTGTTGTTCCTGATCTTTCCCTACCGGAACTTTCAATGCTTTATGCATCAAAATGTCGGCCGCCATAAGCGTAGGATAAGTAAGCAAACCTGCGTTTACGTTTTCAGGTTGTTTGCGCGCTTTTTCTTTGAACGAAGAAGTTTTTGCAAGCTCACCCATGTAAGCGTGCATATTTAGAAGCAAATAAAGTTCTGTTACTTCAGGAACATCGCTTTGCACATAAATGGTCGACTTTTCAGGGTCTAGTCCGGCAGCCAGATACTCTGTCAAAACATCTTTCACGTTTTCGTGCAAGTGCGCAGGGTCAGGGTGCGTAGTTAGTGAGTGATAGTCTGCGATGAAAAAGTAGCAATTATTCTCATCTTGCATTTTGATGAAGTTACGAAGAGCACCGTAATAGTTACCCAAGTGTAATCTTCCTGTCGAGCGGATTCCGCTTACAACTGTTTCCATGTTTATATCAATTATTCTTATTTGTTCTGTTTCGAAGAAACCGGATTCGTTTTTGTGTACCGCATATCTGGGTTTCTATTGCTACAAAGTTACTGAGAAACTGCCTTGAATCCTTGAAATCGTTCTTTTATTTGTTCCAATTCAGTTCATTTTTCGACAGAAGTTAGTCTTTGCCTTTGTCCTTGATTTGGCTCGCTTTGTAGTCGGGAGCCAAAACGTAATAGTTGAGCGGCGATTTGCCTTGACGCAGCAACAGGTTTTCGAGCAAGTAAATGCGGCGATCTTCGCGCCACGTATGGTCGCTGCAACCATTAATAGAACGGTATGTATTTCGGTTGATCACCGGATTTGTGGCCATAAAGCGGAGCATTCGTTGTTTGCGCAGCTCAAAGGTATCGTCGTTTTGCTTCGGTAGCGAAGCTCGCTCAATGGTAGCCCCTTTTAAGTTGGTCACGAGTGTTTTACTACAACGAAAGTTTACGGTCTTTACATCGATCGAGTGAGAGCGTATCTCTTTTTCGTCGGTAACTTTGCGCGAGGCAAGTGTAACCGAAAGAGTTCCGAGTCCGTCGAGCGTAACCTGATAGCCGCCACGTAGCGACTTGATCACGAAAGATTCGAGGCTTTTCATCGCCGCGGCCACGTCGGCCGGAGACAACGTTCCCGACATGGTAGCCTCTTGCGCCCAATCATCGAGTGTTTTTGTGCCACGCGAAACGGTTTGTGGAAATAAATATGTGAGTTCTTCTTCCTTTAGTTTGGGAAGATTTTTCATCTTGTATAAGATCGACATAGGTGTGTTTTTATAGATATTTATTCGTTGATTAAGGTATGACTTTGCAATAAATAAGCTTTGTCTCGTACCTGGTTCATCTTTGTGTGGGCCCACGCAAAGACGAACCTCGTCCCACAACCATCTTTGTGTCGTCCCACGCAAGGTTTAGCTATTGCTAAGTCGAGCGCAAATATAAGTTATTAACAGATGAGAATGCAACGAAAAAGTGGCTTATTTTCAATTATCTTTCTGATTGCCAATAGCGTGTTGAGAGATCCGAGATTGCGGGGTCGAAGTTATTAACAAGCAGTTGATGAAAACCCGGAAGGCATCCATTGCATAAGGTCGTTGTGTGTTGAAAACGTTTTTTTCGGTGCAATTTTATCCCATTTAATGGTCTGTATCTAAAGATCTTCCTATATTTAGTGCATTGTATTCATCCTTATAAATCAGACTACTATGAATGAAACAAAAGAATTTGAGTTTCAAGGAACCGTAATATCCGGCTTTGTGATGCTGGGTATGTTTTTTGTCTTGCTGGGCTTAGCACCGTTTTTGATTATCCGCCTGCTTGTTGTGCCGGGAGTTATCTGTGCAATCGCTGCTTTCTTAACTTTGCCCGGTTTTGTACTGATCGAGCCAAACAACCTCAGGGTACTGCTTTTCTTCGGAAAATACAGAGGGACACTTCGCCGCAACGGCTTCTTTTGGCTCAATCCTTTCTACACGAAAACAAAACTCACGATGCGTGCGCGCAACCTCGACATTCCGCCCATTAAGGTAAACGATAAGAACGGTAACCCGATCATGATTGGTTTGGTGATCGTGTGGCGCTTGCGCGATACGTACAAATGCATGTTCGAGATCGATAGCTCTTCGTTTATGGCTCCCGGAGCGCCCGCGCTTACGGCGCAAAATCGCATGACTGCCTACGAACAGTTTGTGTCGATACAAAGCGATGCAGCCTTGCGAAGCGTAGCGGGAAGGTATGCTTACGACTTGCTCGATAACCAGAAACACGAAACTACCTTGCGAGACGGAGGAGAAGAGGTGAATAACGAGCTCGAAAAAGAAATCAACGAACGCCTCGATATCGCGGGCATTGAAGCCATTGAGGCTCGCATCAATTACCTGGCTTACGCGCCCGAAATTGCGGCGGTGATGCTACGTCGTCAGCAAGCCGAAGCCATCATCGCGGCACGCGAAAAGATTGTTGAAGGAGCGGTGTCGATGGTCGACATGGCGTTGCATCAGTTGAAAGAAAAAGGAGTGGTAGAGCTCGACAACGATAAAAAGGCTGCCATGGTAAGCAATCTCCTTGTGGTTCTTTGCTCGGACGAACCGGCTGCTCCGATGATCAATACTACCGGCGAATCAAAATAACCCATTAAATCGATATCGAGAATGAGACTAATCAAGCATATCGTTGTTTTCGGGATTATCTTTTTATCGATTGTAGCATTGATAAAGAGGTGTTCAAGAAGTATTGAATACCCAAACTTTGTAGAGCGAGAAGCTCCTTTGGAAATCCCGGAGCGAAAAGATCTTCTTTACTACTCACACAAGAGTATCTACGAAATAAATGGGAATGAAATATTAATTATTGATCCTCGTGTCGACTCTGTGTGGCATTCGAATATAAGGTATGTGATCTCAATTCCTAACAATCCGTCGTTTATAGATTGCTGTAATTTATTGGATCTTTTGGTGCGGCAAGATGTGTATACAAAAGAGAATACAATTGTATTTTGTACGGAGGCTAATAAGAATAACGTAGAAGAGGTTGCACCCGATTTTACCAAATGTATTATGGCAACGGTTCTTTCGGGAGCAAATAAACGTGCGATCACTTACTATGTTATCGAGAAGAAAAAGAGTGGTAGATTTGAATATGTATTGAAGCGAATAAGGTAGTTATTGACAGGTATAAAGAAACCCTCCTTCCGGATAAGGCTTTGATAAAAAGCAGTATGCTGGAAGGAGGGTTTTATACGAACAAGGTTATTAACAACGTGTGGATAACGTTGGTTTCTTGTTTTACAGACCTTGTTTTTCGATCTTATCGATGTTCATTTGGATTTCTTCTTGCGAGAGTTCGTGGTTTACTAAGTCGCCGGCGAAGAATTGGTCGTAGGCGGCCATGTCGATAAGCCCGTGTCCGGAAAGATTGAAAAGGATCACGCGCTTTTCGCCCGCTTCTTTTGCTTCTTTCGCTTCCTTGATTGCTGCGGCAATTGCGTGTGCCGATTCCGGTGCCGGAATGATTCCTTCGGCCTGAGCAAACAGGGTTGCTGCTTCGAACGACTCGAGTTGCTTGATTGCTACCGCATCCATCAGGTTGTCTTTCTTCAACTGACTCACGATTGCGCCTGCACCGTGATAGCGAAGTCCGCCCGCGTGTATGTTGGCCGGTGCAAAGTTATGCCCCAACGTAAACATTGGAAGAAGCGGAGTGTAACCGGCTTCGTCGCCAAAGTCGTAACGGAACACGCCGCGTGTTAGTTTCGGACATGATGCTGGTTCGGCTGCAATTACGCGCGTGGTTTTGCCCTCGGTGAGGTTGTGACGTAAGAATGGGAACGAGATGCCGGCAAAGTTTGATCCGCCGCCAAAGCACCCGATAACCACATCCGGGTATTCGCCTGCCATTTCCATCTGTTTCTCTGCTTCAAGACCAATAACGGTTTGATGCAACATCACGTGATTGAGTACACTTCCCAATGTGTATTTGCAGTTCGGAGTTTGCATAGCCAGTTCGATCGCTTCGGATATTGCTGTTCCCAAGCTGCCTTGGTAGTTTGGATTTTCGGTAATGATCTTCTTGCCGGCTTTGGTAGACATACTTGGCGATGCTACGACTTCGGCGCCGAAGGTTTGCATGATGGAGCGGCGGTATGGCTTTTGGTGGTAACTAACTTTTACCATGTATACGGCCAAGTTGAGGTCGAATGCTTTTGCTGCATACGACAATGCGGCTCCCCACTGCCCGGCTCCGGTTTCGGTGGTGATGTTGGTTACCCCTTCTTGTTTGCAGTAATAGGCTTGAGCAAGTGCGGAGTTCAGTTTGTGTGATCCGATGGGGCTTACGCTTTCATTCTTGAAATAAATGTGAGCTGGTGTGTCTAGTGCTTTTTCCAAACCATAGGCTCTTACCAAAGGTGTAGGGCGCCATACTTTATACAGGTCTCTTACTTCCTCGGGGATCTCAATCCATTTGTCGGTTGTATTCAGTTCTTGTTTGGCTACTTCGCGTGCAAATAGCTGCGATAGTTCGTCTACGCTGAGTGGTTGTTTGGTGGCCGGATTGAGAATATCCATTGGTTTATTTTGCATGTCGGCTACGATGTTGTACCATGCATGTGGGATCTCACTCTCGGGTAAAAGAATTTTTTTTGTTTTCATCGGTATAGTATCTAGTATTTATTGAAATCAATTTGTATGATAACTGCAAGATTTAGTTTCAATTTGATTCTAAATGCAATTAAAATATTAGCAAAGGAAATAATAAATTCCTAAGAGACAAACCGTCTCTGCATTTTTCTTTATCTTTGCTTTCGTTATTGTTAGCTTTAAAATACCATGAACAGAAGACATTTTTTGCAGCTGCTCGCAACCTTGGGCGTGGCAGGCTGCTGGGGCAGTTATAAGGCCTATGCGACCACTTCAAGTGCAAAAGCACGTGTATTAATTATTGGAGGTGGCGCGGCAGGCTTGAGTATGGCGGCCCGTTTGA
This sequence comes from Tannerellaceae bacterium, assembly GCA_051660585.1. Lineage (GTDB taxonomy): Bacteria > Bacteroidota > Bacteroidia > Bacteroidales > CAMTPD01 > UBA12018. Next base: position 37,065 of record JBOFPV010000098.1, read on the forward strand.
GCTCTGTTTTAGAAACACCGGATATTACACTGATTGATCCTAGTAACGAACAATTTTACCAGCCCGGCTTCACCATGATTGCCGGTGGTATTTATTCGCCCGATGAAGTGAAGCGGCCCCAAGCCGGCTACATTCCTTCGGGTGTAAAGTGGGTAAAGGAGAAAGTAGTGTCGATAGACCCGGTAACTTCTAAAGTAAAAGCTTCGGACGGGAACACGTATGTGTATGATTTCTTAGTACTGACACCTGGTTTGCAAATGAACTTTGACCAGGTAGAAGGAGTAAGCAGATCAACTCTGGGCGTGGGAAATGCACACTGTATGTATGATTATCAGGGTGCGCAGAACACGTGGAAAGCATTGCAGGAGTTTTCGCAAAAAGGCGGGGCAGGAGTATTCACCAATACATTTACCAAACTGAAATGCGGAGGGGCTCCCAAGAAGATTGCAATGCTTACCGATGATTATTGCAGGCGAAATAAAACGCGTGACAAGATTTCTGTTACGTACTACAACGCCAGCAAAAAGCTTTTTGATACGCCTTATTATGCAGGGCGCCTCGAAGAGATCTTTAAAGAAAGGGATTTGAATATATGCCCTCAACACCGACTTACCGGGGTGGATACGGCTTCGAAGAAAGTATTCTTTGAGAAGGCTGTGACGCGGGAAGTGGATGAAACCGATGAGAAAACAGGCTTAGTGACTAAAGTGACAAAGAAAGAAACTTCGCCGGTTGTTGTTGATTATGATTTTTTGCATTTTACGCCGCCAATGAGTGCGCCCGACTTTGTGAGGGAAGCCGAATTGGGATGGACAGAAGGAAGTTTGCAGTCGGGCAGCTGGGTCATGGTAGATAAGAATACGATGGTTCACAAACGATATCCAAACATTGTTTCGCTGGGAGACGTGGCAGGTTTGCCTACCAGTAAGACTTCTGCCGCAATTCGAATGCAGGTTCCGATTGCAGTGAGCAATTTGGTTGCCTTGATGGAGAACCGTACTCCCGATGCTCTTTATAACGGATACACCGCTTGTCCGATTATAACGGAGTATGGCAAAGTATTGATGTGCGAATTTGATTATGACAAACAACCGATGCCAACGTTTCCTTTGATCGATGGTGCCCATGAACAATGGGTGCACTGGTTGCTTAAAAAGTATGTTCTCAAACCGATGTATTTCCACGGAATGCTCAATGGCTTGATGTAACATATAACTATTTATGACAAGAAAGATTTTATCATTGATGTTGATTGCCATGATCGCATGGCCTGCGTTTGCGCAGAAAAAGAAAAAGTTTGAATTGGATTTCTACGGCTTTGTCCGTGTCGACGGGTTTTATAATTCGCGTAAGAATGTGGAGTCGATTGACGGTGTCTTCTCTCTGTACCCAATGGGGCCGAGCTACGATGCAGATGGCAAAGACTTGAATGCTGTGCCGGATGCGGGGATTTTCGCAATCTCTACTCGTTTGGGACTTGATGTAAAGGGTCCTGACTTCCTGAAAGCAAAAACGTCGGCTAAAGTAGAGGCAGACTTTGCAGCTTATACGGAGAAAGCTCCGAAAGGTTTCGGGAATGTGCGTCTTCGCCAGGCTTTCGTTCGTTTCGACTGGACAAAAAGTGCGTTGATTGTAGGGCAAACATGGCATCCGATGTGGAGTGTTTTTCCGGAGATGATAAATCTTTCTACAGGTGCTCCTTTCCAACCGTTCAACAGAAGTCCGCAAGTACAATATAACTATACGCTCGATAATGTGCGATTTATCGGTGCTGCGTTGTATCAGATGCAGTTTGCATCTTCGGGCCCTGATGGCAAGCTGAAAGAGTATCAAAAGAATAGTGTGCTTCCTGAACTTTATGGTGGCGTAGAGTATAAATACAAAGAGTGGACCGTAGGTGGGGGTGCCGAGTTTAAACGTATTCGCCCGCGTACCGAAGCTACTGTAGAGGATAAAACCTACAAAGTATCGGAGTATAATTCTTCTGCATCGTTGAATGTATATGGTCGCTTCAAAAAAGGTGATTGGGCTGTTGCTGCTAAAACAGTATACGGACAGAACCTAAGCGATATGTGTATGCTTGGCGGTTACGGTGTTACTTCGATCTCTCCTGAAAATGGCGAGGCTAAGTATGTGAACTTTAATAACTCTACGTCTTGGCTGAATATCGTTTGGGGTAAGAAGTTTCAAGTGGGTACTTTTTTAGGCTATACTAAAAACTTGGGTACGCATAAGCCGCTTTTGAATACAAAAGATGTGTATGGCTCGGGTCTGAATATCGATCAACTTTGTTCGGGTAGCTTGTTTTTTGCAGCAAATATCTCGAACTTCAGAATGGGGGTTGAGTATTCGTATACCAATGCCGGTTATGGCAAAAACGACTTGGAAACAGGAAAAGTTAAAGATGTTACAAATGTAGGAAACAGCCGTGTAGCTGCAACTGTAATTTATAACTTCTAATTAAAAGACTCGTAAGTATCAAGATACAAGGGCGAAGAAGCAATGTTGTTTCTTCGCCCTTTTTGCAAAAAAAAAAAGGAGCATCCATAATGAATGCTCCTTTGCTGTATTGTTTGAAAGGGTTGTTCTTATAATCCGAACGCTTTCTTTACCTGATCTACATAGTCAAGTTTTTCCCATGTAAATAGTTCAACTTCACAAATAGTAGGCTCGTTTGAATAACGAGATGTGAATACTTTTGTTACTGTTTCAGGTTGACGTCCCATGTGACCGTAAGCTGCTGTTTCAAGATAGATTGGGTTACGAAGTTTCAATCTCTCTTCGATTGCTTTTGGACGCATGTCGAAGATTTCACCAACTAGCTTAGCGATTTCTCCGTCTGTCATTTTCACGTTGCTACGACCGTATGTGTTTACAAAGATGTTCATAGGACGAGCTACACCAATTGCATAAGCAACTTGTACAAGAACTTCGTCTGCAACTCCTGCTGCTACAAGGTTTTTAGCGATGTGACGTGAAGCGTATGCTGCCGAACGGTCTACTTTCGATGGGTCTTTGCCCGAGAAAGCACCACCACCATGCGCACCTTTTCCTCCGTATGTGTCTACGATGATCTTGCGACCTGTAAGACCTGTATCTCCGTGAGGACCACCGATTACGAATTTACCGGTTGGGTTTACGTGGTAGATGATTTGATCGTTGAACAATGCTTGGTATTGAGGATATTTAGCCTTAACACGTGGGATCAGGATCTCGATCATGTCTTTTCTGATCTTGTCTTGCATTGCTTTGTCTGCTTTGGCTTGCTCTTCAGGGTTTACTTTAGCAGGTTTTACAAATTCGTCGTGCTGTGTAGAGATTACGATTGTATCGATACGTAGTGGTGTGCCGTTGTCATCGTACTCAACTGTTACTTGCGATTTTGCATCCGGACGAAGGTAGGGCATAAGCTCTAGTTCGTTCTTTCTGATGTTGGCAAGCTCAAGAAGAAGCGCGTGCGAAAGGTCTAGTGCCAATGGCATGTAGTTGTCGGTTTCGTTTGTTGCGTAACCAAACATCATACCTTGGTCGCCGGCTCCTTGTTCGTATGGATCTTCGCGCTCAACACCGCGGTTGATATCGCCCGACTGCTCGTGGATTGCCGAGAATACACCACACGATTTCGCTTCAAACTGGTATTCGCTTTTTGTATAGCCAATACGTTCGATTACTGTACGTGCAATTTCAGGAACATCAACGTAAGCAGAAGATTTAACTTCTCCAGCCAAGACAACCTGTCCGGTTGTAACAAGGGTTTCGCAAGCAACTTTAGAACTCTTGTCATAGGCAAGAAATTCGTCAAGCAAAGCATCCGAGATTTGATCGGCTACTTTATCGGGGTGCCCTTCAGACACCGACTCGGAGGTAAATAAATAACTCATAAGTATAGGTTTATTCAATTGTCAAATGAATTGACGGGAAAAGAAGTGTGTGGAATGCAATGGGGAGAAAAAATAAATTTTAGCATTTTTTTCCGTGGTTGCAAGCATACAAATCTATCCACATCTTTAATTGATACAAAGGTAGAACATTTTTTTTGTTCTAGACAAATGTATTCTTTAAATTATCATTTAATCTGGTTTCCAGATTCTTAATTGTTGTTTTTAGTATGGGGTGTACGAGTTGGGGCGCAATTTCCGCTAGCGGAGTCAGCACAAATAGGCGTTCTTGCATCAATGGATGCGGTATCTTGAGGTCTTCTTGCGAAAGAATCAAATCGTCGTATAGTAAGATGTCGATGTCGATGATTCGATCTGCATATCCATTGCCGGTGGATTTTGCTGTCCTTCCTAATTCTTTCTCGATGGCTTGGGTTGCTTTGAGCAATTGAGTGGGAGTAAGGTCGGTTTTGATGGCAAGTGCAATGTTGATAAAAGCATTTGCAGACTCAAATCCCCAGGGTTCGGTTTCTAGAAAAGAAGAAAGGGTGGCAACAGTGCCCACCCTTTCGTTTAGCAGGTTTATGGCCTGCATGATATTTCTTTGTCTATCGCCGATGTTTGTGCCCAAACTTAAATAGACTGTATGTTGCATAAACTGATTAGTCAACAATTAGCATTGCGTCTCCGTATGCACCGAAACGATATCCTTCTTTCACGGCTACTTCGTATGCATTCATCACGTGGTCGTATCCGCCAAATGAAGCTGTCATCATCAATAGTGTTGAAAGTGGCATGTGGAAATTGGTAACCATGCTGTTTGCTACACTAAAGTCGTAAGGAGGGAAAATGAACTTGTTGGTCCAACCGTCGTACTCTTTCAAGTGTCCGTCTGTACTAACAGCTGTTTCAATTGCGCGCATTACCGAAGTTCCAACCGCACAAATCTTTTTGTTGTTGTCTTTTGCTTTGTTTACAATATCAACAGTTTCTCCTTTGATGGTCATTTGCTCAGAGTCCATTTTATGTTTGGTTAGGTCTTCTACGTCGATTTCGCGGAAGTTACCCAAGCCTGAGTGCAACGTAAGGAATGCAAAACGGCAGTCTCTGATCTCTAGACGTTTCATTAATTCACGGCTAAAGTGTAGTGCCGCAGCCGGTGCTACAACAGCTCCTTCGTTCTTTGCAAAGATGTTTTGATATCTGTGCTCATCGTCTTCTTCTACCGGTCTGTCAATGTATTTTGGCAGTGGAGTTTCTCCCAATGAGTATAGTGTTTCTTTGAATTCTTCGTGTGTTCCGTCGAAAAGGAAACGAAGTGTACGTCCGCGAGAAGTTGTATTGTCGATAACCTCTGCTACCAATGAGTCGTCTTCTCCGAAGTAAAGCTTGTTGCCGATACGGATTTTACGAGCCGGATCAACCAATACGTCCCAAAGGCGTAGCTCTTGATTTAGTTCGCGAAGAAGAAAAACTTCGATCTTAGCACCTGTTTTTTCTTTATTTCCATACAAGCGAGCCGGAAATACGCGTGTGTCATTAAAAATAAACACATCATCTTCACCAAAGTAGTCAAGGATGTCTTTGAATACTTTATGTTCGATTTCACCTGTATTGCGGTGCAACACCATCAAACGCGATTCATCTCTGTTTTTCTCAGGATGAAGTGCAATAAGCTCTGTAGGTAGAGCAAATTTAAATTTTGAAAGCTTCATAACGATTGAGGTTTTTATTTATTTTCTTCTGACTCAATATTGTTTAGAAAAGTATCTATGTCTTCAGGACTCATACACATGTCGAGTGTTACGTCTCCGATTCGGGTGCGTTCCAATCCGATCAAATGTCCTCCTGAATTTAAAGCCAAGCCAATGTCTCTTGCTAATGCTCTAATGTATGTGCCTTTGCTACATACAACCCTGATCTTAATGACCGGCATAGAGTAGTCGAGTAGTTCTATTTCATCTATTACAAGGGTTTTGGCTTTAAGTTCTACTTCTTGTCCACTACGGGCAAGGTCGTAAGCTCTTTCTCCGTTTACTTTGCATGCAGAATAAACAGGTGGAACTTGTTCTATTGTTCCAACAAAGTTATTTAGAACTTGTTCAACAAGATCTTTTGATATATGTTCTGTAGGAAACGTTCCATCCACCTCTGTTTCAAGATCGAAAGAAGGTGTAGTTTCACCAAGCTTTATGGTTGCTACATATTCTTTTGTCTGATATTGAAACTCCTCAATTCGCTTTGTCGCTTTCCCGGTACAGATAATTAATACGCCTGTCGCAAGCGGGTCTAGTGTACCGGCATGTCCTACTTTAATCTTCTTAATCTTAAGTTTTCTAGATAATTTGTACCTAATCTTAGACACCAGATTAAATGATGTCCAATGAAGAGGTTTATTGAAATAGAGTACTTCTCCTTCTATAAAGTTCATTCTAACTATTGAGTTGTTCAAAAAATTGAGAATATTATTGAAAGTAACCCTGCTACAACGCAATAGTATGCAAAGTAGATCAGTTTACCTTTCTTTACAATGTTGATCATCCACTTACAAGCCAAAGCTCCTGTTATAAATGCGGCAAAGAAACCTGTAAGTAATGCTGTTAAAGAGATTCCTGATTGCTCAAGAGAGAATCCTCCTTTCATTAAGTCGAGTAATGCTTCTCCTAAAATTGGAGGAATTACCATCAAAAAAGAGAATTTAGCAACGCTTTCTTTTTTATCTCCCAAAAGGATCCCTGTTGCAATGGTAGAGCCTGATCTTGAAAGACCCGGCATTACTGCACAAGCTTGTGCTAGTCCGATGATAATCGCATCTTTGAATGAAATATCATCTTTTACTCGCGGACGTGCATAATAGGAAAATGCTAAAAGAGTTGCGGTAATCAAAAGCATAATTCCAACAACCAATAGCCCGCTTCCGAAGATTGCTTCTACTTGGTCTTTAAGAAATAGCCCTACAATTCCTACGGGAATCATGGATAGTGCGATCTTCGCTGCATATTTAGTTTCTTCGTTCCATTTGAACTGGAACAAACCTTTTAATATCGCTACAATTTCTTTGTGTAATACAACAATAGTACTTAATACGGTTGCTGCGTGTACGGCTACGGCAAAAGTAAGATTCTCTTCGCCGCTCATTTGAAAAATATAACTTCCAATGGTTAAGTGTCCGCTACTGCTGACAGGTAAAAACTCAGTTAATCCTTGTACAATACCTAAGATAAGGGCTTCAAATACATCCATAAATTTTAGTCTGTTATTTTAGTTGGTCGGTTAAAAACTATTGCAAAAATCATTAGAACAAAACCGATCAATGTAGTAACAGGTGCAATCACAATACGTCTGGTATCGAAGATTGCCGGATTGAAAGATGTTTCATCGGCAGATCCTCCTCCCGACATCAATAAGAAGCCAATAACTATAAGTACTACGGATACAGCCATGAGTACAAAGTTTGTTTTTCCGAGGGCGAAATTTGTATTAGACATTGTCGCTTGTTTTAGATATAATATAATTTGTCGAATTTCATCTTTATATATTTATTCACAGCACACCATGTGGCAATGGTCGTAAGCAGCATTCCTGCTCCTATCACAATGATTGCAGTTTCAATAAGTAACTCCGGAGTCAATACTCCTTGAAGTCCAGGAATCTCTATGTTTGCATAATAGAGTGCTCCGGCAAGCATTGCCAATGCCAATACTCCTGCCATAAAGCCATTTGCCAGGTTTTGCCTTATAAATGGACGACGAATGAACCCTGGCGTTGCGCCAACGAGCTTCATTGTATGGATGAGGAACCTTTTGGAATAAATATGAAGTCTGATTGTGTTATTGATGAGTGCAAAGGAAATGATGGAAAGAATGGCCGCAAGTCCTAGAAGGATTATTCCGACTCTTTTTACATTCTCATTTACGATTTGCATCATGTCTTTTCGATAAAGAAGATCTTCGATTTGCGTATCCGTCTTAATCTGTTGTTCGATAATGGCTAAACTATCGGGATTGGCATACTCAGAGTTTAGCTTTATCTCGATGGTTGAAGACAAGGGATTGAACCCTAAAAATGTTTCCGGGTTTTCTCCGATTTCAGCTTCAAGCTCCTTGGCTGCCTGTTCTTTGGAGATGAAGAGTGTCGACTTTACAAAGTCTTCTTTAGCCAATCGTTTTTGAAGGCGATCAATATCTGCTTGCTTTGCATTCTCTTTGAGAACGATTGAAAAAGAGATGCTCTCTTTGACATATGAAGATAAGGTGTCTCCAATTCTAGCGAGAAGGAATATTGAACCTAGAAGAAACAACACCAATGCCACACTGAACATAGATGTCAGTCTGGAGTTGAAAAACGAGGTTGATTTAATCTTATTATTTTCAGTCATCAGACGCCTTCTTAAGATGATAAATTAAAATGGAGATATGCAAAGGGTGCATATCTCCCAATTTCTTCGCAAATAAAATATTATTTCTTGAATTCGCGCTTTTGATTAGTTTAAATTAACTATTGTTCGATGGGTTCTCCAAACAAGGTTGCGCTAGAAGCCTTGTTGATGGTAACCATAACTTTATCACCAACGCGATAGTTCTTCTTATCAAAGATTACTACTTTATTTTGTGAAGTACGACCAAATAGCTGTTCTCTAGAGCGTTTAGAGAATCCTTCTACAAGAACTTCAAATGTCTTGCCGATGTCTCTTTTGTTGCTAGCTTCCGATAATTCAAGCTGAAGACTAATCATTCGGTTTAGACGATCAATCTTTACTTCCTCCGTAATGTCATCTACCAGATGTTTGGCAGCATACGTTCCCGGACGTTCTGAGTATTTAAACATAAAAGCTGAGTCATAACCAACTTCTCTCATAAGAGAAAGCGTATCTTGAAACTCTTCTTCTGTTTCAGAATGGAACCCACAAAATAGGTCGGTGGAGATGGCGCAGTCGGGAAGAATTCGTTTGATCGCAGCAATACGCTCCAAGTACCACTCTCTAGTGTACTTACGATTCATAACATCCAAAATGCGCGAGTTTCCGGATTGAGCCGGTAAGTGAATCATTTTGCAAAGATTATCGTACTTCGAAATCACATGAAGAGTTTCGTCGCACATATCTTTAGGGTGTGAGGTGGTAAATCGAATTCGCATTTCTGGAGCTTCTTCAGCGACTAGTTGAAGAAGTTTTGGGAAGTTGATGGTTTCTCCATCTCTTTCAAAAGAGTAAGAATTTACATTTTGCCCTAGAAGGGTAACTTCTCTGAAACCTTTCTCTTTTAAATCACGAAGTTCGTTTAAGATGCTTTCTACGTCGCGGCTACGTTCTCTACCTCTGGTATAAGGTACAATACAATAGGTGCAAAAGTTGTTACATCCACGCATAATTGAGATAAAGCCTGAGATTTTGACACCACTCAGTTTCAATGGGATCACATCTTTATACGTTTCTTGTGTAGAAAGCTCTACATTGATTGCTTTTTCACCAGTTTCAACTGCGCCTACAAGATTCGGAAGATCCATGTATGCATCTGGCCCAACGACAAGGTCAACGCCGTGTTTGTCAATAAGTTCGTCTTTTACACGCTCGGCCATGCAGCCCAAAACGCCTACGATAAGGTTTCTTTTCTTTTTACGTAACGATTGGAAATATTGAAGACGAGAAATGATTTTTTGTTCGGCATTATCACGCACCGAACAGGTGTTTACAAAGATGGCATCCGCATCTTTAATCTCGTCGGTAACAACATAGTCGTCCATTTGCATTACAGAGGCAACTACCTCACTATCTGCAACGTTCATTTGGCAACCATACGTCTCGATAAATAGTTTTTTTTCTACTACTTCAGTTGCAGATTTAAAGTCCGCTTCTTGCTTACAATCTTTCATGTTGTGTTATTAAAAAGTTAAAAATTTGTTTCTGTTGCTTATTTTACTGTCAATTTGTTTGTTCAGTAAAGAAACCTAGTTTATATTTGCTTCGAAAAAATAAAATTTTTTCATAGTTAAGGTTTTGGTTAAAATGAGTTGAGGGTGGCTGTGAAGTTACCCTCACTTTACTTTTATACTTCTGTAAAAGAGTTGTGAATTAAAATTATTCTTTTACATTTGGGGTGCAAATGTAATAAAGTTATGGATAGTCTAGGTGATTGGCTTTATATAGTTTTAATTGTTTTAGGAGGAATTGTTAGTTTCTTAGCAGAAAATAAGAAAAAGAAAGCAGCAAAAACCCCTATACCATCTGCTAAGCCTGCGGATGAAGCACACTCTACTGAATGGGATGTTTTTCAAGAATTGTCCCGTCCAAAACGTTCTTACCGTAAGGTTGACACCTCTAATACGGTAACAAACTCTTCCACTATTTTCTCAAGCAACCAACGCGACTCTACTCTCGAGGAAAAAGCAATGAAGTCTGATACAGACACATTACTTCGTCGAGATACAACTCCAGATATGACAGAAGCAGATGATGAGAATGCAGAATGCATCGAGTTATCCAATGCAGATGAATTGCGTAAAGCAGTTATTTACTCTGAAATATTGAAGAGAAAAGAGTATTGAATAAATATATTTCTATTTTTGCTTACAATTTGATCTGAAAGAACACACGTTTTATTTTAAATGTAAAGAAATATGGCATTGAAGTTTATTACTGCTGAAGAAGCTGCGTCGTATATTAATCATAACGATAATGTAGGATTCAGCGGATTTACAGCAGCCGGTTGTCCGAAAGCTGTCCCTGCGGCTTTAGCTAAAAGAGCAATTGAAGAACATGAAAAAGGCAACCCTTTTCAAATCGGTATGTTTACCGGAGCATCTACAGGAGATGCAATTGACGGCAATTTAGCTAGAGCAAACGCTGTCAAGTTTCGTACACCTTATCAATCGAATGGCGATTTGCGTAAATCATTAAATGCTCATGATGCTGCATACTTTGATATGCACTTGTCTCAATTAGCACAAGAACTGCGTTATGGCTTTTATGGAAAGGTAAATGTAGCGATTGTCGAGGCGGCAGACGTAACAGAAGACGGAGAGATTGTGCCTACCTGCGGTGTTGGTATTATACCTACTATTTGCAAGTTGGCAGATAAGATTATCGTCGAATTAAACTCATGCCATCCCAAAGCAATAAGAGGCATGCACGATATTTACGAGCCTCTTGATCCTCCTTTGAGAAGAGAGATTCCAATCTATAAACCATCGGATCGAATTGGATCTGCATGCGTAAAAGTTGATCCGTCTAAAATCGTTGGTGTAGTAGAAACAAGTCTTCCTAACGAAGGGGGAAGTTTTGCTCCACTTGATGATGTAACTTTAGGTATTGGTAATAATGTGGCAAACTTCTTGGCTTCAGAGATGAAAGCCGGTCGTATTCCTGCCGGATTTTTGCCGCTTCAATCAGGTGTGGGAAATGTGGCAAATGCAGTATTGGCTGCATTAGGCAATAATAAAGATATCCCAGCTTTTGAAGTATACACAGAGGTAATTCAAGATGCGGTAATTACATTGATGAAAGAAGGTCGCGTAAAATTTGCCAGCGGTTGTTCATTGACCGTAAGTAATCCGGTAATTGAAGAGATCTACGCAAACCTTGACTTCTTCAAAGACAAAGTATTGTTGCGCCCACAAGAAATCTCAAACAATCCGGAGATTGTGCGTCGTTTAGGACTTATCACCATCAATACGGCACTAGAAGCTGATATTTTTGGCAATATCAACTCTACACACGTGTTGGGAACAAAGATGATGAATGGAATCGGAGGTTCGGGCGACTTCACGCGCAACGCATATCTTTCGATGTATACCACTCCATCAATTGCAAAAGAAGGGAAGATCAGTTCATTCGTGCCGATGGTATCTCACGTAGACCATTCGGAACACTCAGTGAAGGTGATCGTTACCGAGCAAGGCGTAGCCGACTTGCGTGGCAAATCGCCAATTCAACGAGCTGAAGCAATCATCGAGAACTGTGTTCACCCACAATACAAACAACTTCTTTGGGATTATATGAAGTTGGGAGTGAAAGGACATACTCCTCAATGCCTTGATGCTTCATTTGCATTCCATAAAGCTTTTGCTGAAACCGGAGACATGAGAAATGTAGATTGGTCGATATATAAATAAAAATCAGATATCCCCGATAAATATAAGGTCGCTTCTAAAACAAAGAAGCGACCTTTTTTCTTTATGTATTAGAGTCTTTATAATTTGTATTTCGATCACATAACACGGGGTAAAGAGTGAAACGATTCTTACATTATTTGGTAGAAGGCTTTTTGCGAATCAGTGGTAGTGTTACCAGTTTGGTCATTATCTTGATTATTCTGTTTCTCTTCAAAGAAGCATTTGGTTTGTTTAATGAACCAATTGTGCAAAAAGGGTATTTGCTGGTTGTCAACAAAGACAATCCGATCTCACGGTTGAAACCTGAACAAATAAAAAGCATTTTTGATCAGGATATAACCAACTGGAACGAAGTAGGAGACTACAATTGCACCATTCATGCCGTGCGTTTTTCAGCATTGATAAAAGGGGTAGAAGCTCAAGACCTAGAGGACAATCCCAATTTGGTAGCAACACGAATCGATTCGGTTCTTACAACAAAAGGAACCATTCTTTATGTGCCGCAAAAGTATTTACCGGCAGACAATTCAGGGAAGGTGCTGAATGAAGGAACGATAACTCCTGCCGATTTCTTTGGATCCAAAGAGTGGTATCCAACAGCAACACCTACGCCGATATTCGGACTTATTCCATTGTTGCTAGGAACATTGATGGTCAGTTTCGGAGCGATTGTAATTGCACTTCCGCTAGGTATTGCCGTTGCCATTTTTATGGCTGAGATTGCATCGGTCAAACTCCGCAATATTGTAAAACCTGTAATCGAACTATTAGCCGGCATCCCATCGGTAGTTTATGGATTCTTCGGACTTGTTGTTTTAGTCCCATTGATCCAGAGAGTTTTTAATCTTCCTGTTGGCGAAACGGCTTTAGCCGGAAGTATTATCCTTGCCATAATGGCTTTGCCCACTATTATAACCGTAGCAGAAGATGCGATTCGGAACGCGCCTATGGCAATGAAAGAAGCGAGTCTTGCTTTAGGAGCCAGTCACTGGCAAACGATCTACAAAGTGGTTCTCCCTTACGCAAAATCAGGAATAGCCTCGGCGGCAGTTCTTGGCATTGGGCGCGCTATCGGAGAAACCATGGCAGTACTTATGGTTACGGGTAATGCGGCGATCATTCCAACCACATTCTTTGAACCTGTTCGTACCATTCCGGCTACGATCGCTGCTGAGCTAGGCGAAGCACCCAAAGGAGGAGCCCATTATGAAGCCCTCTTTATGCTTGGGGTTGTTCTTTTCTTTATCACGCTGCTGCTCAGTCTGTACGTTGAATACATTGTAAATCGAAAAAAATAACGAGCTATGAATGTTGATTTGCAAACCGAAGAGAATCGTAAAAGCTTAACACAGCGTTTGGCTTTTGGACTGTTTGGTATATTAAGTGCCAGTGTCGTATTCATCCTTTTCATTATACTCGGATTTATTATTTATAAAGGAGGCAAAGTTATTTCCTGGGATTTTATTACTGAATTTCCAAAGGATGGGATGACAACCGGAGGGATATATCCCGCAATCATAGGGACGCTTTATCTTGTTGCAGGTAGTAGTTTGGTTAGTTTTCCCATCGGTATATTATCGGGGATCTACATGAATGAGTATGCGACTAACGGACGACTTATCAAGTTTGTGCGAATTATGACCAACAACCTCAGTGGTGTACCGTCTATCGTGTTCGGATTGTTTGGGATGGCACTATTTGTAAACTACTTTAAGTTTGGTGATTCGATCTTGGCAGGATCGTTGACATTAGGCCTTCTCTCCGTTCCGCTGATCATACGCACTACAGAAGAAGCTCTGAAGTCAATAGATAATAACTTTCGATATGCAAGCTTAGCACTTGGGGCCACCAAGCTTCAAACCATATTTCGGGTGTTATTGCCCATTGCGATGCCTAATATCATCACCGGGTTGATTCTTTCCATCGGAAGAGTAGCTGGAGAAACGGCACCGATATTGTTTACCTGTGCGGCCTATTATTTGCCAAAACTACCAGGCAGTATCATGGATCAATGTATGGCCCTGCCTTATCATTTGTATGTAATATCGACAAGTGGAACCAATATTGAAGCATCTCGAGCCGCTGCATACGGAACTGCTTTAGTTTTGATCGTATTCGTGCTTGTGATCAATGTATTGGCACATGTGTTGCGCGTTTATTTAGGAAAAAAAGTAAAAATGAGATAATCAGATAGTATGGTAAAGATTGATGTACAACATGTCGATTTCTATTATGGAGATTTTCATGCCTTGAAAAATATCTCCATGGAGATAGAGGAGAATACCTGCGTAGCTTTTATTGGTCCTTCCGGATGTGGGAAATCTACCTTTCTACGTCTTTTCAATAGGATGAATGATCTTATCCCCAATACGCGGATGGAGGGGACGATTAATATCGATGGGCAAGATATTTATGCAAAGAATGTTCAGGTCGATATCTTGCGGAAGAAAGTTGGGATGGTATTTCAGAAGCCCAATCCTTTTCCAAAATCGATATTTGAAAACGTTGCGTACGGCCTTCGGGTGAATGGAGTCAAGGACAAGAAGTATATCGAAGAGAAAGTAGAGCTTTCCCTCAAGCAAGCAGCATTGTGGGAAGAGGTGAAAGACAAACTCAAAAAATCGGCCTTTGAGCTATCGGGTGGGCAACAGCAGCGTTTGTGCATTGCCCGGGCATTGGCGATATCACCGTCTGTTATCTTAATGGACGAACCGGCATCGGCACTTGATCCCATATCTACCACGAAGATTGAAGACTTGATTTATACATTAAAGAAAGAGTATACCATTGTTATTGTGACGCATAGTATGCAGCAAGCGGCCCGTGTTTCGGATAAGACCGGCTACTTCTACCTCGGTGAATTAATTGAATACGATGATACACGAAAAATATTTACGAAGCCCGAAAAAGAGTCAACTCAGAACTATATTACCGGAAGATTCGGTTAATTTAGGGGCTGCTAATTATTAAACAAGTACTACTATGAAGATAATAGAGCATGAATTATCCGAATTGAAGAAGAATATCGGAGAGATGTGGGATTTGGTATACAAACAAATCTCGAGAGCTTCAGAGGCTTTACTGACCAACAACAAAGATCTTGCCCACGAAGTATTGGCTATAGAGCGTCGTGTAAATGCCTATGAGTTGAAAATAGACAGCGATTGTGAAGACATTATAGCATTGTATGCACCTGTAGCCGTAGACCTTCGTTTTGTATTGGCCGTATTGAAAGTGAATACCGATCTTGAGCGACTCGGAGATTTTGCAGAAGGAATCGCCCGGTATGTGGTAAGGCATGCCGATCATGGGGCCGTAGAGCAGGAGATGATTGAAAAGACACGATTGAAAGAGATGATCAATACCGTGTTGGAAATGTTTATGCTTACCAAGCAAGCGATGGAGCAAGAGAATACAGATCTTGCAACCAAAGTGTTTAGTAAAGACAATATCGTAGATGAAATCAATATCAGTTCTATAGAGATCTTAAACAATTACATACAAAAAGATCCCTCTGTAGGACTTACAGCCCTTTATTTGGTAGGAGTAATCCGCAAGCTTGAGCGCTTCGGCGACCATTGTACCAACATCGCGGAAGAGATTATTTTCTATGTAGATGCAAAAGTGTTAAAGCATAAAGGAAAAAAATACAGCAGCCCCGACCTTGCAGAAGGAAAACCACAAGAAGGAGCAGAGAAAACAGCATAAAAAAACCGGGAACAAACATTGTATTGTTCCCGGTTTTTAGTTTAAAACTGCTGCATGTCCACCAGTTTCTTATAGTATCCGTCTAGTTCGATCAAATCTTCGTGTTTGCCTCGCTCTACGATATGTCCTTCGTGCATTACACAAATTTCATCCGCACTTCGAATTGTAGATAAGCGGTGCGCAATCACGATAGTAGTTCTGTTGCGCATCAAATTCTCCAATGCCTCTTGTACCAAGCGTTCCGATTCGGTATCTAAAGCCGATGTTGCTTCGTCCAAAATCAAGATGGCCGGATTCTTCAAGATCGCACGTGCGATGCTGATACGCTGTCTTTGTCCGCCCGAAAGCTTGCCACCGCGGTCGCCAATATTCGAATCATAACCTTGGTCGGTCGCCATGATAAACTCATGGGCATTTGCGATTTTTGCAGCTTCGATCACTTGTTCCATGGTTGCGTTCTCTACTCCAAAAGTAATGTTGTTGTAGAACGAATCATTAAACAAAATAGCCTCTTGATTCACATTGCCCATCAATGAGCGTAAATCGTGTAAGGTTGCATCTTTAATGTCTACATTGTCGATCGAGATAACCCCTTCATTGATATCGTAAAACCTAGGAAGAAGATCTACCATTGTAGACTTTCCTGAACCCGATTGTCCTACCAGCGCCACTGTTTTACCTTTCGGAATCGTTAGATTTACTCCTTTAATAATCCAGTCGTTTTTATATTTGAACCAGATGTCACGGTATTCGATTTTATCATGAAACGCAATCGGTTTCGGTTGTGAAGGATCAGAAATATTAGTTTCTGCCAATAATATTTTATCGATACGTTCTATCGATGCAAGCCCTTTCTGAATTGAGTAAACAGACTTTGATAGTTGTTTTGCCGGCTCAATCAAGTTGAAGAAAATCACCAGATAATAAATAAATACCGAAGCATCAATGCTATTATCATTGTTAATGATGAGTGAACCGCCATACCACAAAACGATAACAATCGTAATGGTTCCTAAGAACTCACTCATTGGGTGAGCAAGTTGCTGGCGGCGAAAGATGCGCGTTGTTGTTTTCTTAAATTGCTCGTTGGTTTTTGCAAAGCGATTTTCGATTTTACGTTCAGCGTTAAATGCTTTGATAATACGCAATCCACTGAGTGTTTCCTCTATTTGAGACATCAATTCTCCCCACTCATTTTGACCTTGAATGGAACGTTTCTTCAGTTTCTTCCCCACTTTCCCCATGATATAACCTGATATAGGAAGCAGGATTAGAACGAATATTGTAAGTTTCCAACTGATCACGATCATCCCAATCAAATAGATGAGAATCAGTAGCGGATTCTTAAGCAACATATCCAGCGAACTCATGATTGAGTTTTCTACCTCATTTACGTCGCCCGAGATGCGCGCCATAATATCTCCTTTGCGCTCTTCTGAGAAGAAACCCAGAGGAAGCTCTAATATCTTTTTATTGATTTTTATTCGGATATCACGTACGATACCTGTGCGGATAGGAATAAGGTAATAGCCACCCAAGTACGAAGTTCCTACTTTTAAAAATACCATGATAATCAGAAATGCACCAAAGCAAAGCAGTACGGTAGAAGGACCAAGATTGGTAGTTGCTTCCGATACAAATGCCAGATAGTTGTTTTCGAGCATATCTTTTATTTGACTCCAAGAGTTCTGAGAAAGATCAAAGTTCCATGGTTGATAGGTGTAAACCTTCTGATCAATCTTAAATAGAATGTTTAGAATCGGAATGATTGTAGCATAAGCAGCAAGACTTAAGAATGCAGTCAGTACATTCATGAAAATACTCAGTGCTAAGTATTTTTTATAGGGCGGTACATATTCTTTGAGTACCCGAAAGAAATCGCTCATTCGTTTATAGAGGTTTAAATGATTAAGAGTAATTGCAAAAATGTGGTGCAAGTTACTCAATCTAAGAGAATATTACAAGTCGGAATTCGGTGTTGTTAGTATTCGTTAGAAAACGGAGTTATTGTATTAGGCTCTAGTTGTTCTGGTCAAAAAACAAACAGCATGAGGCAAATAATGAACCATTAATATATGTTTTTAAGCATGCTGCTTAATGTCTTATTAATCAGGTTTTGCTCTTGATTCGCATGTGTAGTATTAACTATCTTTGCAACACGAATGGTTAATAAGTTGTATGTTTCAATCAATATACCATCTCGTATTGAAAAACTTAAAGTATAGATATCATGAAATTTAAATTTCTTTTCGGACTAATGCTTTCTGCATCGGTGCTGACTGCACAAGAACAAGCGAAGTGCCCGCTTAATGATTTTCAAGAATTGACAGATACTAAGCCTATTGACAATGCGGCTTGGGATAAGTTTGGAAACAAAGTAGATATCAGCTGGGCTTCTACCGATGTACGTTACAGCAAAACCAACGTTCCGCAGGTAAAACAAGCTAAAGCGATGAATCTGACAGCTTGGAAAGGCGAACGTGTCAACGCGCAAGCATTGATCTGGACCGGAAAGAATATTGAAGACATGACCGTGAAGGCTTCAGACCTTCGTGGCCCTTCGGGATCTATCATTCCTGCAAGTGCGATTAAGACCGACTTTGTTCGCTACGTGATGACAGACCAGTTGAACAATGGTGGCGGAGGTTGCGGACATCGTCCCGATCCTACACAATTCGACTCTTCACTCGTTGCAGATATCATCGACGTTGTTAAAGTAAGAGATATCGCTCAGCGCACCACGCAACCGGTATGGGTAAACGTATGGGTTCCTGCCGACGTGAAAACCGGAAACTACAAAGGAAATGTAACCTTTTCGAGCAAAGAAACTGGCGACGTAACGTTGGCTTTGGATGTAAAAGTATTAAACAGAACATTACCGGCTCCTGCCGATTGGGCTTTCCATTTGGATTTGTGGCAAAATCCGTTTTCAGAAGCACGTTATAACGATGTTCCATTGTGGAGCGAAGCACACTTCGAAGCCATGCGCCCGACGATGCAAATGCTAGCAAATGCAGGTCAGAAAGTAATTACAACAACCTTGCTTCACAAAGCTTGGGGCGGACAAACCGAAGATTTCTTTGAAACAATGGTAACGCGTACCAAGAAGCTTGACGGAACATGGGCCTTCGACTATGCAATCTTTGATAAATGGGTGGAGTATATGATGTCGTTGGGTATCGACAAACAAATCAATTGCTATTCGTTGATTCCATGGAAACTTTCGTTCCAATACTTTGATCAAGCAAGCAATAGTTTGCAATACATCGATACCAAACCGGGTACACCTGAATACGAAGCATACTGGAAACCTTTTATTGCCGATTTTGCGAAGCACTTGCGTGCAAAAGGCTGGTTCGACATTGCAGTGATGTCGATGGACGAAAGACCGGTTCCGGCTATGCAGGCTGCCATCAAAACAATTAAAGAGGTAGAACCAGAATTCAAGATCTCACTAGCGGGGTGGTATCATCCTGAAATCGAATCCGATTTATACGATTACTGTTTGGCCTATACCTTTAATGTGCCTGCCGAAACAAAAGCAGTACGCGAAAAAGCAGGCAAGAAAACAACCGTGTATACTTGCTGTACAGAGTCTTTCCCAAATACATTCACATTCTCTGATCCAGCCGAATCTACTTGGTTAGGATGGCATGCGATGTCGGGCAACTACGACGGATACCTTCGTTGGGCTTACAACAGCTGGACAAAAGAACCGCTTCAAGACTCACGTTTCCGTACATGGGCAGCAGGCGACTGCTACTTGGTTTATCCGAACGGACGCTCGTCGATTCGTTTCGAACGCATGATTGAAGGAATTCAAGATTATGAGAAAATGCGTATTTTGAAAGAAGAATTCAAAGCGAAGAACCAAACCGGTAAATTGAAACAACTAGACAAACTCGTATCTCAGTTTACGGTAGATGGAGCAGCCGGTGGCGATGCAGCAACAAAGATCAACAATGCACGTAAAGCATTGAACCAATTCTAATCGTTTCGACGATACGGAATCACGATAAAACGCTAACAACACTAACTACTTAATAGAATGAAGAAAAGCTATATTGTATTATTATCAGCTCTTTTAGGGTTCTCTTCTTGTAAAGAACAGAAGCCGGCCGATATCTTGATTGTTCCGCAACCGGTGAGCGTTATCCCCGCTCAAGGTGTGTTTACCATCAAATCATCTACTCCGATTCGCATCAGTGCCGATACGGAAGAGATGAGAAGCGTAGCGAATTACATCAATTTATTGCTTTCGAAATCATTAGGCGGAAATATGCCTGTTGAGCTAGGTGTAGGCAAAGACGGGATCAATATCTCTACCGATGCCAATATGCCTTCCGAAGCATACAAGCTAGATGTAAAAGAAGGAGCTGTGCTGATTACTGCCGGTTCGCCTCGTGCTGCATTTTATGCCGTGCAGACCTTGCGCCAGATGCTTCCTACTGCTATCGAAAAAGGAGAACAAGCTTCATCGTTTGTTGTAGCATGCGCTACCATCGAAGATGAGCCACGTTTTACGCACCGCGGAGCAATGCTCGACGTAGGTCGTCATATCTTTTCGGTAGACGAAGTGAAGACTTTTATCGACATGCTAGCGATGCACAAACTAAATACCTTTCACTGGCACTTGACAGAAGATCAAGGTTGGAGAATCGAGATCAAGAAGTATCCGGAACTTACCAAAGTGGGTAGCATGCGTTCGGGTACCATCATCAGCGGTGGCGACAAGAAAGAGTACGATGATAAACCTTATGGCGGATTCTATACACAAGAAGAAGTTAAAGACATTGTTAAGTATGCTCAAGATCGTTTCGTAACCATCATTCCGGAAATTGAAATGCCGGGTCACGGTGTAGCGGCGTTAGCTTCTTATCCATGGCTAGGTTGTACGGGTGGTCCTTACGAGGTACGTAAGGAGTGGGGCGTAGCTACCGAAGTATATTGTGCAGGTAGCGAACGCACATTTGAGTTCCTTCAAGACGTGCTTACCGAAGTGTTCGCACTGTTCCCTTCAGAGTACATTCACATCGGCGGCGACGAGTGTCCGAAAGATGCTTGGAAGAAGTGTCCGAAATGTCAGAAACGTATTCGCGACAACAAGCTTAAAGACGAGTACGAACTACAAAGCTACGTGATCAAACGCATGGAGGCATTTATCAACGCAAACGGCAAGAAGATGATCGGATGGGATGAGATCCTTGAAGGCGGACTTGCTAAAACGGCTACGGTAATGTCATGGCAAGGCGTTCACGGTGGTATTGAAGCGGCACGTCATGGTAATGAAGTAATCATGTCGCCAAACTCACACGTTTACCTAGACTTCTATCAGTCGATGGATCGTGCAGCAGAGCCAATCGCAATTGGCGGGTTTACTGATGTTGAGAAGGTATATAGCTACGAGCCGGTTCCTTCAGAACTTACAGCCGATGAAGCGAAGCTGATCAGAGGTGTTCAAGGAAACATCTGGACCGAATACATGCCAACTTTCTCACAAGTACAGTATATGGCACTGCCACGTATCGCGGCATTGGCAGAGGTTGCATGGACAAAGCCGGAATTGAAGAAGTATAGCGAGTTTGTAACCCGCGTAACACCAATGGTAGAACGTTACAAGAACTTGGGCTACAACTATGCAGATCATATTTTCTCTGTACGCGGTGAAGCTGTTCCGACAGAAGGAGCAAAAACACTGACACTAACGTTGTCTTCTGTAACAAAAGGTGATATCCGTTACACAACAGACGGAAGCGAACCAACTGCAACCTCTACACTTTACACGGCTCCAATCACCGTTTCGGGCAACGAGCAAGTGAGAGCGCTTTGCTTTGTTGACGGACAACCGGCAGGTCGCGTATATCGTCAAGATTTCTTTGTAAGCAAAGCTGCTTTCCAAACAGCAGAGTTGCAAAGCAAAACCTCTACAGGTTACCACGCAAAAGGTATCGAAACCTTGACCGACGGTATCAAAGGAAAAGAAGCATTCAACGATGGTAAGTGGATCGGAACTCAGCAAGACGACGTAGTTGCCTTGATTGATTTCGGTACAGAGACTGCATTCAACACAGCAAAAGTAGGTGCACTTCAAGAGATCAACTCTTGGATCATGATTCCAAGTGCTGTAAAGGTTTATACCTCAAACGACGGTAAAGAATTTGCGCTAGCTGGCGAATTAAACAACATTCCTACACTTGAGGGAATGATGAAGAACGGATTGAAACACCTGGAAGTAAAGTTTGACGAACAAAAAGCTCGCTTTGCCAAAGTGGTGGTAGAACGTTCGAAGTTCTTGCCTGAGCCAGACGGTTCTCAAAAGAGACCTTCGTATTTGTTTGTAGACGAAGTCGAGATCTACTAAGTTATTTATTACATATAGGAAAGGAGTCTTCTATGATGGAAGGCTCCTTCTTTTTTCTTCAAATTCAATCTCTATGATCTTCCTTATTTGTAAATGTGGAAATTAAGCATGCTTTATATAATGTTAGAATCGTTCGATGCCCATCAAACGATTTAAACTAAACGAAGAACAAATCGTCAGGTCGGCATCTGACGATTCGAATGTTACATAGAGTTCTCACATTTTATTTGAACTTGTTTTTTAAACAATGTTAATAATAAGGGTTGCTCATTAAACATCCGAACGAAGAGATAGTCTATCTCATAAACTTAATTGAAAGATTAAACCATGAATCGATTTAAGAAACATCTCATGTTTATCCTCTTATTGGTGTCGGTAACGGCTATGGCGCAAAACAAAAGCGTAGAAATAACCGGTACTGTTATTGATAAAGAATTAAATGAACCTGTAGAGCAGGCCAATGTACGACTATTGAATGCCAAAGATAGTGCCTATGTAAAAGGTGCGGCTTCGGGCAAGAACGGGTTTTTCTCCATCAAGACTGTAAAGCCGGGCTCTTATATTGTACAAGTCAGTTATATTGGCTATACAACGGTAGATCAGAACTTACTTGTGACCGGAAAGAATGCAACGGTAAATGTAGGCAAGGTGGAAATGTCTGACGAAGGTATTCTGCTTTCCGAAGCCGTGGTAGTAGGAAAAGCGGCCGAGGTAGTAGTGCGCAACGACACGGTAGAGTATAATGCCGAATCATTTAAAGTGGCCGAAGGGTCTGCACTGGAAGAAATGCTGAAGAAGATGCCAGGCGTAGAAATCGACAAAGACGGCAAAATCACCGTAAACGGAAAGGAAGTAAAGAAAATGCTTGTCGACGGGAAGGAGTTCTTTTCCGACGACCCGAAAGTAGCCTCTAAGAATCTTCCGGCAAAGATGGTGGATAAAGTGCAAGTGCTGGATAAGAAATCAGATATGGCTATGATGACCGGATTTGACGACGGCGAAGAGCAGACGGTAATCAACCTTACCGTGAAGCCGGGTATGAAGAAGGGTTGGTTTGGTAATGCTTTTGCCGGCTATGGTAGCGAGGATCGTTACGAAGGGCATGCGATGTTGAACCGATTTGTAGAAAGCGATCAGCTGAGTTTTATCGGAGGTATCAACAATACCAACAATATGGGATTCTCCGACAATGCTTCTGCGATGTTTCAAGGCATGGGAGGTGGTGGCCGACGCATGCGCTTTGGCGGAGGCAACGGGATTACCAGTTCGGGCAATGTAGGTTTGAATTTTAGCAAAGAATTTAATCCGAAGTTTACCTTGGGTGGCAATACGCGCTATGCAGAATCAGACAATGAAGCGAAGAGCAAAAGTAATGTGCAAAACTTCCTCAAGGATAGTACTTCGTATTATAATGAGCTCAACAATAATTACAATAAAACAGACAACTTCGGACTCGACTTGCGTATGGAGTGGAAGCCCGATTCCATGACCAATATCATCTTTACTCCGGCTATCACGTATAGCAAGAATGTGCAGGAGGAAACGGGATATTTTGAAACCTTGAGCGGGCTAATGGATACGGTCAATATCGGTAAATCTAATTATTACTCTCGTGGTGAGTCTACCGGCTTTAATGGAACACTAGACTTTAGCCGCAAGCTAAATAGCAAAGGGCGCGTGTTGAGTTTCTCCTTGAGTGGGGGACTTGAGGATTCTTATAACCGAGGAACCAACCTATCCGAAACAGACTTCTTACTTGCCGATAGTGTATCGACGATCGATCAAGAGTTTCGCTACGATAATAAAAGCTACAACTATAGAGCATATGCTTCGTATGTGGAACCGATTGGACGTAATAATTTTCTGCAATTGACGTATTCATACTCGCAACGTCATCAAGAGTCGATCCGTAGTACGTATTCGAAAGATGCCGATGGTATCTATAATATGCTCGATACGGCTTATAGCAAAAGTTATGCCAACGACTTCATCAACCAACGTATCCGCTTTAGTTTTAAATCGGTGCGTGAAAACTTTGACTATACTCTTGGTGTCAACGTGGATCCTTCGTATACGAAGAGTAGAAACTTTGTAGGCGATAGTACGCTTACCGAGTTGTCGCGTAGCGTGACAAATGTTTCACCGATTGCGCAGTTCAATTACCGTTTCGATAAACGAACCAACTTGCGTGTCGACTATGTAGGACGTGTGCAAGAACCGTCGCTTACGCAGTTGAATCCGATCGAGGATATTTCGAACCCGTTGAATACGACGGTAGGTAATCCTGATTTGAATCCGAAGTATGTAAATACATTGAATGTGCGTTTTCAAAAGTTCTTGCCCGAAAAACAAACGGCTTTTATGTTGTTTGCCAGTGCAGACTATACGGTGAATGATATCGTGAGTTATGCAACGTACAACAACGAAACGGGTAAACGTCTTACTACTTATAAGAACGTAAACGGAAACTGGGGAACGAATGCACGCGGTATCTTTAATATGCCGTTGCGTAATCAGAAGTTTACAGTTAATTCGCATACGTTTTTCCGCTATTCAAATATGAAAGGATATGTGAATGCAGACGAAAATACAACGAAAAACCTTTCGCTTTCAGAGCGTGCAG
>JBOFPV010000099.1:0-120869 GCA_051660585.1 Tannerellaceae bacterium
AATGATGAAGACCAACTTCTATTGAAGTTATTCAAGGAAGAGTTAAATGTAGATTCCGATATCGTCCAATATCTTAGTAGTATTCAAGTCAATGAGATACTAAAGGATATCAAGACTGTGCTATCACGGTTAGACGAACAGGGCAATAATATAAATAAGTTGGTTGATGATGTTGGTCAAATTAAAAATGCAGTATGTGACAAAAATCAGAAGGAAGCTTTACCGTTTGATTACTTTGTGAAAAACATAACGTTGCGGAAGTATTATATTCCACGCAAAATAAAAAAATGTCGTGAAATAGAGACTGACACAGAATACAGAGACTCCGAGAAAACAATTCTAGGTTTAATAGAAGAGAAGAAAGATACACGGATTGTATTGCTTGGAGGTGCAGGGTTGGGAAAGACAACAGAATTTCAGCAAGTTGCCTTAGAACTAACAAAAAGAAATAAGTACCCAATATTGGTTTCTTTAAATAACTATACCAGCACAGATAAAGGAATAGAAAAGTATTTTAATGCACAATGGGGTGATGTATCGCCTGAACAGCTTGTGGTATTGTTGGATGGATTTGATGAAATAGAACCGAATAGCACAATGCAGGCAATTCGGGACATCCAAAGTTTTGCAGAAAGAAATCCATTAACAAGGATTGTTGTATCGTCTCGTACGAACTTTTACAATGCATCTAAAGAGGATAGAGGAGGAAGTACATTGCATAATTTTGGCGCGTACATGCTAAAGCCTCTTATAATAGAAGACTACAAGTTATATATTGCTAAGAATTATGCATTTGAATATGAAGCGTTCTATAATGAGTTGAGTCGCAATATGATGTTGCCGATTATTGAAAATCCTTTTTTTCTTATCGCTTTGGCAGAAATATATGATGCGAACAAAAAGTTAGAGAAAAATAGAGGCTTAATAATTAATGAGCTTATAGACAAAAGGGTTAAGAACGATATTGTACATTATAAAGATACCTTTGAGGATATTGAAAATATTAAAGATTTCATTCTTCAAAGAACTAGAGAAATTGCTATGACTATGGTGATATCAGGGCGTCGTAGCATTAGCGGAAAAGAACTTTTATTTCTCTGTGAAGAAGAACAGAATGTAAGCTTGATAAAAAATACAATTTCATTTTTAATTCCAGACGAAAAAGATCATTGGCGGTTTGAACACTCTTATTTTCTGGAATATCTTGCGGCTGAATATCTTATAGACTTAAATTTGGATGGGATAAAACAATTAATGTTAGGTAGTGGTTCAGGACGTATAATGCCTATCTGGCAGAATACATTGACCCTACTTTTGTCTATATTAAGATCTGGAGATGAGTTGTTTGATCCACTTGTTGATTGGTTAGCACAAACTGATCCTGTAGCTTTGATTGGAATAGAACCTGAACGATTAACAGACCAATTAAGAGAAGATATTTTCTACACAATATTCAATTATTATAAAGCAAAACAGATCTGGTTAGATAATGCACGAATGAACTATGGGGATTACGCATTGTTTGGAAATCTTCCATCTTGTATTGATTTTATTGTTGATGAAGCAATAAATTCAGCAAATGATCAAGTGGTTCGAATGAATGCTCTTTATGTTTTGCGAGAAATGGACTTTTCAAGTTACATAAATAGTGGCAAGGTTATAAAGGAACTAGTCAGTCTTGTGGAAGAAGAAAATGCAACTCCTAATTTTATAAGGAGTGTTGTTGATACAATTGCATCAGTAAATATACGTATTAGGAGCTGTTATATTGATACTATTTTCAACGTATTAAAACATCGAGAAAACGAATATATCCGAGCATCTATGTATAATCTATTATTGCAAAAAGGGCAGGTAGAGGTTTACATTGATTATCTAATGGAAGGATTCTTACTTTTAGATGATGAAAGTAGCTTAGATCGTTCGACTACAACGTTATGTGATGAGAGCTTTTATCTAAACAAAGCCATATTGCAATGCAATTCAGGTGATGCAATTTGTCATATTTTAGAATGGCTAATAAAGAATGAGGGTATAATATATCAATATCATCTACAAGATTATTTTGACGGAATAATTGATAATGCAATCGCAGCATATTCTACATGCGATGTTATATTTCAACGTGTGTATTCTATGTTACTTATGATTTCCTTTTATGAGATAAAAATGCATCGAATGATGCTATCATTTTTTCATGAAACACAAACACAGTGTCGCTTAGTAGATGAATTGATTGACTCTGATAGTAATGTTTTTCAGAGGATTTATATTCTTACAGAGATGATATCTTCAAGTACTTATCCCCAAATACTAGATGCATATATCAACAAGAGATTATCTAAAGATGAGTTGATAATAATTGGTATGAATATCACAGATGAAAACAAAAGACTTGAGTTTTGCGGAAAAATAGAAACAGATGTTTGCATTAAAATAAATTTTCCGAATAGTTCTAATAATGCTGATTATGAGCAGAAAAAAAAGCAAGATAGTTTTGATATTTTGTTTGACATAGACCGGTTTAGAGCAGAGTGCAAAGCTTTTGTCTCCAAATATTCGCCATTAACTAAGGAGAGATATAAATCAATAAGGATTGAAAAAGTTAAACAGCATGATAGTGATGATTTAGGGAACCGCTCTGTTATTGATTTTATTCAGACTCTTTTTAAGAAGAATGAAACACTCGAGCTAACTGAATATTTAATAAATGATTATATCAATGAATTGGTTCTTATAATAAGAATATATAATCTATTGAGGAACGATTCTAGCCAAACAATAGAAGTGGCTGAAGATCAGTGTAATTATATACAGTGTTGGTTTGATAAGCATATTAATACTGTAGATTTTACTAATGCAGTAACAAAAGGTGAAGGTACAGGGTTTTCTATTATTTTATTTTATTTTAAAACGCGGTTTAATTTTAGATGTGAAGAGAAAGTGTTACTCGGTATGACCTTATGCGCAGGAATCTTAAAAGGTATTCTTCCTTCTCTTGATTGTTTATATACCCAGTGTGATAAGCGAGAATTTGAAGAGTATATAATTGAAAATATTCTGGATGCAAGGATTAAGTCTGATCTTGTATATAAAGAACATGTAGAGTTTATATTTAAGTGTAAATTGTCGGAAGCTTATTCCGATATTCTTGATCGGCTGAAAGATGCAACATGTGATATAGATTTGAAGACTAATATTATTCGATTATATTTTCAAGAGGAATTACCTGTCCGTGATATTAAAAAGATATGGTCTGAACTTGATATTATATTGAAACTTGAAGTTGCAGAAGAATTGTGTAAGAGCGAAGATTATGCTTTTATTAAAGGAGAGATCACTCCTTTGTATTCGAGTGCCAATAAAGAACAGCAGAAAAGAATAAATGAATTGTTAATTAAATCAGGAGATATTTTAGGTCTTGAGAATAGTATAGCTTGGATTACAAAATACAAAGAGAATCCGTTTGGTTATCGTAATTATTCATGGCTGAAATATAGTGATATAAGAGTGTTGCCTTATCTAGAGCAAATATTGGAATGTTATTATGAAAAGATAACTGGAGAAGAACATTCTAGTCATCAGATATATCGATTTGCTATTGATGGTTTAAAGTACTTATCTCTTGCAAACGAAGACAATTGTACTAAAGTAATAACAGCTTTGGAGAAATTTATTGTGAAGAATGATGGACGATTTGATCATGTACATTTTTTGAATATAGAAATTGAAGATATAAAAAATGAGTATGATAAGAAGTTTTATCGCATTCAATCTTTGGAAGAGGCAAAAAAAATGTTGAAGGAGCTGAATCAGAGTTAGGACTTGTATTATCATAGCCTTCTTCTTTATAACTCTTGTAGAGTTTGTTTTGTCTAAGTTTAGACTCCTTTTATGCGATAAGAGTTAAATTACATTGATGATACTATCATTATGATAGCATCATCAATGTATTCATACAATAGCATCTGGGGTGTATAATATTACAAGTTGATTGCTAATAACTCTGCTCCGAGTTTATGTAGTGCATGTTCAAGCTTCATTGCTTGTTCGGCTCTTGGCTTTTTAGATCCTGTTGCATAATGCCAGAGTAATTTTTGGTTTATTCCGGTAAGTCTTTCTAAGCCTGCTTTTGTAAAGATTTTAGAATATACATTCAGCATCGACTGTACATCCATCTTGAAAACAAGTTCATAGTTGCCTTGAAGCTCAACCGGGATTTCATCTCCAAATTCTTTAGAGGTTTCGATAAAAAGTTCGATTGCTTCAACGATATTGGTTTTAATTTCATCGATATTATTACCAACTGTCACAATGCCATCAATACCTTCGATATAAGCACCGTTGTTGTTTTCGGTTTGTTCTATTATAACTTTCACAACATTTGTTGTGTTATTGGCGGTAGTCATATTCTTTGATTTTAGTCTTGTTGTTAACTATAAAATGAAGTGTTCTATTTTAAGCCTGCTTTTCTAAGAATACTATTTTCTGTTCCTAATGGCATATCTGCATTCAGATTCTATTATTCCACCAAATGTAGTATAAGGGTAACTATTTTTATTACTTTGTATTGTTAAAAACACTCTTTGCAAGTATATTGTTGGCTTAGTGGGCATAAAACGAAGGTAAAACAGCGTCTTTTCTTCTGGTTGCAGTTTTCTTTTGATCAAAAAGAAACAAACGATTTGCAACGAATAAGGGACTGAGATATTACTGCTTCTTTTCGTTGTTAGTAAGGTCTTTCGAAGTGGTGTAGCAGAATATTACTTGAAGGGTATTGGGCGGTTACATTTTGTATTTGCTCAACTCGCTGAGATTGTTTTCTGTAAAGTGATCTGGACGATTGGTCGGCTATGCCGTTGAGAGAAAGCGATAAATAAAGGGATTTGAGGTAGTTATCTCTCTATTCTTTGCCTAAAGAGGTAAAACAAAGAATTTAATATATCTTTGATGCTATCAAAATGATAGTATCAAATGCAATCCACATTCCGAATTACTTCTGCTATAGTTCATAAAGTGGCTTCGATTTCAGAGAAGATCGGGGCTCTTAATACCGCTTCGATGGTTGCTCCCTCTACTCAATTGCGGAAAGAGAATCGTATAAAGACAATTCAAGCTTCGCTAGAAATAGAAGGAAATACGCTTACAGTGGAGCAAATCACTGCTCTTCTCGATAATAAACGTGTTTTGGCTCCTCAAAAAGATATTCAGGAAGTAAAGAATGCGATTGAAGTTTATGATCAGCTCGATAAGTTTGATGCGTTTAGCTTTACTTCGGTTTGTGATGCGCATCGTATATTGATGAAAGGTTTGGTTGATAATGCCGGACGAATCAGAACTACAAGTGTTGGTATTGTAAAGGGAAATGAGATTGCACATATTGCGCCGCCTGCTCATTTGGTGGAATATCAATTGAAAGAGTTGCTTGCGTATGCGGAGGATGATGAAGATCATCTTTTGATTCGAAGCTGTGTTTTTCATTATGAGTTTGAGTTTATTCATCCTTTTGTAGATGGAAATGGACGAATGGGACGTTTGTGGCAAACTGTTTTGCTGCGATCAAACTATCCGGTGTTTGATTATTTGCCTATCGAAACGTTGATAAAAGATCAGCAACAACGCTACTATGATACGTTGGTGAAATGTGATCAGTCGGGAGATTCTACTTTGTTTATCGAGTTTATGCTCGAGATCATCGATGAGGCTTTGAATGATATGCTTTACGAACAGCCGGTGCATATAAAGGCGAATGATCGAATTGGTTTGTTTAAACGTGTAATTGGTAAGCAGTTGTTTAGTCGAAAGGATTATATGACACACTACAAAGACTTATCTTCCGCAACTGCGAGTCGCGATCTTAAAGATGCAACCGAGAAGGGTTTATTAATCAAGCAAGGAGAGGGGCGCACTGCTTTATATCAGTTTACGGAGTAGGGATCGGATACATTTAATCCGGATCGTATCCTTTTGTACCCTTTCGGGTATACTTAATGCATAACACAAACTTTTATACCCTTTCGGGTATTCTATTTTAGAATCATTTTAATTTTGTACCCGAAAAGGTGTCAAATATGGATAATATACCACTAAACGAATTTGTGAAAACCAAGCGTAAGGCTTTAGGTTTATCACAGGAGGAATTTGCGCAAAAAGCAGGAGTAGGGATTCGCTTTTTGCGTGAATTAGAACAAGGTAAAGAAACCTTGAAAATGGATAAGGTAAATCAAGTATTAAAATTGTTCGGGATGCAGCTCGGCGCTGTATCTATGGACCGAACTAATCTTATCGATCCATGAACTAAGCCAAAATTTATATGTACAGCACATTTGCCGGGGTTTTAACAGAAGATGAGAACGGATATAGATTTGAATATGATTCTGTTTATTTGGCAAATGAAAAAGCAGAATATAAGCAGCTTATTGCAAAAAGGTCTACTATATTAGACGAGTAATAGAATCGCATTGGCTTTTTGGATGCAAAACAAGCGAAAAACAGCGTCTTTTCTTCTGGTTGAAGTTTTCTTTTGATCAAAAAGAAACAAACGATTTGCAACGAATAAGGGGCTGAAAGATTACCGCTTCTTTTCGTTGTTAGTAAGGTCTTTCGAAGTGGTGTAGCAGAATATTACTTGAAGGGTATTGGGCGGTTGCATTTTGTATTTGTTCAACTCGCTGAGAATGTTTTCTGTAAAGTGATCTAGACGATTGTCGGCTATGTTGCAGTGTGGCATGGATTAATAATGGGGTTGGTTACTTGCTTAGACTGAAGAGTGTTATAACTAACCTTTATACTCTTGTGTGTTAAATAGATGAATCAATGAAAATAAAAGTAGGAATTGGTGTTTTCTTTCTGTGTTGTACTGCTACGATACAGGCTCAAATCGTAACGGGCAGAGTGACTGATGTAAATAATAATCCCGTCGAACTCGCAGTGATTGTGGCGCAATCGAATGATTCGGTTTATTTAAATGCTGTCTATACCGACTCGCTGGGTTGTTTTTCAATTGAAACGAAGATGCTTCCTTGTGTCTTAATTGCGCAACACTTAATGTATGAAACGTGTCAATTAACATGTAGTACGACATGCCGCAGTTGCTTCAAAATAAAATGGCGGTGAATGCTTACGAAGCTATATTGGAGTTGCCGGGCGTGCAAAACTTGAGCGGAGGCATTGAGCTTGCAGGGGCAAACAAGGTTACGGTCGTTATCAACGGTAAGGTTACCAATATGGGGCAGAATCAGTTGGAGAACTTGTTGAAAAGTATGCCGAAAGAGCGCATAGAGAAAGCAGAAATCATGTACACTGCTCCTCCGCAATACCACGTACGCGGGGCTGTTATAAATCTTGTTCTCAAAAGTGGAGAGTCGGATGGCGAACGATTGCAAGGACAAGTAAACGGTTTGTTTAGTCAGGGACATTATTCAAACTATCAATTGGGTGCGATGTTGGCATACAATACTCCGAAGTCTTCGACAGATCTGATGTATTCTTTTGGTTTTTATCGATCGCTAACGGGGCAGGATATTGTATCAAATCATTTGTATGATGGGGAGGCCTATAAGATAGAACAGCGAGACAGAGGCTTTTCGAAGAGGCCGGTTCATACGATTCGATTGGGGCAGGATTGGCTTTTGGGCGATAAAGAAAAGATTCGTTTTGCGTATACATCGGAGATTGAGCAAAGGGGTACTTCTTTTACTTCGTCTGAAGGGACGATCTCGGATTCGGAAAACCGGAAGAAAGCAGATCAGCCGATTCAAATGCATAATATAACGTTGGGTTATGATACGCGCTTCGGGCTTAGTGTGGGTGGAGACTTTACGTATTCCATGAATCATACGACTCAGCATTATCAGGAAAGGAAAATGGATCGAGAAGACGGCTTCAAAGCGCAAGCCAATCAAGATGTTTACCGGTATTCACTTTATCTGGACCAAACCCATCAACTGGCAAAAGACTGGTCATTGAATTATGGAGCTAAGTTTTCTTTTGCGTCGGATAAAAGCGCGCAAGTTTACCAGGCTCTGGATGCGTACGACTGGTCTGCATCTCTTCCAAAACCTATTCGAGTCAGTTGAATTATATCCTCAAGAACAAATACATATTTACGCTTTATGCGAACTATATTGATGATAATATCAATCAGCTGCCTTATCAGGCTTCCGATCGTTTGGTGCTTATTACATTAGCAGAAGTATTAAAGGCCCGATGGAGATTAGTAGTATGTATAATGTTGATGCGGGAGTGAAGTGGACTTTCTACAACGGGAATGCTATTTTGTCTTTGAAAGCGAACGACTTGTTTAACTCATGGGTGCCCAAAGAGCTGGAGCTTCGATACAAAACACAGGACTTGATGATGCGAATGGTGCCTGACTCAAGAAGGGTTTCAATGTCGTTTGTGTATAAGTTTGGCGGATTTAAAGAGCGAAAACACAAAGAAGTTGATAAATCGCGCTTTGGAAAATAGTGTTTTATTGGCTGTTTATATTAGTTTTGTCGAGAATTGTTACCAATAATAATCTTATGAAGAATGTATTTTTGCACTATGTGGCATTGATGGTGCCTTTTGCGTTGATTATGCTTAATATGAAAGAGCAATTGGTTGAGCTTCCGGCTTGGCTAAGTGTGATGACTTTCATGGCATGGAGTATTTGGTATGCTCCTTATCTCAACGGGCGCAGGTTGTTTGTGAAAGGGATTACCGAAAAACAAGGATTGGCATATCACACAACGTTTGCCCGTTTCAAAGCGATCTATCTATCGAAATAATCGTTTTCAGTTTTATCATTGAGGCGGTATTCATAAGGAAAAGCTTATGGGTATCGCTTTTTCGTTTGTAGTAATGGGAGTCGCTTTGTGTGATAGTTGTTAACAGAATGCGTTCGTTTGCGAATAATTTGTTGAAAAGTTTGCGAATTCGCTTTTTTTTCTAAATTTGTAAGCATTGAGTATTACATCTATCGACCACAAAAACAGTCTATTATGAATAATGCAGTTTTTCAGTTCCCGTTGCCGGCCAACGAACCGATCAAAAGTTATGCACCCGGAACTTCGGAGCGGGAATTATTAAAAAAGAGTCTTCAGGAAGTCACCACACATGTTGAGGATATTCCACTAATTATTGGCGGTAAAGAGGTGCGCACGGGTGATACCGGAAAGGTAGTAATGCCGCACGATCACCATCACGTATTGGCTACGTATCATAAGGCGGGCGAAAAAGAAGTTGCGATGGCTGTTGACGCGGCAATGAAAGCGCATGGCGAATGGAGTAGATTACCTTGGGTAGAGCGTGCTTCGATTACGATGAAAGTGGCAGAGTTGCTTTCGACCAAATATCGCTATGCCATGAATGCCGCGGTGATGGCGGGGCAAAGTAAGAATCCGTATCAGGCGGAGATTGATGCGCCTTGCGAAGCGATCGACTTTTTGCGTTTTAATACGCACTTTGCTTCCCAGATTTATGCCGATCAGCCCATTCAAAGTACGGGCGTTATCAACAGAACCGAATACCGAGCACTCGAAGGGTTTGTGTTTGCACTGACTCCGTTCAACTTTACGGCCATTGCCAGTAACCTGAATCTTTCTCCCGTTTTGATGGGGAATGTTTCTGTTTGGAAGCCTTCTACTACAGCCATCTATTCCAATTATTTATTGATGAAGATATTCAAAGAAGCGGGTGTGCCCGATGGGGTAATCAACTTTATTCCTGGTCAGGGTAGTGTGATTGGGAAAACAATTCTTGCGCATCCGTCGTTGGCCGGACTCCATTTTACGGGATCGACCAATACATTTGATACGCTTTGGAAGGGTATTGGGAATAACCTGTCAAACTATCGATCGTATCCGAAGATTGTAGGGGAAACGGGCGGTAAGGATTTCATCTTTGTGCATCCTTCGGCTTGCCCCGACGAAGTGGCGGTGGCAATGGTGCGCGGTGCTTTCGAATACCAAGGTCAAAAATGTTCGGCTGCGTCGCGGGCGTATGTGCCGGCTTCGATGTGGAGCGGACTCAAAGAGCGTATCGGTGCTATGCTTGAACATATGATTCCGGGCGATGTGCGCGACTTTTCTAACTTTATGAATGCGGTGATTGATGAGCCTTCGTTTGATACGATTATGGCATACATCGATTTTGCAAAACAGTCTACTGAGGCTGAGATTGTATTTGGAGGAAAAGGGGATAAGTCGAAAGGTTATTTTGTTTATCCTACAGTGATTGAGGCTAAAACGCCATCGTTCAAAACCATGACCGAAGAGATATTTGGCCCGGTACTTAGTGTATATGTTTATCCGGACGATAAGTTTGAAGAGACGCTCAAGGTATGTGACGAAACTTCGCCTTATGCGCTTACGGGATCTATCTTTGCACGCGATCGCTATGCGGTGATGAAGGCATTTGATACCTTGCGTTATGCGGCCGGAAACTTCTATATCAACGACAAACCTACGGGTGCGGTTGTAGGAAATCAGCCTTTTGGAGGATCGAGAGCTTCGGGTACGAATGATAAAGCGGGTTGCGGGTTGAATTTGCTTCGCTGGGTGAGTCCGCGCTCGATCAAAGAGACACTGGTGCCGCCGGTAGACTATACTTATCCGTTTATGAAGCACGAATAAAACGGTTTGCGTATGGTAAACTTCAATAACACGGAGATTGCTTTCGAATACAAAAGCGACTTCGACCTTTACCGGGCTTATTGTTTATTTAAAACAATTCAAAGCGGCGCGATTGTTGACCTTAGCTCTAAAGCTTCTTCTTTTATGCTTCAGCATAATATTCCGTTGGCCTGGATTATGAAGCCTACTTTGTACAAGCAATTTGTGGGAGGGGAGGACTTGGACGACTGCAAACCGATTATCGACAAACTGCACGAGTTTTACATTCTTTCCACGCTCGATTATTCGGCCGAAGGGGGAGATGGTGATACGGATACGCAACATACCTACAACGAGATTATTCATTCGATCAAGAATGCGGCGGGAAATCCGGCCATTGCGTATGCGGTGTTTAAGCCGTCGGGACTTGTGACCGAAGCGCAGATGGAGGGGATATTGAAAGATGTAACCGAATATGGCGAAGAGGAAAAGCATTATTATCATGTTTTCCAATCGCGCTTTATGTCGCTTTGTGAAACGGCGGCCCGCTTGAATGTGCGGTTGCTCGTTGATGCGGAAGAGTACAAAATGCAGGATTTAATCGACGATCTTACCGAGCAGGCCATGGAAATGTATAATACCGAAAGGGCTTATATTTTTGCAACGTTGCAGATGTATCGGCACGATCGAATGGCCTACTTACAAAAGCTTTACAAGGATGCTGTTGCCAAAGGGTATCAAATTGGGATGAAGTTTGTACGCGGTGCATATATGGAAAAGGAGCGTGCGCGTGCCAAGCAGCTTGGTTATCCGTCGCCTATTTGCGCAACCAAACAGGAAACCGATGATAACTTCAATGCCGGTGTGCGTTTTGTGGTAGAACATATCGATAAGTTTGAATTGTTTTGTGGTACGCACAACGAGGAGAGTTGTAAGTTGCTTGCCGAGGCAATCGAGGCAAACGGACTACGGCCCACCGATCATCGTATTTTCTTTGCGCAACTTTTGGGGATGAGTGATAATATCACCTTCAATCTAGCTGATGCAGGGTACAATACGACGAAGTATGTTCCGTATGCTCCGGTAGAGAAAGTGTTGCCTTATTTGTTGAGGCGGATGCAGGAGAATAGTTCGGTAGCCGGACAAACGGGTCGCGAACTGCGCATGCTGAAGTCGGAAATTGCACGACGCAAGCGTGCCGGAAAAGAAGTGTTGGAAAACAAACCGGTATGATGTAACAACTGTATATTATTAGCCCGGCATTGCAGATTTCGCTGCGATGCCGGGCTTTCTATAACGTAGTATTTCGTTCGAATTATTTGGATTCGCGTAGGCCTTTGATTACAGCTGCTGAGAATCCGTTGATTTCCATTTCATTCAAACCACGGATGGTGATGCCGCCCGGAGTGGTAACTTTGTCGATTTCCGTTTCAGGATTGCTTTTGTTTTCACGTAGCAAATCCAATGCACCTTGAATGGTTTCGATGACGATTTCTTTCGATTGGTCTGGGTAAAAGCCCAATTCGATACCGCCTT
The DNA here is from genome assembly GCA_051660585.1 of Tannerellaceae bacterium. Lineage (GTDB taxonomy): Bacteria > Bacteroidota > Bacteroidia > Bacteroidales > CAMTPD01 > UBA12018. Next base: position 12,132 of record JBOFPV010000099.1, read on the forward strand.
CCATTGCTGCACGAATGTAGCGAAGTGCATAAGCAATACCGCAAGAAGCAAGAGCTGTGCCGGCCGTCATTTGATCTTCTTCGATAAGCATGGCATTACCAAGTTTGTCAAACAAGCCAACGATAAGATCATCTTGTTCTTTGTCTGCGTTGTGTGAAGCAATGAATGTCATGCTTTGCATTACTTCGATTGCTGTATTTGGGATTACTCTGAATAAAACAGGGTTGTTTTCTTCTTCGTCAATATGCTCTTTGCTTACGTAGTTGCTGATTTCATTGAATGTTACTCCGGCAGCAATACTTACAAGTACTTGTTTGTTGAAGTTGAGTTTGTACTTCAATGCCGAAAGCGTACTTTCTACTTTCCATGGTTTCACTGCCAATATGATAACATCGGCATTGCTAATTGCTTCCGTATTATTTTGGCTTATGTTGATTTCTTGATTGAATTCCTGGATTCTATTTAGCAGTTTTGTGTCGAGGTCGGTGCATGTAAGTTGTGAGGCTTTGATAGCTCCCGATTTTACCAATCCGCGAGCGATGGCACTACCCATATTGCCTACACCGATAATGGTTATATTCATGATGAATCGTTTTTATAGATGGTTATTCTTACAAAAGTAGCTCAAAAGATGAGCTTGTGCAGTTGTATCGGCTTAAATCTTCTAAAAATCAAGATTTGCTCCATGTTACACAGTATCCATTATTCGTTTATTCTTTATGGCCGATTTGCACGATAAAACAAAACCCGAAAAAAAAGCTGCACGCTTGTTCTTCGGGATTGTATATGTTGTGAGAAGAAAACAACAGAGTTAGAACTTCTTTTTGAGATCCTCAAATTCTTTTTTGACGTCCTTTTTAGTTGTACTGTATTCCTTCTTTGTCTCCGACTTTGTTTTATCGTAAGCGTCTTTGGTTTTATCCTTTGCTTTATCGTAATTCTTTTCAGCCTCTTTGCTTGTTTCTTTGTATTGTTCCTTGCCGGCGTCTTTTGCTTCTTTGTAGTTTTCTTTTGTTGTCTTTTCTACTTGTTTATACTCTTTCTTTGTTTCTACTTTGGTTGTGTCATATATCTTTTCGGTTTCAGACGCAACCTTTTCTGCGGTCTTTTTTACCTTGTTTTGAGCAAGCAATAAGCTTCCCGATCCCAAGGTCATCACTGCTGATAAAAGAATAATAATTGGTTTCATACCTTAGTTCTATTTATGGATATTATTTCTTATAACAGATGAAATAGGTGTTTGATCAATAAGGTCCTTGATCTTTTAAGAATTCTTGAACCATGCTAATTGTATGTTTGTTAGAATTTTAAAATAGATGATGATATGCAAAAGTTAACTTGTTTTATAACGCATAAGCCGATTACTGCCCGAGAAGCTGTATATGGAGGTAACATGCGTGATACACTGTTCACTTATATAAAAGGTTTATATCCGGCATTTACAGAAGAAAGCTATATTTCACGTGTCGAGTTTCTCAAACTGAGACGTGAATACCTGATGAGTTTGGTAAAAACAGATTCAGAGGAAGCAACAGATGCAGAGAAAGAAGTTGTGAATGCGATTAGTTCCAATAAAATAATGACGGAAGACATAGAGCCTATTATTGATAAACAGTTAACATTTGGGCAAAGGGCTGCTGATCGAATTGCGGAGTTTGGTGGTAGTTGGGCCTTTATTATATCTTTCTTTACGGTACTAATGGTTTGGATAGCTATCAATGTATGGTTTCTTGGTAAAAAAGCCTTTGATCCGTATCCATTTATTTTGTTGAATCTGATTTTATCGTGTTTGGCAGCTATACAGGCACCTATTATCATGATGAGCCAGAATAGGGTGGAGGAGAAAGATCGATTGAGAAGTGAAAATGACTATAAGATAAATTTAAAGGCCGAATTAGAAATAAAATTGTTGCATGAAAAGTTAGAGCATATAGACTCGCATATGCACAAAGTATTGGCTGAATTGCAACAAATGCAAATTGAATATTTAGACGAGATGCAAAATGACCTACGATGCTATAATGAGCAAAAGCGAATGAGTAATAATTAGACACTTATTCTAGATTCTGATAACTGTATATTCAGTCTATGTCATACATTTTTGTTACGTTTGTACTCTAGAGTTAGTGTACAAGCATGGAGAACTACTTTTCTTTTACAAAGCTGAAAGTGATACTAGGTTATTTTATAATCATCACAGTGGCCTTTTATGCTATATTTTATGTTTATAATCAAATCACAAACTTGTCGGATTCTACAGAGTATAATCAAGAGACCGGCCGTAGGTTGTATTTGATAGGCAACACTTTGTCTAAACTTTATGCTGCTGAAAGCGGAAGTGTAGCCTTGTATTCTTCTGGCGATAATGGCGAATTTAATAAATATACTCATCAGCTAGATGAAGTCTCTGACAATCTTGATTCGTTAAAACCGCTCATGTCAGATTCGTTGTTTGTACTTCAAATTGATACGATCAAGCAGCTTTTGCAAGTAAAGATTCAAAATACAAGCTTATTGCTTAGAGAGATAGAAGCCGCAAAAAGTCCCGATATCTGGAAAGAAAACGTCGAAAAGATTATCGCTCAAACTGATTCGATTGTCGTAACTCCGACGTTCTCTACGCTGACCATCTTAAAACAAGATACTGTTTTTCCGGTAAGTCCACCTAAGAAAAAAGGTTTTTTCAAACGATTGGCCGATGCATTCTCGCCCGAGAAAGACACCATTCCACAATACGAAATAAAGCAAATCACGGAAGTTGTGGTTGATACCACATGGACATCGGTCAATGTAACCGACTCGGTAATAGGAGTAATCACAACCTTAAAAAATGTGATGAAAGACCAGCGTGAAGAGTCGGACAAAAAGGTTCTGGAGCGTATTGCCCGGCTGAATAAAACAAACGGCATCCTTACACTCAAGATCAATCAAATGCTTCGTGAATTGGAGCAAGAAGAATATCACATCTCTCTTGAGCGTATGCTCGAAAAAGAAAGTTTGCTGATCGATACGTCGAGGCAGACCGCAGCCATTGCGCTTTCGGCTTTGTTTCTGGCATTTGTTTTCATCATCATCATTTGGCGCGATATCTCGCGCAATCAGCGCAACCGGCAACAACTGTTCGAAGCCAAGATTTATTCCGACAATCTGCTCAAAAGCCGTGAACACTTGATGGTTACCGTTTCGCACGATGTAAAGGCTCCGCTGAGTTCAATTATCGGATACATTGAACTGCTGAAGGGGATGTCGCTTGGCGCGCGTGCCAATTACTTTCTCGACAACATGCGCAGTTCTACTTCGCATATCCTCGGACTCATTGGTAACCTGCTCGATTTTCAGAAACTAGAATCCAATCAGGTTGTGATTAATGAAATGCCATTCGATCCGTTGCAGCTTTCATTAGAGATTGCCGAATCGTTTCGTCCGCTAGCCGAGTCAAAAGGACTTGATTATATTGTCGAAGTTACTCCGACAGAAGGAGTGTTGTATGTCTCAGATCCGTTGCGTCTTCGTCAGATCTATTCAAACATCGTATCCAATGCTGTAAAGTTTACCTCCGAAGGCAGCATCTCCGTTCGGGCCTGGATCGAAGAGTACAAGAATGAAACCTTGTTGCATTTTCAGTGTGTAGATACCGGTATTGGTATCGATCCATCCGACCGTGGTAAGATATTCAAAGAGTTTTCAAGGTTATCATCGGCACAAGCCATCGACGGTCTTGGTCTCGGTCTTACTATTACCAATAAGTTGGTTACTCTACTAGGTGGGGTTATTGTAATTGACGGTAGAAAAAACAAGGGTAGTTCATTCTTGGTAAATATCCCGATAAAGCTGAGTGCCGAGCAAACGATCGAAGAGTTGGCCGGTGATGAGCACGATCAAGATTGTATTAAGTACCTGAAAGTATTGTGGCTTGATGACGATGCTTTAATGCTTCGAATGGTATCTGAGTTGTTAAAAGACCGTGGAGTCACAATTTGCGCAGTTGATAATGGTAAAAATGCATTAAAATTATTAGAAAATGAGATGTTTGATGTTGTTTTTTCCGATATTCGTATGCCGGGAATGAATGGTTTCGATTTTATCCGTCAGGTGCGTGATAATTTGAAGCTTGATGTTCCGGTGTTTGCAATTACAGCCAATTCTGATAAGGAAGCAGATAAGTACAAGAGTGCAGGCTTTAATGGTATGCTCGCAAAACCATTTAAGCCGGAAGAGCTCTTCACCTTACTGAGGAAATATTGTAAAATACATACAAACGAAACACTAGAAGCACCAATAGAAACTAACCATATCCCAACGAAGGGTTTTGATCTGAATAATCTTTTTGTATACTGCGGAGATGATCCGGAATTAAAGAAAGAAATTCTCGATACATTTGTAGCCGAGACCTCAAAACATGCTGATCAATTACGCTATTGCCTTGAAACAACAGACCTGAAAAGTGGTTCTGCACTTGCTCATAAGTTGATTTCCGTAATGACGTTGCTAGGCGACGATGATCTCACCGCAAGATTGCGTCGTTTGGATAAAGAGGATTTTTCAACATCACAAGATGTATGGAAGACTTTGATGCAAAAGGTGATTGAGGAGATAAACTCTATATTGTTACAAGCAAAGGGAGTAGAGATAGAATAATGAGAAAAGAGAATGAAGAAAGCTGAAATGAATACCATATTAATAGTTGAAGATGATGTGACGTACGGAACTATGCTGAAAGGATTTCTATCCAGAAAAGGTTATAGTGTAGAGTGGGTTACTTCAGTTTCAGAAGCCTTAAAGATTACAACCGAACGTCAGGTTGCGCTTATACTTTCCGATTTGCGTTTGCCCGATCGAGACGGTATAGACTTGTTGACCGAAGTAAAAGAAAAATATCCACAAACCGCATTTATCATGATGACCGGATATGCCGAGATCTCTTCGGCTGTGCAGTCGATGAAACTTGGAGCCTCCGATTACATTTCAAAGCCTATCGTTCCCGATGACTTGATCAAGAAAATACAAGATGCACTTGCCGCATCGCAAAGTGTAGAAAAGAACGACCAGCCGGTAGCCGCACCACCTGTTGCCGAAAAGCAAGCAAAGCCAAAAGCAGAGCCTGAGGAGCAAAGCGATTATTTACATGGCACGGCCGAAAAAGCCCGCGAACTCTATGAATACGTACGATTGGTAGCACCTACCGATATGTCGGTATTGATCAACGGGGCCAGTGGTACGGGAAAAGAATACGTAGCCAAGCTGATACACATGCAAAGCAAACGAGCAAAAGCGCCGTTTGTAGCGATAGACTGTGGCGCATTGCCCAAAGACATTGCGGCCAGTGAACTCTTCGGCCACATCAAAGGCTCATTTACCGGTGCCGTGCAAGACAAGACCGGACACTTTGTAGCAGCACAAGGCGGAACCATCTTTCTCGATGAAATCGGCAACCTTTCGTACGAAGTACAAGTACAGTTGCTTCGTGCTTTGCAAGAGAAGAAAGTGCGTCCGGTGGGAGGAAACAAAGAGATTGATATCGATGTGCGCGTAGTAAGTGCGACCAACGAAAACCTTCAGGATGCGATTGCCAAGGGGGTATTTCGTGAAGACCTTTACCATCGTATCAACGAGTTTACCCTTAAAATGCCTACCCTGCAAGAGCGAAAAGACGACATCATGTTGTTTGCAAACTTCTTTCTCAACAAGGCAAACATCGAATTAGAGCGTGAAGCAATTGGTTTCGATCCGGCAGCAGAGCGATTGCTCAAAGCCTACTCGTGGCCGGGTAATTTGCGCGAACTTAAAAACGTAATCAAGCGTGCCGTACTACTTACACGTGGCGGATTTGTAACGCCCGATGTATTGCCATCCGAGATTGTGTCGGGTGAGAAAGCTGCACCGGAACCGGTAGGTTCAATTGCTCTCAAAGACAGTACACAAGAAAAAACGCTGATCTTAGAAGCCCTGCAACGAGCCGACTACAACAAAAGTAAAGCGGCAAAAATGCTTGGAATCGATAGAAAGACCTTATATAATAAGCTCAAACTATATCAGATTCCATTGGATTAAATGAATGGATAAAACGAGTTAAACGAATTAATATCTCCTCTATATAATCCCGTGATCAGGAAGGGCATCAATGCCACACCCGATCGCGGGATTCTTTTTATACAGCAAGTGTGGTGTGGAAGTGTGGCATGTATGTGGATTAATTCCACACTTTTTGTGTAGATTTCCACACTTCTATGTTTGGTATACAACCTTCATAATTTCTAGAATCTTTATATAGTTTCTTGTTTTATAGTTGTTTAGGTCTTTTTTGTGTAGCGCCTTATCTTTTTTGGCATGCTTTTGGTATTATATATTGTGTAAATGCACAAGTTTAAATAAAAAGAAAAGGTTAGTTTCTTTATTATCATTTGTGTTGTTGATTGCAATGAGCACCGTTTTTCAACGTTGAGCTTAAGAAACGCATCGACGCATTAAAACCAAATGATAATATATTAGGTGACTATAAAAAAGGATCAAATAGGAAAAATCAGTGTTACGTTACAACAACTGTGGTGAGTTGTTGGAAAAGTTACCGCTAATGAAATGAAAATGCCAAGGTTTAGTTAAGTTAAGTTTTTATTGTTAGAAGAAAAAGAAATAATCCATTGTAACTAGCTCGTGAAGAGTCGGTTTCAATGGTTTTCTTTTTATATATCCCTCTCAATTGTATTTCCCATTCATTCATTGTGATTCTGTAGAAAAGTGTGGAACTGTGGCGCAAGTGTGGATTTATTGCATAGCGCGTGTGTGGAATTCCACACATTAATTCCACAGCAATTCTCCATGTGAATTTATTCGTTTTTGTGTATTCTGTTGAAAATAAGCAGGCTAACTTATATTTGAGACTATGCCTATATTTTGTGGTACACTTTTGGTATTATATATTGTGTAAACGCAAAAGAAAACGCAAAATGAAAAGTATCGTATCTATTATATCATTAATTCTGTTGATGGCAACTAGCACAGTTGAAGCAAAAGCACTCAATAGCATATTTAACAACTCAGCAGAAACGAGTGTGGAAGATAAAAGAATTGTTCCGCTAACACTGCTACCTATGGAGATCAGACAAGACATCGACTCACGCTTTAATGCTTATGATTTTGTTGATGCCTATCAAATCAGCGACGACGAATACGAAGTAACGATCGATAAAGATCAAATTGGAAAATCTGTGTTGCGCTACAACAGTCGCGGCGAGCTACTAGAAGAGCTCCCATTGATGAAATAAAATGATCACAGATTTAGCAAAAAGGATGAATGTTATCTGTACTGACCCCCAAAATATATAATATGAAAACTCATACAGTAATGTGATGTATGTTTCAATGGTTAGCTAAGTTATGTTTTTATTATTTGGAGAAATAAATTGGCCCATTGTAGCTAGCTCGTGAAGAGTTGGCTGCAATGGTTTTTTTTTCAGGCAAAAGTGACGCACACAACCATGCATATATCTTCACAATCAGGCCATGTTTGCAGAAAAGGTTAATATACTTGTGTAAAAGAAGTCTATTCCAGACTTTTATCTCATTCTTCTCGTGTATTTTTGTAGAAACCTTCAATTAATTACCATTCGTATGAAAAGCAAGAGCATGAAATATATATTTCCCCTTGTATTGTCGATGTTTGCCTCAGGTATGCAAGCCCGCGAGGTAACGAGTTTTAATACCGACTGGAAGTTCAAGAAAGGGCCCCTGCCCGAGCAGCCTCTGCAATTACTTTCCTCGTGGGATCAAAAGTGGACCGATGTTGCCCTTCCCCACACTTGGAACAATGTAGACATGATGACCCGGCACAACAACTTCTACGCCGGCGATGCCTATTACCGAAAAGACTTCACCGTTCCGGCAGATATCAAGGACAAACGTCTTTTTGTTCGTTTCGAAGGAGTAGGGCAGGTAGCCGACGTATATGTCAACGACCAGCTTGTGGGAAATCACAAGGGCGCATACTCTGCATTTGCCATTGATATTACCGATGCGGTAAAGCCGGGACAAACCAACCAGATGGTGGTAAAGGCAGACAACAGCGCACGTGTCGATGTGATTCCGGTAAACCATAGCCTCTTTGGCGTATACGGCGGCATTTATCGTCCGGTATGGTTGGTCGAAACCGGAAAGATCAATATCTCGGTAACCGATCATGCTTCTCCCGGAGTGTATATCCGCCAACAAGTCAACGGAAAGAAAGCAGACATCAACATCGGAGTCAAGATCGATAATAAATACGACACCGCGCAGCAAGTAGAGGTGGTAACTTCCATTTTTACGCAAGAGGGCAAACTAGTAACCGAAAAATCGGCTCGGGCAGACGTGTTGCCGCAAGGCACGAAGCGCGAAGAACTCAACCTCGAAATCAAAAATCCCCACCTTTGGAACGGTCGTAAGGATCCGTACCTCTACAAAGTAGTGACGCAGATCAAACAAAATGGTACGGTGCTCGACGAATTGACGCAACCGCTAGGTGTGCGCACCGTAGAGCTGAAAGCCGGCGACGGTGTATACCTAAACGGAAACAAGTATCCGATGTATGGCGTAACAAGGCATCAAGATCGCTGGGGTGCCGGAAGCGCGTTGCTCAATGAGCATCACGACGAAGACTTGGCCATGATCATGGATATCGGCGCTACCACTATTCGCCTGGCGCACTACCAACAATCGGATTACTTCTATTCCAAGTGCGATTCGCTCGGCTTGTTGGTGTGGGCAGAGATTCCGTTCGTAAACAAGGTTACCACGCAAGAGTCGGAGAATGCCATGCAGCAAATGCGCGAATTGATCCGTCAAAGTTTTAACCATCCTTCGATCTACATCTGGGGATTACACAACGAAGTGTACCAACCGCACAACTATACGGCACAACTTACGGCTAGTCTGCACGACTTGGCCAAGACGGAAGATCCCGACCGATACACCGTTGCGGTAAACGGATACGGACACATGAATCACCCCGTCAACAGAAATGCCGACGTACAAGGGATGAATCGTTATTTCGGTTGGTACGAACGCACCATTGGCGATATGAAACCGTGGATCGAGAAGCTGGAAACGGAATATCCCGACAACTTGTTTATGCTCACCGAATACGGGGCCGATGCCAACATCGACCATCAAACTGAGTACGTGGGTGAGGCCATTGGCGACTGGAACGCAAAGTTTTTTCCCGAAGCCTTTCAGACTAAAATGCACGAGCAGCAATGGGGAATTATCTCGAAGCATCCGTATATCATCGCGTCGTACCTTTGGAACATGTTCGACTTTGCCGTGCCGATGTGGTCACGCGGGGGAGTTCCGGCACGCAACCTGAAAGGACTGGTTACGATAGACCGTAAACGCAAAAAAGATGCCTATTACTGGTACAAGGCCAACTGGAGTGAAGAGCCGGTGGTGTATATAACGCAGCGTCGTCTTACCGACCGCGAACAGCAAAAAACCTCGGTTACAGTATATTCAAACCAGGGGCAGCCTACCATTTATCTCAACGGAAAAGAGCTGCAAGGTATACGCAAAGGGACTACCGATGTGCATTACATCGTCGACAACGTGCAGCTTCAAAAGGGTATGAACGAAGTAAAAGCGGTAGCCGGAAACGGAAACAACGTGACGGAAGATAAAATTAACTGGACGTTTACGTCAGAGAAACCGCGTGGCGAGGCTGCGAAAGCGCTCGAGAAAGTACACGCCGGATTTTAAAGAACCAAGCGCCGCCAATGAGTAGAGTTTACAGATGTTATGTGTCAATAAAACGATGATTGCGGCGCGTCATCGTTTCTTCCGAAAACAAACCCCATGAAAAGAGAATCGTTCGATGCCCATCAAACGATTCTCTTTTCGTTATCTTTGAATCGTTCGATCGGCATCAAACGAATTAAACATCACGAAGAACGAATCGTCAGACCGCCATCTGACGATTCGAAGTATGCATGGAATAAAAATCAACCATACGATCATTAAAAACGAAAGCAATGAATAAGATATTGGTTACCGGCGGAACCGGACTGGTAGGAAGCCATCTGCTGATGCTGTTGGTAACGAAACAGATAAAATGCAAAGCAATCAAACGCAAAAGCAGTTCGCCGGTGCAGTGTGACCAAGTCGCTGCTTATTACGGAATCTCCCAAGCGTTGCTCGGGGAGTATATCGAGTGGGTTGAGGCGGATTTGCTCGACAAGGCATCGCTCAAGCAGGCTTTGCAAGATGTGAGCGAAGTATATCACTGCGGAGCAATTGTCTCGTTCAGTGCCGACACCAAGCAACAACTGCTCGATACCAATGTAGAAGGGACGCGCAACATAACCGAAGCCGCGCTCGAAGCAGGGGTAAAGAAGTTTTGCATGGTAAGTTCGATTGCCGCCATAGGGAAAGCACCCGAAGGAGCATGTGCCGACGAAACCTGTATGCGCGACGGAACGCGCGGCTCGGTCTATTCGCAGTCGAAATTTGCTTCGGAGCAAGTGGTGTGGGAGGCCATGAAACGAGGACTAAATGCCGTGATCGTGAATCCTGGAATCATTCTGGGTGTGGGTGATTTCTCGAAAGGAAGTTTGCAGTTTTTCCCCGCCATCCGAAAAGGAATGCTTTTCTATACGAACGGCGGATCGGGTTTTGTCGATGTGCGCGACGTGTGTAAGGTGATGGTAGAATCCATGGAGCGCGAATTGTTTGCGCAACGATTCGTATTGGTCTCGGCCAACTTAACCTACGGCCAACTCTTTCGTCTCATTGCCGAAGCGGAAGGAGTGAAGCCACCCCGCTTTTGCGCCGGAAAAACACTCCTTACACTTGCCTTGTGGAGCAGCAATCTGATGAAGCTCATCACCGGCAAGGATCAGCGCTTTACCAAAGAGACTTTGCAATCGGCAGCCGGCCGCACTTGCTACTCTTCGGCAAGGATCACGCAAGCACTCAACTTCCGTTTCATCCCCATCGAGCAAACCATCCGCGATGCCGCAACTTACTTTGTGCAGCATTCGCAAAGGTGAGGCTCTTTCTTTTCTTTATCTAAATCAGTTCAACAATAATCTAACTACGTATGAAAAAAAGTGTATTATTGATAACCACATGTGCTTGTGCATCTATCCTGATTCTTATTATTAGTTTAGTCTGGGATATTCCGAAACTACAGGTGCTTTCTCTCGGCACTTTCCTCAGTGGACTTGGTGCGTCTGCCGGGCATGAGACGAGGCGTAGATACATAAACCCGAACTTGAAGCAAGAAGAGATTCCTCTTTTATTCAAGGTGTCGATCTTCTTATGTGCCATTGTAGGTCTTGCTTTTCTTTGTGCTAGTTTTATGTATCTGAGCTTAGGTTGGAAGATCATTGCAGTAGTGTTGAACCTGGGTCTTGCTTTATATATTCTGTATTATGTGTCAAAGTTTAAAGCAAAATAGGAACTTGTCGGGCCTATAAGCGGCCGGATCTAAAACAAGAAAGGCGACTCTGCATTGCGGAGTCGCCTTTCTTGTATCGTTAGTTTGAGTAGCCGGGGTTTTGAGGGAACTCGGCTTCGGTATTGGCATCAATAACCGATTGCGGTATACGTTATAAAGCCGATGGGGCTCGGTAAGTCAGATGTGCATACGATCATAGTTGTTTTATCGTTGTTGAATGATACGGTTTATTCGATACCTATAATTAATAGTTGTTTTTGCAGATAGGCGATTATTGATAGTTTTGGATCGTTTTCTTGCATTTTATGAATGATTTTCGATGTTTTTTCGCATTGTGAATTGCACAAATCAATGTGTGTGAAACTGATAACATAAAGAGGCTTGATGAATATGAATCCTAGATTAAAAAAAGTAACAAAGCACGTTCTTTTCGGAGTGTGCTCGTGTTTATTGATTAGTTGTACGGGGGAGACAACAAAACCGGAGTTGTTTACCGTGCTTCCCGAGTATTGTCCTACACCGGATGGTATGGCTATTGACCAGGCGGGTAATTTGATTTTAGCTTGTCCCAACTTTGCCGATCAGTCGCAACCGGCTTGCCTTGTCAAGATTGATCAGAATAAGCAGATAACAAAGTGGTTTGACGTGCCGCCGTTGAACGAAACCGGCTATGCCGCTCCTATGGGGATTGCATTTGCTCCGAACGGAGATCTTTACATTTGCGACAACCAAGGATGGACCGGAAAGGCGGAGGCGCAAAACAAAGGTCGTTTGCTGCGTGTGCAGTTTGAGAATGGAAAGCCTTCGAACATTATTACCGTTGCTTCGGGAATGGAACACCCCAACGGCGTGCGTATCTTGAACGGAAAGGCATACGTAACACAGAGTATGCTGGGTAATATAAAGGATTCGTCGGGCAAACTGGTAAGTGGTATTTATGCATTCAATTTGGATGATCAAGATATCGTTGTCGAAAACTCGGCTTCCGATCCTAATCTGATTACAACCTTTGTAACACAGAATCCCGAAGTGCAATATGGTGCCGACGGGTTGGTATTTGACTCGAAAGGCAATCTCTTTGTGGGTAACTTCGGTGATGGTTCGCTGCATAAGATAACGTTTGATGCAAATGGTAACGTTACTTCGAATACGTTGTGGGCTGTTGATTTAGACAATCTTCGCACTACGGATGGTATTTGTGTGGATGATGCGGATAATATCTATGTGGCCGACTTTTCGGAGAACGCGGTTGCGAAGGTTACGCCTCAGGGTGTCATTACGCGTATTGCTAAAAGTCCCGATTGTGACGGTAGCGACGGCGGACTAGACCAACCGGGCGAACCGATCGTTTGGAACGGACAGTTGGTAGTTTCTTGCTTCGACATCGTTACGGGGCCTGATAAAGTAAATACCAAACACGATAAACCGTATACATTATCTTCTATCAAACTTAACAACTAATCTCTCTTCTCTAAATTTTGTTTCATGAAAACGAGAATAACATTTCTTCTTGGCGGAGTGGCTCTTTTTCTGAGTAGTTGCACGCAAGAGCCTGCACGCTTACATGCGGTAGCCGATACCGAAGGCTTTAAGCAGTGCCTGCTTGCAAACTATGACGGGATTATGCGCGATGTTTCCGTGATTTCGCAAGATAGTTTGCGCCGACGTATTGGCGATGCACACAAAGAACTGCAAGGAAATTATCCGATATTATACGATTGGTGGTTGCAAGATGGCGAGCAGGTAAATTGGTTTACCGATAGCTTTGCTTCGCAGTTGAGCAATCGAATGAAAAAGCATCAGCTTACGAGTGAGGCGGATGTAAATAAGTCGCTCGATACTTATATTCATGCGTGTGTGAAAAGACGCGAAGCCCGTTTGGCTCGATTTAGTAAAGAAACGCCCGAAGTGGTGTTTACAAAGTTCCGGGTTTTCCGTCCTTCATTCTTTGCATATACCGAAGGGTTGTCTGATGCGCGCAACGAACGTTGCTACTTGCCGGGCACCGAATTGGCCCGACTCAAGATGGATGGTGTTTGGGCTTCGGAGACTTCTATCTTAAAAGATTCGTCGGGTGTGATTCGTGATCCCGAAGTGCATTTTGACGGAAAGGATCTTTTGTTTTCTTGGAAGAAGTCGCTCGAGGAGGATGATTACCACATTTATGAAATGGACTTGGCTTCGGGTAAGATGAAGCAGCTTACTTCGGGATTGGGTTTTGCGGATATTGAAGGGATTTATCTGCCCAACGATGATATTCTTTTCAACTCTACCCGTTGTGGTACGTCGGTAGATTGCTGGTATACCGAGGTGAGTAATTTATATACGTGCAACCGTGAAGGGAATTACATGCGACGTCTTGGTTTTGACCAAGTGCATACGGTGGCTCCTGCTTTATTGTCTGACGGCAGAGTGGTCTATACACGTTGGGATTATAACGACCGCGGACAGGTATTTACGCAACCGCTTTTCCAAATGAATCCCGACGGGACGGGGCAGGCCGAATACTATGGTCTTAACAGCTGGTTCCCTACCACGGCAACGCATCCACGGCAGATACCGGGTACGCGCAAAATAATGGCGACGGTGACCGGTCACCACTCTCCGCAGCACGGCAAACTTGCAATTATCGATCCCGAAGCAGGACGCGACGAGAACCAAGGGGTGATGTTTGTGGCTCCGATGCGACAACCCAAAGCAGAACGTATTGATAGTTACGGACAATATGGGGAGCAGTTTCAATATCCGGAGCCTCTGAACGAAAAAGAATTCTTGGTGTCTTACTCGCCAACCGGTTACGACGCGCCACAACCGATGTATTTCGGTATTTACTGGATGACTACCGACGGGGAGCGTGAACTGTTGATTGCCGATAACGAAAACTCATGTAATCAGCCGCGCCTGCTTGCTAAACGGGAACGTCCCTTTGAGCGTGCGACAACAGTAGACTACAATCAGCCGAATGGTGTGTACTACATGCAAAATGTATATGCGGGCAACGGGCTCGAAGGTGTTGAGCCGGGAACCATCAAGCAGCTTCGTGTGGTGGAGTTGGAGTTTCGTTCGGCCGGAGTGGGAATGGCTTTCAACGAAGGTAAAGGCGGCGGTTCGCATGCTTCGTCTCCCGTAGGCGTGGGTAACGCGGCTTGGGATATCAAAAAAGTGCACGGAACGGTGGATGTATATGCTGATGGTTCGGCCTTTTTTGAAGTGCCGGCTCGCATGCCACTTTATTTCCAAGCGCTCGATTCGAACGGATATGTGGTGCAAACCATGCGTAGCTGGTCTACGCTTCAGCCGGGCGAAGTGCAGAGTTGTGTGGGTTGTCATGAGCATAAAAACAGAGTGCCGCTTACAGATCATGCCACGTCTGTTGCGATGAATAAAGGAATTCAGTCGATCACTCCTTCGGTGATTAATCCGATTGTAGGTTTTAGTTTTCAAGAGCAGATTCAACCAATTCTCGACAATCATTGTGTGTCGTGCCACGACGGTTCGAAGCAAAAGATGAGTTTGACGGGCGACTTAAAGGTGATTGATCAACAGACCAAACGAAAATACAGTGAAGCGTATCTGAACTTGACGCATGCGCGTAAGACTTCGCAATGGAACGACTCGTGGCAAGGTAATGCGGAGCATCCGGAAGTGAACTGGGTAAGTGCCATGTCGGAGCCTACTTTGTTGAAGCCGTATTCGGCCGGTGCTGCTACAAGTAATTTAATTACTCGATTGAAAAAGGGGCACGGCAATACGAAGATTACGCCCGAAGAGATCGATAAGATTGCATTGTGGATCGATTTGCTAGTACCTTTTGTGGGCGATTATAAAGAGGCAAACAACTGGTCGGGCGATGAACTGAAGTTTTACGACTATTATCAATCGAAACGCACAGAAGCGGAAGCTGCCGAGAAAGAGGCGGTTCGTGCGTATATGCAATCTCTAACGTTATGAAACATACAATGAAATATACATTCTCGCTGTTGTCGGGTTGCATGTTGATTGTGACTTCGTCTTGTACAAACAGTGCGGTCTTTGCGCCCGAAAAGTTACTTGCTGATCCGAACGGGGCAAACATCTTTTTAGTGGATAACTCCGGTAATAAGTTAGTAAAGTTTGATCGAAATACCCGGAAGCAATCGGGGGCTTTGCAGCTAAGTGAGGCAGTCAATAACTTGGCGGCTGCGGCAGATGGTAACGTTTGGGTGCTTACCGGTAATGCCAACGGTAAACTGATCAAAGTAAATCCGAACTCGATGAAGGAGGAGGGGAGTTTGTCGTTAGGGTATACGCCTTCGGCGGTTTGCGAAGTTGGAAATTCCAATGTTGTGTGGGTAGCACAACGACACAACAATGAGGTGTGGAAGATCGAAGGTGCGGCAAATCCGGCTGCTGCAAAGGTGGCAACTAAGGTAACGGTGGGCCGTGAGCCGATCGGGCTGCTTCCTTATGCCGATGATGCGAAGATATTGGTCTTAAATAACCTGCCCGAAGAGGCGGCTACGCAGTTTCCGACTGCCTCGACGCTTGATATACTCGATACTCAGAATGGTAAAGTAATGGGGCGTATCGCTCTGCCCAACGGCACGACCGATGTAAAAGACGGAGTGGTGGATAAGCAGGGTGATTATGCTTACGTGGTGCATTTGATCGCGCGTTATCAGTTGCCCACAAATCAACTCGACAGGGGATGGATGATGACCAATGCGATGTCGGTGATTGATCTTCGAGGCGATTCGTTGCTTACAACCGTGTTGCTTGATACGCCACAACGAGGTGCGGCCAATCCGAATGATATTGCAATTTCGCTGGATAATAATATGCTATTTGTGGCGCTTGCGGGAACGCACGAGGTGTGCGCGATTGATCGTAACGCAATGCATGAACGTATCGAATCGAGTAGGGAAGGAAAGCATTTGGTTCCTTCGTTGAAATCGTTTGATGATATTCCCAATGATGCGGGATTCTTACATGGCATCCGAGAGTTTTATCCGACGGGCGGAAAGGGTACTCGCGGTGTTGAGGCGGCTACGAACGGTGTTTATGTGGCCGACTATTTTAGCGGTGAGTTTAAATGCATGGCTCCTGATGGTAGCGCGACGGAGGTTTTGTTGTCGGGCACCCCATTAATGGAAACGGTTGTCGGGAAAGGTGATCTTTATTTTCACGATGCAACCATTGCCTTTCAAGCATGGCAAAGTTGTGCAAGCTGTCACCCCAACGGGGCACGTGTGGATGGTTTGAACTGGGACTTGCTCAACGACGGTATGGGGAATCCGAAGAATACAAAGAGTTTGTTGCTTGCGCATGCTACGCCTCCTTGCATGATTACGGGGATTCGTAAAGATGCTTTTGTGGCTGTGCGCTCGGGGATCAAATACATTCTGTTTTCGAATGCAGCGGAAAGTTATGGTAACGAGATTGATGCTTACTTGCAAGACTTGCAGCCATTGCCTAGTCCGTATTTAGTAGATGGGAAATTGAGCGAAAAGGCTTTGCGTGGCAAAGAACATTTCGATAAAAATTGTGCAACTTGCCATAGCGGATCATACTATACCGATGGTAAGCAATATGCAGTTTCGTGGAATGATGGCGCGGATAAGGAGAAGGCTATGGATGTGCCGGCATTGGTGGAAGTGTGGCGAACGGCTCCTTATTTGTATGACGGACGTGCTGCTACAATGGATGAAGTGTTGCAGATTCATGGTCCTGCCGAAAAGCTATCAAACGATCAGTTAAGCGAGCTTTCTGAATATGTGCTCTCTCTATAATTGGAATTAGTGTTATTAATACTCGTTTTTTTTGAATGAAAATGATATATTTGCAATATCACTGATTTCTGAACGAGAAACAATTAAAATAATTATAGAATAGCATCATGAAAAAACAGTTCGTAATGGCGAGTCTTATCGCCTCGATGTTTGGAGCCTCGGCGTTTGCTCAACAAGCAGATACTACCGCTTATTCTTTTACTACAGTAAAAGAGAATAAAATTACACCGGTAAAGAATCAAAACAGATCAAGTACTTGCTGGTCGTTTTCGGGACAAGCTTTTATCGAATCGGAACTGATCCGTATGGGTAAAGGTGAATTCGATCTTTCGGATATGTTTGTAGTTTCGCACTCGTGGAGAGACAAAGCTGACAAGTATGTACGCATGCACGGTGAGAACAACTTCGGTCCTGGTGGCTCATTCTATGATGTTCTTTATGTATGGAAACACTACGGTGCTGTTCCGGAAGAGGTAATGACTGGTCTGAATTATGGCGAAACAATGCACGTGCATAATGAAATGGACGGTTTGTTGAAAGCGTATGTAGATCAAGTAATTAAACAAAAAACGTTGACTCCGGTTTGGAAGCAAGGATACAACAGCACGGTTGATGCATACCTTGGTCAATTGCCTGCTACATTTACTTACAAAGGGAAAGAATATACTCCTGAATCTTTCGCTAAATCAACTGGTTTGAATGCGGATGATTATGTATCAATCACTTCATATACACACCATCCTTTCTATTCGCAGTTTGCGTTGGAAATTCCTGATAACTGGCGTTGGGCTTTGTCATACAATGTGCCGCTAGACGAAATGATGGAAATCATGTACAATGCTATCGACAAAGGTTATACATTAGCATGGGGTGCCGACGTGAGCGAAAAAGGATTTACTCGTGATGGTATCGGTGTAGTGCCTGATGTGAAAGTAGACGAACTTTCCGGTTCTGACCAAGCTCGTTGGTTAGGTCTTAGCCAAAAGGAAAAAGATGCTGAATTGCAAAAGAAAGTAGGTAAACCAACTGCCGAAAAAGAGATCACGCAAGAGCAACGTCAGAAAGAGTATGACAACTATCAAACTACCGACGATCACGGTATGCAGATCTATGGTATCGCGAAAGATCAAACCGGAAAACAATTTTTCATGGTTAAGAACTCTTGGGGTACAGACAATAAATACAAAGGTACATGGTATGTTTCAGACAACTATGTTCGTTATAAAACTATGAACTACATTGTTCACAAAAATGCACTTCCAGCTCATATTGCTAAGAAGTTAGGCATTAAGCAATAATCAGTTCTGAATAAATTATCGCAAAAAGGGCGTTCCATCATAACGAGGAACGCCCTTTTTTTATAGGATCGTATGCTTATGCGTTCAAAACAAGCTTGAAGCGGCGCATAAATTCTTTTGCTTCGTCCATGCTCAAGCAAAGTGGTGGCAACAGACGAATGGTATGTGTACCGGCTACTCCGGTGAATACTTTCTCTTCGAATAGAAGTTTGCGGCGTGCTTCTTTGATCGGTTCTTCCATTTCGATACCGATCATTAATCCGCGACCTCTTACTTCTTTGATTCCTTTGATTTGGTTTAGTTCGGAAATCAGATAGTCTCCAACCTTTTGTACGTTATCAAGAAGTTTCTCGTCTTTGATAATGTCTAGTACAGCAATTGCTGCCGCACATGCAAGGTGGTTACCTCCGAATGTAGTTCCGAGCATCCCATGTACAGGTTTAAACTTCGGCGAGATCAACACGCCACCGATTGGAAAACCATTGCCCATTCCTTTAGCGACTGTAATGATGTCGGGTTTGATTCCAGCATATTGGTGTGCGAAGAACTTTCCGCTGCGTCCGTATCCCGATTGAATTTCATCGAGGATCAGAACTACGTCGTTCTGTGTACAAAGCTTGCTAAGTTGCTGCAAGAATGTATCGGTTGGCATTTGAATACCACCCACACCTTGGATGCCTTCGATGATAACAGCTGTAACATCTCCTTTTGCAATCTCTTTTCTTACCGCTTCGATATCGTTGAGTGGAAGGTAAACAACGGGAATGTCTTCATTGATCGGTGCAATGATTTTCGGATTGTCTGTTACACGAACAGCTGCCGAAGTGCGGCCGTGGAATGCTTTTTCGAAAGCGATAACACGTTTCTTTCCGTTGTGAAACGATGCAAGTTTTAATGCATTCTCGTTGGCTTCGGCTCCGGAGTTGATCAGGAACAATGTATAATCATCGTAGCCTGAAAGTGCACCTAACTTCGTTGCTAGTTCGGCTTGCAGGTTGTTTACAACCGAGTTTGAATAGAATCCGAGTTTGTTTAGTTGATCTGTAACCATCGCTACATAGTGAGGGTGTGTGTGACCAACACTGATCACGGCGTGTCCGCCGTAAAGATCAAGGTACTCGGTGCCGTGATTATCGTATGTTTTACATCCATTTCCTTTTACGATCTCAATATCGAAAAGAGGATATACATCAAATAGTTTCATGCGTTTGCGGGATTAAAATGCGACCGGTTTCAAGTGAAGTCCAACGGTTTCTTCTAGTCCGAATAGAAGATTCATGTTGTGTACGGCTTGACCTGAAGCTCCTTTCAACAAGTTGTCAATAACTGAAACAATCAGCAGTTTGTTGCCATGTTTCGAAAGGTGGATTAAGCATTTGTTTGTATTAACGACTTGCTTAAGATCCGGTGCTTTTTCGGTGATAAAAGTAAAAGAATGATCGTCGTAAAATGCTTGATAAAGACGTTTTACTTCTTCTAGTTCAAGGTTGCAATCAAGATAGGCTGAACAGAAAATGCCACGTGCAAAGTCGCCGCGCACAGGGATAAAGTTAATCGCATGATTAAAGTTATCTTGGAGTTGTCTCATGGTTTGACCAATCTCATTCAAGTGCTGGTGATCGAAAGCTTTGTAGATCGAAATGTTATCGTTACGCCAGCTAAAGTGTGTTGTTGTGCTTGGCTTTACACCTGCTCCGGTAGATCCGGTAATAGCATTGATGTGTACCTCTGATTGAATAAGTTGTTCCTTGGCTAATGGTAAAAGTGCAAGCTGAATAGCAGTAGCGAAACAGCCCGGGTTGGCAATGCGATTGCTGCGGATGATACGCTTGCGGTTAAGCTCAGGCAAACCGTAAACGAAATCGTGATCAGGAGCTTCCATACGATAGTCGGTAGAAAGGTCGATGATCTTTACATTGTCGGGTACGTTGTTGTTGTCGAGAAACTTTTTAGAGTCGCCATGTGCCGAGCAAAGGAAAAGAACATCAACATCTTCAAACGGTAATGCGTCTGTAAAGGTTAGTTCTGTTTCGCCATAAAGTCCGCCATGAACGTCGGTAATTTTGTTGCTGGCATTGCTGCTGCTATTAATAAAAACGATCTCAGCGTCGGGGTGATTTATAAGCAGACGAATAAGTTCGCCTGCTGTATATCCCGCCCCTCCGATAATTCCTACTTTTATCATGAGAGTTATTGTTGCTTTGTTTTGTTTTGTACAGAATGGAATATCTTAGTTTGATTTCCTAGAATCTTAGTGAAACCTTTCACGTCGTCGGCAGTCCATGCTTTATTCACTTCGCCGTATTCGCCGAACTCTGATTTCATTAGGTCGTAAGGGCTTTCGATACCGATAAGTTGGTAGCTATATGGACGTAGCTTGATGCTAACGGTTCCGGTTACATTCTCTTGAGAAGAACTCAAGAATGCTTCGATATCGCGCATTACCGGTTCAAGATATTGAGCTTCGTGTAGGAACATGCCATACCAGTTGCCCAATTGCTCTTTCCAGTATTGTTGCCATTTGGTTAGTGTGTGCTTTTCAAGCATTTTGTGTGCATTGATGATCAATAGTGGGCCTGCAGCTTCAAAGCCTACACGACCTTTGATCCCGATGATGGTGTCACCAATGTGCATATCACGGCCAATGGCATATTTAGAACCGAGCTCTTCAACTTTGTTGATTGCATCGATTTTGTTATCGTATTTCACTCCGTTCACACCCGATAACTCACCTTTGTCGAAGTCAAGTGTAATCACTTCTTCGCCTTTTGCAGTGAGTTGTGATGGATAAGCTTCTTCCGGAAGTGTTTGCTCTGAGTGTAGTGTTTCTTTACCACCAACGCTTGTACCCCAAAGACCTTTATTGATCGAATATTCCATCTTTTTGAAGTCACAGTTGAAACCATGCTCTTTCAAATAATTGATTTCATATTCGCGGGTAAGTACCATATCGCGTGTTGGTGTAAGAATCTTGATTTCCGGTGCAAGTACATCGAATGTAAGGTCGAAACGTACTTGGTCGTTTCCTGCACCTGTACTTCCGTGTGCTACATAATCGGCTCCGATTTCTTTGGCGTAGTTAATAATAGCCATCGCTTGGAAAATACGTTCAGAGCTAACTGATATCGGATATGTACCATTACGAAGTACATTACCGAATACCATATATTTAATGCTTTTATCGTAGTATTCTTGTGTAACGTCTAGAGCAACGTGTTTTACTGCACCTAGTTGATACGCTTTTTCTTCAATTACTTTTAGTTCTTCAGGAGAGAAGCCACCAGTATTTGCTACTGCTGTATAAACTTCGTATCCTTTTTCTACTGCAAGGTATTTGGCGCAAAACGAAGTGTCGAGTCCGCCACTGAAAGCTAAAACTACTTTTTCTTTCATGAGATATGGTATTTTTAAGTCGTTTACTAATTATTAATCTTGGTCTTCTACTTCAGCCATCATGGCTTGTTTTCTTTTTTCTCCGTGTGGATCGGCCGGGTCATAAAGCATTGCTGTGCAAATACAGTGCTTGCGGCCGGTGCGTTGTAAAACATCGTAGTTTACACAACTCTGACAACCTTTCCAGAATGCTTCATCGTCGGTAAGTTCGGAAAACGTAACCGGAACGTACCCAAGCTCAGTGTTGATTTTCATAACGGCGAGTCCGGATGTAAGACCAAAGATCTTTGCATCTGGAAACATCGTGCGGGAGAGGTTAAACGCTTTCTTTTTGATACGTTTGGCCAACCCGTGACCTCTGAAACTGTCAACAACAATAAGTCCGGAGTTTGCAACAAACTTTTTGTTTCCCCACGACTCAACGTAGCAAAAACCTGCAAATTCTCCGTCAGCCAGAGCTATGATAGCTTTTCCTTCTATCATTTTCTGAGCAACGTACTCGTTTGTACGTTTAGCAATACCTGTACCGCGTACTTTAGCGGCAGCCTCGATAGTGCTAAGAATGGTGTCAACGTATTGGATGTGACCTTCGTTGGCTACCATGACTTCTATTTTAACCTCTTTTTCCATTTTCGTAATTAAAGACTAATCATCTTATTTAATATCAGGTATAATTTCAGCTAAAGCATTGATAATTTCTTCGCGACTAAATTCTTCGCGAGGTATCAATAAGATGGTGTCGTCGCCGGCAATAGTTCCCAATATTTCATAGGGAGCTTTGTTATCTATGTCGGAGGCAATTCCCATCGCATATCCCGGTCTGGTCTTTATAACGGCCAAGTTGCCGGAGAATTCAATATGTTTGAATCCCGAAATAGGATGTGAGTTATCTCTATCTTCATCAATCGGGAGATTTAGTCTTCCTGGCAAAACGTAGCGATAGTTTCCACTCGAATCGGGAGTCTTTACAATCTTTAGTTGCTTCATATCGCGAGATAATGTTGCCTGTGTAAGGTTGAATCCGCGCGCTGTAAGCAATTGCAATAATTCGTCTTGATTTCCTACTGCTTCTTTTGTTATGATCTCTTTTATTGCCTGAAGGCGCTCTTTTTTATTCTTCATATCGAATATTTATACAGAAACAATGCAAATATAAATACTATTCTAGAATAATTATTCATATAAACGGATAAATTTTATCACGATGTTTCGTTTTAATATTTGTTTTCTCTAAGTATTAGTCGGTTTACTGTGTGAATAAATATTCATTAATGCTGTAAAATAAAGAATTAATCAACTTTATACAGGTGTAAATGTTTATAGTAATGAAGTTTAAGACCTGCAACTTACAGGTTATTGATAGTATACTCGAAAGAGTAGGCTTACCAGTTTTTTTAATAGTTTCAACATTCATGGAGAGGGAGTCTAGTAAAATAGGCTCCTTTTTTTATTGAAACTTGGGAAAGCTTAATCTAGACTTTAGTTATTGCTCATGAATGGTTTTCAGTTCTCTATGCATAGATATGGTAAAATCTTCAAGCAATAAAGAATGGGTTTGACATAATTTTATAGATTTGCACAATAAGTTGGAAAATAAAAAGAAAACAATGAAGAAATATATTGTAGGTGCATGCCTTGGAATGGCTGTGATGTGTAGTTGTAGTAGTGTCCCTGTTACAGGGCGCAAACAGGTATTGTTAGTTTCAGATAAAGATGTATTGACATCAAGTTTTCAGCAATACAACCAATTTATAAAAGGGGCAAAACTATCTAGTGATGCAACCAAATCGGCGCAAGTCACACGGGTAGGGAAACGCATTGCGGATGCTACAGAAAGTTACTTGCGAATAAATGGACTGGAAGCAGAGATTCCAAATTATCAGTGGGAGTTTAAATTGGTCGATGATCCGCAAGTAAATGCATTCTGCATGCCTGGTGGAAAAATTGTTGTGTATACAGGTTTGCTTTCACAGGTTGCAAATGATGATGAATTAGCAGTGGTTGTTGGGCATGAAGTAGCCCATGCGGTCGCAAAACATGCAAATGAGCGAATGAGCCAACAAGTGATGTCTCAATATGGAGCATCTATTTTAGGAGCAGCATTATCTGGCTCTTCAGATATTGTTAAAGCTGCGGCAGGAACCGTTTACGGGCTAGGTTCTCAATATGGAGTCATGCTCCCTTATTCTCGCAAGCATGAATATGAAGCAGATTTCATGGGTTTAGTTTTTATGGGACTTGCAGGTTATGATTCTCATGCAGCATTGACCTTTTGGCAAAAGATGGCAAATTCCGGCTCTCCTAAAACAGCCGAATTTATGAGTACACATCCATCTGATGCAAGTCGTATTGCAAAACTAAAAGAAAGTATTCCTGAAGTAGAAAAGTGGTTGCAGCAGCAAGGTATACAACCGGGGTATAATTCACAGATGAACGTGCATGGAAAGTCCCAGCCCATACCAACAGTAAAGAAACAAAGTACACCAGATAAGCAAGGGGGTACACCAGATAAGAAGCCGATGAAGACTTCTGAAAAATGGACATTCTAAAATGAAATAAACGACCAAGTTTATTTGTATAATCAAACAAGCTTGGTCGCTTTTTATGCTTTAAATAAGTGAATAGCTTTACAGATTCAGGTCATTCTCGTTAGGTAAATAAACTTCAAAACTCTTACGGGCAATTTCTTTACCGTCAAGATAAGTAATAAGAGTCCATATCCCGGTTTTATCTTCAATCGGAGCCCATATCGTATCACCAAGAAAGAACTGCCAATCATTTCCGTTAATATAATGTTCGCCTGTAAAAGTAGGACGAATGTTTCCGGCATCGTCAGTAAATGGCGGATGCTCCATTTCGAACTCTATTAATTTACCTTTAGCCCCCGTAATCTTGAGTATATAGCCAAACTCGATATCAATAATAGACGGAACTCGCAATGTATGCTTCTTTATTTTAGGCAAAGCCTTAGAACCACGGTCCCATTGTGTGTAGATCCCATAGCTTTGTACCTTTATTTCAATCTTTTTCTTTGCCATATTATACAAAGATATAGACACCTTCTTTTGTTTGAAATAAATAATAAGACTTTTAATAGGAATTATACTCCGTTTTGTTGTTATTAGATTGTTACCTTTTTGTTAATGTTTAAAGTTCAGATAGCAAATCTTTGATTTTTATGCGAAAGGTTATTATTTTATTATTGTACACTCTTATTGTTTCAAATTTAATATCAGCCCAAGAGATTATTACTAAAGATCAAACAGAGTTGGCACCACCTACAAAACTAAAAGATATATTAATTCCTTTTAGTGACACTACCGCGTACTATAATCCCGATAGTGTGCGCCGAGAAATGGATAAACGTCCTTACTTTACACTGTTTAAAGATAATTATTTCCTAGTTGGGGCACCATTAGGAACAAAACCGACGAAAGAAAACTCGAACGTTAAATTTCAGATCAGTATCAGTCAGCGATTAACAAAGAGTATACTTCCATTCAATACGTATCTTTATTTAACCTATACGCAAAAGGTTATTTGGAATGTATTTGAGAAGTCTATGCCTATGAAGGATATGAACTTCAACCCCGGTATTGGTTTAGGTAGAATGATAATTCACAAAGATAAGGTAATTGGGTTTTCATATTTTCAATTTGAGCACGAATCAAATGGTAGAGACGGGGATGCCTCAAGAAGCTGGAACAAAATATCGATGTATGCCGGATTACAGTTGAATCGTTATTGGGATGTACAAGCCAAGTTTTGGTTGCCGATTATTGATGGTAGCTTAAATAAAGATATCTTAGACTACAGTGGAATCTTTCAAATCTCTGCCAATTACAACTGGAGTGATCGTTTTACAGCCGGAATGGTCTTTGTAAAACGTCGGGGATTTAATTTTAATGGGAACATTCAATTAGGGCTGAGCTATAAGTTATTTAAGAATCAGAATCAATACTTATATCTACAATATTATAATGGATATGGAGAGTATTTACTCGATTACAATAAATATCAAAGCATACTTCGTATCGGACTCATCATTCGTCCGCAGTTCTTCTCAATCTATTAACAGCATGTTGAAAACATCGATAATAAAAGAAATGGGTATTCGTCTTATCTGACGAATACCCATTTTTCTTCTGTCGAAAGCACTTCACTATATCCATATCCGGCAAGGTTGAATTTCTTTAGTAACTCAGGGTTATCAATTTGATGCTCCATTATAAAGCGCGTCATCATACCTCGAGCCTGCTTTGCATATAGCGTAATCATTTTATACTCATTACCACGCTGCTCTTTAAACTGTGGAATGATAATCCGTACATTCTTATTCAACGCCTTTTTATCAATAGCTTTCCAATATTCATCAGAGGTAAGATTTACCAATACATTATTACCCTCCAGTAATTCTTGATCAATCTGTTGCGTAAGCTTTGTTTTCCAAAAGTCATAAAGCGTTTTGCCTTTATCACTTTCAAGTTTGATCGCCATTTCGAGTCGATAAGGTCGTATCCCGTCCAAAGGACGTAGCAATCCGTAAAGACCCGATACGATGCGTAAATGATTTTGAGCAAATCTCAAAGCTTTAGCAGAAAGTTCTTTTGCTTGAAGTCCGTCGTATACATCGCCCATATAAGCAAAGATGGCTTGTCTTACTGGAGCTTCCGGATGTTGAAACGTCTGATATCTTTCATAGTTGAGACGAGAAAGAGCAGGACTTATTTTCATTAGCTTCGCAATTTCCTCAGTCGACAGATGTTGAAGATGTACCATCAACTCATTCGCCTCATTCGGATAAAGCAAAGGAGTTTGCTCTATTTTAGTCGGAATAGCAGAATCAAAATCCTGCGTCTTAGCGGGAGATATAATTGTAATCATAAATGAAAAACCTTTAGTGTGATCTATATAGAAACAACGAGCAGCAATAAAAGAAAAGGAAATTAAGCTTCTTTTTCAGCATTACGTTCGATACGTTGCTTCTTCAATGCTTCTTGGATCGACTCTTTTAGCGCATTAAGTAATCCTTTCTTTACAAAATGCTTATTGGTTGCAAGCGTAATTATACGAAAAGCATTAGCCTGTTTGATCGGCCTGATATTTTTCATTTGTTCTTCGCTCAAGTACGGAAGTGCAATTTCAGGAATGATCGTGATACCTCCGGTGCAAGCCGTAACGCGAATCAATGTTTCCAAAGATCCACACTCAAAGGCAAAAGAACTATCTTCTTGTTTTTTTCGAGAGCATAAGTTGAGAACCTGCTTTCTAAAGCAATGCCCATCGGTAAGAAGCAATAGATCTGATGAAGGGAGTGTAGATAAATCGATAGCTTCTTCTTCAAGCAACGGGTGTCCGGGAGATAAGTAAGCCGAGAAATTATCACGCATAAGAAAATCCTCCTGAACGAAATCAGGCGCAAAACCTTCTGCCCAAATAGCCACATCCAGCTCTTCTTTTTGTAAAGCCTTGATGATGTCATTGGTTACCATTTCCGATACTTGCAAATGCACTTGAGGGTATTTGTTTCTCATGATGGGAACAAACAAGTGGGCAATATACGGAGCAATTGTCGGAATGATACCGATGCGCAACGTTCCATTCACTTCTCCGCGAATGGCTTTAGCATCTTCGGATATTCGTTTGAAAGCAGCCATTGCTTCACGAGCTTGCTTTACAATCACCTCTCCGGCTTCAGTTAAAACCGGAGGTTTATGGTTTCGATCTATCAACGTGAGTTGTAATTCCTCTTCTAGATTCTTGATTTGTACGCTCAATGAGGGTTGTGTGATAAAACACTTTTCGGCTGCGATCGAAAAGCTTCCGTAATTGGCTACTGCCAATAAGTATTCAATTTGTGCTATTGTCATCGGAAGAATATTTTTTAATGTAGCAGAGTTTGTTTAGACTTTGCGTAATACAGAAAACCCGAATACCGATTCCTACTCATTTAGAAGGACTAGGAAGGATGCGCCTCTTCTGTCTTTGCGAATTTATAACTTTTGAATCAATATCAATTTTCTAAAAAATATTTTTTGTCGATTTATCGAAATAATTCAATCAATAAGAGGTTGCTGTTTAAAGTAACTGTCTGGTATTTAAGAGATATAGCCTTAGGCTATTCAGGTATTAAAATTATCAATTTGCAGGTTAAAAATAAAGGAGCTAAACTTGCACTGTCAAACAAAACAAATAAACGTATTACTAATAAAAGCAATATTATTATGAGTATCAAAGGTACACTAACAGAACAAAATCTATTGAAAGCATTTGCTGGAGAATCGCAAGCAAGAAACCGCTATACTTATTTTGCCGGCGTAGCAAAGAAAGAAGGTTATGAGCAAATCGCTGCTATCTTTCTAGAAACAGCAGAGCAAGAAAAAGAACACGCTAAACGATTCTTCAAATTCCTAGAAGGAGGAATGGTTGAAATTACAGCGTCTTATCCAGCAGGAATGATTGGAACCACAGCCGAAAATCTAGCAGAAGCAGCCAATGGCGAAAACGAAGAATGGGATCAACTCTATCCGGAGTTTGCTCGAATCGCTGAAGAAGAAGGATTCAAAGCCATAGCGGTTGCATTCAGAAAGATCGCCGAAGTAGAAGCAGAACACGAAAAAAGATACCGTACACTTCTTGAGCGCGTGATTGCTGAGAAGGTATTCGAGAGAGACGAGGAAATTCAATGGCAATGCCGCAATTGCGGATATGTACACACAGGAAAGAAAGCTCCGGAAACTTGTCCGGCATGTGTTCATCCCAAAGCATACTTCGAACCTAAGAAGAACAATTACTAATTGACCTAATCATAATAAAGAAGCCCATACCGATAATCGGATATGGGCTTCTTTCAATATAGAATAAACAATAAATTGTTATTTGATATTTGGGTTAAGTTCGTTCCATTTGTCGATAGAAGGAAGAATACCCATTTCAATAACTTCGTCACGAAGCTTGCACAAGTGCTTGTAGCTGTTTTCTAGTTCAGCCATTTCAGCAGGAGTACCGGCAACTTCTTTGTAAGTGATACCATCTTTAGTGATTGAAGTTTCCATAGCCATCATGATGTGATCAAACTTAGCGTCAGAAACATAAACACCAGCAGGCCATCTGAATGCTTCACCACCCATTGCTGCACGAATCATTTCTACAGAAACGAAAGCAGGGCTTTGGAATGAAGAACGACCACGAAGTTCGATGATACGTTTACCACCTTGAGTTACTTTTTCTTTGATAGCAGCCCAAGTATCATTAGGAAGTTCTGCAGAACCGATGATTTCAGTAAGAGGCTTACCGTTTACCGTTGTAGTTGAAGCAAATACTGCCATTTGCTCACCGTGACCACCATATGTACGAGGGTTCACAATAGCGTCGCGTGAAATACCGAAGTGTTGAGCCAAAGCAGTTTGTAGACGAGTGCTATCCAAAGCAGCCAATGTACTTACTTGAGTTGGTTTAAGACCTGCATAAAGCATAGTGATCAAACCTGTAATATCTGCCGGGTTGAAAACGATAGTAACGTGTTTCACGTCCGGACAATATGTTTTAATATCTTTACCTAGTTGAGCTGCAATTTCTGCATTACCTTTCAAAAGATCTTCACGAGTCATTCCTGCTTTACGAGCAGCACCACCTGAAGAAATGATGTATTTAGCATCTTTAAAAGCTTCCTCGATATTGCTAGTCCATGTAAGGTTTACACCTTCAAAACCACAGTGATACATCTCTTCAGCAACACCTTCTAGAGCTGGAGCAAAAGGGTCATAAGCACAAATGTTAGGGGTAAGTCCCATCATGATTGCAGTTTGGATCATGTTTGATCCGATCATACCGGCAGCGCCTACGATCGTAAGTTTTTCGTTAGTAACAAATTTCATAGCTTGTTGATTTTAAAATCTGAATTTTACTATTTATAAAATAACTCGAGAAGTCAGGTTTATGTTTCGGTATTAAAGAAACATTATGACACCTAAACTCATAAATGCAATAAATATCCAAAGTATAACGCCTTGCACCATAGGTTTGATACCCACTTGCTTCATTACATGTCTTGACAAACCGGTTCCAATCAGGAATAAGGTAAGTGTAAGACCTTTTTTCGACAACCAAGTGATTGCGGTTGTAATTACAGCAGGAATCTCGATAAACGTATTTGCAATCATTGCTAGTACGAAAAACAAGATAAACCAAGGAATTTGTATTTTACTCGATTTGTTTTTGAAGATGAACGAACTAACCAACGCAAGAGGTATGATCCAAAGTGCACGTGTTAGTTTTACCATGGTTGCGATTTCCAATGCTTTTTCGCCGTAGGCTGCACCGGCACCAACCACCGAACTGGTATCGTGGATAGCAATTGCGGCCCAAAGACCAAATTGCTCTTGTGTCATATCAAGTAAATGTCCGATCGGAGGGAAGATAAACAATGCAATGGCATTAAGAACGAAAATAGTTCCCATTGCAACTGTTATTTCATGATCGTTTGCTTTTACAACCGGAGCCACAGCAGCGATTGCACTACCACCACAAATAGCGGTACCCGAAGAGATCAAATAAGAAATCTTGCTGTCTATCAACATTCGGCGACCAAGGTAAATACCCAGTAGCATTACCGAAACGACCGAAACAACTGTGAAAATCATACCTTCTTCACCTGCCTTTAATGATTCGTGCAGATTCATCCCGAATCCCAGTCCGATCACCGAATACTGAAGAAGTTTCTTTGAAACCATTTTACTGGCTTGAGGGTATGGATGACCTGCTGTCATTGCAAATGCTAACCCTAAAAATAATGCCACAGCCGGAGATATAAAAGGCATAAGGCATAAGATACACAGAGTGATAAAAATGATTCTGTTGTTTTTGGCAATACATGCCGTAAGCTTATTCATATTTATAATCGTATATGTTTGAGGCTGATTGTTTAAACAGAGCAAAACTAGTGTTTCTTTCTGTTGCCACAAATTTACACACCTATTTTGTGATATGCCAATACTAAATACGAATAACCAATAATCAAAAGTTATAATGAAGGAAAAGGAAAATGGGTTTAGAACTGTCCGGTGATGTAGCGGATAAAGTTTTCTTCCAGACCACCCGCTTTGCCCTGCGACTGAACCAGTGAAAACATGCGTTCACACTCGAAGTTCGTCACATCGATAATCTTAAACTTACCGGCAGCAATCTCGTTTTTCACCGCCTGAATCGAAACGATGCCCAAGCAGTCGGTATTCTCTAGAAAAAGCTTGATCGATTCGGTGCTTCCCAGCTGTATCAGTATGTTGAGAGACGAAATCTTTATTTGATGTCTCGACAATGCCACTTCGAGCACATCCAGTGAGCCCGATCCGTTCTCCCGTATAACCAATGGTAATTGTTTGAGTTCTTCGAGCGTGATTTCATCATACTGGGCCAGAGAACTTTCGGTACTCGTAACCACTACGAGTTCGTCCTTTATAAACGGAGTGTAACGTAAATTTAACAAACGGCTACTTCCCTCTACCATCCCCAAGTCGATGCGGTGTTCGATCAGCGCGCGTTCGATATCGCGGGTGTTTCCATTAATGAGAGAGACTTTGATATTGGGAAACTTCTTGATAAACGTAGCAAGGTAAGGCGGCAACACATACTGAGCAATCGTTGTGCTGGCTCCCAATCGCAGTTCGCCCACATAGTTTTCATTCAAGATATTCATTTCAAAGTCGAGTTGCCTATATGCGTTCAAAATCGTTTCGGCATGCGTAAGCAGCAGTTTGCCGGCATGCGTAAGCGAAATCTTATTTCCCATACGTTCAAAAAGTTGCATCTTGTATTCATGCTCCAGTTCTTGTATGTGTTTGCTGATGGCAGGCTGGCTGATAAATAACTCCTTCGAAGCCTTTGTAAAGCTTAGATTATAGGCTACACTTTGAAATACCCGCAGGCGAAAATCGATCATAGGATGAATAACTTGTTGATTTGTCGAATTTACACAATAATATTAAGAGAACAATGCATGAGTCTTTTATTCAACAAACTAGAAGTATGCATATCCAACCTAGCTATCCCATTTATTGTTATAATTAATGTAAATGGTATTGGTTGTTGAGGCTTAGATAAATAGATCGAATATACTGCATATATTCAGCAGAATAATGTTGTCATAAATACAACGATGCAGGAAGATCTTATGTTTGTAAAATTGAATAATAATTATAAAATGAGTTATTTACGAATCGAAATTGGGGAGCTTAATTAAATTTGTCTGCATCGAGAATTAACAAAACTCGCAGTCAACGAACACACTTACTTTAAAGAATAGAATATACATGAAAAAGCATTTGGCATTACTAACATTTACAGTTGCGACCGCGTGCACAATACCGCCGTCTTCGCCTGTAGGGGCATGGGTACAGCCCATACCGGGAATGGAAAATCAACAGCAAGGGATTCGATTGAAGAAAGGCGGAGAAGCCGAGTCGATCAATATGGCCACGCTAAAGTTTGACAAGTGGCTTGTCAGGAACGATTCGCTTTTATTGTCGGGCGAGAGCATTGGCAACGGGCAAAGTTTTGCTTTCACCGAAGCTTACAAGATTGCAACATTGACGGCCGATTCGCTGGTGCTTGAGCAAGGAAGCTACCAACAAATCTACACGAAACAGAAATAACGAATCACAATTTATGCAGATTAGCATCAAGACAATCTTTATCTTGCTTTGCGTTTGTGGCAGCAGAGAAGTTTACGCACAGTTGGGCGATCAAGACACACTCTGGATCAAAGACTTCAAGGCCGGTAAGTTTAAGCTCAAGTTGAAGCCCGAATTCGAAAAAGGCTTCAAAGACGGTTCGCTTATGCCTACCGAACGTGCGCCCGAATTCAAGCGACAACGGATGTATAAGCCCGGGGTAGAAAGTTTCATTCAAAAGGACTTTACCGAGATCATGCAGCCACCACCGATAAAGATTCTTGAGATTAATCCAAACGTTTTCAAGCTGCCTCCGGGTATCGGAACGAAAGTTCCCAATCTAAACGGTGGCAGTGTGAGCGTCTCATTCGACGATGCTCTGAAGTCGGTCTTTATGCCTTCGGAGCGTCGCAAAATGAAAAACAAAAAGAACGCAAATGCTCATAAAACCTACTGACGCATCATCAGGCGCGCGCACTCGTAGCCGTGGTTATAGAGTGCAAGCAACTTGCTGGTGTCCTTTTCGAGACGATCTACATGCAAGTCTTCGAGCGGACGAATCACGATTGCTTTACCCTGCGCCTCGAGTTCGTCGATAAATCTCAGCGTTTCATTATACTGCTTGGCTCTAGTCTTGAGCTGCTGGCGCAGAGCCGGGTATTTTCGGTACAGAAATCCGGGAATATGCGGCTCTTTCTCTTCCTTATGATATTCTTTGAGTCGGGTAAGTACGATGATGTTCTTCTCATAACCCTGACTGATTGCCCTGCGAATCGGAATCGGATCACAGATACCACCGTCGAGCATGGGCGCGTTGTCGATTTCTACCGGCTTGCAGATAAAAGGCAAACATGCCGAAGCCTGACAAATGTCCATGAGACGTTCGCGATCACTTTTCTCTTCGTAATAGTGCGGTTGTGCGGTAATGCAGTTGGTCGTTACCACTTCAAAACGCCCCGGGTATTGGAAGAATGTTTCAAAATCAAGCGGAAGCAGTTCGGTAGGGAAGCGGTGATACAACAAATCGAAATCGATGAAGTTGCCACTTTTCCACAAGTGTTTCAATCCGATGTAATGATGTTTTTCATACATGTCAATGTTTATCGTCTTGGCTCTTCCTCGTTGTCGTGCCACATACGAAACGCCATTTCCGGCACCGGCCGATACTCCGATCAGATAAGGTACCCATATATTATTGTCCATGAAGTAGTCGAGCACACCCGACGTAAACGTACCTCGCATGCCTCCGCCTTCGAGTACCAATCCGTATTCTTGCATATAGTAAGGATTTCAATTATGAATAACACAAATATAGAAAATGAGCGGCAAACTTAAAGTAAACGAAGCGGGAATCGTTTGATGGGCATCAAACAATTCTATCTTCACTAGGTTTAAATCGTTCGATGCCCACCAAACGATTTACTCTTCATGAGATTCAAATCGTCAGGTCCCGACCTGACGATTCTCTTTTCACTATAAACGAAAACAGTCTTCACCGCAAATCATTCGAATTCTTATAAGCAACGCAAACAGGCAAAATAAAAAGGGTAACTGCACGAGGCAATTACCCTTTATAATGGATGCTTTATTTATCAGTATTGAAAAGGAGCACTTTTTACGAAGATGCGGAAATCCTTGATCATGCCCGGAGCGCCGGCTTCGGCACGCGGCAGGTATCTGAATCCCGATATCTTGGTATCGGCATTGGTGTCTACTACGATCTGATGCGGATACTTTTCCTTTCCGCCCGTTTGCCAGTAGGTCGACTCTTGAAGGTCGAATACCTTATCCGCCGTAAAGTTACCGCCCCAAGTTTCTTCACTGTTGGCGTAGGCGATTTTCCAGTTTTGGCGCGATAGCGGTTTGCCTTGCTCGTCGAGCAAATACAGTTCGGCCATTGCGGCACGGTCTTTACCATCTTGCGCATTGAGGGCTTCGAGGCAGAAATAGCGTGCAGGGATCGGCTGGTCAAATCGCACTTCTTGCCATCCGTTTCCGGCAGCAAAGCTTCCGGTGTAAACTGGTTGCTCGCCTGATAGTTGCAACGTTTCGCCGTCTTTGCGGTTGGTTAGCGGAGCTTCTTGGCGCAGTTGATCCAAGATCGGCTTGTCGAGACCGGCAATCGTAGCTTGTTCCGGCCCTTTGAGGTCGAGCACAATAATCTCATTCTTTCCTTTCTTGAGCCAACAACCCGGCATGAACAACGTTTGTTGCGGACCGATTTCCCAGAAGCGGCCAATAGACTTTCCGTTTACCCATACCATACCTTTGCCCCAGGTTTGCATGTCAAGAAACACGTCGCCCGGTTTGTCTACGTTGAAAGTCGCCTTGTAATACGCCGGTCCGTCTACTTTCTTTCCTTTGCGGAACTTCTTGTCTTTTACAAATTCATAGTTGACCGGAAAGCTATACACCTCCCAGTTGTTGAGGTCGGTCGTGGTGGTTTCCGAAGCAAGCTTTACGCTTTCGGTAATCCCCTTGCGGTCGTGGATGGCGCGGTCAAAGTTGACACGTCCCATTGCCTCTACAAGAATGTCGAGCTTAGCCCCTTGTGGCAATGCCGGAAGCTTCACGGTATTTTCCTCGCGACGGCGATCAAGGCGGCCCAGCAACTTGCCGTTTACAAACACTTGTGCCCAGTCGTGTACCTCGTTGATGATAAGAGTAGTTCCCTCTTGCACGTTTGGCAAGGTCGTACTGTATAAGATCGAACCCCAACCTTGGTTAAAATCTTCCATCGGCTTGATGGTTTCCGATTTGTGTGCCTTGGGCAAGTTCTCGAAAAGCGGAGCAATTTCCGTTACGTCGAAAGCAGGAATCGTGATCACCGGTATTTGTGCCGGGATGTCGGCTAGTTGTTGTCCTTCGTCGAGGTAGCCGCTAAGTAGCTCACGCACCTTGAAGTATTTTGGTGTTGTTTGTCCGGCCTCGTTGATCGGCGCGTCGTAGTCGTACGAACTACACATGGCCGAGTAGCGCGGACTGTTGGCGCCGCCCCAGTGGCCAAACGTAGTTCCGCCGTGGGTCATGTAAAGCGAGAAGGAGATGTTGCGGTCGAGCATATCTTTTAGTCCCGATACCATCACGCCGGCATCACGGGTTTCGTGTTTGCGTCCCCAGTGGTCAAACCATCCGCTCCAGAACTCACTACACATGAGCGGCGTATTGGGGCGAGCCTCTTGTAGCGACTTAAATTGCTGTTCGATGTTTGCTCCGGTTCCGAAGTTAATGGTCCACAACAAATCATCGAGCCCGTTGCGCTGGAAGGTTGAGCTCCAATCGCACTGAAACAATGGCACGTCGTTGAATCCGGCATTGCGTACAATGTCGCGGATGTTTGCAATGTATTCCTTGTCTGTAGCGTAAGCTCCGTATTCGTTCTCTACTTGCACCATGATGATATTACCGCCTTTGGTAATTTGAAGCGGTGCAAGCTCTTTGCCGATTTCATTCATGAAAAGGCGGGTGCGCTCTACGAAGTACGGATCGTTGGTACGCACTTCGATATCTTTTTTCTTAAGGAGCCACCAAGGCAAACCTCCCATTTCCCATTCCGAACATACGTAAGGGCCGGGGCGAAGCATAATGTACATGCCGTGCTTTTGTGCCAACTTACAGAATTGCGCAATGTCGTTTTGTCCTTTAAAGTCGAACTTGCCCGGTTCCTGTTCATGTATGTTCCAGAAAGCGTAAATGCAAATCGTGTTCATGCCAAGTGCTTTGCACATTTGGATACGGTGCTCCCAGTATTCGGCAGGGATGCGGGTGTAGTGAATCTCGGCCGCTTTGATCACCATCGGTTTGCCGTTGAGGACAAAAGTTTTGTCGCCGATTTCGAACGTTTCTTTCTGCTTTTGCGCCATTATTGATGGGGCCAAACTCGCCAGCGCCATGCAAAGTAATGTCGACTTCATGAAGTGTTTCATAGGTAATACTTGTTTTTCAAAAAGGTATTGTATGCCGCCACGCAAGGTGCACGCGGCGGCTGTTGTTTCTATTAGTCGGCTTTGTTGGCCATGGCCCATTCGTTGAGCATTTCGATAGCTTTCGCCAATGTGCCGGCCGATCCTTTAAAGTGGCCCGAGCCGCTCGGCACGTTGCCTTGCCCGTACCACTCGTAAAAGCCGTTGTTCTTAATGACGCGGTCTATCATTGGTCGCATCTCGTCGTAGGCTTCTTGGGTATATCCGTTGCGAGCGAGCTGCTGTATCATGCGGCCGCCAAACCAAGTCCAGTCGCCACCGTTTTGATAAACGTAAGCGTTGGCCATGCCACCGGTAAAGAATCCTTGCGGATACACAGGGTAGAGGGTAAGACCAATGCTAGGCATTCCCGATAAGCGCACGTTTTCGAGCATTTGATTATTCACCGTCGCGATCTCGTCGTGCGAAAGCAAACCTGCCTCAATGGCTACGGCCGTACCGCCATGGTAGTGCACTTCATCTTCGTTGAATCCTTCGGGTATAGGCGACTTGTCGAGGTAGATGTGTGCTCTGAACTTCTGACGATCCGCATCCCACAAGTGTGCGCGTACGTTGTCTGAAGTTTGTTTGCTCAATGCTTTCCAACGCTCCTTGTCGGCATCGTTGTCGGCCATTTGCTGCAAGTAATCGAGCGCAATGATAAACATGGCGTTGTCATATACATCAATGGCCGGCGTAGAAAGCTCGTTCATATCACAACCAAAGTCGTCGTTGGGTTGCACATCGCCCCAGTCGGCCGTCATTGCCCCGAAGAGTAAACCGTATTGTTCGCTATAGCGTTCGCGCAGTAAGTAATCCACCATCAGTTTCATGCGGTCTTGCACAGATATTCCCGCAACCTTTTCGTTGAGGATCGAGCGGTCGCCCGTTTTTTCGATATACTTCCCTACAATCTGAATCAACGATGTTTCCTGATCGGTCTCTACCGTGTTCTTGAAAGCGACATGCTTTGGTGCCGCGTCCGAATAGTAAGGCGTATCGTCATACCAGGTAAAGTCTTCTTTCAAGACATACCCGTCTATCATCTCGTTATTGGGTTGTTGCAGGGCGAAGAAAAGTAAGATTGCTTCGCGCAATTGTGCGGGATCGCTCTCTTCGCAAGCAGTTTCGATAAAGGTGTTCATATCGCGTGCCCAGATTTGCGAGTATCCGCTGCCGGCATTAAAGCCGCTTTTGATCACGGCGCGTGCCATGCTGTCTACTTGTTGCAAGCTGGTATCGTTGAGAATTGCTTGAGCAAGTTGCTGATTGGGAGTAGGGGTGCTGCACGAACATGCCAAGGTGCATAAGGCAGTAGCGAGTAACGTTTTTGTATTCATGGTATTCTGTATTTTCAAGCAAAGAAACAGATATGAACGAAACCGTTCTATATCTGATTCTTTGAATTGATGGTAGAATATTCTTATTTATTTGTTTGAGAAAGAGAGGTCCTCATCTCCGCATCGCCTTCATACGGTGCTATTTCCACGGCATTGAGAAGTGCTCCCAGCGAGGCCGATTGGCGCAAAGCGAAGACTAGCGTATTCTTTCCGCCGAAGTTGAGCCAACATTCGGGCAAGTAAAACTCCCTTTGTGGGCCTTCTTCCCAGTGGCGTCCGATGTTGTTACCGTTGAGCCACATGTAGCCCGTACCCGACGCATTGATGATGGCGCGCCACGGAATCCATACATTGCCGGGAAGCGTTGGCATGTCAAACTCCACCTTGTACCAAGTAAGCAGTCCGTCTTGCTCACCTTTGGGTTGTACGTCTTTTCCTTTGCGGGCAATCGGATCTTGTGTATTCAAGGATACTTCGGTCCAATCGTTTGTTGAGCTTGTCGGCATATGCCAGTTATTAACAACTCCTCCCAAGTCTGTTGATACCATCCAGTTGAGCGGCTTTTCGATCTTCAGTTCGCGCAGCAAACGTACCGACTTTAAAATTCCGCCGGCACCGCTACCGTTCTTTACCATCACTGCAACCTCGTTGTTGCCCGGTTTAATATATGGTG
The DNA here is from genome assembly GCA_051660585.1 of Tannerellaceae bacterium. GTDB lineage: Bacteria > Bacteroidota > Bacteroidia > Bacteroidales > CAMTPD01 > UBA12018. The sequence goes on from JBOFPV010000099.1 coordinate 50,655, forward strand.
CGATGTTTACAATAAACGGTTTGTCCCATGCATTGTGTGTCCCGACTTCTTTTCCGTTTACAAAGAGCGTGCCTTCGTCGTCGATGCAGGCAAACTCAAGCACCGTTTTTTCGTTGGCAAGCATATCGGGCGTAAAGTTGATGTGGGTACGGTATACCGCAGTCCCTTCTTTGCCGTGGATTACCCATGCTGCCGGCCATTTCGGTTTCTCAAGTCCGGCTATCTGCAAGGTGGCCAATCCGGCAATGGTTTCCTCGTTCAGTAGGATCTTGTCCCAGCCATCGGTCGCGGATGTTACGGATGCGATATCTTTTACCGGCGTAGTTATTGCTTTCACATCCCAGTCTTCGATCGGGGTGATCGAGGTTTGCGGTTTGCCAAGTCCGCCTTTGCGCATTCCGCTCAACTCTTCCATCGGGCGGTAACCATGCGCGTGTCCTTTGTTTTCATACAAAGCAACGATGGTGTTTTTGCCTTCTTTCAGTAAGCCTTGTACGTCGAATGTGTTGTCGTTCTCGTCTGTCGAAGCTTTGGCGGCTACTTGTCCGTTTACTTCTACATACATCGGATCGTCGGTAAACATGTCGAAGAGCAATGTGCCGTATTGTTGCAACTCTTTCTTCGATACGTTTACGTCGCTTTTATACATCGAATAGCGGCAGTCGTTTACATCCAACTCGGGCAGAGAGACGTCGTTGCGCAGCTTTTGCCAGTTGCCGTTGTAGTCTTCGTTTTGTTTCCATGCTTTAGAAACGCGGATAGCGGCAGGCAAAGAGGTTGGGCGCTTCGGCATTTCTACTTCTTGCGGAAACCATTCGCCGTCGATGCTGGAGGTTGCTCCCGAAGGCAGCACGAGCAGTTTGCTTTCGAGCGGTTTGAGCGAGCAGGTTACGGGGATTGTTTTCCCGTTGGCGGTTTGCACCGTAAGGGTTTGATATACGGGTTGTTTTTTGTTTTTGTTGAGTACAAATAAGAAGCGTGTTTGATCGGCCGACTGGCGCAGGGCTGCGGTCATGTCTTCTGTGGTACCGCTTAGTTGCGACGAAACGTCGGTAGTGCGCGTAAGCTGCTGTTCGTATTTGTTGATCAGGTTACCGATGCTTTTTACTGCCGCGTACTTTTCGCCTACTCCTCCGTTTTCTTTCAACGGCGCACCGTAGTCGTAGGTGGTAGTCATGCGGCGTGCGCCCCATCCGGCAAAGTGGGTTCCGCCGAAAAACATATAATAGTTGAGTCCGGTACTTCCGCCGGCCATGCCCATCAGTGCCATGCCCGAGGCGTGACGACCATCGAGATAACTGTCTTCACTAAGCCCCCCGCCTACGGTAGAGAACCATCCTCCTTGCAGCTCGCATACGAAGGCCGGAGCGTTGGGTTGTATTTTTCGCAAATCTTCGATACGGGTTTTGGCTTCGTGCATATTCCACCACACGTACTGATTATCCATGTCGAAGAGCTGACTGATTACAGGGTCTTTCGAGCCGCGAACTTCGGGCGTTACACAAGTAAACAAGGGTACGTCGATTCCGTTCTTTACCGAGGCGTCGTACAATGCTTTCAAGAACTCGATCTTCTTGTCCGATTCCATGCCGAAGTAGACGTATTCGTTCTCGAGCTGCACCATGATAATCCCTTTTTCTCCTTTCTTCTTGCGCGAAAGCTGTTCGTCGGCAAATACCGGTGATACGGCGTTGAACCAATGGGTAGACCATTTGATGTGCTCGGGGTGGTTGCTTCGGAGCCAAAAGCTGGTGTCGTATTGGTCGGGACAAAACTTCGCAAGCCAGCGCGGGTATGCACCGCCTGCCCATTCGGCACAAATGAACGGCCCGGGACGTACAATGGTATAGAGGTCAAACTCTTCGTGCGCCATCTTGAGCCACGCCTTGAGGTCGGTAAAGTCGCACTGCGAATAGTCGTTTACGTTTTTAGGCATGTTGCGCTCGTGCCAGTTCCACGGAACGTAAGTCTCCACGGTATTAAATCCGGCCTCTTTTATTTTGGCAAAGCGGTCGCGCCACAGCTCTTGCGGACATCGAAAGTAATGGAAGGCGGCACTGAATACAAAGATGTCTTCGCCTTCTATGGTAAAACATTGATTGTCGTACTTGATGCGTTCGGGATGGCTAAACTTCTTTTCGGGCAGTTGCTGCGCCGAAACGGTTTGTGCCGTCGCGAGTAGAATTCCGGCGCTAGCAATGCATAGCCGGCTCTTTAGGTAGGTTGTGAATTTATTCATGGATTGAGTTTATAGTTAGCTCTATTGATTCGCTTTTATGCTGTTATTATGCCTTCAAGCATGTGTCGTTTATCTTCGTTTGTTCAATGGTGAAAAATACAGTTAGCCTAAATCGAAAGAAGATTCTTTTGCTGTTTTTATTCAGCCCACATGTTGTATTGTAAATGTATGAAAAACAAAAAATGTATCTTTAAGCAAGCTGGCCTATTTTTTATCATTTCGGAATAAAAATGGATAAAATAGGTTTTTTCTTGATCCTATAATTGCAATTTAGCTGACATCTTTTGCAGGGTGTTTGTACAAAAGGACGAGAAGATGATAGATTACCATGGCGAATATGAATTTGAAGCGATAATGAGAAATTAGAATAAAATACATTATCATATCGGATAAACTTAACTAACTTATGAAAGAAAAGAACTGGAAGAAAAACACAGGCAAAGTATTATTACTGGCCTCTTTTTGCGTGCAGATCGTGAGCGCAAAGGATATTTATGTATCCCTAAAGGGAAAAGACTCGAACAGCGGAGCTATTGGCAGCCCGGTGAAGACATTGCCTGCGGCACTGGCCTTGGCGGAAAAAGAATCTGATGAGGCTGTAACCATTTTTATGCGTAATGGCTGTTACGAGATCAGCGAAACGGTGGTGATCGGAAACAACGGTCATGCCAACAACCTTACCATAAAACCGTACGGCAATGAGACTGTCTCCATCTCCGGAGGCAAACATCTGAAGAAAGATGTATTGAAGCGCGTGTCGGATCAGGCAATCGCTACACGCATTCGTCCCGAAATGCGAGGTAAAGTAAAAGAAATCGACTTAACGAAATTGGGGATTCCCGTGGGCGGACTCAGGGCTTCGGGCTTTGGTCGTCCCAGCAGCGCGGGATGGAGTGAGCTGTTTGTCAACGAAGCGCCGATGCGTCTTTCGCGCTGGCCCAACGACTCTACCGTGCTGATAGGCGAAGTGCTCGAAGCAGGAACGGGCGAACATACCAAGGAGGCAAAGCTTCCGGTATTCAAATATGCAGAGTCGCGCCCATCCGAATGGGTGATTGATGAAAACGTGTGGATAAGTGGGTACTTCGCACACGGGTATGCCGACGATATGATTCGTGTGGCGCGTATTGATACGCAACAAAAAACGATTCATCCCGCCCAACAAACGGTTTACGGCTTTATGACCGGTGCGCCATGGCGTCAGTGGTTTGCCGTGAACCTGGTAGAAGAGATCGATTTGCCAGGTGAATACGTTGTGGATGCAACGCACGGTAAAATGTATGTCTATCTGCCGGAGGAAAAGTTAGCCTCATTGCACGTTTCGGTTTTGGATAAGCCGCTTGTGGCGATCGAGAACCGCTCGAATGTACTGATCGAAGGGATTACGTTCGAATATGGTCGCGACATGGGCATCTATATGGAACAAACAAATAATGTATTGATAAAAGGGTGTACGATTCGAAACCTTGGCGGCTTGGGCGTTTGTATCGGACAAGGTTCGGTTACGCCTGATAAGACAGCGTTGCGACCTCACGCGGCCGAAGCCGGAGGCGAGCGTGCTTCGCGTATCGTGGGCGACTTGTTGGGCAAGGTGTATCAAGATATTTTATTCAATCGCAATGGTGGAACCAACAACGGAGTGCAAGATTGCTACATCTATAACGTAGGTGCCGGAGGCGTGAGTTTGGGAGGCGGCGATCGTGCATCACTAACTGCAGCCGGCAACTTTGTCGAAAATTGCAAGATTCACGATTACAACCGCATCGAGAAGTCGTATCGTCCGGGTGTATGGATGGATGGTGTCGGAAACCGAATCAGCAAGTGTGATATTTACAATGCGCCGAGTATGGCGATCCTTTTCCATGGAAACGATCACGTGATTGAGTTGTGCAAGATTACCAATGTATGTGGTGAGGTCGACGACCAAGGGGCAATCTACTACGGACGCGACGCCTCGGAACGTGGAAGTGTAATCCGTTATTGCTATTTCAAAGAACTGAGTCCGCGCCACCGCGTTACGGCGACGTATCATGACGACGGTGCTTGCGATACCAAAGTGCATGGTAATATCTACCACCGTGCAGGCTCGCTTCCGGTTCTTATCGGCGGCGGACACGACAACACGTATACCAATAATATCTTTATCGAATCGCCTGTGGCTATTCACATCGACAACCGTATGCAGGGTTGGGGTAAAGGAATGGTGGCCAAAGGTGGTATTATGGAACAACGTCTCAATGTGGTGAAATACAATCAGCCTCCTTACAGCACGGCTTATCCGGAGTTGGCAAACTATTGGGATGAAGATCCGTCGTATCCGAAGCGTAATGTAATCAACGGCAACTTGTTCTACAAAATCGGAAATGTGCTCAACGGGCAATCGCAGTGGGGAGAATTCTACGATAACTGGGCAACCAACGAGGATCCGGGATTTGTAGACTGCGAAGATCCGTTGAAGGGATTCAAGTCAGAAGCCAAGCTGTTTGAAAGAATTCCCGGCTTCCAACAAATTCCGTTTGACAAGATTGGCTGTACATTGCCTTGAGTTTTCAAAGACGAATCATGAAATAAAAAAGAGAAGACTAACTGATAATCATGGAAAAAAGAACGCTATATAATTGGATGGGGTTGGCAGCATTGTTGATGAGCCAACCCGTATTCGGGCAGGATACATTCTATGTTTCCTCCAAAGGTTGTGACACAAACAACGGAACGAAAGCGAATCCCGTGAAGTCGCTTCACAAAGCAAAGGAACTAATCAAGGCATCGACCGAGAAAGATACGGCTTATGTGTATGTTGAGGCAGGTACTTATCCGATGGCGAGTCCGCTGGTTTTTGATGCAAACGATACACGCCCAATGGTAATCAAAGGTGCGGGTATGGATCAAACTATATTGAGTGGCGGCATCGAGATAACCGGATGGGAACCATGGGGAAACGGAATATGGAGGGCAAGAGTACCGCAAGCACGGCAGTATGGCTTTACGTTTGAACAGCTTTATGTAAATGGTAAACGCGCAACGCGTGCACGAACACCCAACAAGAACTGGAACTATGTGATCGGTAGTTCGGAGATTGTTCGCTATCGCGGGCAGGGTCGCACGGCCGAATATGCAATGCAGCGTATTGATCTGAAGCCGGAAGATATCAAAGACCTGGCTATGCTTAGCGAGCAGGAAAGGGAGAAGGTAACGTGTATGTTCTTTCATAAATGGGACGTGACGCGTAAACCGATTCGCTACTGTGTGCCCGACTCGGGTTATGTCTTTACCGAAGGGGAAGGAATGAAACCGTGGAATCCCATCGCGAAAGGGGATCGCTATATTATGGAAAACTACCTTGGGGCACTCGACTGTGCGGGCGAATGGTTTCTCGGTCTCGACGGATGGTTATACTACATGCCGCTTGCCGGAGAAAACATGGCGTCGGCCTCAGTTGTAGCACCGGCACTAACGTCGCTGGTTTCCTTTAACGGAACGGAGCAGCAACCCGTGAAAGGGAAAGTGTTTCAAGATGTTTCGTTTTTGCACGCTGCTTATCTCATGCCTCCAACTACGGGCAATGAGCCGATGCAGGCTGCGGCGGCTGTGGGCGCGGCTATCGAGGGCGACTTTGCCGAACAACTTGTTTTCAGAAATTGCCGTATCGGTCACACGGGTGGTTATGCGTTGTGGCTGCGCCGCGCGTGCTTTGATAACGTGATCGATCACTGCATGATTGATGATCTTGGTGCGGGTGGTGTAAAAATCGGCGAAGCATACATCCGGAAAAACGGAGAGCCTGTAACGGCGCGCAACAAAATAAACAACTCCATCATTCAACACGCCGGCTATGTTTTTCCATGCGGGGTTGGGGTTGCCATCTTCCAGTCGGCCAACAACGAAGTTACCCACAACGAAATCTCCGACTTGCAGTATTCGGGCGTGTCGGTAGGATGGAAGTGGGGATACAACGATAAGCCTCAATGGACTACCTATATAACGCCAACGGGCAGACTTGACTTTGAAGAAACGATTGCCCCGAGTCCGGCGGTGGGCAATAAGGTGAAGTTCAATCACATTCACCACATCGGCTGGGGCGAACTCTCCGACATGGGTGCCGTGTATACGCTTGGCGAATCGCCGGGGACAGAGGTGTCTAACAACGTAATCCACGATGTGTATTCGTACGACTATGGTGGCTGGGGTTTGTATACCGACGAGGGAAGTACCGGCGTAACCATGGAAAACAACTTGGTTTATGCTTGCAAGAGCGGCGGTTTTCACCAACACTACGGTAAAGAGAACAAGATCAACAACAACATCTTTGCTTTCGGACATTATTATCAATTGCAGTTTACCCGTGTAGAACCGCATCAGTCGTTCGAGTTTAAGCACAACATCATTTTGCAAGATTGCGGACAAACTGCGTCGGGTGCATGGAAAGAGGCCAACTTGGATATGGACTACAATTGCTACTGGAATTTGAAAGGGGATACGTTGTCATTTCAGCAGACTCCCTTCAAAGCGTGGAAAAAGTTGAAAGATAAGCATTCGGTTGAGGCGGATCCGCTGTTTACCAATCCGCAAAACGGAGACTTTACCTTCAAAAGTAAGCGAATCGCGAAGAAGATCGGCTTCAAACCGTTCGACTACTCCAAGGCCGGCGTATACGGATCTGCCCAGTGGAAAGAAAAAGCCAAGCTGGATGATGCTCTCGTGCAACGCTTTCGCGCAATTATTCTCGAAAGGGAAAAAGAGCATAGTTCGTATTACGACAATTGAGCCGATGCATGCGCATGTGAAATCGGCGTACGGTTTTGAAACGGTTTATTCATCGAGTTGTAATCACGATGGTGTGGTAAGCGTTTAATTTTGTGGGTTTGATAATTTCAATCAGATAACATGAGACTTTTGAATTTACTTTCGGGTGTAGGAGTGCTTGGTACTGCTTTGATGCTTTGCAGTTGCGAATCGAAGCAAGAGCAGCATACCGCACCCGACATCACCTTTGTGGTAGCGGCCGATTTGCATTTCGACTATCTGCCCGAGACCGATCAGTTTTGTCACGTGGTTGCGATCAACAAACTGCCCGGAACGTTTGTATGGCCCGACTCTTCGCTTTTTGCCGGGGATACGCTTTCGACTCTTTCGTCAGTAATAATAGCCGGCGATATCTTTGACAAGCCAATTCCGGAGGCAATCGACTTGTGCACGCAGCGTTACTTTACGCAGGGTGGAGGCGAGCGACAGTTGTCTTTCCCTTGCTTTCCCGGCTACGGCAACCATGATATCAATCCGTTTTCGAAAGATTCGATAGCGAACCTGGCCGGACGTGCCGCGGCTTTTCAGTTTATGGATTCGTTGCTGAGCCTGAAACAGAAGCGTGGCGAAATCGAAAACCTGCATCCCTCGAGCCGCAGTTATTCGTGGACCGATCAGGGTGTTCATTTTGTGCAGTTGCAAGCCTATGGTGGCGATACCACATATTGTGAAAGCAATCTCGACTGGCTTCGAGACGATTTAGCACTTTATGCGAAAGACGGCAAACCGGTGGTTGTTGTGCAGCACTACGGATTCGACAAGTGGGCAATCGAGTGGTGGCCACAAACGGAGCGAGAACTGCTGTTCGATATCTTAGAACCATACAATATAAAAGGTTTCTTCGTAGGACATACGCACACCGCTTCCGTACAGAACTACCGTGGCATTCCCATCTATCAGGTCAACAATGCGTGGCCCGACGGTAGCGGTAAAGCTTCCTTTGCGGTAGCACGTATTGCAGGAAATCAACTGTCGGTGGTAAACTGCCAATGGATAGATAGTGTAGGAACGCACGAAACAACCGCACCATTTCTCAATAGAATAGAGTAACCAGTAATCAACCTTATGGTATATCCCTTTAATGAAATAAGTCATCGTGATTATTTCGTTAAAGGGTTTTTTCTTTATATACACCCTAATTTTTGTTTAGTTTGTTGAATAGATATTGTTGAATGTTGAGTAATCATAAGAAGCCTTATTTGGAATAACTTTTCTCTTTGTAGTGTGTTTTGCTATCAAACACCTTCTTTATGACTTATACTTTATAAAAGAAGTGTATGCATGAAACGATTGATAAAAGCGACCTATTATCCCAAGCGTGGTTCTTAATACGTAAACTTATTAGTCAGATTGATCTTTAATTCGATGGTCTGCTGCTAAAAGACTAAACTCCCTGCATCAACCACGAGTTATCTACAATACATTACATGTTTCTCTTCGGTATGTTTTAATCTATATGCAGAGAAATAGATAATTGTTTTATTTACCTTATTTACTATTTGAATTATCTCATCCACATGAGATGAGTATTTAATCTATTCTTATTATGAGCACAAAAAAACAACATGCTCCTATCGTTAAGGAGTTAATCGACATGATCGCAAAAAATGGTTGGCAAACTAAATTTGAACAAGCTTTGAAAAAAGCTCAATCATACAAGATTGAAGCAATGGCCGACTTGAAGACTCTAGATGATTATTTTGATTGGCTAGACAAACAACTTACTTGGATTCCTACAGAAAACTGCCAAGGTAAAGAAGTATACGAGCATGTTTGTAAATTCTACTTTATTTTAGATCAAAGTCCTGTTAAGGAACTTCAAAACGCAGTCGTACCTCACGATAAAATGGAACCACTAACACAATTATCAGACTGGATGGTACGTTTCGTTAGAGAGTTCGGTGCATTCATGGATACTCCGGAGTCAATTACTCCCGAATCGGAAAAGACATTCTATGATTCACCTATCTACAACATGGACGAATATGACAGACCACGCGGTGGCTGGAAAACATACAATCAAATGTTTGGTCGTTATCTAAAACCGGGAATGAGACCGATTGCTGCTATTACAGACCAGTCAGTTATTGTTTCTCCTGCCGACTCTACATTTGACGGTCAATGGGAAATCCGTTCCAATACTCACGTAAACATCAAAGGTATTGAATGGAAAATTGAAGAGCTTCTCGAAGGTAGCCCTTACAAAGATCGTTTCAAAGGCGGTACATGGTGCCACTCTTTCCTAAATACATTTGACTATCACCGCGAACACGCTCCTGTAGGTGGTAAAGTGTTGGAAGCAAGAGTAATTCAAGGAACTGCTTATCTGGAAGTAAATCCTGAAGTTGTTCCAAACGATCCAGACGGAAAACACAAACTAACTATGAAACGTATTTTCGATGCTCCTGATAACCCAGGTTACGAATTTATGCAAACTAGAGGTTTGGTCGTTATCGAATCTGAAATTGGTCTTGTTGCAGTATTGCCTATGGGTATGGCTCAAGTATCTTCAATCGTGGTTACATGTCAGGAAGGAACTACACTTCGTAAAGGTGAAGAGATCTCTTACTTCCAATTCGGAGGTTCTGATATCGTAATGGTATTTGAACGTGCAAGCAACGTTTGTATTACTGCACAACCAGGTGTACACTATAGAATGGGTACTGCTATTGCGAAAGCATATCCAGAGAACGAATAATTTTCCAGAAATAATTGTTTATATTAAGGAAGCGGATGTCGTATTAAACGGCACCCGCTTTCTCTGTTATAATAAGTGTTGGTCTATAAATTGCTGAAATGACTTACGGTAGGTTTCCGAAACCGGAATGTACTTTTTGCCAAACAAGATGCAGTATCGCTCCACGACTGCGATCTTCGATAGATTGACGATAAACGAGCGATGTGTTCGCATAAAGAGGTCTTTAGGTAGTTTGGCCTCGAGCGATTGCAAACTCATGAGCGAAGATACAGGCTCGGCAGCACCTTCAAGATAGAAATAGACATAGTCTTTTTGATTTTCAATATACAAGATCGAGTCGAAATCAATCTTTCGAGTTTGATAGCCCGACTTGATAAACAAACCCGACGTTCGTTTGCTCCCCGTGCGATTATACCAATCCTGTGCCCGTTGGGCCGCATTGAGAAAATCGGCATAACTAATCGGTTTCAGCAGATAATCCAGCGCATTGAGTCTAAACCCTTCGATGGCATATTGATCATAAGCCGTGGTGAAAATAACTTTGATAGAAGCCGGTAAACACTTCGACACTTCGAGGCCGTTCATTTGCGGCATGTTAATGTCGAGAAAGACGAGGTCGATCTCCATTTCTTCTATTGCGTTGATGGCCGCAACAGCACTATTGAACGTGGCAACCAACTCCAGAAAAGGCGTTTGTTCGGCATACGACCGGAGCAAAGCAACCGCCAGGGGTTCGTCATCCACAATAATACATTTCAATTTCATAGTTCTCTGATTTAGAAATCTACCCTCATGCGCACAGCAAAGCAATGATCCACCTTTGTAATGTGCAAATCGTGCTTGTGAGGATATAGTAACTCCAGTCGTTTCTCCAAATTAGCAAGCCCGATTCCCGAGTTCTTTGTTTCGATATTACTACTTTGGCAAATACTGTTTTCGATCGTACAAAGTACTCCTTTCCCGTTTTCCACCAAAATATTAATACGAATAAATGACTCTTGGTCATTGCTGACTCCATGTTTAAAAGCATTCTCGATCAGCGTCATAAACAGGAGCGGCGCAATCAAATCCTTACTTTCGCGGCCCGTAATGGATACGGAAAGTTTTACGTTTTCACCCACACGCAGCTTCATCAAGTCGATGTAGTCGTTTGTAAACTCAAGGTCGCGGCAGATGGGAACGAACGGAGTATTGTTTTCGTACAAAATGTAACGCAGCAGATTACTCAGGCGCAATACCGAATCTTGCGCTTTACCTTTGTCTATAGCGATAAGGGAGTAAATGTTGTTGAGTGTGTTGAATAGGAAATGCGGATTCAGTTGCGACCGCAAGTTTCGCAGGTCGGCCTCAAACTGAGCAGCCTTTAGTTTCTCCATATTCATCGTATCCCGATACCAACGTTGCGTCACCTTTACCGCCACGCTCAAGCCTATCACCAGCAAGTCTATCAGCATATCGCCCCAATAACGCATGTATGGATCGGGTTTGATCTTTTCGTCTTTGGGGCCCGCATGATCCAATGTTGCCAAGATCGACTCGATAGACAGGTTTTGTACCAGCAGTAAACACAAAGCCAGTACCAAGTTGAGTGCGGCAAACGACAGCAGCTTCCTATTGAACAGAAACTTGGGTATCAACAAAAGATAGTTGATATAGAACAACAGAATAAGGAGTCCCGTTCGTATGGAAAAGATGACGAGATGTCCCGAGTCAAATTCGCCCGATCGCGTAGTGATATACAGCGGAAAGGCAAAAAGGATTACGCAAAAGAGCACCTGCATCAATATCGGAATAATGGTAGCTTTGTTATCTTGTATTTTATTCATATCGCAATGCTTCTATAGGATCTAAGTCTGCCGCTTTCTTGGCGGGATACCATCCGAAAAAGATACCCGTGATCGTGCAAACGAGGAACGATAAAATTACGGTATAAAATTCAATATCAATAGGCCACGCTAAAATGTTTTTGACAATAAACGCACTTCCTATACCCAAGATCACGCCAATGATACCGCCCGTTACGCTCAGTAACACCGCCTCGATCAGGAATTGCATCAGGATGTCGAAGCCTTTGGCACCGATCGACATGCGCAAACCAATCTCGCGTGTGCGCTCGGTAACCGATACGTACATGATGTTCATGATGCCGATACCTCCCACAAAGAGGGATATACCTGCAATGCAAGCAAGCAGCACCGTCATCATGTCGGTGGTAGAGCTCATCATCGAAATCAGTTCTTTTTGCGAGCGTACATTGAAATCGTCCTGATCGTTTGCGCCGATCTTGTGTTGCCGGCGCAAGATTGTCTCGATACTTGCAATTGCATCTTCGGTAGCCTCTTCGCTCGAAGCCGATACCGCCATCGAATGAATGTAGGTAATGGCCAATATTCGCTTTTGTATCGTTGAGTAAGGAGCAAGGATGATGTCGTCCTGATCCATACCCATCGTATTGTCGCCCTTCGATTCCAATACGCCGATTACCTTGAACGGAATTTTATTAAACCGAATGGTTTGTCCCACGGGGTCTTCGTTGTTTGTGAACAAGTTATCAACAACCGTTTGCCCGATCACGCAGACTTTGGCCGATGAGCGCACATCTTCTTCCGAAAAGACTTCGCCTTGCGCGATCTTATACTTGCGGATGTCGAGATACGACGGGCTTACTCCGTAGATGGAAGTAGGGGAGTTGTTGGCTCCGAATATGACTTGTCCCGAAGAAGAAACCTCCGGACTGGCTGCGGTGATGTATTGCGCCTCCCGTTCGATTGCTTCGAAGTCTTCCAGTTTAAGGGTTTGCATCTCGCCGGCACTGCGACGAACGCCGCCAAACTGTTCGCCCCCGGGACGGATATTAATCATATTGGATCCCATCGTCGATATTTGTTCCTGAATGCTTTTCTTCGAGCCTTGCCCGATTGCGAGCATCGTAATCACGGCAGCAACGCCGATAATGATTCCGAGCATGGTAAGAAATCCTCTGAACTTATTACCATTGAGTGCTTGCAAGGCTATTTTCAAGAGATTGGTAAGATTCATATTAATCCTGTTTTGGTAATTTGTCGAGTGTCTCTTTGGCCGAACGAATGCACGGATTGTACGTATCGGACTTGATGCGACCATCGCGAATTACAATGTTGCGGCTGCTATACTCGGCAAGCTCTTGGTTGTGAGTTACGAAGATGATGGTGCGTCCTTCATCTGTGTTGAGCCGTTGCAAGAGCGTAAGGATCTCGAACGACGTGCGGGTATCCAAGTTACCGGTAGCTTCGTCGGCCAAGATGATGACCGGCTCATTGACCAATGCCCGGGCAATGGCGACACGTTGTTGCTGTCCGCCCGACATTTGGTTTGATTTATGATATAAGCGATCGCTAAGTCCGACCAATTGCAAAGCGTTGATCGAACGTTCGCGTCGCTCTTTCGCAGATATGTCACTGTTGTACATCAACGGCAGTTGTACGTTATCCACCGCCGAAGTCTTGGGTAGCAGATTATACGACTGAAAGATAAAACCGATCTTACGATTGCGCAGCGTGGCTCGTTGGTTCTTGTTCATCTTCTTCACCGAAATGCCGTCGAGGTAGTATTCTCCGTGGGTAGGGGTATCGAGGCATCCGATCAGATTCAGCAGTGTTGACTTGCCCGATCCGCTGGTGCCCATGATGGTAACAAACTCACCTTCGCAGATGGAGAAGCTTACTCCCCGCAGCGCGTGCACCGTCTCTTCACCGACTACAAAGTCTCGTTTCAAGTCTTCGATTCGAATGATTTCTTTTCGCATCTTCGTCGTGTTTTATTTTTTCTTATTTCCTCCGGGAGGTTGTGGCATAAACGGACTCACTTCGCCGTTGCCACGTCCTTGGGCAGATGCCCCCGCAATGTTTTGTGTTACCCCTGTAACAATCTCATCGTTGTCGTTTAGTCCGCCCGTTACTTCCACTACGATACCGTTGGTTGCACCGGTGGTAATTTCGAGCGGCGTGATTACGTTATCCTTTTTTCGCCAAACAATCTTTTTGGTCTTGGCATCGTCGGGGCGCAAGTTGCCCGGTTCGAACACCACGCCATTGAGTTGCGAGTTGAGCTCGGGGTTGGGAACAAAGCGCAATGCCTTTGCCGGGATGGTGCGCAAACCACGTTTCTCCATCGTGAAGATGTTGATGCTGGCCGTAAGCCCCGGCTTTAACTTCAAGTCGGGATTCGGTGCGTCTACCACCACTTTGTAGGTAACCACATTCGATTCGGTGGTAGCTTGCAGGCGTACCTGCACTACGGTTCCCTGAAATTCGTCGTCCGGATACGCGTCGACGGTAAAGGTGGCGCGTTGCCCTTCACGCACTTCGCCTATATCGGCCTCGTCTACATTGGCAATTACGCGCATTTTGGTAAGGTCGTTTGCAATGGTAAACAGGGTGGGGGTATTGAAGGAAGAGGCCACGGTTTGCCCTTCTTCCACATCGCGCGAAATGACAACGCCGTCGATGGTAGAGTAGATCGTCGCATAGCCCAGGTTGGTTTCGGCTTTCAGCACCGCAGCCTTTTGCGAGGTTACTGCCAGTTGCGCGGTTTTATACGTTGTTTCGGCCGCTTCCCAGTCTGCTTTGCTGATGGCTTGTTTCTCCCACAACGTCTTTTGGCGGTTGTAGTTCTTTTGCTGATTCTCCAGTTCCACCTGGCGCGATTGCAGGTTGGCACGAGCTGTTTCTACCTCCGAAGCCAACATCTTCTTGTCGATCTCGGCGAGAACTTCGCCTTTCTTTACCACCGAGTTGTAGTCGACATAAATATTCGAGATAACGCCCGATACCTGCGTACCTACCTCTACCAGTTTGATGGGCTCGATGGTTCCGGTAGCCGTAACGGAAGTAACGATGTCGTCTTTCGCTACGTGTACGGTTTCGAGTTTCAGCGGAGCCTTTCCGTCTTTACCGCTGATGAAAAATACCGAAGCACCCACCACAACCAGCAGTGTTGTGCCCCATATCAGTTTGTTGGTTTGTTTCTTATTCATACGAGTTGTATTATAGCGAGATTTCTTTTCCTTCATAAAATTCGAGCAGCTTCATGCCCAGGATTGCATTGTATTTGGCTTGAAGAAGTTCTTGCAATGCGTTGGCATAGTTGTTTTTCTCGGTGGTGAGTTCCGTAATGTTGCGCATGCCGAGTTCGTATTGCTCGTTGACCAGTTCGTAGCTCAATTGCGACGAACTTAGTTTGTCACGGGCAGCGTAGTACTTACTGAGGCTCGACGAAGCTTCCTGACTCAGTTCTTCGATGGTGCGAAGCAGGTCTTTCTTCGTATTGACGTAGTTGAGCTGGGCCGACTGAATGTCGAGCGAAGCCTTTTGTACGGCCGACTTGTTGCGGCGGTTGTCAAAAATCGGCACACTCACCGTTACGCCGATTTGCTGGTTAAATCGGTGGTTGAGTTGCGAAAAGTACGAAGGCGATTCATTGTATACGTTGCCCGTTCCGGCGCTTCCCGTAAGTGAAATGGTAGGGAGGTAACCGGCTTTGGCCTTTGCCTTGCTGATCTCGGCAAAGTCTATTCCCAACTGACTCGCCTTTACTTGCGGCATGATCGAAAGGGCAGTGAGATAAACCGATTCTTTGTCGGGAATAAGTTCATTGACCGAAAGCGCTTGTTCGTCGGGTATTGCCACGTCAAACGAATCGTCGTATTCGAGTTCGAGCAACTGTTTTAGCAGCAACTTGTAGTTGGCAAAGGAGTTTTGCGCCAGTACCAAGTTGTATTTGTCAGAGCTGTATTGCGTCTCTACCTGTGCGTATTCGCTGCGCGTAAAACTGCCGGCATCGAGAAAGTCTTGCGCTTGCTTGAGTTGCGATGCGGAGGTTTCGACGATGTTGCGGTTGTTTTTGATCGATTCCCATGCATAGATTACTTGCAGATAAGCCCGGGTAATGGCGATTTCGATGTTGTTTCCGATCTCGTCTTTATTCAAACTTCCGATCTCTTTGTTGAGTTTGGCTTGTGAGATCGAGTTTAGGTTTTGCTTGCCATCGTAAATGGTCCACGAGGCATTGATGCCGTATTGTCCGTTGAAGGCTCCTTCGTAACGGTAGTTACCATTCTCATTTTCGATCTTGTTGTTTGCGAATTGTTGCGACATACTCGCGTTGAGACTGGGAAAAAGGGCGGCCTTTGCCTGCTTGATGTCTACATCGTAGCCCTCGATAGCCAGCTCGGTTTGTTTGATTTGTATATTTTCTTGTCGTGCATACTCAATACACTCCCGAAGCGTCCACTTTTGCTGAGCCGAAAGTGTGCAGGTATGGATGAAAATAAACAGTCCCACTTTTGCAATACATCCTTTCATCTGTTCTACTTTTTGATTGCGACAAAGATGCGCGAAGGTTTTTTGCTTGTCAAATAGTATCGACAGACGGGTGGTTTTGATCGACGAATGGTTGCATGCAGATGGTTTTATGCTCTTTTTATACAATAAGGGGCGTTTTCGGGGCGAGAAGGTTTGGTGGCGAAGGTGACGATTTTTGCTTTTTGAGGGGATTTTGCGTGCCAGATGGGTGATTTTGATTGATTTTTCACCTTCAGAAAACGGGGTTTTAGAGAATGGTCTGTTGTCAAAAAAGGGGAGGTGCGGTTCCTTTTGATGGATTTGTTGCTGTTTTGACGCAAAAACCATGCATCCTTCTTGCAAAAAGGCTGTTTGGTTCTTGTGAAAACCTTGTTTGGTTCTCGTAAGAACGAAGTAACGTTCTCGAGGAAGACGTTTTTGCGTTTTCGTGAAGACTTTTTTAGGTCTTCGTGGTGCGTGCAAAAAGTCTTCACGGTGAGTAAATACACTCACCGCGGTGAATAAATTGAGTCTTCGTGGTGACTGAAAACGCTTTTCGGGGAAATGATCGGTATACTTAGGAGGAGGTGGTGGCTTTATTGCGATCAGCTTGGCTTGGTGGTGCGGCAAGGGGCAGTGGTTTTGGAATAAACGATTGTGAGCGAGTTGGGGTTTGCAAATGGTTTGCGACAGGGCTTGGTTTGTGTCTTTGTGAAGGAGGCGGACGAACGTTGTTATAAGCAAGGCGGATGCTGTGTTTCTCAAACGGCTCTATCAGCTGCAATGTGTTAGTTTGGAAACGAACGCTGTTTTGATGCAACCTGATTAAAAATGACCTTTAAGCAGGTAACAAGTATGAAATGAGGTGTTTATAAGGTTTGTTGGGCGTGGAGACGAAATATACAATAAGCAGAGGGATGGGATGGTTTATGCGAGGGGGGAGAAAAGAAAAACGCTGAAGCTCATACGAACTTCAGCGTTTCTATTGTTTGTTCAAACAAGTGGTACCACCAGGAATCGAACCGGGGACACAAGGATTTTCAGTCCTTTGCTCTACCAACTGAGCTATGGTACCTTGTTGATGATGCAAAGGTAAGTAAATATTTTTAGAATGCAAGCGTTTGATGTACTTTTTATAAAAAAAGAGTCTTTCCCATTACGAAAAAGACTCTTTCTATTACTTATGAGGTTTTTATCCTTCCAATGAGTTCCAGCCTTGTGCTTGCAACGGAATTTCAGAACCGTCTCTTGCAACCATGGCCAAGCCAAGCGAATCTTGTGTCATGTGACCAATTACTTTGATTCCTTTCATCTTCTCGATCTCGTCGTGTTTTGCCAATGGAACGGTAAACAACAACTCGTAGTCTTCGCCGCCGTTAAGAGCAGCAGTGATCAGATTCATGTTGAATTCTTCTGCCTGAATCGCTGTTTGGTAATCGACCGGAAGTCTGTCTTCGTAAATGCGACAACCGGTATGGCTTTGCTTACAAATGTGCATCAACTCCGAAGATAGTCCGTCCGAAACGTCCATCATCGAGGTAGGAACAATGTTGTGCTGTGCAAGCAACTCGATGATATCTTTCCGCGCTTCAGGTTTCAACTGACGTTCGAGCAGGTACTCTTTGCCCGAGAAGTCGGGTGCAAAGTCGGCTTCACCATTGAATACGCTTTTCTCGCGTTCCAATAGTTGCAAGCCCATGTATGCAGCGCCAAGGTCTCCCGATACGCAGATCAGGTCGGTTGCATGAGCGCCCGAGCGGTAAACGATTTTATCTTTGTCTGCTTCGCCGATACAGGTTACACTGATGGTAAGTCCGGTACGTGACGCAGTTGTGTCTCCACCGATAAGGTCTACGCCGTATACTTCGCACGCAAGCATTACGCCTTGATAGAATTCTTCAAGATCTTCTACACTGAAACGTTTCGAAATACCTATCGATAAGGTCATTTGCTTTGGTTGTCCGTTCATCGCGTAGATGTCGGAAAAGTTTACGACCGCCGATTTGTATCCGAGATGTTTCATCGGTACGTACATCAGGTCGAAGTGAATTCCTTCCAACAAAAGATCTGTTGTAACAAGAATCTCTTTGTCTTTGTACTCAAGCACGGCAGCGTCGTCGCCGATACCTTTGATGGAACTTGGGTTTTTTAATTCTACTTTTTCGGTAAGGTGTTTGATTAAACCGAATTCACCTAACGAAGCTATTTCTGTTCTGCTATTCATAGTTATTACTTTATTGTAGAATTTTATTGCGTTTAAAGTTTTCGATGTGACTGATGATCTGCTTGTTGAAGTTGTCTTCTTGGTTTTGTCTGAAGTCGACTTCAATAGGCAGGTAATAGATCGACTGCTTCAAGTCTTCGTCGATAAGTGGCGAATCGATCAAGCGTACGGCATCTTTCTCCGTGACAACAATGAGTTTGTTTTCTCCTTCAAGTGCGTCGAATTGCTTTTTGATTTGGGCAATATCTTTCTTTCCGAAGTGATGGTGATCGGGAAAGTCGAGCGTTTCGATGTGACGGCTATACTTTGAAAGTTCATTTTGTATTTGCTCCGGATTGGCAATGCCGCAGACAAGTAAGATCGATGTGCCTTGTTTCAAATCTTTCGGATTCAAGATCTCTGTGCTTACCTCTTTGAAAACCGGAATCAAGTTGCCGTATTGTATGCCTGTGAAATAGAGCGATTGATACGGGTAGAGCTTGAGGTTTTCGTCGAGAATGCGGTAGTCGATCGGCAAAAGCTTATCGGTACACTTGGTGAGGATTACGATCTCGGCGCGTCTTTTCTCGGTAGGAGATTCGCGCAGTTTGCCTGCCGGAAGCAGACAGTCTTCATTGATAATGCGATTGGAATCGATCAGTAAAATCGAAAGTGAAGGCGTTACGTAACGGTGCTGAAAGGCATCGTCGAGTAAGATCACTTCGGGACGTTTGTCTTCCGGTAGAGCCAGTAGTGTATCAATGCCACGTTGGCGGTTGCTGTCTACTGCTACGGTGATAAACGGAAACTTGCGTTTCATCTGAAACGGTTCGTCGCCAATGAGGGTACTATTGCTGTTTTCATCGGCCAGAACAAAGCCTTTGCTTTTTCGCTTATAACCGCGACTGAGTACAGCCAATCGGTATTTGTCGGCTAGTAAGCGTATGAGGTATTCGGTGTGAGGAGTCTTTCCGGTACCGCCTACGGTAATGTTTCCGACCGAGATTACGGGAATCGGAAATTTTCGACCTTTGAGGACTTCCCAATCGAAAAGCTTATTACGCAAACTAACCCCCAGTCCGTACAAAGCGGAGAGGGGGCGTAGTGCATTTATTATTTTGAGATCTTTTTCTTCTATCATTTCTGTTTATAACGGATTGATATCATAGGGTGCTCTGGCTTGTATGTATCCGTTGGCTTTAATTCTATTCTTTAAGGTGAATATTTGGTACTCGTCGCCTAAGATATCTTTGGCAATGCCAAGTTTGATGCTTTCCATCGACTTATCCATGAATTGCATGAAGAAGTCTTTTGTAGTATTGACGGTGGTTGTATTGTAGTTTGTCAAATTAGCAAGCTTTGCTGCTTCTTCAACTGCTTTGTCAATACCGCCCAAGTCATCGACAAGTCCTATACCTAAAGCCTGCGAACCGGTCCATACGCGACCTTGCGCTATTTGGTTTACTTCATCCATTGTTTTACCACGACCTTCGGCTACACGGGTAGTAAACAAGTCGTATCCTCTGTTGATGTAGCTTTGTAAGATTACTTTCTCGGCTTCATTCATCGGGCGAGACATGTCGCCGAAATCAGAGAAGGTGTTTGTTTTTACAACGTCGGTAGTGATGCCTACCTTGTCTAGTAGCCCTTGAACATCGGGAAACATTCCAAAGATACCAATTGATCCTGTAAGTGTGTTATGTTCTGCAATAATTTTATTTGCGGCACATGAAATATAGTATCCGCCCGAAGCAGCCATATCGCCCATGGAAACTACGATTGGTTTTACTTTCTTCAACTCTTCTACCTGGCGCCAGATTTGCTCCGAAACGTAAGCACTACCACCCGGTGAGTTTACTCTGAATACAACTGCTTTGATGCTTTCATCGTTTTTAAGTTTGATAAGCTCGTTTACATAGTCGGTAGTAATGGCCGAGGTATTGTCTAGCGGGTTTTCGCTTGTCTTCTCTACAATCTCACCTTCAGCATATAGAATAGCAATCTTGTCCGGATATGTTTTCTCGCTTTGCTTGATTAGTTTGGCTTTGGCCACAGAGATGGTCTTAAGCGTATTGTCGGTTTGACCGGCCATCATTTTGATCATATCCTCTACTTCGGGACGATAAAGCAATTCGTCAACAAGGCCTGCTTCAACGGCAATGTTTTGTGGGCCCATGAAACTGCCTGTATTGGCATAGTCTACAATGATCTGCGGATTAATTTCTCGATCGGATGCTATGCCTTCAATCACATAATCCCAGATGTTGGTGCTATATGAAAGGATTTGTTCGCGGTTGGCCTCGCTGAGTTTTTCAAGCACAAAAGGTTCTACAGCGCCTTTGTAGGTACCTACTTTAAATACTTGCATTTGCACACCCAACTTGTTTAACAAACCGGTATAGAACATGTTGCTTGATGCAATCCCTTCGAGTTGTAATGATCCTTGCGGATTCATGTATACTTTATCTGCTATCGCTGCCAGATAGAAAGCATTGCGTGTATAAGTATCTCCGTAAGCTATGATAAATTTGTTTGATTCTTTAAAATCGGCCAAGGCTCTACGTAACGACTCTACGCTGGCAGAACCTGCACCCCATGCACCTGCGTCAATATAGATTCCGGCAATGTGAGGGTTGACTTTTGCATTCTTGATCGCTTTGAGCATATCATTTAGTCCGGTCTCTTGTTGTGTTTCACCGAAGAGTTGAGCCATAAAGTTTTGCTCGGAAGCATTGTCTTTCAGTGTGCCGCTTAGTTTAAGGCGAAGGACACTGTTTTTCTTAGGTGCAAATTCAGTCTCAGATGTAGCAGCAGATGCAATCCCTATAATGGCAACTACCATTAAGGTTGTAAAAACGATTGCAGCCAGCACAAATCCGAAAGCAGATGCAAACATGATTTTAAAGAATTGTTTCATAAGATCGTGCAGTTTATAATAATTAATGATTTTACAATGTGTAATCAATCTTTTTAAAGATGGCAAAATTAGCTTATTTGTCTATATTTTAATGTAGGCTCGTTGTTTTTTTGCGCTTATTAATAAGATTGACTGTTGTTTAAATAACAAGCTAATTGTAATCGAAGTTCTTTCATTGTTCTTTTTAGATTCGTAAGAATCAGGAAAATTAAAAAAATAGTGTTTTCTTTGCACTCCCAAAATTAGAACTTTGAAATAATAATCTGTTGATGAAAAATATAATTATAAGTCTATTACTAGCTCTTGTCTTTTGCTCGTGCTCTGTGCCCGATAAAACTCCTGATTTAAAACTATGGTATCGTTATCCGGCAGATACGGGAGAGGTAGATGATGTTTTGCAAGGTGGAGTGAATGAGTCGAGTTGGCTCGATGCTCTTCCTATTGGAAACAGCTACATGGGAGGAATGGTTTACGGTGGAGTATATGAAGACCGTATCCAGTTGAATGAGAAAACGCTATGGTCGGGTAGTTGGTATGAAAGCAACAATCCGAACGCTTATGCGGCGCAATCCAAAATACAGCAATTATTAGAAGCCGGCAAATACAAAGAGGCATATGATCTAACGATCGAAACACAACGATGTCTAGGTAAAGGATCGGGATTGGGTAATGCTGTACTCAATAAGGCTGAATATGGCAGTTTTGAAACATTGGGAGATTTGCGCATTAACTTTGCCGATACAACTGCTTTTCATGATTATTACAGAGAACTTGATTTGCAAAACGGTGTGGTGAATGTGGAGTATAAACAAGGTGTAAATACCATTCAACGCTCTTATTTCGCAAGTTATCCGGATAAGATCATTGTGGTTCGAATCGCTTCGGAATATCCTATTTCTTATTCTGTAAATCTTTCCCGTCCCGAGAAGTTTGTAATCGAGCATGATAAAGAATCGTTGCTGATGCGAGGTACTCTCGATGATGGCAACGGAGGAGAAGGGATGAGTTATTGGACGCGTCTTACGGCTCGTGTCAATGACGGGAAAATGGAGATTAAAGATGGTGTCTTGAACGTAACCAATAGCAAAGAGTGTGTTTTGCTTCTTGCGGCCGAAACCAACTATCAGCAAAAATACAAGCAGTATATTATCCCGAACTACAAAGAGAATACGTTGCAGACACTTCGCAATGCAATGAACAAGTCTTATGCTCGTTTGCTGGATATTCATACCAAGGATTATCGCCATTTGTTTAATCGTGTAGCTCTTCAAATCAATGATCAATTGATTGATACCATACCAACCAATGAGCGTATTGCCCGTTATGCATCAAAGAAAGATGACTACTGGTTGCAACAACTCTACTTTCAATATGGCCGATACTTATTGATATCCTCTTCACGTCCGGGTACCTTGCCGGCTAACTTACAAGGGGTATGGAGCAATAAGCTGCAAACGCCTTGGAATGGAGATTACCATGCAAACATCAATGTGCAAATGAATTATTGGCTGGCCGAAGTGGCGAATCTTTCGGAGCTTCACATGCCAATGATCGATTTGATAGGTTCGCTCGTGGAGCCGGGCAAGGAAACCGCGCAGGTACACTATGATGCTGATGGTTGGTGTATGCATCCGATCACCAATGTTTGGGGATATACGGCACCGGGCGAAGGTGGCCTTTGGGGGATCCACATCGCAGCGGCCGGATGGATGTGTCAGCATTTGTGGGAACATTATGCGTTTACTCAAGATACGGAGTTCTTGATGAAGGCTTATCCGATCATGAAAGAAGCGGGTATGTTTTATATCGACTGGTTGAAGCAAGATCCGACGACGGGTTTGCTTGTTTCGGGACCTTCGGCCTCACCGGAAAATGCGTTTATCGCACCCGATGGTAGTGTGAGTGCGGTATGTATGGCTCCGGCCCACGACCAACAAATTATCTGGGATTTGTTTACCAATATTCTCGAAGCGGCTCAAGTGTTGAAAATCGATGATGGATTTACACAAACGGCAGCAGCTGTTCGTAACCGTTTGATGGGGCCGCGTATTGGTTCCGATGGGCGATTAATGGAGTGGGACAAAGAATATCAAGAAGCTGAGCCGGGTCACCGCCACATGTCGCACTTGTTTGCTTTGCATCCGGGACGACAAATTACCCGTTATACTCCCGAACTGTTTAATGCTGCCAAGAAATCGCTCGAAGGTAGACTGCAAGAAGGTGGTGGGCATACCGGATGGAGTATGGCATGGATCATAAACTTCCGAGCGCGTTTTGGCGATGGCGACAAAGCTTTAGAGGCTTTGGATAATTTGCTGATCAAATGTACTTCGAATAATCTTTTTGATATGCATCCGCCGTTTCAAATTGATGGAAACTTTGGTGGTACAGCCGGTATTGCAGAGATGTTGATTCAAAGTCACACGAATAAAGTCGAACTTCTGCCAGCTTTACCTGCCAAGTGGAAATCGGGTTCGGTAAAAGGCTTAAAAGCCCGTGGTGGTTTTGATGTTGATTTCAAATGGAAAGACGGAGTTGTAACAAGCGGAGAAATATACTCTAAAAAAGGAGGTCTGCTTACTCTTGTTTACAATGGAAAGGAAAGTATGATAACCATGAAACCGGGAGAGCGTTATCTCCTAAAATAAATGTTTCTGACAAATAGAAAGAGGATAAATCATATGTGTGGTTTATCCTCTTTTTAATTGAGACTATTGTTTGAGTATATTTTCTAAAAACGATGGAGTATCGTTCGATTTTAATAAATGAGCAGCGTCTTCATCCAGATACATCGATAACTTACCAGACTTGCTTACAATATAGTAAGCCGGATAATTAAGAGCACTGTCGGCATCGTTAACAATACTATTTATGACATTTGCTTTGTCTTTACCTGTAACATGAAACACAATATTCTCAGAGTTGAGTATTACCGGTGCTGTCATAGAGATTCTAATTCGTTTGTTCTCGGGGTGAACCGAAACTTCATAAATATGTCGGGTATGGATCAATGCTTCTTGTCCGGGGAATATAGATGCCGTATGTCCGTCGGTTCCTATACCTAAGATCACCATATCAAAGCTAGGCATTCCATTTCGATGTGGCAATGTCTTACGCGCCAAAGAAGAATAGCGTTTGGCTTCTGCTACCGGTGGTAGTTCACCATGTATGCGATGGATGTGTGCACCCTTGTGTGCGATAATATCCAATAGCTTCGTTTTTGCACTTCCGAAATTACTTTCGGGGTGTGATGGTGGTACACATCGTTCGTCTACCCAATAAAGAACAATTCGGGTCCATTCAATTTTGTTGAGATATTCATCTGCCCATAGATTGTATAGGATAGCAGGAGTGGTTCCTCCCGATATAGCCAGATGAAAAGGTTGGTCGCCATGACTAGCCATCTTCTCAATTAATATATCCGAGATACTTCTGCCTGTTTCAATGGCAGAAGGCAATATTTCTATTTTCATAACTCGCAATATAAATCGGTGTTAGTAAGATTTTTGCACGGATTGGTCCAGGTATGACCTTTTTCCATGATCAAGTTTGATTCTAAAGGTCCCCATGTGCCGGCAGGATATCCGTAAAGCGGAATATCGGTGCGGGCATTCCAAAGTTTGAGAATCGGATCAAAATAGGTCCAACTGGCTTCTACCGCGTCGCTTCGGGTAAACAAAGTGTTCTCACCCAGCATACAGTCTTCTATTAGTTTGGCGTAAGCATCGCCCGAAGGAACTCCTCCCAAGCTGTTGTATGCAAAGTCCATTGCGACTTGTTGGATATTAAAGTTTGATCCAGGTACTTTCAGTCCGAACTTCAAAGCAATACCTTCATTAGGCTGAATCCGTATGATCAGTCTGTTTGGTGCACTTGAATATTCGCTGCCTTTAAACAACATATGTGGTGTCTTCTTAAAATGCACCACAATCTCCGATACTTTTGTTGGCATCTGTTTGCCCGTACGGATGTAGAATGGAACACCTCCCCATCGCCAATTATCAATAAAGACCTTCATGGCAATGAACGTTTCGGTACGCGATTGAG
Organism: Tannerellaceae bacterium; assembly: GCA_051660585.1. GTDB lineage: Bacteria > Bacteroidota > Bacteroidia > Bacteroidales > CAMTPD01 > UBA12018. The sequence goes on from JBOFPV010000099.1 coordinate 75,882, forward strand.
GTGCTATGCTTTTCTCTTCACGATACCCTTTAATCGGGGTTTTTCCTGAGATAGAGGCGATATATTGTCCTCGTACTACATTAGAAGTAACCTGCGACTCGGGGATTGGTTTTAATGATTGATAAATCTTTACAATTTCATTTCTAAAACTTTCCGACTCAAACAATGCCGGAGGCTCCATAGCTGTAAGTGCGACAAGTTGTATTAAATGGTTTTGAACCATATCTCTTAAAGCTCCGGATGTATCATAATATCCGCCTCTGTCGCCTATTCCTAAATTCTCAACGGCCGTAATCTCTACATAATCTACATAGTTTCTATTCCAAAGCGGCTCAAAGATTCCATTGGCAAAGCGGAGAGCTAAAATATTTTGAACCGTTTCCTTTCCAAGAAAATGATCGATACGAAAGATCTGATGCTCCTGAAAAGCTGCATTAAACACATTGTTCAGTTTAAGAGCCGAGCAAAGGTTGTATCCAAAAGGCTTTTCTACAATGACCCGTCTGGTTGCATTCTCTCCCTGTTCATGTGTAAGCCCCACTGCATCTAAGTACTTAGGAATATACTCATACAATGAAGGTGGAGTAGCCAGATAATAGAGATAATTATGTTTATTCTCGACGAGAGGAGTTAGATCATTCAGCCTAGAAGCAAGCTTATGGTACTCTTCTTCTTTGGATGGATCCATTGTTTCATAGTAGAGCTTTGCTATAAAATCGGCAAGCAATGCTTCATCCGTTTCATCCTCTCGTATAAAAGTACGTATTTGGCTGTTGATAAATTCCCGATAACTTTCGTCGGTATATGCCGTGCGTCCCACTCCCAATATGGCAAACTTCTCCGGTGTTCGCTCTGTTTTATAGAGCAAATAAAGAGAAGGAAGCAACTTGCGTTTGGTAAGGTCGCCCGAAGCTCCGAAAATAACAATGATTTGATCGGCTGGTCTTTCCATCATTCAACGCTATTTAGTTATTGTATTTTCCCGAATGTGTATCACCTCCATGACCGGTCCAGTTTTCGTGGAAGAACTCCCCGCGAGGCTTATCGATACGTTCAAATGTATGAGCACCGAAATAATCGCGTTGAGCCTGAATCATGTTGGCCGGCAAATTCTTACTTGTAAACGAGTAGAAGTAATTGAGAGCCGATGAGAATGCCGGAACTGCTACTTCTTCGTTCGCACACATTGCGGTAACGGTTTTCCAACCTTTCAAAGCTTCCTTAATTTCATGAGCGAAATAAGGAGAAAGAAGCATGTTTTCGAGCTTCTTTTCACTTTCAAAAGCCTCCGCGATATCGTTTAAGAAAGCCGATCGAATAATGCAACCGCCTCGCCAGATGCGGGCAATGTCGGGCAAACTCAAATCCCATTTGTAATATTCCGAAGCCTTTTGCAAAGTTTCAAACCCTTGCGCATACGAAACCAACTTCGAAGCATATAAAGCATCCCCGATGTAACCAATCAAATCATTCGGATCAAAAGCCAATACGGGTGTGTCGTTTTTATATAAAGCAGCAGCCTCTTTTCGCAACCTTTTCATCGCTGATAGATTACGCTCAAAAACAGCTGTAGCTATCAAGTTGAGCGGTGTACCCAAATTAAGCGCACTGATTACCGACCACTTACCGGTACCTTTTTGTCCCGCAGTATCCAGGATCTTGTCGATCAGGAAGTCTCCATTTGCCTCTTTGTGACGTAATATTTGAGTTGTGATTTCGATCAGATAACTTTTAAGTTTGCCGTTGTTCCAATTCTCAAAGCGATCGGCCATCCATTCGTTTCCTGCATTCAACAACTGCTTCATTACGAAGTATGTCTCAGCGATCAACTGCATATCTCCATACTCGATGCCATTGTGAATCATCTTCACAAAATGTCCCGATCCGCCGTTGCCGATCCAAGTACAACAAGGAGTTCCGTCTTCAGCCTTTGCTGCAATCTTTTGTAAGATGTCTTTTACCGCAGGCCACGCAGCTTTAGATCCGCCGGGCATGATGGCAGGACCATTCAAGGCTCCTTCTTCGCCGCCCGAAACCCCGGCACCGATAAAGTATAACCCCTTCGACTCAACGTATTCTACTCGGCGAGCAGTATCTTCAAAGTTTGAATTTCCGCCGTCGATCAAGATATCACCTTTCGATAAGATGGGCACAAGTTGGTCGATCAATTCATCCACCGGAGCTCCGGCTCTTACCATCATCATGATTTTGCGAGGCGATTGTAATGATTCGACAAACTCCAGCAAACTAACAAAACCATCTATGTTTTTGTGTGCTGCTCTTCCTTGCAAGAAGCGTTCTACGACACCTTCTTCCACACCCTTAACCGTGCGATTGTACACCGAAACTTTATACCCCTTGCTTTCCATGTTTAAAGCAAGATTCTCGCCCATTACGGCAAGACCAATTAGACCTATGTCAGACTTGAGCATCTTATTGTTGTTTTTATAGTTTACTAATACAACAGTTATACAAAACATGAAGTTATTGAATTTACCTGAATTTAAACTATTCAAACATATTCTTATCCTATGTTGATCTTTGTCGTGTTGTTAAACATTGACGTTTTGTTACATATTATTGTTAAATATGTCTATATTCGCCCACGTAAACGCAACGAAACAACTTAACTAAATGGCAATTCAGCAAGCTAATGCGATTAATATCCAGACAGAATCAGGATTTAAGACCTTATATAAGTCTTACTATCCAAAGCTGATGCGGTTTGCCCGTTACTATATCCTGTGTGAGGCCGATGCGGAAAACATCGTGCAAGATGTCTTTATGCTACTTTGGGAAAAGAAAGAAGCGACAGAAAATAAAGTGCTGCTAGCCTCTTACCTTTTTACCATGGTGAAAAATCGCTGTCTCGATTACCTCAAACACAAAAGTGTTGCAGAAGAATACAAGCTATATATCGAAGAGAATCATTATTACGAAGTTCGTTTTAAGATAGGATCGTTGCAAGGAATGGACTCGGAAGCTCTTGATGACGAAGCCATACGTACACTGCTAACCAATGCATTGAAAATACTTCCGCCCCGTTGCCGTGAAATATTTGTCAAAGGAAAATTAGAAGGGATGAAATACAAAGAGATTGCCAAAGAAATGGAGATCTCCGAAAAGACCGTCGAAAACCAGATGCAGATTGCTATGAAGAAGCTTTCCGTTACATTAAAAGAAAACCCCTTATTGCTACTATTCCTGTTTTGCTAACCCCACTCTTCACTGTTATGTTCCACATTTGTCATAAAAACGTAGCAGCTAGTTTGTAGTTTTGCATCCAAATGTGGATACAAAAATTCTCACATAGAAATATTTTTTCAAAAAATATACTTAATCATTGGGGGATGCTACCGGCATAATCGTTTTTAATAACGTATAACCCGAAGAAATGATAGAACAGTATATAAAATATGTAAAAGGAGAGCTTACTTCAGCAGAGCGAGAGGCCCTATTCAAGGCACTCGAGAAAGACGCAGAAGCAAGAAGCGAGTTCGAAGCCTTTGAAAAAACATTTGTGTTATCCACGCTTCTTTCCGAAGAAGGAGATGATACGGAAAGCGATCAAGCATATAGCCGATTCGAACATCGAAGAACAAAAAAACGAATAGGCATGTATGTGCGTCGGCTATCCGGTTATGTAGCAACAGCAGTAGCATCCATTGTAATAACTTATGGCATTTTCTTAACTCAAACCAATCAGCACGAAACGCATATAGTTGCTATGAATGAAGTGACGGTACCTGCCGGACAGCGAGCACTCATTAAACTAAGCGATAGCTCTGAAGTATGGCTCAATGCAAATTCAAAACTGATTTATCCATCGGTGTTTACTGCCGACAAGCGTTGTGTATATCTTTCGGGAGAAGCATTCTTTCAAGTAAAGCATCAAGCACACATCCCGTTTGTGGTTACGACCGAAAAGCAAGAGGTAAAAGTGTTGGGAACCGAATTCAATCTTTCGGCTTATAACGGAAAGACAGTAAGCACAGCCCTGATCAGTGGTTCGGTAGAAATAACATCCGATCTACTCAAGCAGCCGGTGCTGCTCAAACCCAACGAAATGGCTTTGTTAAAAGACTCGACCTTACAAGTCGAGCACATATCCAATCAAGACTTCCTACTCTGGAAGGATGGTATTTATGCCTTCGACAATACTACATTTGAAGAAATCGCCCGCAAGTTTGAATTATACTACGACATCACCATTGTCTTTAAAGACAAAGCATATAAGACGTGTCGTTTTACCGGTAAGTTCAGGCAACGCGACGGAGTAGAGAACGCATTGAGGCTTTTGCAGAAGTCAAAATCGTTCCGTTACAATAAAAACGATGAAAAGAATGAAATAACAATCTATTAGTATAGATAAAGAACGCCGGATGTTGCAGCATCCGGCGATACATAAAGTCAATACTAACCTATCAAATTCAGTACTAACAAACAAAACAAAGTTATGAAAAGTAGGCGTTTGTCCGTACCCCTTCTCGCAAAAAGTAAGGGGATTAAGAAACTTTTAAGAATTATGAAAATCAGCGTAGCCTTATCTTTTGCCGCTGTGTTGCAATTGTACGCATTGGATGCAAATTCGCAAAATGCAAAAGTGTCAATTGCCAGCACCAACATGACGCTTGCCGACTTTATCAAGCAGGTTGAAAATCAGACAGAATATTTGTTTGTATACAACCAAGACGAAGTAAACACATCGTCGGAGATAAAAGTAAGCGGGAAGAACAAATCCGTAAAGGAGTGTCTCGATCAGGTAGCCAGAACATCCGATCTAACCTACCATTTCGAAAACGATTATATTATTTTAAAGAAAGATGCTGCGCCAACCTCTTCCGTAGTAGCAGAAAAAAGTCAGGCAACGCGCAAAGTAACCGGTGTTGTTGTCGATGAATTAGGCGAAGCGGTAATCGGAGCCAACGTGGTTGTAAAAGGAACAACAATCGGAGTGATAACCGACTTTGACGGAAACTTCTCGATCGAAGCTCCTGCAAATGCATCACTTCAGGTTACGTATATCGGATACTTACCGGTAACAGTTTCTGTAGGTTCTAAAAACAACCTGCGAGTGGTTATGAAAGAAGACACGCAAAACCTCGAAGAAGTAGTTGTCGTTGGGTATGGTGTACAAAAGAAAGCGAACCTTTCGGGAGCCGTAGGGATGGTATCTGCCAAAGCACTAGACAACCGTCCGGTAACAACCGTAGGACAAGCTCTTCAAGGAACCGTTGCCAACTTGAATGTAACCCCACAAAGTGGTCAGGCAAACTCAGACCCAAAGTTAAATATCCGTGGTACCACTTCGTTGAATGGAGGTGCGCCTTTGGTTGTAATTGATGGAATCGTTTCAGATTCTGAGCAATTAAACCGAATGAACTCGGCAGATATCGAAAGTATTTCGGTATTGAAAGATGCAGCTTCATCTGCTATTTACGGTTCACGTGCGGCATTTGGGGTAATCTTGGTAACGACCAAGAAAGGACGTTCCGAGAAGCTTTCGATCAACTATAATAACAACTTTGCGTTTCGTACGTTGACAAAGATGCCTGAGATTGTAACCGATCCGTACACCATTGTACAGATGAAAAATACAATGTCGTATCCTTGGTACAACTTGTACGACGAAGAGCAAATCGCTTATGCAAAGAAACGTTCCGAAGATCCGAGTGTATCTCCATACTTCTTGAATCCCGACGGACAGTATAGCTACTTTGGTGATACCGATTGGGTAGACGAAGCGTATAAGAAAGCAGGTTTCTCAACCAATCACACCATCGACTTGTCGGGAACAACTAAGAAACTGGCCTATTACTTCTCGGCAGGTTATATGTTTCAAGACGGTATGTTAGAATACGGTAATGATAAATACAACCGTTATAACCTAAGAAGTAAGTTAGACTTTAAGATCACCGATTGGTGGACTTTGTCGAACAATACCAGTTATGTGAGTTCAGACTATGATCAGCCTAATTACTTAGGAGATAGTTTTTACTGGGAAGTAAATCGTACCAATTCGCTAGACGTGCCGCGTAATCCTGATGGAACATGGACCAAAGCAGGGGGCGCAGTTCTAGGGCGTATCAATGAAGGTGGTCGCTACAAGTCATTGAAAAATAATTTCTCTACACAGTTTACAACACAGTTTGATATCATCAAAGACGTGTTGATGGTAAAAGGAAACTTTGCACTAAACCGTAAAGATGCACAGTACGATGGCTATTCTTTACCGGTAGCTTACTATCAAGGACCAGATATAGCAGCACGTTACCATGATGAGATCAGTAGTGCTAGTCGTGAAACCTTTATCTCAGATCATTTATTGTACGATGTTTTTGCAGATTTCCGCAAAAACTTTGCAGAGAAGCATTTCATCAATGCGATGATTGGTTTCAATCAAGAAGAATACAGATATAAAAGTTTCAAAGCATCCCGCAAAGACTTAATCTCAAACTCACTTCCATCTATCGGATTGGGTAGTGGAGATATGAATGTAGGTGAATCGAAAGAGTCGTGGGCACTACGCGGCATGTTCTTCCGTCTCAACTATATCTACGACGACAAATACATCGCTGAGTTCAATGGTCGTTACGACGGAACTTCACGTTTCCCTAAGCACGACCGCTTTGCCTTTAATCCATCGGGATCGTTGGCTTGGGTAGTTTCGAAAGAAGACTTCTTCGAACCGCTTACCGATGTGGTGAATCACTTCAAATTGCGTGGTTCGTATGGTAACTTGGGTAACCAAGATGTAGGTGCTTATGCATACATCGCAACCATGGGATCAGGAAGAATCAGTCAGATTCTAGACGGCAAACAACCGGTTTATGTAGGAGCTCCGGGACTTGTAGCCGGTAACCTTACATGGGAGAAAGTATCCGTTGCCAACTTTGGTGTTGATATCAACTTCTTAGATAATAAACTTACCGCAAGTGGAGACGTTTACCGCCGTGATACCCGTGATATGTTGACCAAAGGACGTACACTACCTTCGGTAATCGGAACAAGTGAACCAAAAGAAAACGCGGCCGACTTGAAAACACGAGGTTGGGAAGTTACATTGGGATGGAGAGATGCATTCCAAGTATCGGGCAAACCATTCAATTACGGTGTAAACTTTATCTTATCGGATAGCCGTGCATGGATTACGAAATTCGACAATCCTACCGGAACATTGAAAGATCATTACGTAGGAAAAGAGCTTGGCGAAATCTGGGGTATGAACACTCTTGGTTACTTTACTTCAGATGAAGACGTGAAGAACCATGCAGATCAAAGCCTTGTAACTTCATATCCGGGAACACGTCCGTTGGCTGCCGGCGACTTGAAGTTTGAAGATCGCAACGGTGATGGTAAGATCTCATGGGGAGAGTGGACCAACGAAAACGCGGGCGACTACTACATCATCGGGAACACATCTTCCCGTTTCAACTATAGCTTTAGTTTAGATGCCGATTGGAATGGCTTCGACTTCCGTGCATTCTTCCAAGGTGTAGGCAAGAAAGACTATATGCCGGGACCGGGCGACCTTTACTTCTGGGGTATTTACTCTCAACCATGGACCAACGTGACCAAAGGAAACATGGATCACTGGACACCGGAAACTCCCGATGCTTATTTCCCTCGTCCTAAATCGTACGTTGCAGAGCAAACCGACAAAGAGTGCGGTGTAGCACAAACAAAATACCTTCAAAACGCAGCTTATCTTCGATTGAAGAACTTGACGGTAGGATATACATTGCCACAAAACTTGACGCAGAAGTTCCTGGTAAGCCGTTTGAGAGTATTCTTTACAGGTGAAAATCTATTCACCATTTCGGCATTAGACGATCATTATAAAATAGATCCGGAAGGATTGGGTGGTGGTATGTATCCACTTCAACGTTCTTATTCTTTCGGTCTTAATGTTTCATTCTAATAAAGCAGTATATAACAATGAATAATATAATAAAATCAATTGGTGCAGGCTGTCTTTTATCACTGAGCCTTACCTCGTGTAACGATAGTTTTATGGAACGATATCCTGAAACATCGATTACAGACAAAGTTTACTTTCAAAACGTAAAAGATCTTGAGCTTTACACAAACGGACTTTATGGTGGATTAGGAGCTTCATACAGTGATGTCGTTTCAGACAATGTGCTATACGTAGAAGATGCCGGGATCTTTAAAATGATGCGTGGAGAGACTACACCCGAAACCGTAGGACAATGGGGTGGATGGTCTACCGTGCGTGATATCAATTTTATGTTGGAACATGTAGGAACCGTACAAGGTGATCAGCCAAAGATTGACCATTATGTAGGATTGGCACGTATGTTTAGAGCAATTCAGTATTACGGAATGGTAAAGAGCTATTCAGATTTGCCATGGTATTCACGTACCATTCAGACGACAGACGAAGATCTGCTTTACAAAACACAAGACCCTCGTACATTGGTGGTAGATTCCATTATGGCCGACTTGCAGTTTGCCGTAGATCACATCGAAGACGGAGCCAGCAAAACACGCGTAACTTTGTGGTCGGCACTGATGACGCAAGCCCGCATTGCTTTGCATGAAGGTACGTTTCGCAAGTATCACGACGAGTTGAACCTGCAAGACGGAAACGAATACTTGAAAGTAGCACGTGATGCAGCGAAACGCGTTATCGATAGCGGCAAGTTTGATATCTACACCGCGCAAACGCAATACCATCCTTACGAAGCGTTGTTTATCAGCGAAGATCTTTCTCAAAATCCGGAAATGATCATGTTTGCTGATTACGACAAAGCATTGGGCCGTATGCACAACGCGCAAGCCATGATCAATTGGACGCACAGTATGTCTCGCGACTTGATGGAAGACTATTTGATTGTAGAGAACAACGAGGCAATCCCATACACTGAATCGAGCGTATACGGAAAGCAAAAAATGTACGAAGTCTTTGAAAACCGCGACCCGCGTATCACCTATACCTTTATGCAACCGGGCTTTACGCGCGACGGTTATCAAGAACCCGAACGTGCCAAAATGGGATTGGGAGGTTATTGCCAAATCAAATTCATTCCACGCTCGTATGATCAGTTTGGTTGGGGCGCATCGTATACCGATCTTCCTATCTACCGCTATGCCGAGGCGTTGTTGATTTATGCCGAAGCACGTGCCGAGTTGGGCGAACTTACACAAGACGATTTGGACATCACCGTAAACAAGTTGCGCGATCGTGTCAATATGCCACACATGAAGCTTGCGAATGTTTTGGCTAAGATCGACCCGCGCCAAGAAGCGCACTATCCGAACGTAGACGGCGCTCAAAAGGGAGCTATCCTTGAAATCCGCCGCGAACGCCGCATCGAGCTCGCTTGCGAAGGACAACGTTACGGTGACCTGATGCGCTGGAAAGTGGGTGAAAACTTTGCCAACCTTGCAGAAGGTGTTTATGTAGATAAGCTAGGTTATCAAGATATCACCGGCGACAATCAACCGGACATTGCAATCGTAGCTACCCAAGCCGACGCAGATGCGATTCCGGCAGCAGATAAAGAAAAATACAAACTAACGGTATATGTACTCGACGGAAACACGTTTTCGCTGAGCGAAGGAGACCATGGTTACATCCGTCTTACTTCACAAATCGGAAAGTTCAACTTTATCTCTCCGAAGTATTACTATACACCGCTAGATGTTAAAGACATCCAGTTGAACAAGAACCTTGTTCAAAATCCTTTCTGGCAATAAACATTTCATTTAACTAAACCTTTCGAATAGAAAGGCATATATTCTAAGCTTGTAACTCGCAAAGGTTGTTAAGTGATTAACGACCTTTGCTTTTTTTCTGTTTTCGACTTTAAATAAATCTGATATAATTAGAATGCTCATGAGAAATAAACTATTCAATTTCGTAAATCTTATTGCTTGCTTGTTCGTTTGCTGTTCATGTACCGAACAAAAGCAACAAACGAACAAGGAACTCAAAGTAATGGCGTGGAACATTTGGCACGCCGGTCACGAAAAAGCATACCCGGAAGAGGGATGCCGCAATACGATTGATATTATCAAAACATCCGGTGCCGATGTAATCCTCATGGTAGAGACGTATGGTGCGGCTCCGATGATTGCCGATTCCCTCGGCTTTAATTACCAACTCTTGTCGAGCAATCTTTGCATCTTTAGCCGTTATCCCATTACCAATACCTACACGTTTGCCGATTCGATCAGCACTTTCAACTTCGGCGGAGTAGAGATCGATGTAGAGGGAAGCAAAGTGCGCCTGTTCGACACATGGCTTCACTACTTGCCCGACGCGCGTTTGGTGCCGACGGACAAATCCGAGCAAGAGATTCTTGCTTGGGACGATGAAGGAAGCCGAGACGAAGAGATCGCAAAGATATTAAGTGTGCTCCGTCCTTTTATGGCGCAGACCGACTCGATACCGGTAATCATGGGTGGCGACTTCAACAGTCACTCGCACCTCGACTGGACCGAGGCAACGAAAAACATGTATAATCATGGAGGGGCAGTGGTAAACTGGACGGTATCTTCCCGCGTCATTGATGCCGGATTCAAAGACAGTTTCCGCGAAATCAACCCCGATCCGGTTCAAAACATCGGCACCACGTGGCTTACCGATTGCGACGAAGCCAATACGCGCAGAGACAGAATCGACTTTATCTACTACAAAGGTGAGACGATAACTCCGGTTGCGTCCGAAATCTACAATGCCGAGTTGGGCTCCGTACTTCCTTTCGAAGGAAAAGAGTTCCTGTATGCGTCGGATCACGGGTTTGTATTGACAACCTTCCAACTTAACAAACCATGTCAGTAAACAGAAGAACATTTATCAAACAGCTATCCCTGTCGGTTGTCGCCTTGTCGGGAACTTCATGGATGCAGTCGTGCGGCAGCGCGAGCAAGAAGCCCCTTCGCTTTGGCGTAATCTCCGATGTACACATCGAGTTGCAAGACGATGCCGTAGAGCGACTACAGGTATTCGTAGACGAAGCATCGAAACGCGACCTCGACTTCATCATTCAGTTGGGCGACTTGTCTCACGGCAAACGAGCCGGCGAGATGGTAGAAGTGTGGAATAAGTATACCGGCAACGGATACCACGTTTTGGGCAATCACGATATGGACAACACGACAAAGGCCGAGATTGTACGCATTCAGCAAATGCCCGATACACACTATACGTTCGACGCGGGCGGCGTGCGCCACATTGTTCTCGACTGCAACTTTGTACGCAAAGACGGAACATGTGTCGACTATGCATACGGCAACTATTTTGTAAATAGCAACGACCGTGATTTGATCTCGGATACGCAGCTCGATTGGCTTGCAAAGACATTGAGCGAAACCGACAAGCCGGTGATGATCTATTCGCATCAAGGACTAGGTTCGGCAGGGACGCCCTCGCGCCAAGCCATCCGCACCATTCTTGAAAAGCACAATGCAAACAAACCCGATGTGCCGGTGATGGCAAGCCTATGCGGGCATCATCACATCGACAAGTGGGAAGAGATAAACGGCATTGCTTATTACTATGTCAACAGCGCGTCGTATCTTTGGGTCGAAGGCGAACCGAAATACTCCAAAGGGAATATGGCAGAATACGAAGACCCATTGTTTGCGTTCGTTACGCTCGACGTAGATAAAGGTACGTGGGATATCGAAGGCGTAACAAGCAAGTTTAAGCAACCTGCGCCCCAAGAAACAGAGACCATCAAGGCCGCTATCGCTTCGCGTCAGGTTTAGCCGATGCTGCACGCAAAATCTAACGTTTGCGCCCCCTGAAATTCAACTTAACAGTAACAATGAAATATTGGCATTATAGCATGAAAACAACAACATTACGCAAAGCAACTCTATTCTGCTTTGCGGCATCATTGGTAGCCTGCGCAGCTAACGCGCAAGACTACAGCGGAAAAGTGTATAACGATACCAACAAGAACGGACAGTTCGACAAGGGAGAGAAACCGCTTTCGGGCGTACTGGTAACCGACGGACTGAATGTCGTGAAAACTGACAAAGAAGGAACCTTCTCGCTTCCCGGTCATCCGAAAGCCCGTTTCATCTATATCACGTCTCCGTCGGGCTATATGGCTTCGTCGAAACACTACATCCCCGTTTCGGAAAAGAACGATACCTACAACTTCGGTTTGGTAACCTACGTGGCCGAAGACGCGAAAGGTAATCACAACTTTGTGCAAATCTCCGACACGGAGATCAGTGATCCCAATCAAGGAGACTGGGTAAAGAATCTGCACGATTACGCTGCTGCCGAAAAGGCTGCCTTTATTGTGCACACCGGCGATATCTGTTACGAGAAAGGACTAAACAGTCACATTCAAATCTTGAACAACGAATCGCTTACTTGCCCTATGTATTATTGCATCGGTAACCACGACTTGGTAAAAGGGAAGTACGGCGAAGAACTGTTTGAGTCGCTTTACGGTCCGGTATTCTATTCGTTCGAAACGGGCAATACACACTACATCGTAACGCCGATGTTGGGCGGCGACCATGCTCCGTCGTACCGCAAAGAAGACGTGTACAAATGGATGAAAAACGATTTGGCCCACGTATCGAAAGACAAAACCGTGATGATCTTCAACCACGATTTGCTTACACACGGCGATACCTTCGTGTACGGTATCAACGACAATGAAAAGATCAATCTGAACGAGCACAACCTCAAGGCTTGGCTCTACGGTCACTGGCATATCAACTACATTCGCAAGCAAGGCGACGTGCAAGCCATCTCCACCGCTACGGTAGATAAAGGCGGGATCGACCACTCTACATCGGCCTATCGCGTATTGCATGTAGACAAAAAAGGGAACGTGTCTTCGGAACTTCGCTATTCGTATCTCGACAAAAACTGCCGCATCGCATCGCCACAAAACAATGCGATCACCACGCCTTCGGCAAACGGTTCTTTGCCGCTTTCGGTAAATACTTACCACTCGCCGGCACAAACCAAGGCGGTGACATACACGGTAGAAGTAAACGGAAAGCGCATGGGCGAAAAGCAACTGACACGCAACACCGACTGGAACTGGAGCGCCGAAATTCCTGCTTCGGGCATGAAGAACGGCGACGAAGTAAAGGTGGTTGTTACGGCACAATACAACGACGGAACCACGGGTTCTGATATCAGTCGTTTCGTTTACAACGCGCAGCCACAAGTGAAAGCGGCGGCAAACGGCAACTGGTGCACGTTGCTTGGCAACACGGCTATGCAGGGCAATACCAACGCGACGTTAGATCCGGCTTCGTTGCAGCAAACCTGGATCAAAAACGTTGGCGCGAATATCTTTATGACCTCTCCGCTTATCGTAGACGGTGTGGTGTATATCGCAACCATTGATGAAGACCTCAAGGGCGACGGGGCGATGATTGCGCTCGACTTCGCTACCGGCAAAGAGCTTTGGCGATACGCGACTCGCAACTCCATCAAGAACAGTATCGCTTACAGCAAAGGCAACGTTTTTGCGCAAGATGCCGAAGGAAATCTGTATGCGGTGAATGCAAAAACAGGCAAGCTTGCTTGGGAAAAGAAACTCGGTGTGGCTGCATTGCCTTGCATCGTAGAGGGACTTACGGCCGACAATGGTATCGTGTATGCCGGAACAGGCAAAGGACTTTGTGCCGTTGAGGCGGAATCGGGCAAAGAACTGTGGGTAAACAAAGGTTGGTCGCAAGGTGAAGGAACCACCTCTACCATTAGCCTTGGCAACGGTGTCGTGTTGATGGGCTCGCAATGGAACGCGCTCTTTGGCAACGACCAAAAGACGGGCGAAAAGCTTTGGAGCATCTCGAAAGACGGTATGCGCTTCCGTGCTTCGTCGCCATCGGTATACAACGGCCGCATGTATGTTACGTCGGAGAAATCATTCTTCGTGGTAGATCCGCGTTCGGGCGAGGTAATCGTACGCAAGGAGATGCCTTTCAGCGTAGACGCTACCTCTTCTCCGCTTGTAACCGATAAGCTAATCATCTTCGGAACCGTGTACAACGGCCTCGTAGCGCTCGACAAAGAGACGTACGAAGTGAAGTGGCAGCACAACATCGACCCTACGTTGGTGTATAGTTCTTCGTATACGAAAGAAAACGGACAAACGGTAGAAACGAGTCCGGTGCTTGCCGGCAACACGGTTTACTTTGCCGCGTCGGACGGTTCATTGTATGGCGTAAATGCCGAAACTGGTCGCCGCGAATGGAAGTACACAACCGGCGCGCCGATGTTTGGTTCGGTAGCCGTATCGGGCAATACGCTTATGGCGGTAGACCTTTCGGGCAACGTATATCAGTTTGCTTCTAAGTGATCCGACGCAAACGAGTTTCGTTGAAACCGTAGACTGTCTTTATTGAATAAGCAAAAGTGCTTTATTAAATAGATTTCCTCTTTCGGGCTTATTGTATTCCGGTAGTTTTTAACAGGAATACGGGCTTTTGTGTAAAACAAAGGCATTTAGCCCGAAAGAGGTTCTTTTTTTGCTAGATGCTCCCAATGGGCGACCAAACAGAATCTGATAGATTGTCACCGTTTTTGCGGTTGGTGCTTACACGAAACGAAACTGCTCGGCGGCGTTTTTCAAAACGGCTGTGAAAATGATGCCAAAAGGAATCAACGGCAAACAATTTGACCGGCTCAACTGCCCGATGCTTGCGTTCGCGCATTCGTTGCAGGGCTACGGGGCACAGAGTGGCTTCTCGCGGAGTTGAGGGCAAAAGTTTTCAACGAAGACGTTTTTGCGTTTCAGTGAAGAGTGTTTACACTCTTCGTTATAAGTGTTCAAACTCTTCACTGTGAGTGAATTCATTCACCGCAGTGACTAAAAACACTCCTTGTGAAAAGGGGCTAAGCGTTTACCCAAACGCTTAGCCCCTTTTTTAAAACGGTAGGCAGCGATTGAGAAAAAGGTAAAGAGCTTTTTTTGAGAACTAAACTACGTTTTTACCCAAACCTTGCATACTTTTTCCCCGAACCATGCAAGCTTTTTGCAAAAACGGCACATCACGGTCGTTAAAACACCATTTACCCGACCTTGAAATCCCATTTTCTCAACCCGAAAATCCGGCTCATTTCTTCAATCTAGCAGCAAAAACAACCGATAAAATGATAAGAACTCAGCATCAAGCCTCTCCATGGTACTCGGCGTAGTGCAGGCTTATTGTAATTTAATGACTGTGTGAAAAATACGACCAAGGCATTTGATTACGGAAATCGTTTATGAGTCTGGTTATTTACACTATAATCAATTGTTATTTTATGGATAATGATTAATATTGTTGATTGTTAGATCGATAACTTATTTGTGTGTCTTATGTCTGAGACATTGGTTTGGAGTTTATTCATCTGCGGACTATGTAAAAGCCTTTAACGGGCTAAATAAATCAATACCATGAAAAGGAAATCATTTGTTCTTGCGTGCGGAAGTATGCTGCTTTTGGCTGTCGGTTGTAGTGAGAAGAAAACCGTTTGCGAGGGAGTCTCTTTTTCGAGGGACGACTTCAAGAAGCGTGTTCTTCTGAAAGTGCCGAAGTTGATACCGTTGCAAGAAACATATAACAATCCGCGGGCATATTTTTTGATTGGCGATAGTTTGATCTTGGCAAATAACCAGCCCAACAACGGGCCCATGCTTGAACTATTTTCGTTGAACACGAAGCGTAGCCTTATGCAGTTTGGTAATAAAGGAGTGGGGCCGGGCGAGTTTGTTGCGTGCAATGCTGTTTCTTATTCGAGCACGAGCCCTGAAATCTTCATTACCGATGAGGGTACAAACACGTTTTATACGGCAAATATCGACAAGACATTGCAAGATGGAAAGTTGTGGATCGAGGGTAAATTTCAATGTGCTCCCGATGTGCACACGCGTACCTACGTTTGCCCGCTCGATAAAGATCGCTATGTCGGATACAATATGTGGTATTTATCCGATTCGACCTATAGCAATGGTGTGCCTGAGTTTAGTGTGTACTCGACGAAGGCTTCGAATGACCAACTTACCGAGACGGCTACTCCGTTTGAGAAGTATCGCTATTTTGTGGGGGATGTAAATGGGGGCAACTTTATCAAGCTCCCGAATCAGACCGTATGGCTTACCGATTTTCATCAGGATAAGATCAGGATCTTTAATGATTCGATGCAGGTAGTAAAGACGATCATCGGACCCGATCACTTCGATTTGCAATACGTAGAAAAGAAGACCAACTTTCCACTTCCTTTTATATCGTTTAGCAACGATCGCGCGATTGAAAGCTATACGTCGGCAACATATACAGACAAACATGTTTATGTGATTTACAAGGGGATAAACGAGAAGAAGCCGGATGCTCCGGTCTTGAAGCCGGTAGAGGTTTTCAAATTTGACTATGACGGAAATCCAATCACGTGCTATACGCTAGATCGTTTTGTGTATCAGATTTCGGTAGATCGCAATGAGGAATATCTCTATGCAACGGCACGAACTTCTCCCGACGAACCGGCGCGACTCTTACGGTATAAACTAGATTAAAAAGCAGAAGTTGTTTCGTGTAGCATCGGAGGGTGAAGACGAATTTGATTGCTTCTGTTGCGGTTGTAAAGAGGTGGCGAAAGTGTTATACTGAACTCCGTTTTTTTCTACAATATAATGGGATTGAGCATGTCTCGAACACGCTTGATTTATAGCTGGTTATCTTTTATTTTTCGTGCAGACATCAAAAAACTTCTAGAGGTTTTTTTGAAGCGTTTTTAGCGTGATCGGCGAAAACTGTGTATATATCTCGTTTTTGGTCAAAACAAACATCAAAAAAATCAGCTTAAGTATTGAAGGTTAGTTTATTAAATAAATTGAATAATAATATGTTAGATTTGCCTCAGAGGATCAACTTTCGACATAAATGATAAAGTTATGAACACATTAAAAGTTTCACAAGATGCGATAAGACGTATTGCTCAAGAGCTTGATTTAGGCTGCATTTGTTTCCTGAATACAGAAACACTGGAGGTTGAAAGCCTTCTGATGAATTTATCTGACGCTTATGAAGATCGAGAACTTAGCAATCTGGTGGATGATATTCTTGATAAAGTGAATAGTTGGGAGAAATCAATAAAGATTAAACCACTTAATACTCTTGAGTATTATAAAATAATGGAGCACTTTGTTGAGCGTTGCATTCCTGATAATGACTCTTTAAAAACGCACTTAAGTAATGCTCTTACAGATAAGAAGCCATTCCGTAATTTTAAGGATATAATAAAGTCTAGTCAATATGCACAGGCTTGGTTTGATTTCAAGCAATCGCAATTAGAATTGTATGTGATAAGAGAGCTGCGATAAGAAGAGTCGTTACTTTTCTTGAAAAATACATTTCAGAAGCAGATTTCGATCAATGACATTATATTGAGCGAGGTCACAACAGGTCCGATCGAGACGAGTATGACAGCTAGTGGTACGGTTGTTCCTGCTTTTGATGAAATTAATACAGCACCTTTTCCTTTTCGTATCGTTGAGACTTATCTGAAAGAGGGTGATAGCGTGATTGATTCTTTTCGATCTGCTGATTAAGTGAGAGTTAAGCTTAGACAGGTTTGTGTCTAAGCTTAATTTACATGTATTCGGAGCTTAGTTCTCACTTTTTCCAGAAGTCTTCGATCTCTTCGAGTGTTTTACCTTTCGTTTCGGGCACAAACTTCCATACAAACCAGGCGGCAAGGATACCCATGGTTCCGTAAAGGGCGTAGGAGAATCCGTGGTGGAAGTGTTGCGTCAAGTAGGCATTCTCA
Organism: Tannerellaceae bacterium; assembly: GCA_051660585.1. GTDB lineage: Bacteria > Bacteroidota > Bacteroidia > Bacteroidales > CAMTPD01 > UBA12018. The sequence continues at coordinate 93,643 of JBOFPV010000099.1, forward strand.
TTGAGGATAGGGAAGGTCCAGGATACGAGAAAGTTTGCCAGCCATTGCACGGCTACGGCTATTGATAGCGCACCACGAATGGAGTTTGGAAATATTTCGGCTAGGAGTACCCATGCTACAGGTCCCCACGATACGGCAAAGGATGCTGTATAAATAAGCATAAAGATAAGTGTTGTCAATCCTACTTGCTCGAAGTAGAAAGTCATGGCGAGTGCAAACATGCTGATCGACATTCCGGCAGCACCAATAATCATCAAAGGTTTGCGACCAAAGCGGTCTACTGTTAGAATTGCAACTACTGTGAATGTTAGGTTGATGATTCCGACAATAATGGTTTGTAATAATGAAGTGTCTGTTCCAGAGCCAATTGTGCGGAAGATCTCCGGGGCGTAGTACAATACGACGTTGATGCCGACGGCTTGCTGAAATACGGAGATCAGGATACCGATAATGATAACAGCCCATCCGAAGGATAGCCATGGCATATTCTTCTCAACAAGTGTATCTTTGATTTGAATCATTTCTCGTTTGGCTTCTACTGCTCCGTACAGACGGGTAAGAACGTTTTCTGCTTCTTTTGTTTCGTTTTTAAGCATGAGAAAACGAGGGGTCTTGGGTACAAAGAAAAGTAAGATAAAAAAGAGGAGACTTGGTATGAGTTCCGAGGCAAACATCCAGCGCCAACCTATGGTGTCGAGCCAGTTTGCGTCGCCTTGTAATGCAATAAAGTAATTGACAAAGTATACAACGAGCATACCGAATATAATGGCGAATTGGTTTAGAGAAACAAGCTTACCACGAATGGCTGCCGGTGCAATTTCGGCAATGTACATAGGCGAAAGCATGGAGGCGAGTCCTACGCCTACACCTCCTACGATTCTAAAAAAGATGAGTGAGGCAACGGTTGGAATATTGAAGGGTGCAAAGTAATCGGGCAATGCAGAGCCGAGTGCCGAAAGTGAAAATAGCAATGCGGCAAGGATGAGGCCGTTGCGTCGTCCCATACGTTGACTGATAGGGCCGCCTAGCATACCTCCTACGATACAACCGATTAATGCACTGGAGATAATGAATCCTTTGATGGCGCTGGCCATGTTGTCGGAGAGTCCGTATACTTCTCTAAGTGGAGTTACGAAAAAATGATCGAGGGCTTGTGTTGTTCCGGATATAACAGCCGTGTCGTATCCAAAGAGTAATCCGCCCAGTGTTGCAACGAGCGTGATGCCGATTACAAAGCGGGTGTTAAATGTTGTGTTGTTCATGGTGTAGGTATTATAGAATAAAAAAAACAGACCGTCCGAAGCCGGATATTTGAGGCTTTCAAACGGTCTGTAAATATAATGATAATTAGATATGCTGGTTAAGGATGCATTCAAATAGCTCTTGTTTTCCGCTACGTGTTTGTGGTTCGCCGTTTTTCAACGCGTAAGTACGTAGGTCTTCAAGCGTAAGTTTGCCTGTTTCAAACAATTCGCCTTCACCTTGATCAAAAGAAGCATAGCGCTCTTTTCTCATTTTAAGATAATCGGAGTGTTGAAGTACGTCTGCTGCTACGAGTAATGCTCTTGCAAAAGCATCCATTCCGCCAATGTGAGCGATAAAGATATCTTCCATGTCGGTGGAGTTGCGACGGGTTTTTGCATCGAAGTTGGTGCCGCCGTGTCCAATGCCACCGCCTTGAAGCAATACTAACCAAGCTTCTGTTAGTTCTTGAATATTCATTGGGAATTGGTCTGTATCCCATCCGTTTTGATAGTCGCCACGGTTTGCGTCGATACTTCCTAGCATACCGGCATCCACACATGCTTGTAACTCGTGCTCGAATGTGTGTTGTGCAAGGGTTGCGTGGTTTACTTCAATGTTTAGCTTGAAGTCTTTGTCTAAGTTGTAGTGACGAAGGAAGCCGATTACTGTTTCTGCATCGAAGTCGTATTGGTGCTTTGTTGGCTCCATTGGTTTCGGTTCGATCAGGAATGTTCCTTTGAATCCTTGTTTGCGTGCGTAGTCGCGAGCCATAGTTAGCATCATCGCTAAGTGTTCTTTTTCACGTTTCATGTCGGTGTTGAGCAAAGTCATATATCCTTCGCGTCCACCCCAGAATACATAGTTTTCTCCGCCGAGAGCAATGGTTGCGTCGATGGCGTTCTTGATTTGTGTTCCGGCGTAGGCTACCGCATCAAAGTCTGGATTTGTTGCTGCTCCGTTCATATAACGGTGGTGGCTGAATACATTTGCTGTACCCCAAAGTAGCTTGATACCCGATTCTTGTTGTTTTTGTTTTGCGTAAGCAACCATCGTTTGAAGACGTTTTTCTCCTTCTTCGATGGTGTCACCAAGTTCGATCAAGTCTACGTCGTGAAAACAATAATAGGGGATGCCGATCTTGGTCATGAACTCAAAGGCTGCGTCCATTTTGTCTTTGGCTCTTTCTTCTGCTGTTGTAGCTTCGTCCCATGGGAAGAATTTGGTTGCTCCGCCAAACGGATCTCCACCATCTCCGCAAAGGGTGTGCCAGTAGGCCATCGAAAAGCGGAAGTGCTCTTGCATAGTTTTACCCATTACGATGCGGTTTGCATCGTAGAATTTAAATGCCAATGGGTTTTTCGACTCTTTTCCTTCAAATTTAATCTTTCCGATTCCCGGAAAGAATTCTTTTTTTCCTGTTACGATATTCATGGTATGAATTATTTAAAGTGTAATTGTTTCGTTGTTTAATGCGGTTTGAAGATGCTGTTTCCATGTTTCGTACGCATCGGTATAGGCTTGTTGATTTTTTACGTCCGGCTCTGCTACGTCGATACGTTTCAACGTTTCGAAGGCTTCGGTAGGTGTTTTATACATTCCGCAACCGATACCGGCTCCGCGCGCTGCACCAATAGAACCGTCTGTATCGTATAGTTCGATCATTGAGTTGTTGATGGTTGCTACCGCTGTGCGAAAAAGTGGACTGAGGTACATATTTGCATGTCCGGCTTTGATTACATGGGTCTGGATGCCTACTTGCTTGAGAATGTCTATTCCATATCTAAAGGAAAAGGCAATTCCTTCTTGGGCGGCGCGCATCAAATGGCTTCTGTCGTGTATGTTGTAGTTGATCCCGTGCATCGATGCTGCTATTTCTTTATTGGCCAACATGCGTTCTGCTCCGTTGCCGAAGGGCAATATGGATATGCCCTTGCTTCCTACAGGTGCTTGTGCTGCAAGTTCATTCATATCGGCATAACTCATTTCCGGTGTTGCAATGTTGCGTCGAATCCAAGCATTGAGGATGGCGGTACCATTGATGCAAAGTAATACTCCTAGCCGGTTTTCTGTTGGAGTATAGTTTACATGCGCAAAACTGTTTACGCGTGATTGAGCATCATAAGCAACTTGATCGCTAATTCCATATACGACTCCGGATGTGCCGGCTGTAGAAGCAATCTCTCCGGGATTAAGTACATTTAATGACAATGCATTGTTGGGTTGATCGCCGGCACGATAGGTTACGGGGATTCCTTCGGTCAAGTTTAGATCTGCTGCTGCGGCTGCTGTGACTTCGCCTTGCATACCGAATGTAGGAACCAGTGGTGCTAGAATTGATTCTGAAAAGCCGAATGCGTTTAGCAATGGCTTCGAAATACACTTGTCCTTAAAGTCCCAAAAGATTCCTTCGGAAAGACCCGAGCATGTGGTAGTCGCTAGGTTGGTTAAACGCTTAGCGATGTAGTCTCCCGGAAGGAGTATCTTGTCGATCTTTTCATAGATATGAGGTTCGTTTTCTTTGATCCAAGCTAACTTAGATGCTGTGAAATTGCCCGGGGAGTTGAGTAAATGTGAAAGGCAATAGTCGCTTCCTAATTTGTTGAAAGCATTATTTCCATAAGGAACTCCGCGACTATCACACCAAATGATAGCCGGACGTAATACGTTACCTGCTTTGTCGATAACGACAAGTCCGTGCATTTGATATGATATGCCGATTCCCTTAATTTCTTTGGGATCTATTTTTGCTGTAGAAAGGATGGAGTGTGTAGCAAGCTTTAGGTTTTTCCACCACGCTTCGGGATGCTGCTCTGCCCATCCTGCTTTGTGGGCAATGATTTCCATTTCCGTTTTAGGGAAGAAGTCTGTAGCGATGCATTGGCCGGTTTGTGTATCCACGAGTGATGCCTTAACCGACGAGCTGCCTATGTCGTATCCGATTGTGTACATAAGTGTGTTGTTAAATCTACATGGTAATAAAAGGTTGTCTCGATAAATATAGATATTAAATTGAGATAGCGTAACGTTTTGTAATATAAATAATTTAGGGTAGATAAGGAGTGTGGAGAAATATATGTGTAGACTGTACACTAAAGTCTTTGAGGAAGTCTTAAAATTACAAGGATGATTAGAGTGGCTGTTACTATCGTTAATCTACAATAAGTAGAGGTGCGTAAAAAAAGTTAACGGGAGCACTCGCTTATTGGAGTACTCCCGTTGAAAGATCTTATTTGGAATGATCCGAATTACAATTTAGCACGGATTGCTTCGCTTTCTTTTTCGAAGCCCGGTTTGTTTAATAGGGCAAACATGTTCTTTTTGTAGGCTTCTACTCCAGGTTGGTCAAAAGGGTTAACGCCTAGTAAGTAGCCGCTGATACCACAAGCTTTCTCAAAGAAATAGAATAATTGGCCAATATAGAAAGCGTCTAGTTTTGGCATATCAATTTTCATGTTTGGAACACCTCCGTCTACGTGTGCTAGTTGAGTTCCTAGTTCAGCCATTTTGTTGACAAAGTCTACACGTTTTCCTGCAAGGAAGTTCAACCCGTCAAGGTCAGCACTGTCTGTAGGGATTTCAACGCAATGATCAGGAGTTTCAATAGAGATTACTGATTCGAAAATAGTACGTTCACCTTCTTGAATCCATTGTCCCATTGAGTGTAGATCAGTTGTTAAGTCTACCGCAGCAGGGAAAATACCTTTGTGTTCTTTTCCTTCACTTTCGCCGTAAAGTTGCTTCCACCATTCGCCGATATAATGAAGTTTAGGGTGAAAGTTGCAAAGGATCTCAATTTTTTTACCGTCTTTGTAAAGTTCATTACGGGTTACGGCATATAGAGCAGAAAGGTTTTGCTCGAATGGAACGTCTGCGCCAGTTGCTTTTTCCATAGATGCAGCACCGGCAACAAGTTCTCTGATTGAGAAACCGGCAGCAGCGATAGGAAGTAGACCTACTGGAGTAAGTACAGAGAAACGGCCTCCTACATTATCAGGGATGATAAATGTTTTGTAACCTTCTTGGTCTGCCAATGTGCGAAGTGCACCTTTTGCAGCATCGGTAACAGCAACGATTCTGTGTTTTGCTTCTTCTTTGCCTACTGCTGTTTCCAATTGGTTTTTAAGAATACGGAAAGCCAAAGCAGGTTCGGTGGTTGTTCCTGATTTTGAGATGTTGATAATTCCGAATTGTTTTCCTCGAAGGAATTGTGACAGTTCGAAAAGATAATCTTCACCAATATTTTGACCTGCATATACAATAACAGGGTTTTTACGGTCTCTTTGTAACCAATCGAAGCTATTGCTCAACGCATCGATTACCGCTTTTGCACCAAGGTAGCTTCCGCCGATACCAACAACCACGATTACTTCACATTTTGCACGAAGAGTTGCTGCTGTAGCTTCGATGTCGGCAAGATGTTCTTCTGTGATTGAAGATGGAAGATGCAACCATCCAAGGAAGTCATTACCACGACCAGAGCCGTTTTCTAATATTTCAATACACTCTTTTGCTTTAGAAGCTTGAGCTTCAATTTGGGCTTTTGTTACATGACCCAAGGCTTTTTCAATATGTAAGCTAATGTTCTTCATATAATTGATGTTTGAATAGAACCTTCTAAAAAGAGAAAAGCTCTCAACCCGAATTCGTTTAGAACAGGATTGAGAGCTTTTATTTATCATTTAAATGTTTCGGTAAGTTGCTTGATCACTGCCGTAGACGATTTCTTGTTGTAGAGAATGTCGTACACTGCATCCAGAATTGGCATATCAACCTGATATTTCTCGTTGATTTCTTTGATACATTTGGTACCGTAGTATCCTTCTGCAATCATTTCCATTTCTAGCTGAGCTGTTTTAACGGAGTAACCTTTCCCGATCATTGTACCGAATGTACGGTTACGGCTGAATCGAGAGTAAGCTGTTACGAGCATATCTCCTAAATAAGCAGAATCACTGATATCACGCTTTAAAGGATGTATTGCTTGAACAAAACGATCCATTTCTTGGATTGCATTTGAAATAAATACAGCCTGAAAGTTGTCTCCGTATTTTAAGCCATGGCAAATACCGGCAACGATAGCATATACATTCTTTAATACAGAAGCATATTCAATACCGATAACATCGTCACTGACAGATGTTTTTACATATGGATTGGTGAATACTTTCGACATCACTTCTGCATTTGCAATATTGGGACATCCTACGGTAAGGTAAGAAAGTCGCTCCAATGCAATTTCTTCAGCATGACACGGGCCACCTAGTACAGCAATATTCTCGACCGAAGCCTTAAAAAAGTCGGCAAAATAGTCAGATACCAACTGATTTTCATCGGGTACAATCCCTTTGATCGCCGAAATGATAAATTTATCATTTAGGCTTGTTTTTACTTTCTTTAAGTGTTGCTTAAGGAAAGGTGAAGGGGTTGCGAAGATCAAGGTGTCTGAGTCCTTAATTGCCTGATTGATGTTGGAGTAAAAGTTGATCTTACTAGTGTCAAACTTAACTCCTGTCAGGTAATAAGGGTTATGTCCTAATCGCTTAAATTCGTCAATGCGGTCAGGGCGACGTACATACCAATTGATACTATCCTGTGTGGAAAGTACAATTTTAGCAAGAGCAGTAGCCCAGCTGCCTCCCCCCATTATGGCTATTTTTCCTGGCAATTTCATGACTTTCTTTTTACTTAAGTCTGTCTCTGTCTTTGGGTGCCGATTATGCTTGTTGAGCATTTGCGATCCATCCTTCTACTTCTTCAGCTTTCGGATTTGACAGTTCGAGCTTGTATTTTTTATTTAATTCACACATCTCTTGTCTTACTTTGTTTGCATTTGCATCGGCAAATGTTTCAATTGTAAGATATCCTGCTTTATACAAAACCGGTACCCAGTCGGTAGGTACACCAAGAGCTGCAAATTTTTCTACTGAGTCTTTCTTTTGTGTCTTCTCAGGACGCATTTGAGGGAAGAATAATACTTCCTGAATGCTGATTTGTCCTGTAAGAAGCATAACAAGGCGGTCCATACCGATACCCATACCCGATGTTGGAGGCATACCATACTCCAATGCACGGATAAAGTCGTTGTCGATAAACATCGCTTCATCATCTCCTTTTTCTGAAAGCTTCAATTGATCTTCGAAACGTTGACGTTGATCGATCGGATCGTTAAGCTCAGAATAAGCATTTGCAAGTTCTTTACCATTCACCATTAGTTCGAAACGTTCTGTTAGTTCCGGATTTTCACGGTGTTTTTTAGTAAGAGGAGACATTTCGATAGGATAGTCAGTGATAAATGTAGGTTGGATATATTTACCTTCACATTTTTCGCCAAAGATCTCATCAATAAGTTTTCCTTTACCCATTGTTTCGTCTTGCTCTATGCCCAATTGTTTGCAAACATCACGCAATTGCTCTTCGTTCATACCAGCAATATCAATTCCTGTATGATCTTTAATAGCGTCGATCATGGTTACACGTTTGTATGGAGCTTTGAAGTTGATGATGTTGTCTCCAACTTTAACCTCTGTTGTACCCAATACATCCATGCAGATCTTTTCAAGCATTTGCTCTGTAAATGCCATCATCCAATTGTAGTCTTTGTAAGCTACATAAATTTCCATTGCAGTAAACTCAGGGTTGTGAGTTCTGTCCATACCTTCATTACGGAAGTTACGTGAAAATTCATATACACCTTCAAAACCACCAACGATCAATCTTTTCAAGTAAAGCTCGTTTGCGATACGAAGATACAATGGAATGTCCAATGCATTGTGATGTGTAATAAACGGACGTGCCGCAGCACCACCCGGTATATTTTGCAACACTGGAGTGTCTACTTCTAAATAACCTCTCTGATTGAAGAATTCTCTCATCGAGTTGAAGATTTTGGTACGTTTAACAAATATGTCTTTCACATCTTCGTTTACGACCAAGTCAACATAACGTTGACGATAGCGTTGTTCCGGATCTGTGAACCCATCATATACAACACCATCTTTTACTTTTACAACAGGAAGTGGGCGAAGTGATTTTGCAAGAACGGTTAGTTCCTTTGCATGAATCGAGATTTCTCCCATTTGTGTGCGAAACACATATCCTTTGATACCGATATAGTCTCCAATATCAAGCAAACGCTTGAATACTGTAGTGTAAAGTTCTTTATCTTCGCCCGGACAGATATCGTCACGAGTGATGTATACTTGAATTCTGCCTTCAGAGTCTTGTAGTTCGACAAAAGAAGCTTTACCCATGATACGACGGCTCATAATACGACCGGCGATAGATACTTCGCGAGGCTCCGCATCATCTTGAAAAGCCTCTTTTATTTCGGTTGAATGTGCATTTGTTACATACTCGGCTGCCGGGTAAGGCTCAATTCCGCACTTACGCAGCTCTTCCATACTATTGCGTCGAACAATCTCCTGTTCGCTTAATTCTAATAGATTCATTCCGATTACATTTTTCCAAATATCTCGCAAAAATAGAAAACTTTACTCTTTTTGCCGAATTTCTACAAGCAAAATTTATAAAACCTATTTATTCAGAGATAGAAAGTGTTGTTTTAATGCATGTGAAATATCTTCAAAAGTGTTTGCAGGAACAAAAAAACGCACATCCTTTCCGCTTTTTACAGCCTCCCGGATAAATGTTGAAGAAACTTCAATTAAAGGAGCGTTTACCTGTTTTACATTTTGTTGTTCACATGAGATTGATATATTATAACCGCTTCGTGGATATACCAAAACTTCAAACTCATTGATCAGTTGTTCGAAATCTTTCCATTTGTCAATAACGGCCCAATTGTCGGCACCCATGATAAGAGAAAAACAACGATTGGGATGTTCTTGTTGTAAGGCTTTCAGCGTTTTGATCGTATAATGTGGAGCCGGAAGATTAAACTCGAAATCACTTACCTTAAAATGAGGGTAATTCCCAATTGCTTTTTGAGCAATTTCTAAACGAATGGTGTCACCAAGCAGATTTTTTTTGTCTTTGAGAGGGTTGTGTGGAGTGATGAGAAACCACACTTCGTCTAATCCCTCAAATTCACATAAGTAGTTGGCAAGCGCCAAGTGACCTATGTGAATGGGATTGAAAGAACCTGAATAAATTCCGGTCTTTATCATTATGCTTATTTTTGCAGAAATTCGCGAATGGTATCAAGCGCCTCTTGTTGTGCCTTTTCAAGGTTATCATTCACGATCACAACATCGAATTTAGGAGCAAAGCCTAGTTCGAATTCGGCTTTAGCCAAGCGGCTTTCAATTACATCTTGAGCATCAGTGCCACGACCTTCTAATCGTTTACGCAGTTCTTCGATGCTTGGAGGTTGAATGAAAACAGAAAGAGCTCTTTCGCCATAGAATTTTTTGATGTTACAACCACCTACCACATCAACATCAAAAATAACATTGTTTCCGGTCGAAGTAATACGGTCTACCTCACTTTTAAGTGTTCCATAAAAGCGATCTGTATATACTTCTTCGAATTCTAGAAAATCGTCATTTGCAATCTTTGTACGAAACTCTTCAGGAGATAGAAAGTAATATTCAACTCCGTGTTTTTCTTCTCCGCGAGGATCTCTGCTTGTTGCAGAAATTGAAAACTGAAGATTCAGATTTTGCTTTAAAAGAAAATTGATAATGGTGGATTTTCCAGATCCGGATGGTGCCGAAAATATAATAAGTTTTCCTTGCATAGTTAGTTTTTAATGTTGGAATTAAAGAACGTTGAGTACTTGCTCTTTGATTTGTTCTAGTTCATCTTTCATTTCAACAACGATACGTTGCATTTCGGCATGATTAGACTTAGAGCCTAATGTATTAATCTCACGCCCCATTTCCTGTGCAATGAAACCAAGTTTCTTGCCTTGACCTTTACCGCTTTTCAAGGTCGAAAGGAAATAGTTTAAATGATTATTCAAGCGCGTTTTCTCTTCATTTACATCTAATTTTTCGATGTAGTAGATCATTTCTTGTTCGAAACGATTCTTGTCATAATCGAAGTTTTCTATTTTTTGAAGAGCATCGGTAATGCGCGTTTTAATTTTCTCCAAACGTTCACCTTCGTAATCTTCAACTTGAGCAAGCAAAGCTCGTATGTTGTCGATCTTTTGGATGAACAGTTTTTCTAGCATTGCACCCTCTTGTTTGCGAAAATCACATAGCGCATTAATTGCATCTTGAATTGCGGCATGTAAAAGATTCCATTCCGATTCATCCAATTCAGCAATCTCTGTTTTAATTGCATCAGGCAGACGAAGTAATGTCTGAAACCAGTCGGCCGGTAAGGCTACACCAAGTTTGTCAGCAACCTCCTTGATTTGGTTGTGATAACTTTCTATCGCGGAAAAGTTGATCTGCGTAGGCGTGTCTTTTCCAAGATGTTCGATATAAACACTAAATTCAATTTTTCCGCGTTCAAGCTTTTGTGCAAGTTCATTACGGATTAGCATCTCTTTTTCTTTGTATACACCAGGTATACGAGTTGAAAGATCAAGCTGTTTGCTATTTAACGATTTAATTTCTATCGTAACTTTCTTATTTGGAAGTTCGGCTATTTTTTTGCCGAATCCGGTCATAGACTGTATCATTTGCTGAAAAGTTTCTGCAAAGTTACTTTTTATTTCTAACTATCTTTTTGGTTCAACGGCAAAAATGTACATTTGTAGAATAAAAATTAGAGTAAAACTATATGGGTTGCATATTAAATATAGAAACTTCAACAAATATTTGTTCAGTTGCGCTTACTGTTGAAGATGAGGTTGTTTTCTCAAAAGAATCCTTAGAGGGGCCATCGCATGCTACACTTTTGGGTGTATTTGTAGAAGAGGCTTTGGCTTTTATTGATGCAAACAATCTAAAACTTGTAGCCGTTGCTGTAAGTTGTGGTCCCGGCTCATATACCGGACTCAGAATCGGTGTATCTATGGCTAAAGGATTATGCTTTGGGTATGGATTGCCTTTGATTTCGATCCCAACGCTTGAATTGCTTGCAAATAAAGCGATTTCGGTATGTCAAGGGAAAGAGCAAATTTATTGTCCGATGCTAGATGCACGTCGTATGGAAGTATATGCAGCAATGTTTGACAATAAATTAAATCAACTCAGAGCTACAGCCGCCGATATTGTTGATGAAAACACCTATGCCGAATGGCTAAAGAGCAATAAAGTATGCTTCTTTGGTAATGGAGCTGCTAAATGTATGGATGTTATCGCCTCAGATAATGCGATCTTGTTAGAAGGTATTGAACCATTAGCCTCAGATATGGCTCGCTTATCAGCTAAAGCATTTGCAGAAAACAAATTCGAGGATGTCGCTTATTTCGAACCTTTTTATTTAAAGGAATTCGTAGCCACAGTCGCAAAGAATAAAGTGCTTTGAAATAAATGATTATATTTGCGAATAAAGAAAAGAAACATCTGAATGAGATATAATACAGAACAAAAGAAATTGTCGTTGCCCGAATATGGTCGTAATATCCAGAACATGGTAGACTATTGTCTTACGATTCAAGATAGAGGAGAACGCAAACGTTGTGCAAATTCAATCATAAACATCATGGGGAATATGTTTCCACACTTACGTGATGTGAATGACTTCAAACATATTCTTTGGGATCATCTTGCAATTATGGCCGATTTCAAACTCGATATCGATTATCCATATGAAGTAATTAAAAAAGAAGATCTTTATACAAGACCAAAACGCTTGCCATATAACAACCTAAGAATTAGATATCGTCATTATGGTCGTATTCTAGAGTCGATGATTAAAGAAGCTAGAGAGTATGAAGATGGAGCTAAAAAAGAGCAGTTAGTGCAATTGCTAGCCAATCATATGAAGAAATCATTCTTGACTTGGAACAAGGAAGTTGTAGACGATGCGAAGATTTTTGATGATTTGGATGAGTTGTCGGAGGGAGGCATTGTACTAGACGAGGAGTTACATAAACTAACCGAGTCGCGAGATATATTATCTAGAAGAAATAAGATGATTAAAAGAGCGGGTAAATAACCGCTTTTTTTTATCCTATAAGATTCGAAATCTGTTCTATAGAGAAAGAGTGAGTATTCAGTATATGAAATGCTTTTTCTTTGTAATCGATGATTTCAATGTAACTAGAATGAGTAATCTAACTCATTCGAATACAATATTTCAAGCATGGCATCATTTGTAATAGAAGGAGGGTATCAGCTTTCGGGCGAGATAATACCACAAGGAGCAAAAAATGAGGCATTGCAAGTTATTTGTGCGGTCCTATTAACATCGGAAGTTGTAACAATAAGCAATGTCCCAGACATATTAGATGTAAATAATCTGATTCAGTTACTGAGAGATATGCGTGTAAAAGTAGAGCGCATTTCTCCGGATACATATACTTTTCAAGCAGACAATGTAGATTTAGAATATCTACAAACAGAAGAATTTCTTCGAAAGAGTGCATCTTTACGAGGCTCGGTCATGATCGTTGGTCCAATGGTAGGTCGCTTTGGTAAAGCATTAATCCCGAAACCCGGAGGTGATAAGATTGGCCGTCGTCGTCTCGATACACATTTTGTAGGAATCAATAAACTGGGAGCATCGTTTACATATAATCCAGACAAGCAGATTTATGAAATCGAAGCGCAGAAGTTGCGTGGTACTTATATGCTACTAGATGAAGCATCCGTAACCGGAACAGCCAATATCATTATGGCAGCAGTTTTGGCAGAAGGAGTTACTACGATTTACAATGCAGCATGTGAGCCATATGTTCAGCAATTATGTAAAATGTTGAATGCTATGGGTGCCGAGATTTCAGGTATCGGGTCTAATCTGCTTACCATTAGCGGAGTAAAAGAGTTGGGCGGATGCTCACACCGCATACTCCCTGATATGATTGAAGTGGGTAGCTTTATTGGTATGGCCGCAATGACAGGGTCAGAAATTACAATAAAGGATGTAGCATATAATGAATTAGGAATTATACCCGATGCATTTCGTCGTTTAGGTATAACCATTGAGCAACGTGGAGATGATATTCACATTCCACATCACGAATCGTATAATATTGATACATTTATCGATGGATCTATTATGACGATTGCAGATGCTCCATGGCCGGGACTTACGCCAGACTTGTTAAGCGTCTTTTTAGTTGTGGCAACACAAGCAAACGGAAGTGTACTCATTCACCAAAAGATGTTTGAAAGCCGTTTGTTTTTTGTCGACAAACTAATTGATATGGGAGCACAAATTATATTATGCGATCCGCATCGAGCAACGGTAATCGGGCATGGCAATCGATTCAAACTTCGAGGTACCACCATGACCTCACCTGATATTAGAGCAGGTATTGCTTTGTTGATTGCAGCAATGAGTGCGCAAGGAACAAGCCGTATTCACAATATTGATCAAATAGATCGCGGTTATCAGGATATTGATAAACGATTAAACGCGTTGGGTGCACGCATTACTCGTTTGTAAGTTCTCAAATAAAACAGGATATAATAAAATATGATACGAGAAGAAGACGTAATAAGCATTGGCTCTTTTGTAAAACCTCACGGCGTAAAAGGCGAAATCGCGTTTGCTTTTACCAGTGATGTGTTTGATCGAGCAGAATGTCCATTTCTCATTTGCGACATGGATGGGATTTTGGTTCCTTTCTTTGTAGAAGACTACAGATTTAAAGGGAGCGAAACAGCTCTTATTAAGTTTGAAGGAGTCGACACAGAGGAAAGAGCAAAAATGTTTGCAGGCAAAGAAGTCTATTTCCCAAAAGATCAAGTTCCCGTAGAGGAAGATGATGAATACACTTGGCAATACTTCGAAGGCTTCACGTTGCTTACCGAAGCGAATGGCGAAATAGGAACGATTACAGAAGTAGATGAGTCTACGCAAAACATTCTTTTCACCGTTGAAGGTAAATACGGAGAAGTTTTGATTCCGGCAGCCGAAGAGTGGATTCTCGGAGTAGACCATGAAGCAAAGCAAATGCTGATGGTTTTGCCCGAAGGACTTCTATCTATGTAGTTTATAGTCTAACGAAATATTGTGTATAAGCAATCGATATGGCAAAGAAGTATACGAAAAGGGATTCTTTTTGGAAACGAATCCGCTTTAAATACAAACTTTCTTTCTTAAACGAGAACACACTGGAGGAGGTCTTTTCATTAAGACTTTCCCAACTTTCGGTATTTATAGTGATCGCGTTGGTCATTTTTATGGTGATTGTAATCACTTCTACGATTATTATCACAACGCCAATACGTAACTATTTGCCGGGTTATCTCGATGTGGAGGTAAGAAAAGAAATTGTATCGAATGCACTGCGTGCCGATTCTTTAGCACAAGCTCTCGATCAGCAGTCTCTTTATTTAAATAATGTAGCTGCGATTTTAAGAGGAGATATAGAAATAGATTCCATTCAAGATATAAAAGATGTCACACTAGTTCAGTCCGATTTTAACATCCCCGAGGGAGAAAAAGAGGGTGAGTTTGTGAAGAAGTTTGAAGAAGAAGAAAAATACAACCTATCGGTCATGCAACCGGCAAAGGTTCCTGTCGAGGGAGTATTCTTCTACAAGCCGGTAAACGGAATTGTTTCTTCAAAGTTTGATGCAGCAATCAAACACTATGGTATAGACATTGCCGCATCGCCCAAAGAGAGTGTATTGGCTACACTCGATGGTACGGTAGTATATACCGGTTTTGATGCAAACGCCGGAAATATAATTCAGGTGCAGCACAAAAACGGATTTATATCGATTTATAAGCATAACGATAAGTTGTTGAAAAAAATGGGAGACCATGTCGTTGCAGGAGAAGCTATTGCTTTGGCCGGTAATACCGGAGAGTTGACGACAGGGCCTCACCTGCATTTCGAATTGTGGTATAAAGGAGCTCCGGTTGACCCCGAAGAGTATATCGCATTTTAAAGAATAGATTTTGTATGAAAAGACAAATCGCAATTTTGGGTTCTACAGGTTCTATCGGAACCCAGGCCTTGGAGGTAATAAAAGAACACTCCGATTTATTTGAAGTATACGCACTAACAGCCAATAATAACGTAGATCTACTTATCAGACAAGCTCGCGAGTTTATGCCTGAAGTAGTAGTGATCGCCAACGAAACAAAATATCCCGAGTTAAAAGAAGCTCTGGAAGATCTACCCATCAAGGTATGGGGTGGCTCTGATGCGATTGCACAAGTCGTACAAGCCGGGCCCATCCATATGGTTTTGACCGCAATGGTCGGATATTCAGGTCTGAAGCCAACCATTGCAGCGATTAAAGCTAAAAAAGCAATTGCTTTAGCAAACAAAGAAACACTTGTTGTTGCAGGTGGGCTAATCACGCAACTAGCAAATGAGAACCAAGTTCCAATTTTGCCGGTAGACTCAGAACATTCGGCCATCTTTCAATGCATGGCAGGAGAGTGGAACAATCCCATCGAACGAATCTTACTTACAGCTTCGGGTGGTCCGTTTCGTACAACCTCATTGCAAGAGTTGGCACATGTAACCAAAGCACAAGCCTTGAAACACCCCAATTGGGATATGGGAGCGAAGGTTACAATCGATTCGGCAACATTGATGAACAAAGGCTTTGAGATGATCGAAGCAAAATGGCTTTTCGATGTAAAGCCGGAGCAAATAGAAGTTGTGGTACATCCGCAATCGATCATTCACTCAATGGTTGAGTTTGAAGATGCTTCTATTAAAGCTCAACTCGGATTGCCGGATATGAAGTTGCCAATTCGTTATGCATTTTCATATCCGCAACGCCTCAAATGCAAAGCTCCACGTCTTAGCTTTACGCAATACAACGAGTTTACCTTTGAGCAACCCGATATGATGCGTTTTCGCAATCTAGCTTTCGCGTACGAAGCCATTAAAACAGGCGGAAATATGCCATGCATACTTAATGCAGCAAACGAGATTGTGGTTGATGCCTTTTTGAAAGATCAAATCGGATTCCTGCAAATGAGTGATGTAATTGAACAAACCATGCAGAAAGCCGATTATATTGTGAACCCTTCATATGAAGATTACGTCGAGACCGATGCCATGGCGCGTCGTATTGCTCGCGAGTTATTCTGAAATCAAATTTATTAAAAGATAAATGGAAGTAATTGCAATCAGAGCACTACAGCTCATTCTCAGCATCTCATTACTTGTGCTTATTCACGAGTTTGGGCATTTTATATTTGCACGAATATTTAAAATCAAAGTTGAAAAGTTCTATCTATTCTTCGACCCTTGGTTTTCATTGTTCAAGTTCAAACCTAAAAACAGCGATACTGAGTACGGAATCGGATGGTTGCCACTGGGCGGATACGTAAAGATTTCGGGAATGATCGACGAATCGATGGATCGCGAACAATTGGCAAAGCCGGCCCAACCATGGGAATTTCGTTCCAAACCGGCATGGCAACGCTTGTTGGTCATGGTAGGAGGTGTGGTCATGAACTTTATCCTAGCCTTCTTTATCTATTCGATGATTCTTTTTGCTTGGGGCGAAAGCTACATTCCATTGAGCAATGCAAAGTTCGGAATGGAGTTTAGCCAGACAGCTAAGAATGTAGGGTTTGAAGACGGTGACATCTTAGTATCAGCAGACGGTAAACCACTTGAGCGTTTTGGTGAAGCAACCATTCGTGAAGTGGCAGAGGCAAAAGAAGTAACTGTACTTCGTGATGGCAAAGACGTTAGAATCAATATGCCGGCCGACTTTATGCAACAGCTGATCCGCGACAAACAAGGTTTTGCAAACTTTATCGTTCCGATGGAGATTCGTGAAGTGGTAGCAAACTCTCCGGCAGCAATAGCAAAACTGGAAGTAAACGACCGTATTGTTGCAATCAACCAGGTGCCAACGCCAAGCATTTTAGACGTACAAGAGCAATTCTTACAGAATAAATCAAAAACTGTCGACGTTCAACTAGAACGTAACGATCAATATGTTGTAATTCCGGTTACACTCGACTCACTTGGTCACATGGGTATTTATATGAAACCAATGGATGAAGTCTTCGACGTAGCAGTAAAGAAATACAGCTTCTTTGAGTCGTTCCCTGCAGGTATTAAGATGGGAATTGGCAAACTCACCGGTTACGTAAGCGACCTTAAGTATGTATTTACAAAAGAAGGAGCATCAAGCGTAGGCGGTTTCGGTACCATTGCCAAGCTATTCCCTGAAGTATTCAATGCATACGCATTCTGGAGTATGACAGCATTCTTGTCGATCATGCTCGGAGTTATGAACATTCTTCCAATTCCGGCACTAGACGGAGGTCATGTACTGTTCTTACTTTATGAAGTAATTACACGTCGTAAACCAAACGAGAAGTTTATCGAATACGCGCAAATGATCGGTATGGTACTTCTATTCGGCCTATTGATCTTTGCAAATGGAAACGATTTGTTCCGTGCTATCTTCGGATAATCCCATTTTGTTTACATAAATTTAAACAACATCTCATTCATGCTTGTTCTTTTTAGTAAAAGAGGACAAGCATGAAATTTAATGTACTATTCGTATCGTTGTGCGCATTGTTGATGAGTATATCATGTACAACCAAAACTGCGCAACAAGTAAATTTTGAGCTCGAAGGAGCTTGGGTGGAAAAAACACCACAAGGTGTAATGCACGGATTTATACTCGACACTTTGGGCAAAGCCGCATCATTAAATATGGCAAACTTAGAGTATACCAGTTGGGAGCAAAAGAATGGCAATCTCATTCTTTATGGCGTTACAACCGGTGGTAGTTTAGATGTCGAGTTTGCCGATACGATGAAGATTGTTCGAGTACGCGACGGCGAACTTGTAACAAAGAAAGGTGAGTTTGAACACATCTATTACGATCAAGATATTCGTCACTTTGAAGGAACATTACCTTGTGCCGACTGTCAGGGCATTCGCAGTAGAGTTGCTTTGTTTAATAAACCGGGAAGTAGCGAAGGTTTGTTTATCCTATCCAATACTTATTTGGGAGCAAACGATGGCAAGAATGAAACCTTTATCACCGAAGGAAATTGGACTACCCTCAAAGGCACGACAAAGAATCCGGATGCAGTCGTTTATCAATTATACAAAGGCTTGGATCTTGAAGGCGTATATGAACTTCGCAACGACCAATTGATTATGCTCGGTGAAGGTGGAGAACCAACACCGTCTGAAGCAGATTATACCTTGAAGCAAGTAACGTTCGAATAAAAAATTCATCACATATCAGGTTAGAAAAAAGCCGCTGCAGCTATTCATTCATCGAATAGTTGTAGCGGCTTTTTAGTTAGTCAGCCTTGTAGGAGAGCCGACCGTTGATGATGTGAGCCGGAGCTGTATAAGGATGTTTCTTTCGTATGAGTCGAATGACCAATGGTCCACAACGAGTGAATGGCAGACATATCACAAACGTATTATAGTTTATACTTGTAAATATCAGCCATTGCTTTCTGATATTGATTTTGCAATTGCAAGTAGTTTTGTCGGCTTTGATACAGGGTAGAAAGCTCAATAAAATACTCAATCAACGAGATATTTCCGGCACGAAAAGCTTTGTTGAGCAGCGTTTCGTTGTTTTGCAAACTCAACGCCTTTGCGTATTCATCCATCGATTGCTTCAAGGTTTCTGCTTGCTGCAAACTTTGTAGCAACTGACTTTGCACGTCACTTTGCACAGCTTGCAGTTGCATGTCAGTATAGATCGCCTGCGATTTGGCACTCTTTACCGTATTCTTATTTTCAAAAAGAGGAATACTTACACCCACCGTAAAACCATTAAACTGTTCCCCTTTACCAAAGTCTCGTTTAAAACCAAGTTCGAACTTCGGCAAAGCCAAAGCCTTATTTACAGAAACTTGCTTGCGAGCTACATCTCCGGCATGTTTTAGTGCGATTAGTGAAGCATTAGCTCCGGTAGCTTCTAGCAGCAACTCCTCCTTGCTTGGCAAAGCAAACAAATCGGGATATTGCGTAAGACTGAAATCAATTGCTGCGCCACCGTTCAAGTTGCGCAACTCTTCCATCTTATTGTCATAGGCAACTTTATTCAAGTTGGCCTCCGTCTTGATGTTGAGAAACTCGAGTTCGATCTTATTCTTCTCCAGTATATTGGCATCCCCATTCTTGAAACGCGTTTCGTACAACTCGGCCAATTCGCGTGCATTCTCTTGTCTTTCTTTCAGCATTTGCTGTTGTTGTTTCAAGAAGATGAGATCGATACATACCTGTTTTGCCTGTAGTAAAATGTTTTGTCTAAACTCTGTTGCTTGAGCATTGTATTCTTGCTCCTTAAGTTTCGAAAGTTTATTTTTATTCGAATATACCGTAGGAAAGTCAAACGCTTGCGAAACCGTCAACTCTCCGTTTTTACCCAACGACGAAGGCGAGCCAAACAAATAGTCATATTGCACCGTAGGGTTTTGCAGGTAATTACCTACATAAGCCCCTTCTCGCATAGCCTTAGTCAGTTGTGCATTCGCCTGGAGCGAACGGTTGTTTTGCGCTACGCTTTGCAGCACATCCGAGATCGTATTTTGAGCCTCTGCTGCCGAAGCGGCAAGCAGAAGCAGGAAAGAAGCTATAATTGTTCTCATATCTTAAGCCTTACTGTATTTCTTATTCAACAAATAGTAAACAATCGGAATAATCAATCCGTTTAGCAACGTCGAACTGAGCAATCCGCCCAGAATCACTTTTGCCATCGGGCTTTGAATCTCATTCCCCGGCAAGTCGCCACCCAATGCAAGCGGAATCAAAGCCAATGCAGAGGTAAGAGCTGTCATCAAGATCGGATTCAATCTGTCGAGCGAACCAATCATAATCGATTGCATCAAGTCATGACCCCGTTTGCGCAAGTCGTTGTAATGCGATATCAGCAACATACCGTTGCGGGTAGCAATACCAAACAACGAAATAAAACCGATGATGGCCGGAATACTGATAATACCCGAGCTCAAACGGATGCTAATCACACCACCAATCAGCGCTAAAGGCAGATTCAATAAAATCACAGCCGATTGCGAAACACTTCTAAATTCGTTGAAGAGAAGTAGGAAAATGACCAGAATAGAGAAGATAGATGTAATCATCAACGTTTGCGAAGCGGCCTGTTCACTTTCAAACTGACCTCCGTATTCGATGTGATACCCTTCGGGAAGTTGCACTTTTGTATCGATGATGTTTTGAATATCATTCACCACACCACGCAAATCACGTCCGGCTACGTTGGCCGAGATCACAATCTTACGTTGCACATTCTCGCGGTTGATCGTATTTGGCCCGGTCGAAGACTCTACGTTTGCAATATACGATAATGGTATTTTGCGACCGTTTGCATCAACGATCAAGTTCTTGATCTTTTCAGCTTCATCTTTGTAGTTATCGTTCACTTTCACGGTAAGGTCAAACGATTTGTTACCTTCATATACTTGCGAAACCGTTTGTCCGGCAAGCATCACCTCTACATATTCGGCAAATTCCGGCAAAGTGATACCATACTTGGCAAGCATATCTCGTTTGGGAACAATCTTCAATTGCGGACGCTCCACCTGTTGTTCTACATTCAAGTCGGCAATCCCTTTCACACCTTCAATGTTTTGTTTGATCTGATTACCCAATGAGAATAGTTTGTTCAGATCGGGACCAAACAATTTGATCGCAATGTTGGCTTTGGTACCCGAAAGCATCGCATCGATACGGTGCGATATCGGTTGTCCGATTTCAATATTAGCACCCGGAATCACTTTGAACTTTTCACGCAACTCGGCCAATACTTCGTCTCGAGATCGATCTTCCAAGATAAAAGGCGCCTCTATCTCAGAAACGTTTACACCCAAGGCATGTTCATCCAGTTCGGCACGTCCGGTTTTGCGCGCTACGGTTTGCACTTCAGGAATGGTCATTAAGATCTCCTCAGCCATACGTCCCAGTTTATCCGACTCTTCGAGCGAAACACCAGGCATCGTACTCACGTTTACCGTAAACGATCCTTCGTTGAAAGCCGGAAGGAAGCTACGTCCCAACGTGAAGAATACCACAAGAGATACCACAAAAAGAGCGGCGGTACTACCCAATACAATGCGTTTGTGATGCATTGCCCAAGCAAGAATCTTGGCATATACCTCTTTAACCTTACGAGCAACGTATGGTTCTTTATCTAGTTTTTTATCTTCTTTGCGACTGCCAAGCAAATAGGAGCAAAGCACCGGAGTAAGCGTTAGCGCAACAACGGTAGATGCAAACAAGGCTACAATAAATGAAATACCCAGTGGCACAAGCATGCGTCCTTCCATTCCGGTAAGGAAAAATAGCGGAACAAAACTCACCACAATAATCAAGGTTGAGTTCAAGATTGGCATACGTACCTCCTTCGAAGCTTCAAATACAACCGTAATGACCGACTTGCGTTCTTCCTCGGGTTTTTGTCTGTTCTCCCGCAATCGTTTAAACACGTTTTCCACATCAACAATCGCATCATCCACGAGCGAACCAATCGCAATGGCCATACCTCCTAAACTCATAGTGTTGATGGTAAGTCCCAAAAGTTTCAAGGTCAATACCGAAACCAACAACGAAAGCGGCAATGCAATCAAGGAGATCAGCGTAGTACGCACATTCATCAAGAAGAAGAACAATACAATTACAACAAAGATAGCCCCTTCGTAAAGCGACTTTTGTACGTTACTGATCGAGCTTTCTATAAAGCGCGCTTGGCGAAATATATCGGTAGAGATGTGTACATCTTTCGGAAGTTGCTTTTGAATCTCTTCAACAGACTTATCAATCTTTTTGGTAAGTTCGATGGTACTCGTGTTGGGTTGTTTGGTAATCGTAATCAACACGGCAGGGATGGTGCGTTCAGAAGCAATACCCAGTTTCGGAGCCTTTGCCCCAATGGTAATATCGGCAATGTTTTCGAGTAAGATCGGCACATCGTTCACGCTTTTAATTACACTCTTACCCAACATCGTCGTGTCTGCCGTAGAAACCATTCCGCGTACAATGTATTCGTTGCCATATTCGTAAAGAACACCACCCGAAGCATTCTTATTCATATCCTGCACTACCTGCATCACCTCGTCGAGAGCAACGCCGTAATGCTTCATACGCGCAGGGTCAAGTAATATCTGAAACTCTTTGATGTCGCCACCCAACACGGTAACTTGTGCCACACCTCCGGTAGAAAGCAAACGCGGACGAATGGTCCAGTCGGCAATGGTACGCAGGTCTTGCAGAGATGTCGAATCGGAAGTAAGACCGATGATCATTAATTCTCCTAAGATCGAAGACTGTGGGCCGAGGGTTGGTTTCCCTACATTCGAAGGCAAAGCCTCACCCAGTACGGCTAGTTTTTCCGAAACAATCTGGCGTGCACGATAGATGTCGGTACCCCAGTTGAATTCAACCCAAACTACCGAAAAACCGGTCGTTGAAGAAGAGCGTACCCGGCGCACATCCGTAGCACCGTTTAGAGCTGTTTCGACCGGAAACGTAACCAATCGCTCCACTTCTTCGGGAGCCATTCCATTGGCTTCGGTCATAACCACCACCGTAGGCGCATTTAAATCCGGAAAAACGTCCACATCCATTTTGAATGCGGTATATGTTCCTGCAAAAAGAAGCAGGATAGCCCCGACAAGCACAACGATACGGTTGTGAAGCGAGAAGTGTATGATTTTATTTAGCATCGTAAATTCGTTTTTTTATGTAAGACAGAAATACAGATTAGTGACTGTGACCATGAGGAATAGCCGATGACATCGAAGCCAGTTTTACCTGCATAGCTCCTTTAGTCACCACAACCTCGCCCGGTTTTAGTCCCGACAAAATCTGTACCTCGCTACCATTATCACCACCCAGAGTAACTTCCTGTTTGCTATATCCTTCTTCATCCAGTTGGACAAACACATAGTAGACTCCTTGCTCTTCGATCAATGCCGAAAGCGGAACCACCAATGCTTCACGGATAGGCGAGGAGATCAAAAAGACCTCAACAAACGAACCCGGAACAATGTCGCCCACGTTGTTGAATGCAAACGTTACAGGGATGTAAAACGAATTGTTGCCCGAAGCTTTTCCGAACGAAACCAATCGTCCGTCTAGCTTCGATAACTCATATACCGTATTATCATAAGGAGTTTTAAAGTTGGCCGAAGTAATTGTACTTAGCTCTTTGTAGTATTTTTCAGGAACCTCGGCACGTAACTGCAATTGCTTGTTTTGCGAGATTACGGCAATCGGTTGTCCTACCGAAACAAACTCACCCTCGTTTACAAGGCGGCTTTTGAGGTAACCCGATATTGGAGCTGTTACGCGTGTTCCTTGTGCCGACTGACTTTTTGCAAGAGCCTGATACGATAAGCGTGCAGTCTCGAAGTTCGATTTTACCGCGTCAAACTCCTTTTGCGAAATGATTTGATCTTTTACCAATTCTTGTGCGCGGTCATATTCCTTTTGTGCCGTATTGAAAGCTATGCGCGCTTTGGCGGCCGGATCACCGTCGGCAATATTCTTCGACGAAATCGTCACGATGGTTTCTCCTCCTTTTACGGCACTACCTTCAGTCGTAGCGGCATTGTTGAACGAGATTACCCCCGAAGTGGTAGCCACAATCGTAGTTTCGTCGCCTTGAGCCGCTTGTATTTGTCCACTTGTGCGGATGATGCGGTTAAAGTCGCGTGGCTCAAGTTTCAGTGTTTGTAAGCCGGTTTTCTCTGCTTGTTGTTTGGTAAAGATAATTTCGTCGGCATGCGATTCCCCGCCAGTTGCCTCGGCATGATCATGCCCTTCGTGCTCATCGTGATTATGATCCGACGTAGCGTGGTTATCTTCCGGACCATGATTGTGCCCTTCGTGAGCATCTTTACCATTGCATGAAACAAGAATACTTACCGCGGCAAACGGTAAGATGTAGAAGAAGTTCGATATATTTTTTTTCATCGTTAGCTATTTTATTATGTGAAAGAGATATAGATATAACAAACCGATACATGAAAAAGACTACGAGTGGCGTAGAAATTCATGTCGGAAATTCACGATAGATCAGTATCTGCAATCAGAAATTGATCCGAATCACATAATAAAAGCAGGAGGAGCGCGAAGGGAATGTGCACGTGGAACCCATGCACAATACAACGAAGCATCAGGTGCGATAGCATATCGAACCTCTTCGTTGTGAAGTATAGTCAATAAATCGGGCAAAAGCTGATCGAAAAGAATAGCCGTTACCAAGAATGGAAAATCGTTATCAATCAGGTTTTGATACGAAAGCACATGCTCGTCTTGATTCTTCTTCAAAGAATAAGTCAGCTTGTTAGGGCAGCTGTCAGAGCAAGGAAAATGTGCGTCTTTATCATCGGTATGTCGTTGATCCTGGCAATGTGTGCCTGCTGCCAACGTATCATCTTTATGATGGTGGTGAGGTACAACAATCGTGGTCAGCAAAAGAATGCCAACAAATGAAAGAAGCCATTTTATGAATCTACCACGTTTCATTGTCTCGATTGTGTACATGAATTATTTCCCGAAAATAGTTTTTATCGGCAACAAATTCAAGAAAAGAAATATTTAGAGTGTTGTTTTAACAAATGTTGGCATGTTGCATATCTATGATTTTAATATAAATAATACCTTGCAAAAACTATAAGTGATAATAATTCTTTGTTAATCAGAAGGCTATTGTAATAATTAAAAGAGTATGAAGAAAATCGTTGTAATTTATTGGTGTTGCTCCATTCTTACGCTATATGGGCAGGAAAAAGAAATACAGGCCACACATATAAATGAAGTTTTAGCCAATACATCATGGGGAGGAGGTGTTACATCACAACCTTCAATCGCTTTTTATGCAAGTGATGTAATGTTGATAGATCCGATAAGTAAATTCGAAGCATCTTTTCCTTATTGCTTGTCGAATGATTCAATCAAGATTGAGTTTGATGATAAGATTTTTAGAGGTAGTTGTATTCGGCATAATGATAGCTTATTTATTTATGGTAAGATGAACGATCAGACTTATGATTGGCGGTATAGATACTCAAAAATAAGTAGTGAGAAGATGATTGAAAACGAAGAAAAAATGAAGTCTTTTCGTAATACACCACAAGCAGACCTAATGATGCCTTGGATTGCGGTAGGAGCATCAGATTGTGCTCCTCATGCAAGTTTTATGTTTGAAGGTGATAGTCTTTTTTTCGTTGGAGATTTTAGAACTTATCCTTATTCAATTGAAAGCGACTCATTATTCTATACAGAAGATAACCAATATAAATTTAAAGGAACCTATTCCATTGTAAACGATACATTGATATTAGACTTTAATAGTGTAGATACTGAATCGAAAGGGTTTTCGGGGAAATATGTCTCATTTAGTCGACATGAAAAAGCTATCAGAAGGAAATACAAGACACTTGATGATTGGATTAAAGTCTGCGATTCTCAATAAAAATACTTTTGATAGATAAGTTCTAATGAGCTTTTTGTTAACGATATCTTATTATTTATCTATGAAAAAACCACAGCTTATGAAAAGGGTAACATTAATAATTGCAACATTACTTATTATCGTTTGCGGTGATCTTGCAGCCACTTATGGTTTAGATTCTAATGATCAGGCATCAAAAACAGAGCAACCATTTGTAGATGCAGAGTTTGTAAAGGTACTTACAGCAGCACCTTACAAAGTTCCATTAACCAATGGGGCTATTGATCCCCAAAAACCGGAAACGCTAAAAGCGATTGAGAGTATAACATCACTGGATGTTTCCACGCGAAAAATAAAGTCTCTTATAGGGATTGAGTATTTTGTAAACTTGACCGAATTAAACTGTAGCAGTAATGAGTTGACAAAGCTTGATCTTACACCATTGACAAAGCTTAAGATTTTAGATTGTAAAGGAAATAAGCTGACTCGTTTGGAGACCTCCTCTTTGAGACATCTGACACTATTGAACTGTTCTTGGAATGAACTCATCAGTCTTGATGTTTCGGTGCTGACAAATCTTGTCGAACTATACTGTTGTGGAAATAAAATAAAACGTATAGAGTTGCAAACATTGCACAATCTTACAAAGTTAGATTGCTCAGGTTGCGGTCTTACAAGCTTGAATCTAAATAAATTGACAAGCCTGGAAGAGCTGATTTGTACAGGGAATCCTTTGTGCACATTAGATTTGTCATCGCAGGCAAAACTAAAAGTGTTGAATTGTCAATCAACTATCTTGAGCAACTTAGATCTGACGGCACAGGTGAATCTAACCGAATTAAACTGCGCTCAAAATAAGCTTTCAAATCTGGATCTATCCTCTTCAACAAAACTAAAGATACTACAGTGCGATAATAACTCCTTAACCAGCCTAGATGTGTCTATGTTGACAGATTTAGAATTGCTAGATTGTTATTGGAATCAATTGAAAGAATTGGATATGGCTTCGTTAACAAAGCTATCTGTTCTTCGTTGTGAAGGAAATCAACTGACAAGTTTGGATGTGGATCCATTGATCAATTTAGTAGAATTGATCAGTTATATGAACCAGTTGAAAGAGCTAAATGTAGCTCCATTAACAAAGTTGTCAAAATTTAGCTGTAGTAAGAATCAGCTGACGAATCTCGACGTTACTTCCTTAAAAGCTCTAAAAGAGTTGTACTGTAGTTCGAATCAATTGACAACGCTTGACGTAACACCTTTGGTAAAACTTGAAAACTTTCAGTGCCAAGATAATCAACTGACAGCACTTGATGTAGCGCCTTTAATTAATCTGGATTTCTTTGTATGTTCAGATAATCGATTAACCTCACTAGATGTTACTTCGTTGGTAAATCTTACCTATTTTGATTGTGATGGAAATCGACTATCAGTTCTTGATATTCGACCGCTTCCAAAATTAGGGCAGATTAGTTGTGAAAAGCAGCGAAACGCAGCCGGGCAAGTTCAGAATCTAAATGTTCTAATCACACCGGAACAAGAAGGCCGTTTCAGGATAGGATATAATAG
>JBOFPV010000100.1:0-30023 GCA_051660585.1 Tannerellaceae bacterium
CAACACTTGAAGCTATTGCCGACGATAGTATGGCTGTACCTAAAGTTGCTGTACCAGGAATATTGTAATTACTACTCTTAGAGCTTGCAGCAACAGCGACGTCTGCCGCTGCTGCAACACCAGTTGCTACAGCACTCCAAAATTCAGCCTTCTTTTTACGTGCAACTTGTTTGTTTATATTAATGATCGAATGATCTAGCACAAAATGTCCGATCTCATGAGCTAGAACTGAGACTAATTCATCTTCAGTTTGTAATGCTGCCAATAATCCTGTTGTTATAATCAATGTACCATTTGGATAGATGCCTGCATTCAGAGCCTTATCTTTTTCTATTACTATATTTACCTGACCAGTGCGATATGGAACATAAGGTTTAGGCATTATACGATAAACAAGAGAATAAATATAATTTTCAAGATATGGGTCATCTAAGTTAAGATCTGCTCCATATATACGAGACAAATACTCTAATGCATCTTCTTCAGCTTCCTTTCGTAATTCATATTGAACCCCATTCTTGTTAATATTAGAAAAGAAATCACTATTCATCATGGCATAAATAACCTGATCTTCCGTAGATTGAGGAGTAAATTGAACATTTTTTATTACATCTGAGATTTTTAATACGAGAAATTGATTTTCAACCTCACAAATAGCTTTTAACTCCGATGTAACCGGAAATCCATTTTGATCATCTGAAGAACTTGCATCATTTTTAAACCCAACTAATTTAATAGATTTATCTTTCTCTATACTTTTAAACTTCTTGGTTGTTACACCTTCTAATACAAAATTTTCAGAACTAAAATCCTGACCATACACAACAAGAGAAGTAAGCATTAAAGCAACAATCATCCACTTTTTCATTACAAATATATATTTAGAAAATTAAAAAAATTGTCTACATTGGATATCCCATATAAAAAACTACACAAAAATATATCAATATAATTGAATTTACAAATTCAAATTCTACTCTTACTGCTCCAAAATGAGCAACTATGATATAGAATGACACTTTTAAGCTTAACTTTTAGTTATCTTCAGACGATGATAATGGCGGTGAGTTTATCATCGAGTATTTTAGATATTGGACTAGAAAATAGCTATATACTCTTGAATCGATAGTCTGCTGCAAGAGTTGTAAAAAGACATTGCTTTTGACTATCTCTTGCAGCAGGATCTATCAGAATAATTAAATGATTGTTACTTTGCTAAGTTTAGAATTTGACGTACTACATCCGGTGTAATATTGCCACATTCACCTAATACAGTATTACGCTCAGTAAATCGACGAACAATCTCTTCGATAGTATCTTCTCCAACATTTACTTCACTCAATCGTGTAGGTAATCCCATTTCGCGAAAGAAGCTTTCAGTTGCTAGGATTGCATTATCTATTCGTTGGGTTGCACTTCCTTCGTTTATTCCCCATACTCGCTCACCGTATTGCAAAAGTTTCACATGCTTTTGTTCTTTCATTACTCGAAGTGTTGCCGGATATACAATAGCTAATGTAACAGCATGAGTTAGTCCATGTAATGCTGTAAGCTCATGACCGATCAGGTGCGTTGCCCAATCTTGATCTACGCCCATCGCAACAATGCCATTGAGAGCCATTGTAGCAGACAGCATAAACTCGCTCATCGTTTCATAATCAGGCTTTTCTGCTCGCAAAGACGGTGCAATCTCAACAAGCGTTTGTAAAATACCTTCGGCCCAACGATCCATTAACTTTGTACCGACAGGAATGGTCAAATACTGCTCCACAACGTGTACAAATGTATCAACTACTCCACATGCTACCTGAAATTTAGGAAGAGAGTAAGTTACTTCCGGATCTAGAATCGAAAATTGAGGAAAGTTTGTATCTGCAAAAAACGGATATTTCTCTTTGGTTGCAGCACGTGAAATAACCGCTCCGTTATTCATCTCTGAACCTGTTGCTGGTAAAGTAAGAACAGAAACTAAAGGTACTGTTGATTTGATCAATGAGTTGTCTTTGATCAAGTCCCATTCTTCTCCAGCTGTATAAGGGATTGCTGCTGCTATGAATTTAGTACCGTCGATCACTGATCCGCCTCCTACAGCTAGTAATAAGTCAATTTTCTCCTTTCTACCCAGCTCTACTGCTTTCATCAATGTTTCATATGTAGGGTTTGACTCGATTCCCCAAAACTCTATACAAGTATGTGCACTCAATGCTGCTTTTACTTGATCATAGACTCCATTTGTTTTTACACTGCCTCCGCCAAATGTAATCATCACCTTTGTAGATGCTGGAATTAATTGGGCTAGTTGAGCGATAGATCCTTTACCGAATACTAGTTTCGTTGGATTTACAAATTCAAAATTTCTCATACTATTTCATTCTATCTATTTATAGACACAAAGGTAAAATGTAGTATCATACCGATCAATTACTGAAAAAAAATTCATGTATGGATAAATTTATCCCTATACTACTCCTTTTCGTAGGTATAAACAGTTTTATATCTTTGCAAGAAATAAACGATTATGTATGAAAGAAAAACTCCGCTTGATATGTCTTGCGGTATACGCATAACAATGTGCTTAATAGGTGCCAAATGGAAGCCTTGCCTTATTGATATGCTACGTGATGGAGCAATGCGACCAAGCGAAATCCATAAAAATATGCCTGAAGCAACACCTAGAGTATTGAATCAGCAATTAAAAGAGCTAGAAGAACATGGCATTGTAAAAAAAGAGATTTTTCCGGTATTACCTCCTCACTCAGAATACTCACTCACCGAACTGGGAAGAGACTTACTTCCAATTATTGATATGCTAGATGATTGGGGAGAGTCTCATCGTGCTAATTTTGAATGCTCAAATCTCGATTAAACTTCGAAGATTTGAGCATCTGTTTTTATTCGTAAAAAAACTAAGCAAAAAGACTCAATGCTTGATCCAAAACGATTAATGAGTCATATTTTCCTACCACACCTTCAACATTACTCACCCCTCCGCGTAAATCATTGTCTGAAGATAGTGTATTCCATAATTTGGCCAAATCTGCTTGACTGAGCGCACTCCCGGTATAAGTTTGCAAATATCCTTTCATATTAGCAAAGGATAGTACTTGCATTAATACTCTCTCTGCCTCAGCAAAACGATCGTGCTCTTTTTTTAAAACAGGATACAGTAAATCTACTGTTTTTGAAATAGCTTCGAATCCGGCACTCTGCTGAAGTTTCCGATTTGATTGCAGTTTGGAGGCCGAATCGACAGCTACTTTCTTCAATCCGGAAGCCATAACCTCTGATCTGAAACCCGTAACTAATGATACTTCCGGAAGGTTATTATTTCGAAGTATTTTCTCCACATTTTCGAGCCAAAGTAATACCTCATCAATAAATTTATAATCTCCTTGATTATATAACATTAATAGACGAGTATTGTCTTCAATCGTGCGTTTGAGCTCAATATAGCGAACATATTGCATCATAATCTACTCGTCTATAAGTTTTCTGCTAATAATTTTACCATCGGAGTCTCGCTCTACAATCCATTCTACAGCATCTTCAATCATCTTGAATTTTAAGCGAGCTCCAAATACTCCGGCTTGTTTTATGTCTTCTGTAAGAACTGAGACATCTAGCCTATTCTTTTTGTCGTAATAATTGAGAAGCTCTGTGAGTAATGACTTTTGCACAACAGCACGAATTTCAGCTAAAACTTGCTCTTGATTACGCACCTCGATTCCTGCGGCTTGCTGCATTTTAAATAGTTCGTTGCGCGTGGTATCTGCCACTGAATTAGCAAAAGACTGTGGTTTGATATTAGATATTAAATTCTCATGCTTTGATTTCACTTTACTAACTATCGATGTAGAAACTTTACTTATTTGCTCATGAGAGAGTTGAAGCTTTCCCGACTCAGCATAACGTGATAGAATTGTGTTGTATTTCTTCATGACGGTTGATATTGCTTGTTTCCCGTCTATTGTTGTAATTTGCTTATTTGCTTCACTTTCTGGTATAGCTAAAGGCAGCTCAATCTCAACTTCCGGTAATTTAAAGCGTGGAACAGACATATAAGCCAAATAATTGGGTTCGTTTGTGTCTTTTGCTTGTTCCTCTGCATAGTATTTAGCAATACGAACAGTTTGAGCATCTCCTTGTGCTCGGGCAAGTGAAATTTCTGATATGATATTTCCAATCAGGTCTCCAAGTTTAGGCATAAACTTAATTTTTAGTGTGAATAATTATATCGAAATAGGTTTACAAAGCATCTAATAATGCTTGAAGCTTAGGTGGCAATTCTTCTTGTACGACTTTTATTCGTACATGCATCGAATAATCGTTTCCTGACAATTGGTTTTGTTTTCTTTTCTTTTTGGCAACATATGCCCACAGAGCCGGTTGTTTATCCTCAAGTAAGTTGTTTAATCCATTCTCTTGCGCATGTAGTGTTGTAATGCGGGCATCAAACTTTATTTCCACCTCGTCAATACGTAGATTGGGTATCGGAATCAACGAGAGTAACGGAATTGAAAATTCTTGAGATGAATTTAAGGCAGAAGATGTACCTGTAGCAGCAGGAGAAGAAAAACGAAGCGTTTTAGGTGTACTTCGCGTAACAAGTTTGTCTCCTTCATATCCCTCGCTAATTTCAAAACCTGTGTTATATATAAAATCGGCACAACTTTTTGCAGCAAGTGCCTGAGCTTCTATCGTGGATAAAAGAGGTGCACCTATAAGCATTCTGAAATTATGACTGGAAAGCTCATATGGCTGTTTCATAATAGTTTGCATTTATATAACCGATGCCTAATATAGGCATCGGTTATTATTTAATCCTCATTCTGTAAATTTATTTAGTTACATGTGTTGCTGCTGGCTGTGTTACCGGTTTAGATAGAATACAGCTTTCAAGTATATTGAGAACTTTCTCCATTCCGGCCGGCATTTCATCTTGTACGGCTCTTACATGTATTTGAAGTGAATAGGTTCTATCTACTTTGCTTCCGGAATTTGTAGTCTTCTGAAATGAAGTAGAAACTTTCATCTTCGCAGATCCCCAACCCCAACCAGCTTTAGCTTCTACGGATGCATCAACACCTAATTTGGTAGATTGGTCTGAATATTCAACAGAGTCTATTTTTGCATTAAAATCAATAGTTGTCTCTTCTACCCGAATAAATGGAATTGGCAACATTGTCAGAATAGGAACTGTTAATTCTTGATCGACTATTTTAGCCAATACTTCTGGCTTAGCCTCAGTGATAACAGTTCCGTCTTTGTCTTTAACGGCATCTTGCGCAGGTTGATAAGGAGTGATTTCCTTCGGATACTTAAATGTTACATAAACAGGATCGTAAGTATCTGGTTTAAATCCAACTTCCTTAATAAACTTTACAGAGGTCATAGCTGCTTGTGTCTGTGCCTCTACAACTGCAATGAGCGGACCTCCAATCATAGATTTAAAATCAATGCTCGATAATTCTTGACCTGGTGTTGGCATAATTGTACATTTAAAGTTTTACTAAACAATTTAAACATCGAAATCCATATTATATAAGGATACAGTATATAAAACACAAATACAATTATAATGTTGATCATTTCATATACCATTTCATTGTTTTAACAACTAGTTAATGAATCCATTTGAGATTAATCTAAAAACAAATAGCTTGACATTTTTGTTAGTAAAATGATAGTCGTACAAAGAGATATTGATATAGATAAACAAAATAAATATACGCGGAAGAATTAAAAGATGAATAGAAGATAAAGTGTTTGAGAAAAATTGCATACAAGTGTTTGTGTTGGAATGTTAATTCGGGTACCACGCGAATTCGAGAAAAACTGAACAATACATTATATGAGTAGAGCATCTAGTATCTTGTATTTTATCTCCTTGGGTTAGATTAGTATTATATAAATAGAGGATCCGTATTTGTATATAAAAGTCTTACTAAAGCTACTCTTCATTGATTCCAAAACTATATTATCCTTGTTTTAACGTATGGGTATTTTAATGGCGACTATCTCCTTTTATTCCTCTCCTTTCACATCTAGTTTTCACTAATTTAGACAATGTACATATGACCACTATTAAATTAAACGCAAAAGGTGATGAGGTTGTTATATTACAACAATTGCTTGATAAATGGGGATATCATGTTTTGTGTAATGGCATATTTGATGAGGCTACAGATAAGGTAGTAAAAGCATATCAAAAAGCCCAGAATCTCACAATTGATGGCATAGTGGGTCCTAAAACTTGGAAATGCTTACTTGATGAAACTGCTTTAAATACTGCAAAACTACGAGTCACTGAAGAGGATTTAATACAAGCTGCTCAAATACTAAACGTTGATCTAGCAGCAATAAAAGCTGTAAAATTGATTGAATCAGGAAGCCAAGGTGGTTTCATCGATTCAGTACATCCAACTATCTTATTTGAAGGTCATATCTTTTGGAAACTTTTAAAACAAAAAGGGATAAATCCTATTCATTTTACGAATGGAAATGAAGATATACTTTATCAAAAGTGGACAAAAAAGTTTTATAAAGGAGGCATTAAAGAATACCAAAGACTTGAAAAAGCTAAACTAATTGATGAAGATAGTGCTTTATGCTCTGCGAGTTGGGGGTTATTTCAAATTCTAGGTTCAAATTACAAATCATGTAACTGCAATTCCGTAAAAGAATTCGTAAGAAAAATGTCAATGAACGAAGGGGAGCAGTTGAAATTGCTCATTTCGTTCCTTAAAAATAGTGGATGGGACGTTTATTTAAGAGCTCACAATTGGGCTGAATTTGCCAAACATTATAATGGCCCAATCTATGCAGCAAATCAATATGATGTAAGACTAAAAGCTGCTTACGATAATTATTCTCAGAATCCTTAAGCTAGATATTAGCGCATTTAATTACACAATAAATAATTATGTATGAAAAATATAGATGTGCATTGTCACTTATTTAATAGTGAAATTGCAAGTTTTAGAATTCTATGGGATCTTGCTCTTAGCATCATTCACACTAGAGATTTCAAGACTACAAACACAATTGAAAGTAAAGGCTCAGCCAAAGAGCCAGCCAATAAATTGAAACTCTTGTTCTTATTATTTCATAAATCTAGTGCAGTATTAAAGTATCTAGAGAAGTACGAACCAAACACAATCTTTGCACCATTGATGTTTGACCTTAAATATGCTGCTGAGTCAAGTGAGGCTCAAGCAACAATAAAGGAGTTAGTGCAAACCATACAGGATGAGGTCAATTCTATGCAAAATGAAAGATCTCTAGAATACAATGACTTTACTCTTTCTAAAGACCCTATTTTAGATGAGAAGATTGATTTTTATAAAACGATTATAAAGAACACGAGTAGAAATTATGATCTAGATTCGAACAAGGAAAAAGCATTCGGATTCTTTAGCTTCAAAAAAGACACATTTGATGACCAATACAATCAACTTGTGCAATTGAAGCAAAATAATCCCCATACTATTATGCCTTTTATTGCTGTAGATCCTAGACGAGCCGGCATTTATGATAAAATGGTTACTGCTATTGAGCAAGATGGTTTTTGCGGAGTAAAATTATATTGCCCCAATGGTTATTCTCCGCTAGATCCACGCTTAGAGGATGTCTATAAATATTGCATTGAACATCGAATTCCTATTACAGCTCACTGCTCGTATGGTGGAGTTGCAACTGCTGAAAATAGTCTTGACATAAAAGGTGCATATTTTCACAACGGAAAAATTGAATACGGAAACAAACACATTCAATTTAAAACGAAACTAACGGGAATTGATGGCATTGAAGAGCGTGCGTACACCCTTAATCACCCTGCGTTGTGGAATGAAGTATTAGAAAAAAATAAAGGCTTAATCCTGAACTTAGCACATATGGGTGCAAGAACGACGAATAATATGAATCTTCGCTATGAATGGGCATATTTAATTGTACAAATGATGCAAAAGTATGAAACCTTATATACTGATGTTTCATGCAGAACTGATAAAGAAACTCTACAAAAACTCTGGGAGATTGCAAATGAGGGAGATAAAAATTGTGAGTTTAGTCTGAAGATTACAGATCGAGTAATGTTTGGAACAGACTTATGGCTTAGTATGCTAAGTGAAAACCTACAAACTCATCTAAGCACCTTTGATGAAGTCTTTCAGAATGATTCAAACACATTACAACGTCTGAAACAAATAAATCCGGCTCGATTTCTAAAACTACAAAATGAAGATGTATGAAACAAATATTACTTCAACATATTCAAGAAGAAGCGACATATATCCTCGTAAATTATATATTGATGGTATATATTTCTGCGATACATTAGAGGATCCTGACCGAGGATTAGATGATGACATGGATTTATCAGAAATGGAAATTTAAAAATCGGCCTTATTCTCAATACTGCGATGGGAAATTACCTCGTCTCAACAATATTAAAGGTTTTAAGGGTGTATTAGTTCATGTCGGTAATTCTCCCAAGGATACTTTGGGTTGTATTCTGGTGGAAAAGAGCAATACCAAGGGACTACTTGTTAATTCTGCTAATACATTTATCGATCTAATAATACAACTGAATTCGACATCAGATGTTTGGACTTGCCAACTTTTACTGGACAAAAGTTGGCAAGTCTAATTCAAGTAATCTCACTACCCACTACAACTTAATAAGATTGTGCAATATTTTAGCTACATTACACAATCTTATTAACACTTTATGCACGTTCATTTGCTTTAATAAATAAAAAGACAGCTTTAAAAACCAACTAAGTGTTAACATGTTTACTTTAAACACCATGAATTTATGAACAAATCCAGATTTCTAAGAAGTTCGTACGCACAACTCTTAATTTCTAATCGAAAAGAAATATTGTGCTTTTCTTCTATTGTGTTACTATCTACCAGTCCCTCGGCCTTCGCTTTGGAAACAGATCATCTAAAACCAACAAGTCTGGAGCAGAAACAACGACAGAAACAAACCATTAAAGGAAATGTCAAAGACTCAAATGGGGAGCCTGTAATCGGAGCCAATGTGAAGGCCTTAGGAACAACTGATGGTACAATTACCGATTTTGATGGGAATTTTGAGATTCAAACTACACCTGGCACCACACTTCAGGTTTCATATATTGGATATCAATCACAAAATGTAACTGCTCAAGCAGGCAGACCTCTAATCGTTGTCTTAGTTGAAGATACCGAAAATCTGGACGAAGTTGTTGTCGTTGGATATGGAACACAACGAAAGTCTGACGTCACAGGTTCAATCTCGGTAGCCACAGCAGAAGATATTTTAAAAACTCCAGCATTCAATGCGCTTGACGGATTGAAAGGTAAAGCTGCAGGCGTTAACATCTTTACAAATTCTGGACAACCCGGTGGAAATACCCGTGTAATTATTCGTGGTATCGGAACTATTAATTCATCATCAAATCCTTTATATGTTGTTGATGGAGTGGTAATGGAAGAGTTTCAATATTTAAACCCGAATGATATTGAACGAATGGAGGTGCTAAAAGATGCATCATCAACTGCTATTTATGGTGCTCGTGGTGCTAATGGTGTAATCCTCGTAACAACTAAACGTGGAAATAAAAAAGAAGGATCGACTGTTTCATACAATGGATATGTAAGTCTATCGCATAGGGCAAGCTCAATGGATGTAATGGATTCGAATCAGTTTATGCAAGCCATGCGTACAAGTTACCAAAATGCAAATACCTATTACGGAAAACAAGCTGAATTACTCCTTAATGACAGAAATTTATTTGACGCAGATGGTAACCCTCTATACAATACAAATTGGCAAGATGAAGCAACACGTACAGCTTTCTCTCAAAACCATCAACTCAATATTCTTCACGGCGGAAAAAATACATCCATGGGTGCATTTTTGAACTTCACCGACGAACAAGGCATTATGCTTAACTCTTGGATGAAGCGTATCAATGCTAAAATGGCTTTTGATGCAAAACCGATGAAGTGGCTTTCTACTGGAGTCAATGTGTTAGTTAACCATACATGGGCTAATGAAGCAGAAGAAACAGGTGGAGGACAAGTAGCCCGTCGTACAATGATTGAAATGCCACCTATTTTTCCTGTGAAATTTCCAGATGGAGCATGGTCTAACTCCTTCTCTTC
This sequence comes from Tannerellaceae bacterium, assembly GCA_051660585.1. Lineage (GTDB taxonomy): Bacteria > Bacteroidota > Bacteroidia > Bacteroidales > CAMTPD01 > UBA12018. The sequence continues at coordinate 10,153 of JBOFPV010000100.1, forward strand.
TACAGATGAGTTTGGATTTGAAGCAATGGCAAATCCTGTTCACATCCTTGAAACACAAAAACGCAATCGATACAGAACTCAAATTTTTGGTAATGCAGCATTAACTTTTCATATACTCCCATCTCTTGAGCTAAGAACTCAGATCGGTGTAGATGGACACTTAAACACTACTAAAGAATATAGCCCTAAAGATTTAATAAATATATCGGCTCCTAATGGAAGGGCATATATCAGTAATAATGATTGGCTTTATTGGCAAGAAGAAACATTCTTAACTTACAATAATGTATTCGGCAAACATCGACTCAATGGTGTATTAGGGATGTCTTGGCAAGCCCGTACATCTACAGGAAACAGTACACAAAGTGAAGGCTTTCCTGATGACTTTTTCGGATATGACAATATTGGAGCGGGAACCTCTCCTTCCGCACCAAGCTCATGGTATGATAAATGGGCAATGAACTCATATTTTCTCAGAGCTGGCTACACTTATAATGATCGGTATATGGCAACTGTGACTGCTCGTGTTGATGGATCGTCAAAATTTGGAAAAAACAACAAATATGCGTTCTTCCCATCGGTTGGGTTAGGTTGGATCATTTCTAACGAATCATTTATGAAAGACGCAACTTGGCTAGATCAATTAAAATTACATACGAGTTACGGTGTTACAGGTAATAGTGAGATTGGTGTATATAGATCTTTGGCAACTATTGCATCTGGTACGATCTTGCAAAATGGGAATCGTCAGCCAAGTAGCTATGTTACACGCTTACCAAATCCAGATTTAAAATGGGAAAAAACCGAACAGTTTGATGTCGGCTTTAATATAAGTATGTTCGCTAATCGAGTGAGCTTTGAAACATCTTACTATCATAAACTAACTAAAGATTTATTACTTGACCGTCCGGTTCCACATAGCACCGGATTCTCATCTGTAATTGATAACATCGGTAGTGTAAAAAATCAGGGTCTTGAGTTTATGCTTAATACTGTAAATGTACAAACAAAAGATTTTAGATGGAGTTCAACAATCAATCTAAACTGGAACAAAAATGAGGTTGTAAAACTCGGAGCCAATAACGAGGACATCGAGCCAGGACCATGGTGGGTTTCCGGAAGTCAGACTCGCTTATCTGTAGGCCAACCTCTAAGCTCGTTTTATGGATATGAACGTTTGGGTATTTGGGGTGAAGATGAGGCTGATGAAGCAGCAAAAGTTGGAGCAAAACCTGGAGAAGCCAAACGATCTAAAGACAAGAAGTTCTTAGGCAAAGGTCTTCCGGATGTAACTGGGAGCTTCTCTAATAAATTCTCATATAAAAACTTCGATTTTACATTTGATTTGCAATATGCATGGGGTGTGGATATTTTACAACAATACATGCACTCTGTAGAGGATCGTTTTGGATATTCGAATGGCTTAAGCACAATATTAACTGATGCTTGGTCACCACAAAATCCAAATACAATGATACAGGCAATTCGTAATGCTCCGCTCACAGGACAAAGTTCGGAACTTGATTCTCATTGGGTCTGTGATGGATCGTACCTACGAGCTAATTTAATCCAATTAGGATATACATTTGATCGTGTTACTTTGGATAAAATAAAGCTAGATGCCCTACGTATTTACTTTAGCGTTAATAATGCTTTTGTAATCCATTCAAAAGATTTTAAAGGGTTTGATCCGGAAGGTAGTTCGTATGGCGGCGATCAGTGGGGACAAAATATGTTTTTCTTCCAGTATCCTAAACCTCGAACCTTTACCTTGGGCTTGAATATTACGTTCTAATTCTTAAATTGATTCTTATGAAACTACATACTTTTTTCAAATATACCGGACTAGTTTTTCTTGCTGGTCTTGTCTCGTGTAATGATTTTCTAGAAGAAAAACCTAAAAGTGAAATGAACACCGACCAGTTTTTCACATCTGCTCAACATGCATATAGCGCCGTAAACTCATTATATCGTACAGGTGTTCCTGAATTCTACAACTCGGGGAGTGCATATATGGGACCAACAATTATGCTGGATGGATATTTATCAGGCTTTTTCGATAATGAATATAAAGGACAAGAAGTTGTCATATTGTATTGTCAGAATCTGAATATTACACCACAAAACTCTGCAGGTGTAATGGATGGTGTTTGGGATTTATGCTACAGAGCTATCTCGAGAGCAAACTTTGCGATAAAAAATATTGGAAAAACTCCAGGTTTAACTGAAACAGAGAAGAATCAGTTATTAGCAACAGCTCAATTCTTTAGAGCAATGAACTACTTCCATCTCGTAAAGTTTTTTGGTGATGTTCCATTGATCACAGAGCCCTATGAATCGTTAAATAATTTGTATGTTGCACGTGAATCTTCTTTAAATATCTATAAATTAATTATAGAAGATCTAACATTTGCCATCAATAATGGAGAGCTAAAAGAAGAAGCTTTTACAAAAAATGGCTTCAAAATTTCTAAAGGAACTGCTCAAACTTTGCTTGCCAACGTATACTTAAACTTGAGTGGCTATCCTTTGCTAGAAGATAATTATGCTAATGCAGCAGCGCTTGCTCGAGAGGTTATTAAAAGTGGTAAATATGCAATGATAGCAAATGGGAACACTCCCGAAACAAGTGCCTATAATGGGATTAGGACTATAGACGACTCTAATGAGTACATCTATTCGATTGAATATGATGCTACAATAGCCAGTGCAGGTTGGAGACCGACATATTGCTTTCCGAATAAAGCTGCAACATGGGGGATATTTAAATATTCAATTACATGTAATGCATACCGACCTGTTGATGAGTTTCTGAATATATATGATCCGAAATCAGATCTGCGTGTTCAGAACAAGCAGTTTTTCCATACGTCTTTCTCTTATACAAAAAATGATAAAGAAATCACTGAAACATTCGCTCCATCACCTTACCTATGGTACAACGAAGAGGCAATGCTTGAAACGGGAAGATCGGGCAAGGATGTTGCAGTCTATCGATACCCTGAGGTATTATTAATTGCAGCCGAAGCTATAGCTAAAACAGAAGGTGTAACAACCGAAGCAGTTGAATATTTAGCCCAAGTAAAAGCACGAGCTTCGCTTGTAAAATCGAAAGAAGAGATCGCAAATACATTAATGACCTTAAATCCTCAGAATTTTATAGAGGAAGTCTGGAGTGAACGACTTCGCGAATTTCCATTAGAAAATAAGGTATGGTGGGATATCCAACGTACCCGTAAATACCCTAGTACAAATACAGATAATAAAGGCATAGTGTCTTTTATTGATGTCATTGGTGCAAAGAATCCATGGGGCAGTACTTATAGTAAAACCAATTTATTGTGGCCTATTTCTGATAACGAAATGCAACGTAATCCAAGTCTTGTACAAAACGAAGGATATTAATCATATTTTGTCATAAAAGATACAATAAGGCAATAAAACAGTCATAAAGTAATTGATGATCTGTTTTATTGCCTTTGCTATTCGCATACATTAATCTATTGCGACACAATCTATTGATTATACTTGTAGATTATAAACAATTTATAGATATTTGCAGCAACCACCTTAGTTATGGATTTTTAGAAACCTTACTATTTAAAACCTAAATGTTTATATTCATGAAAAAATTAAACACCTTGTTGACCTTCGTATTGACCGCGATCTGTATTCTGACCGCATGCTCTGATGAAGAAACAAAAGCACCACCATTTCTAGAGATAGCGAAAGAAAGTGTTAACTTTAGACAAACAGCCAATGTTTTTGAATTGGAATTTAAGACCAATACTGAAACAGTAGAAGCTATAGTTGAACAAGAAGGACGTGGCTGGTGTGACGTTTCTGTTATAAATAATGCAGACACAAAGCTCTTGAGAATTTCTGTTAATGAAAACCCCGAGATTGACTTAAGAAGCACTGTTATCGACATCTATGCCGATGGGATAAAGAAGTCTATTGCCGTTCATCAATTAGGACAAGGATCTACAATTCTCGTCTCAGAGAATAATATTACTCTTGCGCATAGAGACACAACAATCACAATTGAGGTTGTCAGTAATTGTCATTTTGATATTGAGTACAATGCTGAATGGATCAATAAAACAGAGCTAATTAAAAGTATGGATAGCACTATGCACTCGTTTAAAATTGATCGACATACTGGTACAGATACCAGAAGCCATGTGATTGTTTTTAAAGAAATAAATGGCAATGCTGAAGCAAGAGTATCTGTAAAACAAAAAAACCAGCAGGACTATACCGGAGGAGATCCTTCAACTATTACAAGCGATATAATGCTAACTGTAGCACGTTCTCGAACTAGTTCGTTCCAAAACGGAGAGGGTATCGATAAATCGCATGACGGAGACAAGGAGACTATTTACCACTCATCATGGAATAATTCCGTAACAAACTACTTCCCTATTACACTCGAGTATGACTTTGATAACGAACCCTCTATTGATTATCTAATCTATTATCCAAGACAATCTGGTAGTAATGGAAACTTTAAAGAAGTCGAAATTTGGATTGCTACTGAAGAAAATCCGACTTATGTAAAAGCTCTAGACCACGACTTTAAAGGGGTTGGAACAGCAGCTAAAATTGAATTGGGACAAAGTTACGTAAAACCAACATCTGTTAAGTTTATTATAAAATCAGGTGCAGGTGATAATGTTGGCTTTGCTGCCTGTAGTGAAATGGAGTTCTATCGTAAAAATCCGGATGCATTTGATCCTCTTACTATCTTTACAGATGAAGTGTGTACCGAGCTTCGCACTGAAGTTACGCAAGAGATGATTGATACAATATCTGCTCCGTATTTTAAGACAATGGCTCAGTATATGTTTGATGATAGGTATCCAAGAGATTATCGCATTGCTAATTATAAAGCATATCGTCATCCGGATATTATGGCAAAAGTAAATAAAACAAGTCCATATAGCCTACGTGATAATCCTACTGGTATACACTTTAAAGCTGGTGAAGAAGTTGTAATTATGATGGGAGATACTCATGGAGCAACAGTTAGCCTGCAAGTACAGAATCTTGCTGAAGGATATGGTGGTAATAATTATCCTCTTAGCAAAGGTTTGAATAAATTTACTATCACAAACGAAGGATTAGGATATATCATGTATTTTTCGGATACAGAACAAGAAGAACCTGTAAAGATTCATATTGCAAGTGGAACGGTACAAGGGTTTTACGATCCGGAGAAACACGATCTTGCCAAATGGAATCAAATACTGAATAATGCTACTCAGCCTTATATAGATGTACTCGGCAAGTTCTCTCATTTGACTTATCCTGTAGAAAGCTTCAAAAACTATTGTTCTGATATCAATAGATTGATCCAAGTTTATGACTCAATTGTATTTATAGAGCATCAATTAATGGGTCTATATAAATATGACAAGCTATTTGATAATCGTATGTATTTTCACGTAGTATATGGCGACTCATATATGTACGCGACATCGTATCGTACGGCTTATCACGAAGGAACTCTCAGCGAACTGTGTGACCCTAATAAGTTGCGCACAAGTAGCATTTGGGGACCGGCACATGAGGTAGGCCATTGTAATCAAACACGACCAGGTCTAAAATGGCCTGGAATGACAGAGGTAACTAATAATATTCACTCATTAAACGTTCAGTCAGCTTTCGGAAATTTAACCCGTCTTCAAGCAGAAGATTTAGGAGGAACACATCCAAATCGTTATCAATTGGGTTTTACAGGTATTATTGCGGCTAAACTTCCTCATAATAAACATGGTGATGTTTTTTGTAAGTTGATACCTTTCTGGCAGCTGCAACTATATTCGAAACATATAAAAAATATGCCTGATTTTTATGCTGATCTACATGAAATGGTAAGAACAAATCCAGATATAAATCAAGGTGGTGCTAACCAATTGCAGTTTGTTCGTTGGACTTGTGATCTAATTGGTGAAGATTTGACAGAATTTTTCGAAGCTTGGGGCTTCTTAACTCCTGTTGACTTTGAAATAGATGATTATGGAAAAAGTCGATTTACTGTAACCGAATCTCAAATTTCGGAAACAAAAAATTATATTGCATCAAAAGGCTATCCAAAACCAAATCGTATTGTACAATACATGCATGATGATGCATTGCAAGCATACATGAGTGGAGCCAATATCGGAACGGGAACCGCATCGAAGAATGGACGTAGCATTACTATGACAAACTGGAGCAATGTAGTTGTATATGAAATATACAGTGGAGATGAAATGAAAATGATTTCGCACTTCAACTCTTTTACATTGCCTCAAGACTATGCAAATCTACGCATCGTAGCTGTTGGTGTGGCCGGTGATAAAATGAACGTAGCTCTGTAATAATACACATGAAATAACCAAGGTGGTCCTTATTTTTTTTAGACAGCTACTCTTTTATTTTTTGATAGCAAAAGAGTAGCTGTTAGCTTTTAATAATAGAATAGCCCCAACCTTCTACGAAGATCGGGGCTACTTGTTTGATATTTTTCTTGATTATGCTTCTTTGATTGCAATAACCTCAATTTCTACAAGACCATTTTTTGGTAATGTTTTTACTGCTACAGCTGAACGTGCAGGAAAAGTTCCTTCAAATTTAGAAGCATAAACTTCGTTCATTTCTGCAAATGTAGCCATATCAGCTAGAAATACTGTTGTTTTAACTACATCGTTGATTGAGAAACCTGCTTCTGAAAGGATAGCATTGATATTAACAAATGCTTGTTCTGTTTGCTCTTTTACTCCACCTGCAACAAAATCGCCTGTAGCCGGATCAATACCTAGTTGTCCGGATGCAAATAAAGTGTTACCAACTTGTACTGCTTGGCTGTATGGTCCAATAGCAGCAGGAGCCTGTGTTGTAGAAATTGTCTTTCTCATCGTGTTTAGTGTTTTTATAGTTTGAAATATCGATTATTTGTTTTCGAGCATACGCTGACGTACTACTTCGTAGATCAAAATAGATGATGCTACCGATACGTTTAGTGAACCAATTGTTCCGAATTGAGGAATTGTTACAATTTTATCGCAAATACGAATGTTTTCCATCGATACACCTGTGTCTTCAGCACCCATTACAATAGCAATAGGTCCTTGCATACTTGCTTCAGTATATAACTCTGCTCCTTTTTCGCTTGCAGCTACTACTGTAAAACCACAATCTTTCAAAAAGCGAATCGATTGATTGATACTTTTTTCTTTACATACAGGCAATACATGTAATGCTCCTGCCGAAGTTTTTACAGCGTCTGCATTTACAGATACACTTCCTTTCGAAGGAATTACGATTGCATCTACTCCAGCACACTCACATGTACGAGCAATTGCACCGAAATTACGAACATCGGTAATACCATCTAATAATACGATAAATGGATCTTTACCTTGCTCATATACAAACGGTACGATATCTTCTAGTCTTTGGTATGTAACGGCCGAAACAAACGCAATTACACCTTGGTGATTTTTACGTGTGATACGGTCTAGTCTTTCTTGTGGTACACGTTGTACCTGGATCTCACGACCTCTTAATACTTCAAATAGTTCTTTAGATAGATCGCCTTGTAACTCACGTTTCACAAGGATTTTATCAATTTCTTTATCTGCTTGAACAGCTTCGATTACGGCACGAATACCGAAAATTATTTCGTTTTCTTTCATATACTTGTTTGAATATGGGTGCAAAAATAGTAATTCGCGAGCAGATCCACAAAGATACTACCACGAAGGATGAATCCGTTAAGTTAATTTCGCAATAACAGATCACGAGCATTTGCTAAAGCCGATTCTGTAAGTGCCGAGCCACTCAACATACGAGCTAATTCCTCAACCCGATCGTCAAAACTTAGGCGACGAATACTCGTAACAGTAGCATCTTCGCGATCTTCTTTGTACACAAAATAATGCTCTGCTCCTTTCGATGCAACCTGCGGAAGGTGCGTAATGGTAAACACCTGCATATTGAGCCCCAGTTCTTTCATGATATCACCCATTTTGTCGGCAACTTCGCCAGAAACTCCTGTGTCAATTTCATCAAACACAATCGTTGGCAAAGCCATTATTCCTGAGATTAAGGCTTTAATACATAACATTAATCGGGAAATTTCACCTCCGGATGCCGTTTGTTCTACAGGTTGTAGCGGTGCATTCTTATTAGCTGAAAATAAAAATCGAATTTGATCAAGACCATCACCTTCTGGATTTTCACGTGTTGAGAACTCTACGTTGAAGCGTGCATTCGGCATTCCTAAAATTGAAACCTTCTCAACAAGATCATTTTCGAAAGTAATTGCAGCTTCTTGTCGCAGTCTAGAGAGTTGCTGCCCTGTTTGCACAACCTGCTGATAAGCCTTTTGTTTCTTTTCCTCTAGCTCTACAATTCCATCTTCATAAGAATTGATCGTTTGAAGTTGTTTTTCAAACTGATCACGAAGTTCGATCAACTGATCTGTTGATGAAACACGATGCTTTTGCTGCAAGCTATTGAGTAGATTTAACCGATCATCGACCCACTCGAGACGTTCAGGATTAAACTCTACTTCCTCTATTTGCGATTCGATCTCCGACATCAGGTCTTTCAGATCAATATATGAACTTTCGAGACGACATTCAACTTCTTCCGCTTTTGCAAAATACTTTCCAGACTGATGAGCATACCCTTTTGCAGTCTTTAGCATCGACACAATACCGGACTCATCGTTATCGAGTAATTGCAAAATTTTATACAGTGAAGCCTTTATCTCCTCAGCATGTGTCAGTTTCTCTTGCTCAGCCTCAAGCTCCTCTTGCTCACCTTCAATCAAGTTTGCTTCACTTAATTGAGTATATTGAAACTTAATATAGTCTTCTTCTTGTTTTGATTTCTCTGCTTCGTCGACAACACGTTTGTGTTCTTTATCGAGTTTATTATACGCTCTATACTCTTGCTTGTACTGCTGCAATAAAGAGTCTGACTTTGCCACTACATCAATAACATTAAGCTGAAAATGAGTACTCCCCAGCAACAAGTTTTGATGTTGGGAGTGAATATCGATCAGCATAGTGCCTAAATCTTTCAATTGAGTTAATGACACTGGTGTATCATTGATAAACGAACGAGACTTTCCATTAGTCATTACCTCTCGACGAATAAGACAATATTCTTTATCGTATTCAAGATCGTTATCAGTAAAGAAATCTTCAAGATGATAGGACGAAAGATCAAATACCGCTTCAATTGTGCATTTGGCAGCTCCGTGCTTGATAGTTTTGACATCAGCACGCTGCCCTAACACCAAGGATAGAGCTCCAAGTATAATGGATTTACCAGCTCCGGTTTCACCTGTAATGACCGAAAGGCCATTGGTAAACTCTATTTCGAGCTGATCGATTAGCGCATAATTCTGTATATACAGAGACTTTAGCATAGGTTACTTTTTTGCGTATAAACGTGTTTGAAGAAAATCAATGATATCTCCTGCAACTTTTTGTTTCGATTTCAATGGATACTCTTTTACCTCTCCGCAATCTGAGATAATGGTCACTTTATTAGTATCGCACTGAAAACCGGCACCTTCTTGTTGTAGAGAATTAAGCACGATAAAATCAAGATTCTTTCGCTGCAATTTTGCTTGAGCATTTTGCAGCTCATTATTTGTTTCAAGTGCAAAACCAACTAATACCTGATCTGGACGTTTTAGCTTTCCGAGTTCAGCTGCAATATCTTTATTGGGAACTAAACGAAGTATCATTTCGCCGGTCTGCTCGCGCTTAATCTTTTGCGCAGCTTCTGTCTCAGGTCTGTAATCGGCAACAGCAGCACAAAGAATGGCAGCGTCTGCATCTGGAAACTGCTCTACACTTGCCTGATACATTTGCTCTGCACTTTCTACATTGATCCGTTTGATGGATGGATGTACTGTCTTCAGAGAAACCGGACCTGCGATTAATACGACTTCTGCTCCTCGTTCGGCACAAGCCTCGGCAAGCGCAAACCCCATCTTCCCGGAAGAGTAATTACCAATGAAGCGTACAGGATCTATCTTTTCATAAGTTGGCCCAGCCGTTATGATTACCCTTTTTTTTTTAGTGATTCCTCTTGAACAAAAAATGCTTCAAGTTTTGCGACAATAGCATCAGGCTCTTCCATACGTCCTTTTCCTTGCAAATGGCTTGCTAATTCGCCAAATCCAGGTTCGATAATTTGGTTTCCGTAGCTTTCTAAAATATCAAGATTACGTTTAGTAGAAGGATGTGCAAACATATCAAGGTCCATTGCTGGAGCAACAAACACAGGTGCTTTACATGACATGTAACAAGTGATTAGCATATTATCAGCAATACCATTAGCCATCTTTCCTAAAGTCGAAGCAGTAGCCGGTGCCACGACCATTGCATCAGCCCATAAACCCAAGTCGACATGGCTATGCCATGAACCATCTGTATGCGCAAAGAACTCACTTAATACAGGACGTCCGCTCAAGGCCGACAAAGTAACTGGTGTAATGAATTCTTTACCAGACGGAGTAATTACAACCTGTACCTCTGCTCCTTTTTTTACGAATGCTCTTACCAAATAAGCCGCTTTATATGCAGCAATACTTCCTGTTACGCCTAATATGATTTTCTTTCCTTTCAACATATTATTCCTATTTTAGTCGAAGTCACTGTTTCATTGTGGTTATAAACTCGAATGACCTCAAAAAGTGAAAGCCCAAGCTGCTGTAAAATTAAACAACAGCCTAAGCTTTTCTCTATATCAATTACTTATTGAATTCTCTTAGTTTGATTTTTGTCAACATTTGCTTGGTATTAAGAGGGAAATCACCCTGCATCATCCATGCGTAGTATCCTGGCTCTTGTTTTAGAATATCACAAACAAGTTTACCTCTAAACTTTCCGAAATTAAATACTTCTTCTCCTTTATCATTATAGATCATACGACCAGCAAAGTCTACATTGTTTGTGAAACAAGAAAACTCTGATAAAAAGTTTATATCATTTTGCAATTCCGGATAACGATCCAATTGTGATTTAAGAATTTCGTAAGTTGCACGTGTATCTGCTTCTGCAGAGTGTGCGTCCTCTAACGTTCTATCACAATAAAATTTATAAGCCGCAGATAGTGTGCGTTGCTCCAATTTATGAAAAATTGTTTGAACGTCGACAAATTTACGTTTGCTCAAGTCAATATCTACACCTGCACGTAAAAACTCTTCTGCAAGCAACGGAATATCAAAACGGTTAGAGTTGTAGCCTGCAAGATCACAACCTTCTATTTGAGTAGCCAAAGATTTTGCCAACGTTTTGAAAGTCGGACACTCTGCAACGTCTTCATCAGTAATTCCATGCACAGCTGTTGCTTCTGCCGGAATAGGCATTTCCGGGTTTACACGTCTTGTTTTAATCTCCTCATCACCATTTGGATATACTTTAAGGTATGAGATCTCAACAATTCTATCTTTAGAGATATTAATCCCGGTTGTTTCCAAATCAAAGAAAACGATTGGGTTCTTAAGGTTTAATTGCATTTGTAAAGAGAAAATTAGTCATTCAACATCATTGGCATCAATAGCATTACAAGTTCTTCATCTGCCTCATTAACCATAGGCACTATAAGACCTGCACGTGATGGGTCTGCCAATTCTAATACAACCTCAGTAGCATTGATATTATTCAAAATCTCAATCAAATAAGAAGCCTTGAAACCAATACTTAGACTTACATCTCCATATTGGCAGCTAATACGCTCTTCAGCTGCGGTAGAAAAGTCGACATCTTGTGCTGAGATAATGATTTGATCTGTCACTACCTGAAACTTTACAAGGTTGCTCGACTGACTAGAGAATACAGACACACGTTTCAATGCATTAAGCAACATGATTCTGTCTACGATTACTTTATGTGGATTTTCTTTTGGAATTACCGAGTTATAGTTTGGATAACGTCCTTCGATAAGACGACAAGTCATTTCAAAGTTAGGAACTTTGAACAATGCATTTTTATCATCAAAACGAACTTCAACTACAGAAGATTCTTTTGCTAAGATCCCTTTCAATAAGTTAGCCGGTTTCTTTGGAAGAATAAAAGCCGCACGCTGTCCTGATTGCAATGCCATATTTCTATACTTAACTAATTTGTGACCATCTGAAGCTACAAATGTAAGATCATCTGGAGTAAGATCGAAATATACACCATTCATTACAGGACGAAGTTCATCATCAGCTGTTGCAAAGAATGTACGATTAATGCCACTCAACAACATTTGTGCATCAATATTAAAAGATGCTGCATCTTCACTGAGTGTTTTATATTCTGGGTAAGTATCGCCACGTTGACCGATAAAGTTGTATTTACCATTTTGAAAATAAATAAACACTTCCAAATTTGAGTCATCAATAGTAAATACTAGCGGTTGATCAGCCAATTCTTTTAAAGGATCTAGAAGTATCTTAGCAGAAACGGCAAAAATACCACTTCCCTCTACGTTGTTTACTTCCAAAGATGTTACCATTCTTGTTTCCGCATCTGAAGCTGTAATTGAAAGTGTATTTCCTTGCAAGTCGAACAGGAAGCTATCCAAGATAGGCAACGAGTTTTTTGATGCAATTACCTTGCTGATTTGTTGCAAATGCGACAACAAAGTCATACTTGATACCTCAAATTTCATATCCTTTGCTATTTATAATGTTTTTTCTGATTATCAATTAAATACACATATACTGTATTAAAACAATATTTATGCATACAAATTTAATAAAAAAAAGAGAGACACCCTTTCGGACATCTCTCTTTTTATAAATTTCGTTGAGAATATTACTTTGAAAAGTAATCTTTCACGTTGTCATTAGGAACCATTTCTTCTTGAAATGTATAGGCTCCTGTCTTAGGAGATTTTACCATCTTGATAACTTTCGAAAAAGTACGTCCTTCTCCTTTTTTATACGATGCAACTGTTTTCTTTGCCATGATTCAATCTCCTAATTACTTAATTTCTTTGTGAAGTGTTACTTTCTTAAGAATTGGGTTGTATTTTTTCAACTCGATTCTTTGAGTAGTATTCTTTCTATTCTTTGTAGTAATATATCTAGATGTTCCTGGCATACCACTTTCTTTATGCTCTGTGCACTCTAGAATAACTTGCACTCTGTTACCTTTTGCTTTTTTTGCCATCTTTCAATTCTCCTCTGATTAAGCGTTTAAATGACCCTTTTCAGCGGCTTGTTTGATCGCTGCATCCAAGCCTAACTTATTAATAACACGCAAGCCTGCAGCAGAAATATTCAGGCTAACCCAACAATCTTGTTCTACCCAAAAGAACTTTTTTGTAAACAAGTTGACATTGAATTTACGTTTCGTTCTTCTCTTTGAGTGAGAAACGTTATTGCCAACCATTGCTTTTTTTCCGGTAATTTGACAAATTTTAGACATCGCTATCTTTTTTAATTGTTTTATTTTTAGCTGAATCCATCAGCTTATAATAATTCAGCGCAAAGTAAATCATTTTTTCTATTATGCAACTTTTCGAACAACAGTCATCCAAACCACTTCAGCTAGCATCCGCTGAAATAGAAAAAACCGTCTACTCTGGAAGGCGATACTACTTCTCTGATCACTTTACGAGCGCAAAGGTAATATTATTTTTGATATTTACAACCCGTAAATGCGCATATTTTTTCATTTCTTGATATCTTCTTTGATAAAATCATAGAGCATCAACAATGCATTGCTAACACTTCGCTGTATATTTTGCTCACGATCAACACCAAAGCGAAAACAGTGAGATTTTACAGCAACTTTAGAGGCTACTGCAACCCAAACGGACCCCACCGGTTTTTCTGCACTTCCGCCATCAGGCCCGGCAATTCCGGAGGTCGCAACTGCATAGTCTACTCCTAAAGCCTTGATTACACCTTGAGCCATCTGCTCAACTACCGACTCACTAACCGCACCGTAATTCAAAAGATCATCCTCTTTTACTCCCAGCACATCATGCTTCACATCATTGTGATAAGAAACTACACTACCTTTATAATAAGCTGATGATCCTGAGTTGGCCGTAATCGATGCAGCAATTGCCCCACCTGTACAACTCTCGGCTGTCGCCATATATTTTCCAGAATCTAGCAAAAGCTGACCAATCACGCATTGCAACGAAATATCATCGTGCGCAAAGATTGCATCTCCAAGCAACCCTTCTAGTTTTTGCAAATATTTATCTGCAATCTGATTACATTCAACTTCATCTTGCAAATAAACAGAAATACGAAGTCGGATCATCCCATACGAAGGGAGATAAGCTAGTTTGGCTTTATAAGAAAGCTCTGCCTCAAAATCGGCCAAATAAATCGCAAGAGCAGACTCAGTATACCCTTTAATCCACACAGTACGATGTGCGACATACAAATCTTGTTTATATTGTGCTGCAATACGGGGAAGAATACATTCTTGCATAGCCCACTTCATTTCCGAAGGCACACCTGGTAAAGAAACTACGACCTTTCCATCCGTTTCAAACCATGTAATAGGGGCTGTTCCAACTGCATTAACAAATACAACTGCATTTTCAGGGACATAAGCCTGACTATAAGTAAGCTCATTCATAGACTTCCCCCACTTCACAAACATCGATTCATTCGAAACTAACACATCTTGATTAAGCACCAATCGCGTTTTGAAGTAATCGCATAAAACCTTTTTTGTTATATCGTCTTTAGTCGGACCTAATCCTCCGGTTAAGAAAACGATTTCAGACCGAAGTAAAGCCAAATCCAGCGCATTTGTGATTTCAGTCGCATCGTCTCCAATAGCCACTTTTCGCACTACCCTTACCCCTGCCGGTTCTAAAGCTTTTGCCATCCAAGCAGAGTTTGTATCAACAACCTGCCCTATAAGCAACTCGTCTCCTATTGTTATAATTTCTGCATTCATGATATACTCTAATTATCTCATTGTAATAGCAGATAAAACAGCTCTTTTGTTTACATAGTCACACGTGCATACGGAGCTGCATCCATACCACAAAAATCTTGATCGAAATATTTATAGTAACCAGTAATAGCAACCATTGCTGCATTATCGGTCGTATAAGCAAATTTAGGAATATGAATTTTCCAACCAAATCGTTTCGCATGATCCTCAAAAGATGCACGCAACCCTGAGTTTGCCGAAACACCACCAGCCACTGCAACTTCTTTAACACCTAGATCTTTTGCTGCTTTACGCAGCTTATCCATCAATATTTCAATCACAGTATATTGTAACGAAGCACACAAATCTGCTTTATTTTCTTCGATAAAGTTTGGATTCGCCTTTAAGTGATCTCTCAACAGATACAAGAAAGAAGTCTTTAGTCCGCTAAAACTATAATTATAGCCCGGAATATGTGGTTTATTAAATTTAAAAGCATGCGGATTCCCTTCCTTAGCAAGACGGTCTACGACTGGTCCACCGGGATAACCAAGCCCCATTACTTTTGCACATTTATCAAAAGCCTCTCCGGCTGCATCATCGATTGTTTGACCGATCACTTCCATATCACTATGTGAGCGCAATAGTATAATCTGAGAATTACCTCCCGAAACCAACAAACACAAAAATGGGAAACTTGGTTGATCCATGTCAGCTTCATCTTCTTTGATAAAGTGTGCCAACACATGCGCTTGCAAGTGATTGATGTCAATCATCGGTATATTCAATGATGCCGCAAAACCTTTAGCAAAAGAAGTCCCAACCAGTAGCGACCCCATCAACCCGGGACCACGTGTAAAAGCAATAGCTGAGAGCTCCGACTTATCCACCCCAGCACGCTTAAGTGCCTCGGATACAACAGGTATTATATTTTGTTGATGAGCGCGCGAAGCCAACTCGGGTACTACACCTCCATACGCCTCATGCACAGCCTGACTAGAGATTACATTCGACAAAATAACGCCGTTTCTAATCACCGATGCTGATGTATCATCACAAGAAGATTCTATCCCTAATATCGTAACGTCCATACTTCTATTTTTTTATGCAAATAAACAAAATCTATCGCTAATTTGTCGTAGTTTTGTGATTAAAATAAGATAAAGATATCAGAGGAATTAAATATATACTAATCGCGCTGCTTTCCCTTATATGGATATTTTATGCAGCTCCAACCCTACTCCTGAAAATACCATTTGTTCAGGAGAAGGTGGCTTCTATTGCCTCGAACGAACTGAAAAAGATTCTACACACTGACGTTTCGATAGGCAGAGTTAACTTCACTCCCTTTTCTCGTATTGTACTAGAAAACTTGTATCTGCAAGATCAGCAGGGAGATTCGTTATTTACAGCCAATCACGTTTCAGCCGCGCTGGATATACTCCCACTTTTTGACGGAAAATTATCTTTTTCATCAATCAGACTTTTAGGGTTGGATGTAAGACTAGCCAAAGAAACGCCACAATCACCATTAAACCTCAAGTTTGTTATTGATGCCTTTGCAAGTAAGGATACCATAAAGAAAGAGAAAAAACTTATCGATCTTTGCTTCAATTCTGTAGCAATAAGGCGTAGTAAATTTTCATATCATGTAAAGAACGCACCACAAACACCAGGCAAGTTCAATGCAAAACATGTTGATATCGAAAATATTAGTGCCAAAATATCCCTCAAAGCTATAAGCAAAGATTCGATTGATGCACAGATCGAACGCTTAAGCCTCGATGAAGCATCCGGTGTGCACTTAAACAAGTTAGCATTGGAAGTCAAAGCTAATCGAGATAGTGCATTACTCGCTAATTTGAACATTAAACTTCCGAATACCGATTTTACGATCAACAATACAAGCATTCACTATTCGGGTATCGACAGCATTTCTGGCATTGTAGAATATGCTCCTATTCAATTAAATATTGCTCCGTCAAGAATTACTCCAAAAGATATCTCAGCGTTTGTACCTGCTTTGCGCAACTTTACGGAATCAATCGATCTATCAGGACATGCAGATGGTTCGATCAACAATATCGATCTAAATCAACTCACACTACGATATGGAGACATGATGTTCTTCCAAGGTGCTATGAATCTGAAGGGCATCAGACACCCCGAAGAGGCATACATATTTGGTGCAGTCAAAAATCTATTTATAACAACAGAAGGTGTAGATCGTATTGTAAACAACTTCTCTGACAAAAAAGTAACACTCCCCAATGAAGTTGAAAAACTTGGGGTAATTAGATTTGATGGCGAGATCTCGGGCTTCTTTGACAATTTAGTAGCCTTTGGTAAGGTTAGAACAGATATCGGCGCTATTCGTACCGATATAAACGTAGGTAGTGACAAGGAGAAAGGTATCGGCACTTTTATCAAAGGGAAACTCTCTACATCTGACATCAAGCTAAATCACCTATTGAAAGAAAACAATCCGTTTGGCATCGTAAACTTAAATCTGGAGCTTAATGCCGTGCGACCAATCAATGGAGATATCAAAGGAGACATTAATGCAAACATTAAACAATTTGACTTCATGGATTACCGATACAACAACATTAGTATCGTTGGAGCATTCTCCCCAAAGGAGTTTAACGGAAGCCTAATTATCGCAGATCCAAACGGACAATTGTTTGCATCAGGCCTATTTAGCAACATGGGCAAAGTTCCTGAGTTTAATTTTGAAGCTCAGCTACAAAATATTCGTCTCGACAGTCTTCATTTATCAAAGAAATATGAAGCTCCCGACTTATCGGCCTCTTTAAAAGCCAACTTCACCGGCAACAACATCGACAATCTCGAGGGAGACATCGAAATATCAGACTTGAGCTTTAAAACAGTACAAGACAGCTTCTTAGTAAAGAACCTCGATATTATTGCATCCGGAGTATCATCAGATAGACACCTGAACATCAAGTCTGATATTATTAATGCTGAGATATCGGGTGCATACTCGTTTGAAACCATTGTGCCGAGTATCATGAATACATTTCGTGAATATGTTCCGTCACTGATCAATGCAACACAAAAGAATCTTACGACTGAGATAAACAACTTCTCGATGCAACTTACCATTGAGAATACAGAGCGTATTTCCTCTACCCTAAAGCTTCCGGTTACGATAGAGAATCAAGTGCGCCTTCTGGCTCATTACAACAACAGCTATAATAAGTTTCGCGTAGAAGGATATTTACCTAAATTCAGAGTCGGCAAAAGCAAGTTCGAGTCGGGTTACCTCATTGCAGAAAACCCTCAAAAGAAAGCTATTATAGAAGTACGAGCTGTCAATTACAACGACAACGGACTCAAAAACAAAGTAAATGTAGCGCTAGATGCCGAAAACGACTACTTGAATACATTTATTTCATGGACCAATAACAAGGATAAAACCTATAAAGCAGACCTTTCTACCACTACGCATTTCGTTACAATACAAGAATCTGAAAAGCGTAATACAAAAAAGAACCTGCGCACGGAGATTACAATCAATCCGACAGAAGTAGTTATCAAGGACTCTATTTGGAGTATTGCACCCTCTAACGTGATCATAGAGGACAAGACTGTAATGATTGACAACTTTGAGATTGGACACAATCAGGAGTTTGCATTAATAGATGGAATTGTTTCGGAAAACCCTCTTGATACGCTTAACTTACAATTGAAAGACATCGAACTAGCTTACATCTTTGATGTACTCAACATCCCGGCGCTTCAATTCAGCGGAGTTGCAAACGGTAAATTCAATATCTCAGACTTGAAAGAAAGTCAGATGCTAAATACAGATTTGAATATCGAAAACTTCGGGTTCAATGGCGTTACCCTTGGACGACTCAATTTGTTTAGCGAATGGGATCATACGCAACAAGGCATCATGATGTTGGGTAGTATTCATAAAAATGATAGTGTGTGGACCGACGTAAACGGATACATTTATCCGATCAAACAAGGACTATCGCTATATTTCGATGCAAATGATCTCAACATAGCCTTCCTTCAACCTTTTCTGCAAAACGTGGCAAAAGACCTCCAAGGTTATGGCACAGGATTGGTTCACTTATATGGCCCATTTAAAGATCTTACTGTACAAGGAAAGGCTTATGTAAAAGATGCCGGACTAGGTATTGAGTTTCTGAATACATATTATACATTCAGCGATTCGGTCTACCTCGACCCCGATAGTATTTATGTCAAGAACCTTCCGCTATGTGATAAATTCGGAAACAAAGCAACAGTAAACGGACACTTCAATCACAAACATTTTCGTGACTTTAATTTCAGCGTACAGCTGCAAACACCAAATCTTTTGATGTATAATGCGACTGAAAAACAAAACCCGCTGATGTACGGAGCAGTATTTGGCTCAGGTAGTGCAACGATTGCAGGTGATGAAAAAATAATCAACATGAACGTCAATGTGCGTAGTAATCCAAACTCAACAATCGGAATGAACTTTATGAGTGGAACTTCTGTCGCAGATTATGACTTTATCACTTTTGTAGATAAAAATCCCGTTATTGATTCCACCCAGCAGGTAAACGATACGATAACAATAGGAGAGCGTTTTAAGCTAAACATGAGTAAGCTGACACAAAATACTGCTGCAGAACTTCGAATGAACTTCCGACTAGATGTCACACCTGATCTTACCATTGATATGATTGTCGATCCAATAAGCGGCGACAAGATCAGAGGTACAGGTAGCGGGAGCTTACTAGTTGAATTCGGCACAAAATCAGACTTGAAAATGTTTGGAAATTATACCATTCAACAAGGTAACTATAACTTTAGCTTGCAGCAGGTAATACACCGCGACTTCAAGATCAGAGAAGGGAGTACGATCTCATTCCGTGGAGATCCGTTGGATGCGAGCTTGAACGTAGACGCACTTTACACGCTTACGGCATACCTAGG